>NZ_JAVLFP010000025.1:0-6947 GCF_046052825.1 Limnohabitans sp.
CGCTTCACCACCAACCAGAGTGAGCGCTTTGAAGCACGCTTGTCGATGGTGGAGGTGTTGCCGTCACCCAGCTTGTTCTTGCAAGGCATGGCAGGCAGCCGTTTGCCCATTGCCGTGGCACACGGCGAGGGCTATGCCAACTTCAGCCAACGCGGTGACGCCGCCCAAGTGGTGGCCGCGATGCGCTTTGTCGACAACTTCGGTTCAGCGACAGAAACCTACCCCTTCAACCCCAATGGCAGCGCCGGCGGCTTGACCGCTGTGACCACTGCTGATGGCCGCTTCACCGCCATGATGCCGCACCCTGAACGCGTGTTCCGCAATGTCCAAATGAGCTGGACCGACTTGGCTGCTTCAGGCGGCATCGACGCCTTCAGCCCCTGGATGCGCATCTGGCGCAATGCGCGCCGGTGGGTGGGTTGATTTTTAAGAGGGTCCTATGATGAAAAAAATCTATTTTTACTTGTTGCTCGTGTGTTGCACCCTGGGTCTCACGACCGCCCAAGCGCAAACTCCGACAACCGCTTACCCATCTAAACCGATTCGTTTGATCGTGCCTTTCCCGCCGGGCGGCGGCACCGACATTTTGTCGCGCTTGGTGGCGACCAAATTGACCGAACAACAAAAGTGGACCGTGATCGCCGACAACCGCGCTGGCGCAGGCGGCACCATTGGCATCACAGAAGCGGTCAAGGCGGCCCCAACGGGCTACGAGCTGGTGATGGGTCAAAAAGACAACTTGGTCATCGGCCCTTGGTTGTACAAAAACCTAGCTTGGGACCCCACACGTGATTTGGTGGCCGTGGCCCACATCGCCTACACCCCGGTAGTGATTGCCACCAGTGCCAATTCCAAATTCAAAACCTTGGTCGATGTGGTCCAAGCTGCGCGCGCCGCGCCAGGCAAGGTCAGTTACGGTTCGCCTGGAAACGGCACCTCGATTCATTTGGCGGGTGAGTTGTTTGAAAAAGCCGCGAACATAGAACTCAGCCACATCCCCTACAAAGGCTCGAACCCAGCCATGATGGACGCACTGGCAGGTAATGTCGATTTGCTGGTGTCATCGGTGCCGTCGGCGATGGCACAAATCAAATCTGGCAAATTGCGCCCCTTGGCTGTGACCTCTGCCAAGCGAAGCTCCTCGATGCCCGAGGTTCCTACCGTGTCGGAATCCGGTTTCAAGGATTTCGATGTCAGCACTTGGTATGGCTTATTTGCCCCCACTGGCACACCCGCTCAGGTGATCACCCTGCTCAATGCAGAAGTGAACAAGCTGTTGGCGAGCCAAGACATGCGTGAGGCCATCCATGCCCAGGGCGCGGAGCCCGAGGCCATGACGCCGTCCAAGTTTTCCAATGTGCTGAAGACCGACTACGCCAAGTGGAAGGGCATCGTCGAAGCCTCTGGCGCCAAGATCGATTGAAACCCTGGCTTCAGCGCGCAGTGGCGGTGGGGCGCGTTTTATAAAAGGTCATCGGTGTTTCTTTCATCTCGCGCACGCGTTGGTTGAGCACGGTTTTTTTCATGTGGCCCACCACATGCATTTCGCAGGGTTTGCAGTCAAAGCGCAGCGTGAGTTTTTCGCTGCCGTTGATCAGCGTGAGCGGTTCTGCTTTCACTGTGCCCTGCACACCGGTGACGCCCTTGGCTTGCTTGGGGCACAAGCTCATGCTGAAACGCACGCAGTGTTTGGTGATCATCAGGCTGACCTCGCCTAGCTCTTCGTGACTTTCGTACGCTGCTGCCACCAAGCGCACGCCATGCTTGGCGTAGAAACCCCTGGCTTTGTCGTTGTAGACATTGGCCAGATAAGTCAGGGTGTCTTCGGGATAGCTGACGGGCGGCTCCACAGCGTGGGCGCGGGCAGGGCGCTGGTACGCTTGCTCGCGAACCAGCTCTAGGTTTTGCACCGCTTCACGACGCAAGGCATTGAGGGATGAAGCGGGCACAAACCATGGCTGACTGAGCGTGACCTGCTGGTGCAACACCTCAAAACGGGTGGCGCCAAACTTGCCCAGGTGTTCACGCAAGCTGGCGTCGTGGCGATCCGTGTCTTTGGCCAGTTCTTTGGCACACGACAGCGCAGCGCTTGCCGTGTGACCCTCTTCATCGGTCAAGGTGAGGGAGAAGCCCTGCGCGGTGTCGGCAAACGCCAGCCAGACACCGATGCGACGCTCACTCGATGTTTTATCCAAGCCCCGAACCCAGTCCATGTCTCGGTTGCGGTTGAGCGTCGTGCCAGGTCGCAGGTCTTTGAAGCCGGACATGGGGTCTTTGGGGAACACCCGCCAGACGCCTTTTTTGGCCGTGGCTTCGGCGCGGTTGATCGCGACACCGACCAACTCTTTCTGAAGGTCGTAATAGCACAGGCCATCGCCGTTGTGCAGCACGGCGGTTTTGTCAAAAGGCTGCAACTCCATCCAGTTGGGGCCTGTCGCCAGCACCTCGCCCAAGGCGATGCCCGGATTTTTGGGAGAGTCAAAAGCACCAATGTCTTCTTGGCGTCCTTGGACAAAGTAGTCGGTGAATTCGCGGTTGAAGTTCTGGTTAGGGTCGGGGGTGAAAAACAGCGTGGTCTGCCCGCTGGAGGCGCGCGCCAAGGGTGGACGCGTCGGGTCGGTTGAATGCTCACGCGCTTCGAGCAATTCATCGATCAAGACACGGTAATGCGCCGTGATGTTTTTGACATAGGCCATGTCTTTGTAGCGGCCTTCAATTTTGAAGCTGCGCACGCCTGCATCGATGAGTGCCTCTAAGTTCTCGCTCTGGTTGTTGTCTTTCATCGACAACACGTGCTTGTCGTGCGCAATGAAGCGGCCTTGGCTGTCTGTCACGTGATAGGGCAAACGGCAGGCTTGGCTGCAGTCACCCCGGTTGGCGCTGCGGCCTGTGTGGGCATGGCTGATGTAACACTGGCCGCTGTAGGCCACGCACAAGGCTCCGTGCACAAAGAACTCCAACTTGCAGCGCTCGGCATCCAAGGCTTGGTGGATGTCACGGATTTGCGCCAAGGTCAGCTCACGGGCCAGCACAATTTGTGAGAAACCGACATCTTGCAAAAAACGAGCTTTCTCGGGCGTGCGAATGTCGGTCTGGGTACTGGCGTGCAATTGAATCGGCGGCAAGTCAATTTCCAACAAGCCCATGTCTTGCACGATCAACACATCGGCACCGGCGTTGTAGACGTCCCAGGCCATTTGGCGTGCACCCTCTAACTCATCGTCTCGCAAGATGGTGTTGAGGGTGATGAAGATGCGGCTGTTGAAACGATGCGCTTCACGACACAGCCGTTCAATGTCGCGCACGGTGTTGGTGGCGCTGGCGCGTGCGCCAAAAGCTGGCGCACCGATGTACACCGCATCGGCCCCGTGATGGATGGCGGCAATGCCGATGTCCACGTCGCGAGCTGGCGCTAGAAGTTCAATTTGGTGAGACAACAAGGACATGGATGGCTCCATTAAAAAAAGCGGCCCGAAGGCCGCTTTGTGGTCAGCGAGGGTTGGACTTATTCAACTTTGGCCTTGGCACGCATGTCTTGTTGGAACGTGGCCATGCGTTGCTGCTGCATTTGTTGCACGATTTGCGGCTTGACCTCGTCGATTTTCGGCAACTGGGCTTCACGCACATCGTCCAAACGGATGATGTGAAAGCCAAATTGGCTCTTGACCGCTTTGGCCGTGGTTTCGCCTTTTTTCAGAGCAGCCATGGCATCGGAGAATTCTTTGACAAAGTTGCCGGGCGCTGCCCAATCCAAGTCACCCCCTTTGGCACCCGACCCTGGGTCTTTCGATTGCTTCTTGGCCAGGTCTTCGAACTTGGCACCTTTTTTCAAGCTGGCCAGAATGGCGTTGGCTTGTGCTTCAGTTTCGACCAAGATGTGGCGTGATCGGTATTCTTTGCCACCGTTGGCCGCGACGAATTTGTCGTACTCGGCTTGGACATCGGCGTCGGTCACTTCAGCGGTCTTTTGGAATTCTGTGAACAGTTCACGGATCAAAATGGTTTGACGCGCCAACTCCAACTGGGTTTTGTAGTTGTCGGTGGCGTCCAAGCCACGTTTTTGGGCTTCTTGCATGAAGATTTCACGGGCAATGACTTCTTCTTTGATTTGGGCTTCGACATCGGGGGTGATGGGACGGCCCGAACGCGCCACTTGTTCAGCCAAGGCTTCGGCGCGTGCTTTAGGCACCGCTTTGCCGTTGACGATGGCAATGTTTTGTGCCGACACCTGGATACTCAAAGAGGCCAACACAGCGGCTGCCACCATGCTCCAAACCATTTGTTTCTTCATGAAAAATCTCTCGATGGGGTTTCTACAACTTCGATGGCCAAGGCGTGAAGTCCTTGGTCTATGTATGTTTGCAACGCATCATACACAAGGCGATGGCGCGCCACCCTGGACATGCCGGTGAACTGTGGGCTGCTCAATCGCACCCGAAAGTGTGTTCCTTGCCCCGTGTCGTTCGCGCCCAAATGGCCTGCATGCGCAGCGCTTTCGTCGAACACTTCCAGAAATGTCGGCGACAACTGGTCTTGCAAGCGAGCTTGCAGCAAGTCTGCGGTGATGGGCATCAGGTTTCTTCCTTGTCTTCTTGGATGAAACGGCTCATGTAAATGCCCTGCAGCACCACAAACACCAGCATGAGGCCTAGGCCGCCAAACAGCTTGAAGCTGACCCAGGTGTCGGTGTCAAAGTTGTCGGCCACCCACAAGTTCAAAAAACCCATGCCAGTGAAAAACACGGCCCAACTGTGCAACAGCACCCCCCAAGCATGGTCGGGCAGGGTGAGCTGAGCGCCCATGAGCTGGCGCAGTAAATTGCGCTTGAACACCACGTGACCGATCCACAACGCACTGCCCATGAGCCAGTACAGGACGGAGGGTTTCCATTTGATGAAGGTTTCGTCTTGCGTGATCAAGGTGGCGCCACCAAACACCACGATGACACCGAGGCTGACCCACTGCATGGGCTCGATAAAACCGTTTTTACGCCACATCCAAGCAATTTGCCCCATGGTGGCCACGATGGCGACCGCAGTGGCCGCAAAAATGCCAAAGGCTTTGAACACGGCAAAAAACAAAATGATGGGAAAGAAATCGAGGAATATTTTCATGGGGCAGCCTCAGTCTTTGGGTACAAAGTCGAGGGAGGCCGAGTTCATGCAATAACGCAAACCTGTCGGCGCCGGACCATCGGGAAACACATGACCCAGATGGGCCCCACATTGGCCACACACGGTTTCAACCCGCACCATGCCGTGGCTGATGTCGCGGTGCTCGGCAATGGCGGACGCATCGGCAGCTTGGCTGAAACTAGGCCAACCACAACCGGCATCAAATTTGGTGCTCGATTCAAACAGCTTGGCATCGCAGCAGATGCAGTGGTAAGAGCCATCGGCCCAATGGCTTTCGTACTTGCCGGTGAAGGGCCGCTCGGTCGCGGCATGACGGGTGACTTCGAATGCGACAGGCTCAGCCTGTTTGGCCGCCAAAATTTCACGCCATTGGGCGTCGGTTTTTTTCATGGTCATGATGAGCAACTGATTTCAATAGATGACGCCCATTCTGGCGCAAGATCGGCCCAAGCCTCGTGTGCAGGGTGTTCGTCACAAGGCTGCTGGAGCACCGTCAACAACGCGTGCACCACGCCAAAGTCACCTGTTTTGGCCTGTTGGATGGCCAGTTCACCCAAGTGGTTGCGCAAAACGTATTTGGGATTGATGTCCAGCATGCTTTGGCCCGCACTGCGCCGGTCAGCGTTCCCCAATCGCGCTTCGTATCGGGTACGCCAGGCGTCAAATACCTCACGGTGCAGAAACAAATCCCGCACAGGTTCAAAGGCATGGGTCAGGTGAGCCGACTCTCGCACGGCCAGACTCAATCGGCGCCACATCACCGTGAAGTCCACGCGGTCTTGCTGCATGGCTTGCAAGAGCGACTCCACCAAAGCGCGATCGCCTTCGTGTGCATCTGTTAACCCAAGCTTGGCACGCATGCGTTGGTCCAGCGCTTGGGGGAACACATTTTTGTAGGTCTCCAGTGCGGCGATTGCAGGCTCTTGGGTGTCGATGAGTGGCATCAAGGCCTGGCCCAAACAAAACAAGTTCCAGTAGGCCACTTGAGGTTGGCGCGCATAGGCGTAACGGCCCGACGTGTCGGAGTGGTTGCAGATGTGCCCGGGATCAAATCCGTCCATGAACTGAAATGGGCCGTAATCCAAGGTCAAGCCGAGCACGCTCATGTTGTCGGTGTTCATCACACCGTGACAAAACCCCACGGCCTGCCATTGGGCCATCAACTCAGCCGTGCGGCGTGTGACCTCTTGCAACAAGGCGGTGTAGCGTGCTGCGTCATGCAGGTGGACCAGGTCGGGAAAATGGGCCTGCACCACATGGTCGGCCAGCGCCTTGAGCTCTTGCGTTTGTCCTGTGGCCGCAAAGTGTTCAAAGTGACCAAAGCGGATAAAGCTCGGTGCCACGCGGGTGACAACTGCTGCGGTCTCGCGTTCTTCGCGGTAGACCGATGTGGGTGAGCCGGTCACGCACAAGGCGCGGGTGCTGGGAATGCCCAGGCCATGCATGGCCTCGCTGGCCAAGAACTCACGAATGCTGGAACGCAGCACAGCCCGGCCATCGCCTCGACGTGAATACGGCGTGGGCCCAGCCCCTTTGAGTTGAATGTCGCGCACCCCCAAGGGCGTGCTGATTTCGCCCAAGCTGATGGCGCGTCCGTCTCCCAGTTGTCCCGCCCACTGGCCAAATTGATGGCCGCTGTAGACGCTGGCACAGGGCTGACTGCCTGGCAGCAGCGCGTTGCCACTCAGGGCTTGCAGGACCTGTGGTGACGTCCACAGGTCAGTTGGCAGGTCCATCTCAGTTGCCAACGCCCGATTGCAACCCTGTCTCTTATACACATCTGACGCTGCCGACGATAAGGCTCGTGTAGAT
>NZ_JAVLFP010000026.1:0-124417 GCF_046052825.1 Limnohabitans sp.
GGGGGAGGGAGTTGAGTCGGTCGTCACAGCAGGAATTGTCCTGCATTGCCAACTGTCGTTAGGCGCAAGACCAGCCCTAGGCTTAACACCTCACACAAAAAAACGACTTTGCACCCGCTGTGCATACGCCACCAAATTTGTGTGCGTCTTGGCCCTTGCCAACAACGGCGTATCAAAGTGCTCGCACAAGCACGCCAACACAAACGCGCCCGCACTTGCATCTGCCGCGCAAGGTGTTGAACCCCCCAACCAATCGGCGTCACCCAACACCTGCGCCAGCGCATCGATGTCCCGACAGGCCAGCAGCGTAATTTCTGTCTCGGTGTGTCGCCCTAGCCCTTGGGCGTGCAGCATGTTGCGTGACTTGTTTCGCATGGCTGCACGAACGAACGGACGAATCAACGCAGGGGCTTTGTTGAAAAAAGTGGCCGGGCCTTTGTTGAAGTTTTCATCCACCATCCAGCGGAAATACACCACCGCGAAATACAGATGCTCTTCGCACATTTTTTCCACCGCCCACGTCACGCCCTTTTGCTGCGGGGTGAGGTGCGCGTCTAAATCAAGTCCGTAGGTTTGCTCTAGGTGAAAACGAATCAAGGTGGAATCGGCCACCGTCACGCCATCGTCCACGATGTAGGGGCGCTTGCCTTTGGGACCAAGCTTGGGGCCACCCGCATACACATTGGTGGCGAAAGGTTGGCCCGACAACGTCAACAAGGCCATGGCCTTCATCACGAAAGGACTGGAGTCTGCTTGGCCAAAGGCAGGGCCGAAGGTGTGGAGGGTGATCATGGGGGCTCCAAACTCAACGAAGTACGCAATGCCGCCATCTCGCCCCAAAATGAATCATTAAATCTTCGTTTTCTTGAATCTCTCTAGGGTGTTGAGAAGCACTTAGGCATCACACACGCAACACATTAGCCGCAAAGACGACAAATCCGCAACCCGCCACTATCATGGCGGGTTGCCCTTTGATTGACTCACCTGTGAACGCACCCACCGACGGCACCTACTTGGGCCAGGCCATGAACAGCCCCTCCGCCATGCGAAACATCAGCATTCGCGGCGCGCGCACGCACAACCTCAAAAACATCGACCTCGACATTCCGCGCAACCAGTTGGTGGTGATCACCGGCTTGTCGGGTTCGGGCAAATCGAGTTTGGCGTTTGACACCTTGTACGCCGAGGGCCAACGCCGCTATGTGGAAAGCCTCTCGGCTTACGCCCGTCAGTTCTTGGGCCGTTTGGACAAGCCCGATGTCGACCTGATCGAAGGCCTGTCACCCGCCATCAGCATTGAGCAAAAAGCCACCAGCCACAACCCACGTTCCACCGTGGGCACGGTGACCGAAATTCACGACTACCTGCGCCTGCTGTTTGCCCGCGCCGGCACGCCGTACTGCCCCGACCACAACCTGGCCCTGCAAGCGCAAAGCGTGTCGCAAATGGTGGACGCGGTGATGGCCCTGCCCGAAGACACCAAGCTCATGCTGCTGGCCCCGCTGGCACGTGACCGCAAAGGCGAATACACCGACGTGTTTGCCAACTTGCAAGCCCAAGGCTATGTGCGCTTTCGCGTGGGTGGGCAGGTGTTTGAGTACGACGACTTGCCGCAACTCAAGAAAACCGAGAAGCACGACATCGACGTGGTGATTGACCGCATCAAGGTGCGCCACGAAGCACCGGCAGCGCCGCAAGTCGCCACCGCACCCAGCATCGGTGCCGTGGCGGTGACCGCCCCACCGCCCGGTTTGCGCCAGCGCCTGGCCGAGAGCTTTGAAGCCGCGCTGCGCTTGGCCGAAGGCCGCGCCATTGCGCTGGAGATGGACACCGGGGTGGAGCACAGCTTCAATGCCAAGTTCGCTTGCCCGCAGTGCAGCTACTCCATCAGCGAGTTAGAGCCCCGCCTTTTCTCGTTCAACTCACCCGTGGGCGCGTGCCCGGCGTGTGACGGCTTGGGTCACCAAGACTTTTTCGACCCCGCCCGTGTGGTGGCCTTCCCCTCGCTCAGCTTGGGCAGTGGTGCCATCAAAGGCTGGGACCGCCGCAACGCGCACTACTTCTCGCTGCTGGAGAGCTTGGCCAAGCACTACAAGTTTGACCTCGATGCCGCATTTGAAAACCTCAGCACCGAGATCCAACAGGTGTTGCTCTACGGCTCGGGCGACGAAGACATCAAGTTCAACTACAGCTTGGACAGCGGTGCCTCGGGCGGCAAAAAGCTCAGCAAAAAACACCCGTTCGAAGGCATCTTGGTCAACATGGAACGCCGCTACCGCGAGACCGACTCGGTGGTGGTGCGCGAAGACCTGGCGCGTTACCGTGGCAGCCGCGCCTGCACCAGTTGTGGCGGCACCCGCTTGCGGCGCGAAGCGCGCAACGTGCGCATTGGCGAAGGCGCGCAAATGCGCGGCATCTTCGACATCAGCCACAGCACCTTGGGCGAATGCTTTGGCTACTTCAACACCCTCCAACTCCAGGGCGCCAAGGCTGAAATTGCCGACAAGGTGGTGCGCGAAATCGCCTCACGCCTGAAGTTCTTGAACGATGTGGGCCTGACCTACTTGAGCTTGGACCGCAGCGCCGACACCTTGTCGGGTGGCGAAGCGCAACGCATTCGCCTGGCCTCGCAAATTGGCTCGGGTCTGACAGGTGTGATGTATGTGTTGGACGAGCCCAGCATTGGCTTGCACCAGCGCGACAACGACCGCCTGATCGACACCCTCAAACACCTGCGCGACATTGGCAACAGCGTGTTGGTGGTGGAGCACGACGAAGACATGATCCGTGCCGCCGACTACTGTGTGGACATGGGCCCCGGCGCTGGCGTGCATGGCGGCGCGGTGATGGCGCAAGGCACGCCCGCCGAGATCGAGGCCAACCCTGCCTCACTCACCGGGCGCTACCTGGCACAAGCCCTGCGCATCGAGGTGCCCACCCAGCGTCACGCCTTTTTGCCTGTGCCCGCGGATCAACTGGCCGCACAACGCCTGCTCGACAAGCAAGCCTGCAAAGACCAAGTCATTCGCATCACTGGCGCGCGCGGCAACAACCTCCAACACGTCAACGTGGATGTGCCAGTGGGCTTGCTCACCTGCGTCACGGGCGTGTCGGGCTCGGGCAAATCCACGCTGGTCAACGACACGCTGTACACCGCAGCCGCCCACACCATCCACCGCGCGCACGAAGAGCCCGCGGCCCACGACGAGATCACCGGGCTCGACTACTTCGACAAAGTCATCAACGTCGACCAATCCCCCATTGGCCGCACCCCGCGCAGCAACCCCGCCACCTACACCGGCTTGTTCACCCCCATTCGCGAGCTGATGGCCGAAGTGCCCTCGGCACGCGAGCGTGGCTATGGCCCCGGGCGCTTCAGCTTCAACGTGGCCGCTGGCTCAGGAGGCGGGCGCTGCGAAGCCTGCCAGGGCGACGGCATGGTCAAGGTGGAGATGCACTTTTTGCCCGATGTGTACGTGCCCTGCGACGTGTGCCACGGCCTGCGCTACAACCGCGAAACGCTGGAGGTCATGTACAAGGGTAAGAACATTGCGCAGATCTTGGAGCTCACCGTCGAAGCAGCCCTGAGCTTCTTCAGCGCCGTGCCCAACATCGCCCGCAAGCTGCAAACCCTGATGGATGTGGGCCTGTCCTACCTGCAACTCGGCCAAGCCGCCACCACCCTCTCGGGCGGTGAAGCACAGCGCGTGAAACTGGCCCTGGAGTTGAGCAAGCGCGACACCGGGCGCACGCTCTACATCTTGGACGAGCCCACCACCGGCCTGCACTTTGCCGACATTGATTTGCTGCTGAAAGTGTTGCAACACCTGCGTGACGCGGGCAACACCATCGTCATCATCGAGCACAACTTGGACGTCATCAAAACCGCCGACTGGCTCATCGACATGGGGCCTGAAGGCGGCAGTGGCGGTGGCCAAGTGGTGGGTGTGGGCACGCCCGAGCAATTGGCTGCCAACCCGGCCAGTTTTACCGGGCGGTATTTGAAGCGTTTGCTACCCAGTTGATTTCAATGCTGATGACCGTGCGCGCCATGCACATGGCGGTGGGCCATTTCTTCCGCCGTGGCTGCGCGCACATCTGTCACGGTACCGCTGAAACGCAGCGCTTGACCCGCCAACGCATGGTTGCCGTCTAGGTGCACTTCGGGGCCTTTGATCTTCATCACGTTGAACACGCACGGCTGACCGTCTTCGTCCGCGCCTTGCAACTGGCCGCCGACTTTCACGCCCGGTGGAAACGATGATTTAGGAATCACACGCACCAACGATTCGTCGCGTTCGCCAAATGCATCGTCGGCGCTCAAATCCAGCTTGACGGCAAAGCCCACAGCTTGGCCATGGAGTGCCGCTTCGACCTTTGGAAAAATGTTGTCATAGCCACCGTGCAAATACGACAAATGCCCCGAGTCCAAGGGCTTGCCTGCGGGTGTGGTGATTTGGTATTTGAGGGTGACGGCCGTGTCTTGGGTGATCTGCATGGCTGGACTTTGAATGAAAAACACCATTGTCTATGACCTCCGAGAGGGTGCTTCATGAAGCCTTGCCTTTCGCAGGCTTCAAGCGCTCGCTACGCTAAGCTTCACCCCTATGCCCCACGCACACCAGCTCACCCGCACAGACATCTCCCAGAAAAGGCTGCTGCCACCCGCCCCCGTTTTACCGGGCGTTGCCTGAAGCGTTTGCTGGGCTGACCACCACCAACAGGTTGTCCACCTCGTGCACGCCTTTGACCGCTTGTGCGAGTTGTTGGGCCACATCGGCCTGCGCCTGTGAGGCGACAGAGCCGGTCAGCGTGACCAAGCCACGGCGTGTTTTGACGCTGATGGTGACCGACTTCATGCCTTCGCGCTGCATCAAAGCGGTTTTCACCTTGGCTGTGATTTCGGTGTCTTCCATGGCCGTGCTGGCCTTCTCTTTTTGACGCTCTGCTGCATCGTCTGCGTCATCCACGCTTTTCTTCACCGCTTCAGTGGCTTTCTCAGCGGCTTCATCCAGTTTGCGCCCGGCCTCTTGTGCGGGCCCGGGTTTGTGGCAAGCCGACAAGCCCAGCAGCAGCAAAGCAGCCAAGAGGTATCGCGTGGTGTGGTGTGTGATCTTCATCGTGTGCTCCTTGTGTGTGTGGCGCTTCAAGCGCGACCCGTCAATATCAGAAACAACAACACCAGCACGACCAGTCCAAGACCGCTGCTGGGGTAATAGCCCCAAGTTCTGCTGTGCGGCCAAGTGGGTATGGCACCCAGCAACATCAAAAACAGAATCACCAACACAACGTTCATCAACATATCGACCTTCTTCCCACAGCACCCTTCGGCGAGGCTGTTGAATCTAGGCCCGATGCAGCTGGTGGTCTGTTCGTCTGCGCACATGCAGGAGCATCGCTATACTTGTATAGCAACTCTGGAGGCATCATGCTCGCTATTCGCTTACCTGAAGCCCTTGAAGCGCGACTTGGCGCACTGGCCCAAGAAACTGGCTTGACCAAGACAGCCTTGGCGCGAGAAGCCATCTTGGAACACATCGACGATTTAGAAGACCTGTATTTGGCACAAGCACGCGCCAGAAAAAATCGTAAAACCATTTCGCTAGAAGACGTGGAGCGCGAACTTGGTTTGGCAAATTGAGTTCGACCCTGAAGCACTGAAAGATCTACGCAAACTTGATCGACCCATTCAAATCAGATTGGTCGGCTTCTTGCGCACGCGCATCAGTGTGCTGAAAAATCCACGTGATCTCGGAGAGGCACTGTCGGGTCAACGCCTAGGCAGCTATTGGAAATACCGTGTCGGGGACTGGCGCATCATCTGCGAAATTCAGGACCAACGCATCGTCGTGCGTGTTTTAAGAATCGGCAATCGACGCGAAATTTACCGCTGATCCACTTGGACGTCTGATGCCCCACGCACACCAGCTCACCCGCAAGCAGTGGGCCACGCTTGTCATCCTCACCTTGGTCTGGGGCATCAACTGGCCCATCTTGAAGATGGGCATCACCCACTACCCGGCCATCACGTTTCGCAGCATTTCCATCTTGCTGGGTTGGCTGCTTCTGAGCTTGGTAATGTTCAAGATGAAGGTGTCATTCAGGGTGCCGCGCAAGGAGTGGCGAGAGCTTTTCATCTTGGCTTGCAGCAACATGTTTGTCTGGCATGTGCTGATGATTTTGGCGGTGCAAGATTTGTCCAGCGGACGTGCTGCCATTCTGGGTTATTCGATGCCGATTTTTTCTGCGGTGATCGGCATGTTTTTTTTCAAGTCGCCCTTGTTGGCACGTGCATGGCTAGGGGTTGCCTTGGCCGCCTTGGGGGCTTTTTTGCTGCTGTGGCATGAGTTGGTCAGCTTGACCGGCAAACCCCTGGGGGTGTTGATGGCCTTGACCGCAGCCGCCGCTTGGGGGTTGGGCACGCAGCAGATTCGTCACACCAAAATGACAGTGCCCACGCTGACGATTGTGTTTTGGATGACGGGCATGACCACGGTGTTGATGCTCTTGGTAGCCACTGTGTTTGAGTCAGACCGCTGGGCCTTTCCGCCCGCAGCCACATGGGGCGCCATCTTTTACAACGCAGTTGGGATTTTTGTATTCGCCCAATCTGCTTGGCTGTGGCTGGCGCGCAGTCTGCCACCTTTGGCCTCAACCTTGAGTGTGATGCTCATCCCCGTCTTGGGTGTGTTCAGCGGCGCATGGTGGTTGGGCGAAGTGCTGCACTGGCAAGACTGGGTGGCTGTGGTCTTGATCATGGCCGCCATCGCGTCGGTGCTGTGGCCCACACGCTCAACGGCTGAGACGAACTGAAAACCTCAGCAGCCCTTGAATACCGCAGGGCGCTTCTCGTTGAAAGCGGCCACGCCTTCGCGTCGGTCGTCGGTGTCGACCAAACGGTTGTAGGCCTCCACCTCAAAACGGAAGGCCGTGCGCAGCTCCATCTGGCTCCCATAGCGGATCGACTTTTTGATTTGCCGCACCGCCAAGGGCGCGTTGGCCGCAATGCGTTGAGCCGTCTCCAGGGCCAATGCCAACACTTGGTCTGGCGCCACCACTTGGTTGACCAAGCCCCAGGCCAAGGCCTCTTCAGCGCTGAACGCACGGCCTGTGAGCGTCAATTCTTTGGCGCGTCGCTCACCCAAGGCACGCGGCAAGTTTTGCGTCCCCCCCATGCCGGGCATGATGCCCAAGGTGACCTCAGGGAATGCAAACCGGGCCGCTTGGCTGGCGTACAAAAAGTCGCAGCACAAGGCCATCTCCAAGCCGCCGCCATAGGCGTGGCCATTGATGGCGCCCACCACCGGCAAAGGCAGATCAATCATGGCCCAATACAAACGCTCAAAAATTTCGTGCTGGTGTTGCCACGCTTGCGGCGTCATGCCGTTGCGCTCTTTCAGGTCGCCGCCACCGCAAAATATTTTGGAGCCAGCACCTGTGAACACCACGCAACGCAACTTGCCCGGCACCTCGGTCAACCGAGTCCAGAGGTTGAGGAGTTCCACCGCCATTTGCGTGTTCAATGCATTGCCCACCTCAGGGCGGTTCAAACAGACCTGCAACACATGGTCTGAAACGCGGCTGCAGTCAAGGGTGGTGTAAACAGGCAAAGGAGAAGTGGACATACGTTGTTCTCAGTAAGACTTGGGCATGCCCAAGACATGCTCGCCCACGTAGGACAAGATCAAGTTGGTGGAAATCGGGGCCACTTGGTACAAGCGGGTTTCGCGAAACTTGCGCTCAATGTCGTACTCGGCGGCAAAGCCAAAACCACCATGGGTTTGCAGGCACACATTGGCCGCTTCCCAAGACGCATCGGCCGCCAGCAACTTCGACATATTGGCTTGTGCGCCGCACGGCAGCCCAGCGTCAAACAAACGCGCCGCTTCGTAGCGCATCAAGCTGGCCGCTTCCACGTTGATGTGGGCCTTGGCGATGGGGAACTGAATGCCTTGGTTGTGCGCGATGGCACGGCCAAACACCACGCGCTCTTTGGCGTACTGGGTGGCACGGTCGACAAACCAATAGCCGTCACCGATGCACTCAGCGGCAATCAAAATGCGCTCGGCATTCAAGCCGTCCATGATGTACTTGAGCCCCTTGCCTTCTTCGCCGATGCGGTTCTCTACCGGGATGCTCAGGTTGTCGATGAAGATTTCGTTGGTCTCGTGGTTGACCATGTTGCGGATGGGTTTGACGGTGATGGTCTTGCCCACCTCTTCGCGCAAGTCCACCAAAAACACCGACAAGCCTTCGGACTTCTTTTTCACCTCGGCCAGTGGCGTGGTGCGTGCCAGCAGCAACATGAAGTCAGAGTGCTGCAAGCGCGAGGTCCACACCTTTTGCCCATTCACCACGTAGTGGTCGCCCTGGCGCACCGCCACGGTTTTGAGTTGGGTGGTGTCCGAGCCCGTGCTGGGTTCGGTCACTGCCATCGACTGCATGCGCAATTCGCCCGAGGCGATCTTGGGCAGCAAGGCTTCTTTCTGCTCCTTCGTGCCGTGACGCACCACACAGCCCATGACATACATCTGACCGTGGCAAGCGCCCGAGTTGCCACCGGCGCGGTTGATCTCTTCCATGATCACACTGGCTTCGGTCAGGCTCAGGTTAGAGCCGCCGTATTCCTCAGGAATCAAGGCCGACAACCAACCGGCGTCGGTCAAGGCGGTGACAAATTTTTCGGGAAAGGCACGGGCCTCGTCCACCTCTTGCCAGTAACGGGAGTCAAAAGCAGACACCACTTGGCGCACGCCTTCGCGCAATTCAGGAAAGTTGTTGACACTCATGGTTTATTTGCTCGGGGTGGTGTAGAGCTGACCGCCATCGACGTTGATGACACTGCCACTCAGATAGCTGCACAAAGGAGATGTGCAGAACACGGCCAACTTGGCCATTTCGTTCGGCTCGGCCAAACGACCAAACGGAAAACCGCTGGTCAACTCGGTCCAACGCTTGGCGTCGCCCAACTTCTTGTCGGCTTGTTGTTGCAACATGCCTTGCATGCGGTCGCTGCGGGTGGGCGAGGGGTTGATGCCAAACACACGCACGCCTTTTTTCACACTCTCGCCGCCCACGCCTTGGGTAAATGCCATCAAAGCCGCGTTGCCCGTGGCACCGCAGATGTAGTCCGCACGTGGTGCAGCACCGGCCATGCCGATGATGTTGCAAATCACACCATGGCCACGCGCTTCCATCATGGGCAAATACATGCGGGTCATGTTGATGTAACCAAACACCTTGAGCTCCCAGGCTTGACGCCAGCGTTGCTCGTCCACATCCACCACCGTACCGCCAGGAATTGCGCCCGCGTTGTTGACCAGGATGTCCACATCGGGCGCTTGCGCAAACAGTTGTTCTGCGGAGCCCGACACCGACAAATCCATCAGCACAGAAGAGGGTTTGGCCAAACCCGCCTGCGCAAACGCTTGTTCAGCTAAGGCCAAGTTGGCGGGCTCACGCGCCACCAAAATCGGCTGCGCGCCTTCGTGCGCGTAGGCCAGGGCAATGGTCAAGCCAATGCCCCGCGAGCTGCCCGTGATCAACACGCGCTTGTCTTTGAGTTGCAAATCCATGGGGATCGTTACCTTTGTGGTCAAAAAATTAAAGTTGGGGTGCGGGCACTTGCTGGGTGTACCAAGCGGCCATCGACTCACCCGTCATGAAGCACACATTCGGCGTCTTCATGAGCAAGTCCAACATGCGCTCCAAACTCTCGAAGCGGTGTGGCACACCAATCAAATGGGGGTGTAAACCAATCGCCAACACACGGGGTTGCGTTTGGGCTTCGCGCTCAAACAAACGCAAGGTGTTTTCCAAACGCTGGTACATCTCGTTCGAGCTGTGGCGCTCCACCGCATAGATGATGGAGTCGTTGACTTCCAAGTTGTAAGGCAGTGACAACAGCGGGCCTTCTTTCGTGGTCATCCAACGGGGCACATCGTCGACCACCCAGTCGAACACGTAGTCAATGCCCTGGCGCTTCAAAATTTCAGGCGTGTCATGCGACTCGCGCAAACCTGGGCTGAGCCATCCCTTGGGGCGCTTGCCCGTGAACGACTCGATCATCTCCAGGCTGGTGGCAATCAGCGCCTCTTCGCCTTCGGCGTGGTTCAAGGCTTTTTGGTGCACGCCGTGGCCAATGAATTCCCAACCTGCTTGGTGCATGGCTTCAGCCGCACGGGGGTAAGCGTGAATCACACCCGCATTGAAACTGGTGGAGGCGGGCAGTCCGCGTGAATGGATGGCTTGGATGATGCGCGGCAAGCCCGCACGCATGCCGTAGTCGGCCCAGCTGAAGTTGGGCACGTCGGGCACGGTCTCTTTGCCATGCGGTGGCGTGATGATGGTGCGTGGCATGCTGGCGTCGAACTGCCAATGCTCCACATTGACCACCAAGTGCACCATGATGGCCCCTTCTTTGGGTGCTTTGAGTTGAGGCCCCTCGTCAGAAAACAAGTACGGAATACGCGGGTTGGCCATAGAACAATCCAGTGCTAAAAAAGACGTTTTCGATGATAGAGCGATTGTTATCGCAATGCCCCAACAACACAGGCCAAGCGCCCGGGAACTAGGGGTATTCCGCGTCTTTTCTGTCTCGGGCGTGACGTCGTTTCATGCCCTTGTGCTGTGAGACTCTCAGGGTTGGATCGATGGCTTTTTTCGGGCGTAAAAATTGCAATCGTTCATGTGTTTATGGCATTTTTAAATGGAGAACTTTTCATGCGCATTTTTCGACTCTTATCAACAGCCCTCATGGCATGCGCCGTGTTGTTGCAAACGGCCCAGGCCATCACCCCTATGCCCAGCCCCATGCCCAACAAAGAGGTCATCACAGTTGGGTATGTGAAGGTGGGCCAAGTTTCGCCACTGCATTTGGTGGAAGAAGAACTCAAGAAGATGAACATCGAAGTCAAGCGCGCTGAGTTTGTGCGCTATGCCGATGCACGCACCTCTTTGATCTCCAACTCGGTCGACGTGTCGGTGGTGGGTCCTGCCGACTTGGCCATTGCAGCGAGCCAAGGCACCAAGAACATCATTGGCCTGAGTGGCGTGGCCTCGTCCCCCAAGTACTTGGTGGTGCGCAAGGGCGTGACCATCAACACCTGGGACGACCTCAAAGGCAAGAAGATTGCCGTGGCACCTGGATCAGCCGTTTGGTTTGCTTGGGCCATGAGCTTGGTCGAGAACAACATCCCTTACAACACCTTCACCGCGGTGAACATCCAAGGTGGGGGGACGGCCTTTGTGCAAGCACTCAAGCGCGGCGACATCGACGCCATGTTGAGCTGGGAACCGTTTGAGTCCCAAGTCGTCGCAGAAGGCGCGGCCTACTTTGCCACCAACTTGGTGGACTACAGCAAGTCCAAGGCCGTGGGCCCAGAGCTGGGTTTGTTGGCTGCCTCAGGCGAGTCTTACAGCAAGCGCCGCGAAGTGATCAAGCGTTTCATGTGGGCTTACTTGAATGCAGAAGCCAAATTGGCGGCTGACAGCAATGCCTTCGTCAACGCTTACTCACAGTTCACCGGCTTGCCTTTGGACGTGACCCGTGAATCACACAAGCTGATCAAACTCGGTGGTGTGCTCGATCGCGCCCAAGTGGGTCGACTGGCGGAAGCGTCTTTCAAACAAGGCGTGATCAAAACTGACGTCACCAAAGAAGCGATGGAGTTGTACGACGACAGCCTGGCCAAAGAAATTCGTGGCCGTTAAGCTCATTCGCAGAGAAAGGTGAGTTCACCTTTCTGCACAAAAAAACCGGCTCGCTGAGCCGGTTTTTTCATGCGCCAAAGGCTGCGCTCAATGCGAGCGAATGGTCTTGAGAATTCGCAACTTCATGTCGTTGAACTCTGGCGTGGCCGTCATTTCAATGTTGCGAGGACGTGCCAAGTGGGTGTCGATCACCGTCTCCATGCGCCCAGGGCGTGCGGACATGACGTAGATCTTGTCGGCCAAGAACAGCGCCTCGTCAATGTCGTGGGTCACAAAAATGATGGTGGGTTTGAGCTTGTCCCACACCGACAGCAACAACTCTTGCATGGTCAAGCGGGTTTGTGCATCCAGCGCGCCAAAGGGCTCATCCATCAACAAAACTCGCGAGCCCAATGTCAACACGCGCGCAATGCCCACACGCTGGCGCATGCCGCCCGATAGCTGGATGGGCAGATGGTTGCGAAAGTCTTTCAAGCCCATGATGCCCAGCATTTCTTCGGCGCGGCTCTCGTAGGCCGAGGCCGGCAGGCCTTGGGCCTTGGGGCCAAACACAATGTTTTCCCACACGGTGAGCCAAGGGAACAGGGCCGCTTCTTGAAACACCACGCCACGGTCTGGCCCTGGGGTTTGAATGGTTTGTCCGCCCACCGTCAAAGAGCCCGAGGTGGGCTGCTCAAAGCTGGCGATGATGTTGAGCAAGGTGGATTTGCCGCAGCCCGAAGGCCCCAGCAAGGCCACAAACTCACCCGGTGCGATGTCCAGGTGGATGTTGTCAAGCGCGTGAACGGGCGGTGAGCCCGGGTAGATTTTGAACAGCTGATCAATGTGAATGTGCGACATGGTATGTCCTCAAGGAATCAATGGTTTTGCAGCAGACGCCACTTGAGAACGCGGCGCTCGATCCAAATGATCAAGCGGTCACTCAAGAACCCCATCAGGCCAATCGACGCCATGTCGGCAAACACGATGTCCATGCGCCCCACGTAGTACGCATCCCACAACACGTAGCCCAGCCCGGATTTCACCGCCACCATTTCGGCAGCCACCACTGCGGTCCAAGCAATGCCCAAACCAATGCGCATGCCCGTGAAGATGTTGGGCAACGCAGCAGGGAAAACCACACGCTTGAGCAACACCCAGGGCGAAGCGCCCATCATCTTGGCCGCACGCACCAAGTTCTTGTCCACATCACGCGCACCTTGGGTGGCGTTGACGACGATGGCAAAGAAACCGCCGAGGAAGATCAAAGAGATCGACCCCATGTTGGTGATGCCAAACGCGGCAATGGAAAACGGCAACCATGCGGTGATGGGGATGGGACGAAACATTTGGATCATGGGATCGATCAGCACCGACAAACGTCGACTCCAACCAATCATCAAACCCAGTGGAATGGCCACCACCATCGACAGTGCAAAGCCAGCGACCACACGGGTCCCCGAATATTCAACGTTGGCCCACCAAGTCCCTAAATAAGGGTTGAGGCCCATGCCTGTGGCCTCGCCGAATATCCATTCATGCCAAGCCGTCACCACCAGCCATGGGCTGGGCAACATGGCTTGCATGCCGGGCTTGCTGCCCACAATTTGCCACACGATCAGCAGCGCCAACGGCACCACCACACTCAAAACGCTACGGTGTTTCACACGCAACCCCTTTGGTAAAAATTAAGCGCACATCGCATGCTGCCATGCTTATTCAAACTCGACCGTCTCAAAGTTCGCTGGCAGAATAATTTCCACCATCTCGCAGTCGGGTGAGTAATCGATGACGGTGTGGCGAATGCCCGGCGGTTGCAGCCAGCAAGAACCTGCCGTCATCTTGACGCGTCCTTGGCCCTCGTACTCACCGATCATCCAGCCCTTGAGGAAATACAGCATCTGAAACTGCACACCGTGGTAGTGGGGGATGGACACCACCTTGGGGTCGCATTTGCCCAGCAGCCGGATCACATGGGCTTGGGCCGCGCCGCCCGTCGCTTCGGTCATGCCCAAATCGCGGTACTGCGCGTAATCACGCAAGCCGGTCTTGAACACAGCGTCTTTCAAATGGTTGGCCACAAACTTTTGTGGGCCCCACTTGATCACCGGTGGCTTACCGGGCTTGACTGGCTTTGGGGTCGCTTTGCTGGTCTGGGCTGCTTTGCTGGCTTTAGACACTTTAGGCACTTTGGCCGCTTTCGCCTTTTTCACGGAGGCCGGTGCTTTGGCAGGTTTGGCTGGTTTCGCCGTCGCCAGAACCTTGGCCTTTTGAGCGAGGGCGGCTTTCTTCACAACGGCTTTTGCCGTCTTGACGGCAGGCGCCGTTTTGCGGGCTGGTGTGGGGCTTGCTTTTTTTGCAGTCGCCATGTGGGGTGCTCCTATTTTTTTAAAAAATGACCTGCCACGCTCAGGCTGAGCCCTGTGGGCGCAACTCGATCAAGTCGGGGCAGCAATTGGGATTGGCCAGCACGGCATAGGCCACAGCGTCGGCCACTTCTTGCGCGGTCAAGGCTTTGAATTTGCGCGTGGCCACAGCGGCCAACACATCGGGGTGGTCACTGCCAGCCCGGATCTCAGTGTCCACCATGCCCGGCGCGACCTCTGTCACCTTGATACCAAAGCCTTGCAGCTCCAATCTGAAAGAACGCGCCAAAGCCGACAGGGCATGCTTGGTGGCGCAGTACACCGAGGCCAAGCGATACACCTCACGCGCGGCAATCGAGGTCATGAACACCATGTGGCCCGCCTTGCGTGCCACCATGGCGCGGCCCAAAATTTGGGTCACCTTCAACGAGGCCAACACATTGGTTTGGAACATCCATTCGCAGTCTTCTGGGGACAAGTCCAACAAGGGGGCGTAGCGCAACACGCCCGCGTTGTTGACAAAAATATCCACCTCACTTGCCACCGCTTCTACCTGCTTGAGGTAAGCGTCATCGTTGAGGTCGCCCGCCAAGATGCGCACCCTGCCCGCAGGCAACGCGTCTTGCAACTGCTGGAGCGCATCCTCTCGACGCCCCAAGGCAATGAGGTGTGCGCCATGCTGCGCCAAGGTCATGGCGGTGGCGCGGCCAATGCCCGCTGATGCGCCGGTGATCAAAACTGTTTTGCCTTGCAAAGCTGAGGTCATGGTGTGTGTCGTGTGTGGTGGGTGTCGATGAAACAAGGTCTGACTTTTCAGCAGCCCTTGAACTGAGGCAGCCGTTTTTCTGCAAAAGCGCGTCGACCTTCGGCGTAGTCTTGGCTTTTGAAACACACATCCACGGCCTGGTCGATGCGTGCAATCTGCGATTCGTCGCCGTCGGCAATGCACAACATGGCTTGCTTGGCCGCTTGCACGGTGAGGGGCGCGTTTTGTGCAATTTGCAAGGCCACGTCGGCGCAATGTGCAAACACATCGTCATGCACCGTGTTGACGATGCCGATGTGTGCGGCTTCAGCGGCCCCATACACCTTGGCGGTGTAGAAGGCTTCGGCGGCTGCCGTGGGTCCGAGGTTTTGCACAATGCTTTTCATGCCACGGTAGCCATAGCCCAGGCCCAAACGTGCGGCAGGCATGCGGAACTTGGAGGCCGGACTGGCATAGCGCAAATCACAACTCAAGGCCAGGCCCAAACCACCGCCATAGCAAATGCCGCTGATGGCGGCTATCACCGGCACGCGGCAGCGCGTGATCGCTTCTTGCGCTTGCGCCACACTGTGGTTGTAGTGGGCCACCGAGGCTTCCGAGTTGCGCTGGGTTTCAAACTCGCTGATGTTGGCGCCCGAGACAAAGGCCTTCTCGCCCGCGCCGCGCAAAATTACAGCACGTACATCGGGGTTGGCTTCAATGGCGTCAAACGCTTGCTTGAGGTCGATCCACATCGACAAGCTCATGGCGTTGTAACGCTCGGCGTCGTCGATGGTGACGACGCTCACGTGCGCGTCGTGTGTGACATGTATCGCACCCATGCTTACACCACCTCTTGTGTGTGAAATTGTTGAATCTCTGCGTCCGAGTAACCGGCTTCGCGCAAAACCTCGTCGGTGTGCTCGCCCCATCCAGGGGCGGGCGCCACAACCTGAGAGGGCGTGCGCTCCAGCACCACGGGCTGGGTGATGTAGGCCATCTCTTTGCCAAAGTTGGTCATCAAGGTTTCAGTGACCTTGAGGTGTTTGACTTGTTCGTCTTCAAACACCTGCGGCACGGTGTACACCGGGCCAGCGGGCACGCCCACTTGGTTGAGCAAATCGACCCAATGCTTGACGGTGTTCTTTTTGAACTCGACCGCAATTTGTGCATTCAAGCGTTCGCGGTGTTGCACACGCAAGGGCTCGGTCTGAAACTCGGGGTCGGCGTACCAACCGGGTTGGTCGAGTGCGTCGCAAAAGCGCTTCCAATTGCCTTCGCCCGACGCACCGAGGTTGAAGCAGCCATCGTTGGCGTCGAACAAGCCCATGGGCGAGCTGGTGGGGTGGTTGTTGCCCACCTGCACCGGCACATCGTTGTCGTTGAGGTAGCGCGCCATCTGGAAATCCATCATGGCGATTTGCGAATGCAACAGCGAGCTGTGCACCCACTGGCCCTTGCCCGACACTTCGCGCTCCAGCAAGGCCACCAAAATGCCCAGTGCGCAATAGAGGCCGGCACTCAAATCGGCCACCGCCAAGCCGGCGCGAACAGGCCCATGCTCGGCCTCACCGGTCACGCTCATCAAGCCACCCATGCCTTGGATGATTTGGTCAAAGCCCGGACGCCAGGCATACGGACCGTCTTGCCCAAAGCCCGAGATGCTGGCCAAGATGATGCGTGGGTTCACTTTGGCCAAAGACTCGTAGTCCAAGCCCAATTTGTTTTTGACGTCGGGTCGCCAGTTCTCCACCACCACATCGGCCTCGGCGACCAAACGCATCAGCACCTCCATGGCACCCGGCTTTTTGAGGTTGAGCGTCATCGAGCGCTTGTTGCGGTTGATGTTTTGAAAGTCGCCGCCCTTGCGGTTGGCCGCGAACATGGCTTCGTTGGGATCGACACCCGGCGGGGGTTCGACACGAATCACATCGGCACCAAAGTCGGTGAGGATGCGCACGCAGTTGGGACCCGCGCGCACGCGCGAGAGGTCGATCACTTTGAAGCGCGCCAGTGCGCTGGAGGCTTGAATTTTCGGCATGGTCAATGGGTCCAAAAAATAGGGGGCACCTGCTCGGCCAAGTCGAGCAAGCGGTGTTCGGCAAAAGGGCGCGCCAGCACTTGCACGCAGACTGGGCGACCCCCTGAGTCGCGTGCGATCGGCAAGTTCAACGAAGGCAAACCCAGGTAGTTCACAAAGCCCATGTAACGGTGCATGGCAAACAGTGACGCGCGGTCGAATGCGGCATGGCCTACCTCCACCGTTTGCCAATCGGGCACGTGGTCTGCCAACGAAGGCAATATCAAAAATTCGGCATCGCTGAAATGACGCGCCACAAAGTCTTGCAACAGCGCCGCACGCGATCGCATGGACGCTTGGTACCACGCCTGCGGCAGCCCCAAGCCCATCAGGCCAATGGCTTGCACGCTGGGTTCTGCGGTGCCGTCACACAAACTCGCCTGGTGCGTGCTTGCGGTCTCCCACAGCAGCACACGTTGTGCGTGACGGTTGATTCGGTCAAACTCGACGGCCAAGTCTGCGGGGGTGATCTGCGCGTCCAGCTGCGCAGCCGATGCGCGAATGGCCTGAGCCACCTCAGGCGCCACGCCGTCTTCGGGCAACCACAGGTGGCAACGCGTGATCGTGGGTTGTTCGGAGCGCGGCAGTTGCGGGCACAAGGCCGACCAAATTTCGCGCGCGTCTTGCGCATAACGGCTCAAGATGCCCACACTGTCGAGCGAGGGCGCCAGAGGCGCACAGCCTTGGGTGCTGATCGCCCCATGGGTGGTTTTCAGACCGATCAGGCCGCAGGTGGCCGCCGGAATGCGCACCGAACCGGCGGTGTCGGTGCCCAGGGCGGCGTAGCTCATGCCCGCCGCCACAGCCACCGCAGAGCCACTGGATGAACCACCCACGGCCGCAGACGCATCCAGCGGGTTGACGCAGCGTGCAAAGTGCGCGTTTTGCGCGGTGGCGCCACAGGCGTGAGGCGCCATCACCAAGCTCGCCCACTGGCTGGCACCGGCCTGCTGCAAGGCGGCCAACGCAGCGGCCATGGGCAGATCGGCTTGCGTGTGCCCTGGGCCCACACCACATCCAGGGACACGACCGTGGGTTTGAAAAATATCTTTGTGGGCCAAGGCAATGCCTGCCAAAGGCCCCGTACCAGACGCGTCGATGGGCAGCTCGTCCACCACACAAGCGCTGTGCGCCATCAAGCTTTGCCCACGTTGGACTTGCGCCCGCACCGCCTCTTGGGCGGACACTTGCCCGCCACGGATGAGCGCTTGGAGTTGCGTCATGCGTGGCGGCAATTCAAACATTCGCGCACCTTTTGAGCATGTCGTCAAAGCTCAGATCTTGCGCAGGCACAACGGGCGCTGGCGCCCCATCGGCCAAACGCGCCAGTCCTTTGGCCGCAGCGTGCAGCCATGCATCGGTCGGCACGTAACCCCGGTCGGCAAACGCGTGGCGTGCCAATTCGGTGAAGTCCTGCTGGTGCTCTGTGGCGTGGCGCATGATGCAAAGAGGGGGTGAAGCTGGGTTGATTTGTGTATATTTATAACCGAGTTTGGGTATTTTTACCTGTCACTTAAAATATTGTTTTGTTCTGTGAGACATCATGAAAGTCAGCGACCAAATCAGACTGCGCATTGAATCTGCCATTGCTTCGGGTGAGTTGCTGCCGGGTGATGCGATTGACGATGTGGCGCTCGCAGGCCAATACAAGGTCTCACGCACCCCCGTGCGTGAAGCGCTGCTGCAGCTGCAAGCACAAGGCATTTTGATCAGCACGCCGCGCGGCGGCTCGGTGGTCGCCAAGATGAATTTGCAGCAGTTGCTGTCGCTGTGGGAGCTGCTGGCAGAACTCGAAGGCATCGCGGTCCGGCTGGCTTGCGAACGCATGAGTCCAGATGAAATCAAAGCCTTGGTCAAGCTGCACCGCAGCAGCAAAAAACTGGCGGACAAAGAAGACATGGATGGGTGGCAGGATGCCAACCTCAAGTTCCACGAATTGATTTACGAGGGTGCGCGCAACACGTTTTTGCGTCAAGAGGTGTTGCGCATTCGCTCACGCACCGGGGTCTACCGTCGCCACGCGTTTGGTGCTTTGGGTCGCATCAAGTCGTCTTACGACCAGCACGAAAAAATCATCAGCGCCTTGGAAAAACGCGACACAGCCAGTGCTTGCGCTTACATGGCCGACCACATGCGCCCAGGGCGAGACTCCAAGACGCTCAACGACTTCATCATGAGCTTGCCACGCGATTTGTTGGCGGGCTGACACGCTCGGACGCGATGACCTTGCACAGGCGCTGGGCTTGCCCACCCCCATGCGCTGTCAGCGCGAGACGTGCTCAGTGTTTTTCGGCCAGCACGCCAAAGCCCGGCAGTGGGTCTTGAATGCCCAGCCGGCGCAAGGCCAACCAATAGGTGGCCACGTTGACACCGATCAAGGGCTTGCCGAACTCCGCTTCAATCTGCGGGGTGAGCGCGCTCACCGGCAGGTTGGTGCCCACGTGCACAAAGGCTTCCACGCCCGCCCCATCCAAGGCTTTGAAGCCCGCCATGATCTCATCTGGCGTGAATTGCGCCACCGAAATGGGGCCCTTGGCCTTGAGGCCATGTTGCGCAACCACGTCGTAACCACACGACACAAAAAACTCTTGGATCAGCGCGTCGGCGGGCGGCCAATAGGGCGTCAACACGGCGATGCGCTTGGGGTCGCCAATGGCTTTGAGGCCTTCCAACACCGCCATTGAGGGCGTGATGAACGGAATACCTGCCAGCGCTTCGAGGCGGTCTTGTTCGGCCAGTGCGCGTGCGCGGTCTCCACGGAATGAATGGATGGAGTGCCCGTGCGCGACGGCATGGGGCTCGCAGGGCAAGACCAAGCTCAAGGCCTCTTCCAAGTTGCCTTTCTCGGTCTCAAGCGCCTGGCGGTAGGCCTGCATGTCGTCATACGGGCGCACCGGCAACAACATGCGGCTCACGTGGTTGGTCACGCCCGCCGGACGCATGGCTTCCATTTCGGGTTGCACGATGGTGTTGGTGGCGGGCACGATGACGGCGATCTTGGCGCGGGTGGCCAAGGCATCCAGACTGAGGGTGCGTGAGTTCATAGGGCCTGCGTTCATGTGGTGTTACTCCATTTTCAAATTGGCGGCTTTGGCAGCCTCAGACCAAATCGCAATGTCGGCACGCAAGGTGTCGGTAAATTCTTTGGGGCTGCTGCCAATCGGGTCGACCCCCATTTGCTGGAACTTGGTGTGTGTGCCCTCAGAGGCCAGGGCTTCTTTGACCGCTTCGGCCAGGCGCGCCACCACCGCCGGTGGTGTGCCGGCTGGGGCCATCAAGCCATTCCAGGTGACGGTTTTGAAACCTGCAAATCCAGACTCGGCAATGGTGGCGACCTGGGGCAGTTGAGCGGCACGCTTGTCGCTGGACACGCCAATGATGCGGATGTTGCCGCCACTCACATGCGGGTACAGCTCGGAGAAGTTGCCGAAGTACATCTGCACATTGCCACCCAACAAGTCGGTCACCGCAGGTGCGCCGCCTTTGTAGCTGATGTGGGTCATGTCCAAATCGGCACGTTTGACGAACAGGGCGGCCGACAAATGCGACACACTGCCCGAGCCGCCCGAGGCGTAGTTGTACTTGCCGGGGTTCCTGCGCATGAAGGCGACAAACTCAGACACGGTGTTCGCGGGGACCGACTTGTGCACACCCAGCACAAACGGGTTGCTGCCCACGTTGCTGATGGGCACAAAGTCTCGCAAAGGATCGAAGTTGGTTTTGCTGATGACGGGCAGCACCGCCATCACCGGCATGGCGGCCATCATCAAGGTGTAGCCATCGGCGGGCGCCTTGGCCACAAACTCGGCGGCAATGGCGCCGCCTGCGCCCACCTTGTTGTCCACCACCACCGCTTGCCCCAGGCTGTGCGTGAAGCGTTCGGCCATCACGCGGGCGATCGAATCGGTGTTGCCCCCCGGCGCAAACGGCACCACGATGCGGATCGGTTTTTGGGGCCAAGCCGGTTGTGCCTGCACAAAGCCCAGGCCTGCGCACAACACGGTGGCCAAGAGTGGTGTTAACAATTTAAAACGTCGCATTCGTGGTCCTTGCATCAAAGGTTAAAGAATGGCGTTGGCGCGGGCGATGCTGTTGACCATGGAAGAGTTCAACAAGAAAGCCCGAGCCTTGACCGGATCGGCACAGGTCTCCTCCAACTCGCGGATGCGTTGCGCCCGTTGCTCCGGGTCTTTTTCTTCCAAGTTTTTTTTGTTTTTCACCGAGAGCTGTTGCACGTACTCCATGTTCACGGTGTGGCGTTGGCGGTGGTAGCGGTCGAGCAAGCTGTCGTCGGCCTCGCCCAAGACCACCTGGGCCAACATCCCACCCAAACTGATGGCGTCGTGGATACCGCTGTTCAAGCCAAAACCACCTAGGGGGTTGTTGACGTGGGCCGCGTCACCCGCCAACAACACACGGTGCTTGCGCAAACTCACCGCCACGCGCTGGTGCACGCTGTAGATGCTTTGGTGCACCAAGGGGTACATCACCTCAGGCCCTGCACCCGTGAGCCGACGGATGGCATGCTGCGCATAGGGGCCGGCCATGGCCACGTCGTCGGGCACGTCTTGGGCCACCGGCAGGGTCATGCGCCACAAACCGGGCGGGCCGACATCGGGCATCTTGAACACCGCCACCCATTGCTCGGGGTCGCTGATGTAGGCGTTCTCGGTGTAGCCCAAGGTACCAAAGTCAAAGGTGGTGCTGATCACGCTGTAACGCTCGGGCCAGGTGTAGCCGGCAAATTCAATCTCTGCCGATTTGCGCACTTGGCTGCGACCGCCGTCTGCGGCCACCAACCAAGAGGTCTGCCACGTGACCTCGCCTTCTGGGGTGGCCACACGCACGGTCACGTCGTCGGCGTTTTGTGTGAGCGACTCGAAGCGGTGGTTGAACAACACCTGCACGTGCGCAAAGGCTTTGAGCTTGTCCATCAAGATGGGCGTCAAACGGTGTTGCTCTAAGTGCAAGCGAAAGGGGTAGGGGGTGTCGTGGGCGAGCAGGCCCAAGTCCCACTCGGCCACCAGGCCGTGGGCCAAGTCACACGACTGCCAACGCGGCACCTGGATCCCCAAGGCCAGCATGGCGTCGGCCACGCCCACTTGTTGGAGCATCTCCAGCGTGGGCGGGTGAAACGTGCCAGCGCGCAGGTCTTTGGTCAGCCCCGGCTCGGACTCCAACACCACACACGACACACCGCGCTGCGCCAGCACCAAGGCCGTCAACAAGCCCACGGGGCCCGCACCGGCAATCATCACTTGCGCTTTTGGCTGTTCCAACATGCCTACCCTTTTCAAAATTTATCAGGTCAACACGGTCCATGCTAAAAGAAAAGCCACCGGGGTCAGCGGCGGCTCAGTCCCCCAGGTGATTGAGGGCTTGACCGCCCAGGCGGCCAAGTCAGGGGGTCAGCTGCGGGCGGCGGCGTTCAACACATCACGGGTTTGCAAAGCCACGCGGCGCGCAGCTTGGGCGAAATCGGCACCGGACGAGGCGTACAAAATGGCCCGGGAGGAGTTGACGATGGTGGTGCCCGGCACATCGCCATGAGGCCCCGACATGCCGGCCCGCACCGTGGCCTGCGCGTCACCGCCTTGCGCGCCAACGCCCGGAATCAACAAGGGCAAGCTGGGTGCCAAAGCGCGCACACGTTCAATTTCTTTAGGGTAAGTGGCGCCCACCACCAACCCCAATTGACCGTTCAAATTCCAAGGGCCTTGGGCCAAGCGCGCCACATGTTCGTACAACAGCGGCTGGCCTTCGACCGAAGCCAAGCGCTGGTTTTGCAGATCGTCCCCGCCGGGGTTGGAGGTGCGACACAGCAAAAAAGCACCCTTGTCGTGGTGCTTCAAGTACGGTTGCACCGAGTCAAAACCCATGAAGGGCGACAAGGTGACCGCATCGGCGCCATAACGCTCAAAGGCCTCGATGGCGTATTGCTCGGCGGTCGAGCCGATGTCGCCGCGCTTGGCGTCCAAGATGATGGGCACTTGGGGCGCCACGCGGCGCATGTGCTCCATCAAGCGCTCCAACTGCCCCTCGGCACGGTGTGCCGAAAAGTAGGCGATTTGGGGCTTGAAGGCCACGGCCAAGTCGGCCGTGGCGTCGACGATGGCGGCACAAAAATCGTAAATTTTGTTGGCGTCGCCCTTGATGTGGTCTGGGAATTTGGTGGGCTCTGGGTCCAAGCCCACGCACAGCTTCGAGGCGTTTTGGCGCTCGGCGCGCTGGAGCATGTCAAGAAATTTCATGGGGCGATTTTAGAAGGGCAGTGACGCTGCCTCGCAGCCGTCCTCAACCGCGACCTTGCAGCTGCGCCATGGCCAGACACAGGTCCGCCCAGACTTTGGCTTTCTCGGGCAGGTTGCGCAGCACATACGCCGGGTGGTAGGTCACCACCACCGGCACGCCTTGGTAGCTGTGCACCTGGCCGCGCAACTTGCCCAAGGGCGTGTTGTCGACGCCGGGCACGCTGTGCTGCAACAGCGACTGCACCGCAAAGCGCCCCATGGCCACAATGATTTTGGGTTTCAAGAGGGCCACTTGACGCTGCAAATAAGGCTCGCACTGGGCCAGCTCTTCGGGCTTGGGGTTGCGGTTGCCAGGCGGGCGGCACTTGAGCACATTGGTGATGTAAATGCCGCCGCCTTCAGGGCCAGCCTCAGCCGCGCGCGACAGGCCACAGGCACGCAACATGTTGTCGAGCAACTGACCCGCTTGCCCCACGAAGGGCTGGCCTTGTAAGTCTTCATTTTCGCCCGGTGCTTCGCCCACGAGCAGCCAATCGACCTGCGGCACTTGGCCTTGTGGCGCAGGAGCGCCCACACCAAACACGGTGTGGTGGCGGGTGCTGCACAAGGTGCAGGCTTGGCAGCTGGCCACCGTGGCTTGCAAGCCGGCCCAGTCCATCTGATCCAGCCCCTCAGGCCGCTGAGTCTCGTGGCGCACCGGGGCCGCAGCCAGCGCCGCCGCGTGGGCCGTGGGAGCGGCAGGAACCACAGGAACCAGCACGTGTGGTGCAGGTGAGGCGACTGGCGCGTGAACAGGGGTTGGTTCGTGGGCCAGGGCAGCCGTCTCAAGCACCGGCGCGGGCTCTGGCGCCATCACGGGTGACCACACGCGCACATGCATCTCGGCCAGCATGGCGCGTTGGCGGGTGTCGAGGTTCAGTGCCATGCGTGGGTGCTCACAACTTGAACGACATGACGATCGCGTCTTCCCGCCGGAGGTGGTCTGCGGGGTAATAGTTTTTGCGCTCACCCACGCGGCGAAAGCCATAAGCTTGGTACACCTGCATGGCACGAGCGTTGCTCACGCGCACTTCCAACCACAGCCAGTGAGCGCCTCGGCCACGCGCCCACAGCGACAGAGCATCCAGCATCACACGGGCCCAGCCTTGGCCTTGGTACTCGGGTGCCACCGTGATGTTGAGCAGGTGAGCCTCTTGCACCCCTTCCATGGCCACAAAGTAGCCCAGCAAGGTGTCTTCGCCCATCAGTGCCTGGAGTTGGTAGCCGGTTTGGATCGAGTCCAAAAAATTGCCCCGCGTCCAGGGGTGGCTGTAAGCGGACTGCTCGACGCGCAGCACGGCATCGAGCAGCGCTTCGGTCAGCGGCTCGAGTCGGGCTTGGGGTTGCAGCACGGCGCTCATGGTCAAGGGGTCGGTGAGGAGGAATGCATTGTCGATCACGGCGCGCGCGCCAAGGGAACGTCGGTGGCCAGCGCCAGCTGCTTGGCCTGTTCGCGCTCTTGGGTGGTTTGCGCCACTTTGTCTCGGATGTACAGCGGCAAGGCTTGCTCAGCAGGCACCGCCAAACCCGCAGCCCAGGCCAGCGGAGCCAAGCGCAACAAAGCCAAGGCCGTGGGCACGGCCTGCACCTGCAGGGCCCTTAACGCAGTGGGCCAACGCCCGGCATACGTGGCCCACGCGTTGCCGGCCGCGATGAAGGGCACACCCTCGCACCAATGTGAGGGCCATGCCAAGCCTTCGGGGCTTTGCAAGGCGGCTTCCTGCACGCAACGCCATGCGCCTTGCGCGTGCTCGTAAGCCGCCACGTACACCTGGTCCATGCGCGCATCCAGCACCGACAACACGCGCACGCCCTCGTGGGTAGTTGGCACATCTGAGGTGTCTGCCAACGACACCGTGTGGCGCGCCTCTTCCGCCAGCGCCAGCAAGGTGTCGATGGGCAACACGGGCACATCGGCACCAAAAGCCAGGCCTTGCGCCACCGAACAGGCGGTACGCAAGCCCGTGAAAGCGCCCGGACCACGGCCAAAAACCACCGCATCCAGATCGGCATAGTGCAGGCCGGCTTGCGCCATCAAAGCTTGAATTTGGGGCAAGGCTTGCACCGAGGCTTGGGCTCCTCCTGCACTGGTGTGCGACCACAGCGGGGCGCCGCATGCCAATGCCAGCGACAGGCTGTCGGTGCTGGTCTCTATGGCGAGCCAGTTGTGCGTAGGTGGTGGTTGGCGAGGCATGGGGGTGATTATCCGGGCAGACATAATTTGCCCATGACCTGTTCACGCGACTCTGTGCTGGCTGTGGTGTTGGCCACGTGCTTGGCCGCGCCTTGGGGTGTGGCGTGGGCACAGCCCCAAGCCGCGAAAAAAGCATCCAAACACCCCCCCGCACCAACGGCCGCCAAGCCTGAATCGCCTTCAGCAGACGTGGGCCAATTGCCACCCGACGTGCTGGCGGCCTTGTTGCGCGCCAAGGTGCCCCGGGAAGCCTTGCATGTGGTGGTGCTCGACACCGCCTTGGGTTCGCCTGCACGCTTGAGTTGGTCGGCCCACACCCAGGTCAACCCAGCCTCGCTGATGAAACTGGTCACCACCACCGCGGCGCTGGACTTGCTGAGCCCAGCGTTTGTCTGGCGCACGCCGGTGTATGTGGACGGCGTGGTGCGCGATGGCACCTTGCAAGGCCATGTGTACTTGCGCGGCAGCGGCGACCCCCGCTTGGTGGTGGAGCGTTTGTGGTTGTTGCTGCGCCGGGTGCAAAGCTTGGGGATTCAAAGAATTCAGGGCGACATCGTGCTTGACCACAGCGCGTTTGACCTTGCACCGCGCGACGCCGGCGGCTTTGATGGCGAACCACTGCGACCCTACAACGCGGCACCGGACGCGCTGCTGCTCAACTTCAAATCCCTGCTGATTCAGTTTGTGCCAGACCGCGCGGCCCAGGTGGCGCGTGTCCACATGGAGCCGCCGCTGGCCGGGGTGCAACTGCCCGCCAGCGTGCCATTGTCTGGCGAGGCCTGCACCGATTACCGTGCCAGCCTCAAAGCCGATTGGTCCGACCCTTCGCGCATCCAATTTGGGGGCAATTTCCCAGCGGCCTGCGGCGAAAAAATATGGCCTGTGGCCTACAGCGCGCCGACGCAATTTGCCGCCCGCGCGGTGTTGGGCATGTGGCAGCACCTGGGCGGACAGCTCATGGGCACAGTGCGTGACGGTGTGGTGCCGGCCAAGCTGCAGCCCGCTTTCAGCGTGGAGTCGGCGGCCCTGTCGGAAACCATCCGCGACATCAACAAGTTCAGCAACAACGTGATGGCCCAGCAGCTGTTTCTGACCTTGAGTCAGCAGCAGCGTGGTGTGGGCAGCTTGGACGCCTCGCGTGATGTGGTGCAAAGCTGGTGGCGCGACCGTGTGGGCGGCGAAGCGCCGGTGCTGGACAACGGCTCGGGCCTGAGCCGCGAAGAGCGCATCACGGCGCACAGCTTGGGGCGCTTGCTGCAAGTGGCCTGGGCCTCGCCTGGCATGTCTGAGCTCATGAGCTCATTGCCCATCACCGGCTTGGACGGCACCTTGAAACGCAGCAAAGCGCAAGCGGTGGCGCATTTGAAAACCGGTAGCCTGCGCGATGTGGCCGGCATGGCAGGTTATGTGGACACCGCCAGTGGCAAACGCTGGGTGCTGGTGGCCATCCTCAACCACCCCAATGCCCATGCGGCTCGACCGGCCTTAGACGCCTTGGTCGAGTGGGCGGCACAAACCCCTTGAGGACCTGCCATGACTTGGATAGATTGGATGGGCTATGTGGCCGCTTTTTTGACCACCGCGAGTTTTGTGCCGCAAGCTTGGTTGACTTTTAAAACGCGCGATGTCAGCGGCATTTCTTTGGGGATGTACAGCACGTTCACGCTGGGCGTGGCGCTGTGGCTTGTGTACGGCGTGTTGATTCAGGCTTGGCCCGTGGTGATGGCCAACGCCATCACCTTGGGCTTGGCCGCGAGCATTTTGTGGATGCGCTGGCGGTTTGGCCCTTAGCCCCAAGCACCGGAACGCGTCAGCGCCAGGCCGCGCGGTACATGTTGCTGTTGTAGATGTAGCTGCCCAGCAGCAAATTGCCTTGGGGGCTGAGGTTCAGGTTGTCGGCAAACATGAAGCCGGTGAAGCTGGTATCAACCCATCCGTTGGTGGTGGCGTCACAGCCGCTGGTGTAGGAGGAGGCCAAGCTGGAGACGTCCCAAGTGCGGGTGGTCAAAGGCGTCGCGATGGGTGGCACCACCAAGCACGCGGGGTTCGCCGGCCATTGGCTGAAATACGACACGTAGGTGTTGGCATTGCCAGTGAGTGTCGTGCCAGAGATCAGGTTGATGAATTGCGACAAGTCAACCGCCAAAATTTTCTGGCCATAGACCGTCGGCGGGTATTTGCTGCTCAGCGCAATGGTGAGCTTGCAATGCAGGGAGTTCTGGTTGTTACCTTTGATGCAACTGGTGTCTGTGTCGTAGCTCAGTGAGCGCAAAAAAGACACGGACGCGGTGTCTAAAGACAAGCCCCAGGGCGTGCGAGACAAGTTCATGGGTTCGAGCACCACCACATGCTTGGCGCCCGCTGCAATGAGTTTGTCCACTTGCGCCACCAACTCGGCGGTGGTGGCGTCCAATCGGGTAAAAACCTGCTCTTTGGTCAAGGCGCCGCCCAATTTCGCGACCAAGTTGGTGGTGGGCGTCCAAGACGTGGTTTCGTCGGCCAATTTGGTGGTTCCCGTGCTGCCCAAATACCGCACCGCCAATGACAACAAATCACGGGTGCCTGCGGTGACGACGATCAAGTCGTTTTCTTTGGGGCCTCCGTCATAGGTGATGAACTGCTGAACTTGTTGGCTCAAGGTGGCGTCGGTTCCGCCCAAGCCATCCCGGTAGGTGCCCGCTGCGTCACCCGACAGCACACTGGCACTGGGATTGATCATGGAGTTGCCCACGGCATAACTCACCAATTTGCCGGAGCTGGGAATGTTTTGGTTGGCGCCAGTGATGAGCGCCTTCACGGGGGCCGTGGACCACAAGCCATACACACTGGCCAAGGATTCTGCCACGGTGGTGGGCGTCACCAAGCTGCTGACATCGCCGCTGACGCCCCCATTGATGGTGTAGCGCCCATTCAAGCTGGTCAAACTGCCATTGCCCACGTCACTGAGCGCATCACCAAAGGCCACCACACGCGAGGCCTGCAAAGGATTGACCGTGCTGCTGGCACCGCCGCAACCCGCCAGCAGACCCGCCAGGGCCAGGGCACAGACGCCGATCAGACGTTGGACAGAAAAGTGAATCATCAAAGGCTCTCGTTGAGTATTTTGCGAGTTTAACGAACCGGCGTGGCAGCGCGCGTCAGCCGGTCACGCACACCGTCCCATGCAGGATCGGCGGGTGGGTTTTGGATCCAAATTTCGGACACGGCCTGCGCATCAAACACACGCAGCTGGGCAAACAAGTCGTGGGCACAAGCCGCTGCATCCTGCGGCATCACCTGCTGCTGTACGCGGTGCCTGCAGGACTCGGGCAGCGCCATCGGCTGGCCGATCCACAGCGCCAAGGTGGCCTTGGCCGGGCTGAGTTGCGCCCAGCCATGGAGTTCGGCTGCAAAGTTGAGCGCATCGATGAGCCGAACGTGCGCACGTGGGGCGTAGTGCGAGGCCATGGTGCCCGAAGCCCGTGGGGCCTGAGAATCCTTGGCCCCAAGCAAGTCGGCCGTGGTTTGCACGCTGCGCCCGCAAGCCAGGCCCAGCTGTTGTGGCGTCAAAATGCCAGGGCGCAGCACCACGGGCTCACCACGGGTGCAGTCGACGATGGTCGACTCAATGCCCACCTCACACGCGCCGCCATCCAAAACCAACACATCAGCACCGAATTCACTGGCCACATGCGCCGCTGTGGTGGGGCTGACGCGGCCAAACACATTGGCGCTGGGTGCTGCAACGCCGTACACGCCCAAGCGTTCGGCTTGGCGCAGCACCGCCTGCGCCACAGGATGAGAAGGGCAGCGCAGGCCCACCGAATCTTGTCCGCCGGCCGCCGCCGCTGCCACCCCTGAGCGGCGCGGCAAGATCAAGGTCAAAGGCCCAGGCCAGAAGGCTTGGATCAAGCGGGCCGCAAAGTCAGGCAGCTCGCGGGCAAAGTGGGCCACGCCCTCGGCACTGGCCACATGCACGATGAGCGGATGGTCGCTGGGGCGTCCCTTGGCGGCAAAGATTTTGGCCACGGCCGCCTCATGGCAGGCATCGGCAGCCAAGCCGTACACCGTCTCGGTGGGCAAACCCAACAATTCGCCGCGCTGCAAGGCTTGGGCCGCGGCAGCGATGGACTGAGGGGACTGACCGTCAAGAATCATGGGAAATAAGGTGTGAAGAACAATCCGTCGACGGTCAGCGCTTAAAAGGCGGCAATGCCCAACATGGCAGCCGCTTGCAAAGCCACCGCACGTGCGGCCTGTGGCGTGGCAGCCGTGATGTTGAGGTGGCCCATCTTGCGGCCCATGCGGGCCTCGCGCTTGCCATACAAATGCAGGTGCGTGCCCGGCAAGGCCAGCACGTCAGCCCAGGGTGGCTCGGTTGCGTCAGAACAATGGGGGTCAGAACCCAATTGTTGAGGGAACCACAGGTCCCCCAAGAGGTTGAGCATGATGGCCGGGCTGTGTTGGCGCGGCTGGGTCAGGGGCAAGTCGGCCATGCAACGCACTTGCAATTCAAACTGCGACACATCACACGCGTCTTGGCTGTAATGCCCGCTGTTGTGGGGGCGCGGCGCAATTTCGTTGACCACCAAGGCGCCGTCGGCCAGCACAAAAAACTCAACACACAACACGCCCACGTAATTGAGCTCTTGGGCCACAGCCTGCGCAGCGGCCACGGTCTGTTGCGCCAGTGCTTCAGAGACGTTGCCCGCCCACACCTCGGTGACGGCCAAAATGCCGCCGCGGTGCAGGTTGCGCTGGATCGGCAAGTGGACACAAGAACCATCACGGCCACGCGCCACGATGACCGAGCACTCGGCAGCGAGGGGCAACATTTTTTCCAGCACGCAGGGCACATGGCCCAAACTGGCCCAGCCCGCATTCAACTCGTCGCGGGTGGTCACGCGCAGTTGGCCTTTGCCGTCGTAGCCCATGCGGGAGGTTTTCAAAATGCCGGGCAACAAACTGTCGGGCACCGCCGCCAATTGCGCTGCGTTGTCGATCACCGCATACGGGGCCACTGGCACGCCGCATTGCACAAAGTGGGCTTTCTCACGCGCCCGGTCTTGCGCAATGGCCACGGCGTGCGCGCTGGGTGACACGGGCAACGTGACCGCGAGTTGCGCCAGCGCATCGGCGGGGACGTTTTCAAACTCGGTGGTCACCGCCTGACACAGGCTCGCCAGTTGCGCCAGGCCCTGGGGGTCGAGGTAGTCGGTGCAGATGTGGTGGTGGCTCACACAACCCGCGGGGCTTTGGGCATCGGGGTCCAGCACGGCCGTGTGGTAGCCCATGCGTTGGGCCACATGGACAAACATCCGCCCGAGCTGGCCACCGCCCAACACCCCCAGCGTGGCACCGGGCAACAAAGGCTTGAGCCGTGTGCTCATACGTGGGAAGGCAAGGTCATGTGGCGGGCAACTTCGGTCTGCGCCACGCGAAAAGCCTGCAACTTGGCTGTCAAGGCCGCGTCGCCCGACGCCAGCAAGGCCACGGCAAACAAAGCCGCGTTGGCCGCACCCGCGTTGCCAATGGCAAAGGTGGCCACCGGAATGCCCTTGGGCATTTGCACGATGCTGTGCAACGAATCCACGCCTTGCAAATGTTTGCTCGCCACCGGCACACCCAACACGGGCACGATGGTTTTGGCCGCCAGCATGCCCGGTAAATGGGCAGCACCACCGGCCCCCGCGATGATGGCGCGCAAGCCTCGGCCCTGGGCGCTTTCGGCATAGGCAAACATGTCGTCGGGCATGCGATGCGCCGAAACCACGCGGGTTTCAAAGGGGATGCCAAATTCTTGGAGAATCTGGGCTGCGTGTTGCATGGTGTCCCAATCGGAATTGGAACCCATGACGACGCCAACTTGGCACTGGGTCATGATGTGGCTTGGTGTGAGCGAAAGACGAATTTTAAGACGGGACCCCCATGATCGATGTGACCATAGAGAATTTCGAAGCCGATGTGATTGCGGCTTCACAGACCACGCCGGTGTTGGTGGATTTTTGGGCCGACTGGTGCGGCCCCTGCAAGTCCCTCGGCCCCGTGCTGGAAAAGCTAGAAACCGCCTACAACGGGCGTTTCAAGCTGGTCAAGGTCAATGCCGACACCGAGCAGCAACTCGCTGGCGCTTTTGGCGTCAAGAGCCTACCGACCTGCATTTTGCTGATGGGCGGCAGGCCTGTGGACGGCTTCATGGGCGCGTTGCCCGAGGGCAAGGTGCGCGAATTTCTGGACAAGCACCTGCCCTCGGAAGGCGCCTTAGCGGCAGAGGCCGACACCCAAGCTGCCGAAGAACTGATGCAAGCCGGTGATACCGACGCGGCGCTGGCCAAACTGCAAGAAGCCTTGGCGCTCAACCCGGCTGACGACGAAGCGCGCTACAACTTTGCCAAGCTGCTGATCGCTGTGGGCGATTTGGAGGAGGCGCAAGCCGCGCTGGCACCCATGCTGGTGCAGATCCCGCTGCAACTGCGCTTTGACGCCCTGAATTACTGGTTGAAAGCCTTGCAGTTTGTCAGCACCGACGCGCGCGGTGGCTGGACCTTAGAACAGTTCGATGCCCAGATTGCGCAAAACAAACGGGACTTCGACACCCGTTTGGCCAAAGCCCGCGTGCTGGTGGCTGCGGGCCAGATGGAAGCGGCGATGGAAGAGTTGCTCGAGATCATCATGCGCGACAAAACCTGGAACGAGGATGTGGCACGCAAGACCTATGTGGCCATTTTGGAGCTGATGACGCCGCCCAAAGCCAAAGCAGACGACGCGGCTTTCGGCAAAACCGCAGGCGGCATTGAGCTCACGGGCAAAGGCGCGGTGCAAGAAGACCCGCAGGCCGAGTTGGTGTCGCGTTACCGCCGCAAGCTCAGCATGGCGTTGAACTGAAACCCTTGGCTCCTTAGGGAGCCAGGGTCAGTCTTTCAACCGCTCCCAAGCCTCTTGGTATTTGGCGGCGGTTTGGGCAATCACCTCTTGCGGCAAGTGCGGTGCCGGGGGGGACTTGCTCCAAGGCTTGCCCTGCACTTGGGCAGTCTCCAGCCAGTCGCGCAAAAACTGCTTGTCGTAGCTCGGGGGGTTGATGCCTGCTTGGTAGCTGTCCGCCGGCCAGTAGCGTGACGAGTCGGGCGTGAGCACCTCGTCCATGAGCACCAAGTTGCCATTGGCGTCCAAGCCAAATTCAAACTTGGTGTCGGCAATGATGATGCCCTTGGCCGCCGCCACATCGCGTGCGGTCTCGTACAAGGCGATGCTCACGGTGCGGATTTTTTCGGCCAACGCACTGCCCACGATGTCGACCACTTGGTCAAACGTGATGTTCTCGTCGTGCTCGCCCACCGCCGCTTTGGCGGCTGGGGTGAAGATCGGCTCGGGCAGTTGGCTGGCGTTCTTCAGGCCCTTGGGCAGGGGCACGCCGCACACCGACTGGCTCTGTTGGTACTCTTGCCAGCCGCTGCCCGCCAAGTAACCGCGCACCACGGCTTCCACAGGGATAGGCCTCAAGCGCTTGACCAGCATGGAGCGGCCTTGCACTTGGTCCACCTCGTCAGGGGTCACGACGCTTTCAGGGGCTTCGCCGGTCAGGTGGTTGGGGCAAATGTGGCCCAGCTTGCCAAACCAGAACAAGGCCATTTGGGTCAACAACACGCCTTTGCCCGGAATGGGCTCGCCCATGATGACGTCAAAAGCGCTGATGCGGTCGGACGCCACCATCAAAATGCGGTCATCGCCCACAGCGTAGTTGTCGCGCACCTTGCCGCGCGCCAGCAAGGGCAGTGAGGTCAAGGCAGTGGTGTGGAGCGCGATACTCATTTGACCAGTTGCGCCAACTCGCCTTGGGTGTACTTGGCAGCCATGATGGCCAGTGTGATGCCCTTGATTTTGCTGCCTTGGCCTTCGCAACCGAACTCGATGTAGCGCTGCTTGCAAATCGCCTTGGCAGCTTCGCGGGCAGGCTTCATCCACTCGCGCATGTCGAATTTGTCGGGGTTTTCAGCTTGGAACTTGCGCACAGCACCGGTCATGGCCAAACGGATGTCGGTGTCGATGTTGATTTTGCGCACGCCGTGCTTGATGGCTTCTTGAATTTCTGCCACCGGCACACCGTAGGTTTCTTTCATCTTGCCGCCGAACTGGTTGATCAACGCCAGCAGGTCTTGCGGCACGCTGCTTGAGCCATGCATCACCAAGTGGGTGTTGGGAATGCGGGCATGGATGGCTTTGACGCGGCTGATGGCCAACACATCGCCTGTGGGTGGGCGGGTGAATTTGTAAGCGCCGTGGCTGGTGCCAATGGCGATGGCCAAGGCGTCCAGTTGCGTGGCTTTGACAAATTGCGCCGCTTCTTCAGGGTCGGTCAGCATTTGGCTGTGGTCCAGTTTGCCCACCGCGCCCACACCGTCTTCTTCGCCCGCTTCGCCGGTTTCGAGCGAGCCCAAGCAGCCGAGTTCGCCCTCCACCGTGGCGCCAATCTTGTGGGCCATGGCCACCACCTGCTGGGTCACCGACACGTTGTAATCAAAGTCAGCCGGGGTTTTGCCGTCTTCGCGCAAAGAGCCGTCCATCATGACCGAACCAAAGCCCAGGTCGAGCGCGCCTTGGCAAATCTTGGGCGAGGTGCCGTGGTCTTGGTGCATGACCAAAGGAATGTGGGGGTAGGCTTCGGTGGCGGCTTGGATCAAATGCTTGATGAACGACTCACCCGCGTATTTGCGCGCACCCGCACTGGCCTGCAAGATCACGGGCGAGCCGGTTTCTTGGGCGGCCTCCATCACGGCTTGGACTTGTTCCAAGTTGTTGACGTTGAAAGCTGGAATGCCATAACCCTGCTCTGCAGCGTGGTCCAAAAGTTCGCGCATCGAAACGAGTGCCATATCAAAAAGTCCTTGAAGTTAAATCTGTATCGCTGGGGCGAATTTTAGAGGCCCCGGTTTGGCGCCAGCCTGACAACGGGGGTCAGCTGACTTTGCAAATTTTGAGCATGTTGGTGCCGCCCGGTGTGCCCATCGGTTCGCCGCAGGTGATGGCGTATACATCGCCCGTGGCCACGTCGCCACGCGACTTGAGGTGAGCCTCGGCTTGCAGCAGGGCGGTGTCGCGGTCGGCGCTGGTGTCCATCAACAAGGCGCTGACGTTGCGAAACAAGGCCATCTTGCGTTGCGCGGCCACTTTGGTGGTGAGCGCATAGATGGGAATGTGGATGCGGTGGCGGCTCATCCACAGCGCGGTGGAGCCAGACTCGGTCAAGGCCACGATGGCCTTGGCGCCCATGTGATGCGCCGTGAACATGGCACCCATGGCGATGCTGTAGTCGATGCGGGTGAAAGTCTGCCCGGTGAAGTCGGCGTCAAGCTCAACCTCTTCGGCCCCTTCGGCCGCACTGCAAATTTTGGCCATCTCCTGCACGGTCTCAAGGGGGAATTTGCCAGCAGCGGTCTCGGCGCTGAGCATCACCGCATCGGTGCCGTCGAGCACCGCGTTGGCCACATCGCTCACCTCGGCGCGCGTGGGCACGGGGTTGGTGATCATGCTCTCCATCATCTGGGTGGCCGTGATCACCACCTTGTCATGTTCGCGAGCCAACTTAATCATGCGTTTTTGCAGGGCTGGGACGATGGCGTTGCCCACTTCCACGGCCAAATCGCCACGGGCCACCATGATGCCGTCACTGGCACGCAAAATTTCTTCCAAATGTGGAATCGCTTCGGCACGCTCAATCTTGGCAATCAAGCCGGGCTTGTGTTTGTATTCAGCACCTGCCACGTTGGCCAGTTGACGGGCCATTTCCATGTCGGTGGCGTTTTTCGGGAAACTGACCGCGATGTAGTCGGCCTGAAAGCTCATGGCGGTCTTGATGTCGTCCATGTCCTTGGCGGTCAAGGCGGGTGCGGTCAAGCCGCCGCCTTGTTTGTTGATGCCTTTGTTGTTGGACAGCTCACCACCCAACTTGACGGTGGTGTGTACTTGTTCTCCTTTGACGGCATCTACGGTCAAGACGATCAAGCCGTCGTTGAGCAAGAGCAGGTCGCCTGGTTTGACATCGCGCGGCAGTTCTTTGTAGTCCAAACCCACGCCTTGCAGGTCACCCGGCTCGGTGCGTGACGCGTCGAGGACGAACTTGGTGCCGTTTTCCAGCATCACTTTGCCCTCGGCAAACTTGCCAACGCGGATTTTGGGACCTTGCAAATCCGCCATGATCGCCACTTCACGGCCGGCGCGGTGCGCCGCTTCACGCACCAGCCGCGCACGCTCGATGTGGTCTTGGGCTTTGCCGTGGCTGAAGTTCAAGCGGACCACGTCGACACCGGCGCGGATCATTCGCTCCAACAAATCAGGGTCGCTGGAGGCCGGGCCTAGGGTGGCGACGATTTTGGTGGCGCGGGTCATCATGCAAAGTCTCCTGAAGAATATTTCGGCAATTCTCACATGTATTGAATGCGCCACACCCTTTCTGTTGACCCTGCGAATGGCATCTTGAAAGCCCCCCAAAGTAGTCGAACTGGTGGCCAGGCGCGGCTGTTCTCCCTGTGGCAACTGAGGCTAAAACAGCCATTACAAACTTCGGGTCGCAAAAAGGGATAATTGACCGCGATTTGATACACATCAGTGCTTGATCGCTCTGCCAACCTAAGATCTTTCATGAGCCGCCCATTGTGGGTCGCCTCGTTTGACTGTTGACCATGAACCTGACGCAAAAACCCATTCTTCCCCACGAGCCCATGCCACACCGCAAAGTCATGCGCGAGTGGCTCATTCCTTTGGCCGAGCGCACCACCTTGCTGGCGATCGTGCTGTTGGTGGTCGACTATGCGCTGTGGGGCGCCCTGCTGGCCGGCACGGTGCTGCTGGCGTCTTGGTGGGCCAAACTTCTGAGCGGATGCGCAGCCGGGTTTGTGATTGGCCGCCTGTTCATCATTGGGCATGACGCTTGCCACCAAAGCCTGACACCGCACCGCAGCCTCAACAAATGGCTGGGGCGTATGGCTTTCTTGCCCTCGTTGACCGCTTACAGCCTGTGGGACATCGGCCACAACGTGGTGCACCACGGCTACACCAACCTCAAGAACTTCGACTTCGTGTGGGCGCCTTGCACCCCTGAAGAATTCGCGGCCCTGAGCAAGTGGGAACAGCTCAAAGACCGGGTGTATCGCAGCGGTTGGGCACCCGGCCTGTACTACATGATCGAGATTTGGTGGAACAAGATGGTGTTCCCCAACGAAAAGAACATGCCCACGCGTCGCCCCATTTTCATGAAAGACTGCCTGCTGATCACCGCGTTTGGCTTGGCTTGGGTGGCGGCCATGGTGGGTGCCGCACTGGCGACCGACCAGTCGGTCGGCTTCATTTTGCTGATGGGCGTTGTCGTCCCCTTCTTCTTCTGGGTCAGCATGATCGGCTTTGTGGTGTACGTCCATCACACCCATGTGGACGTGTCTTGGCACGAAGAGCGCACGGGTTGGTCCAAGGCGTCACCCTTTGTGTCCACCACCGTGCACTTGACCTTCCCATTGAACATTGGCGCCTTGATGCACCACATCATGGAGCACACAGCCCACCACTTGGACATGAGCATTCCTCTGTACAAGCTCAAACAAGCACAGAGCAAGCTGGAAGAGTTGCTGCCCGAGCGCATCATCGTTCAGCCCTTCTCGTGGGGTTGGTACTTCCAAACCGCGCGCGACTGCAAGCTGTATGACTTCAAGCAAGACAGCTGGACCGACTACGCCGGCAAAGCCACCAGCCCTCGCGCCATGAAGGCAGCTTAAGCACCCAACACCAACAGCCCCGCAAGCTCACCAGAATTTGCGGGGCTTTTTCTTGTTCGCTTGACCCCCATGAAACGTCTTGTTGTGTTTTTAAGTGTGCTGGCCTGTGCAGCCTCGCACGCCATGTGGGTCACCGTCACACAAAACGAAGTGGCCACGGTGTATGTGGACTCGTCGTCCATTGCCCGCATCAACCAAAACCGCCGCATCTGGGTGGTCTACGACTTGAAAAGTCCCGACACCACCGGGCAGCAATCGGTCAAGTCTTACATCGAGTACGACTGCGCCGAGGGCAAATACAAAACCCTCAGCGCCACCAGCCATCCCAACAAAATGGGCAATGGCCCTGCCATCAAGTCACTGCCCACGGCCGCTGGCTGGATGTCGGTCAGCCAAGACAAGATGAGTCGGCAGTTGTTTGGGTTTGCTTGCGCTTGGTGAAAAGGACTCACCCCGCCGCGCGACGGGTCAATATTTCAAACGCAGGCAAGGTCTTGCCTTCGAGCACTTCCAAGAAAGCGCCGCCCCCGGTGGAGATGTAGCCCACTTGTTTTTCGATGCCGTATTTGGCAATGGCGGCCAAGGTGTCGCCACCGCCCGCAATGCTGAAGGCGCTGGACTCGGCAATGGCCTGGGCAATCACCTTGGTGCCGTTCTCAAACGCGGCAAACTCAAACACGCCCACCGGGCCGTTCCAGACGATGGTGCCAGCGGCCTTGAGCTGCGTGGCCAATTTGGCTGCCGTCTCGGGGCCGATGTCCAAAATCAAATCGTCATCGGCCACCTCGGTGGCTTTCTTCACGGTGGCCACCGCGTCGGCGGCAAAGGTTTTGGCGCACACCACGTCGGTGGGGATGGGCACTTCGGCGCCACGGGCTTTCATGATCTCGATCACGGCTTGGGCCTCGGCCAACAAATCGGGCTCTGCCAAGCTTTTGCCAATCTTCAAACCCGCCGCCAACATGAAGGTGTTGGCAATACCGCCACCCACAATGAGTTGGTCCACGTTGTTGGCGAGGCTCTTCAAAATGGTGAGTTTGGTAGACACCTTGCTACCCGCCACGATGGCCGCCAAAGGACGCTTGGGGTTGGCCAAGGCTTGGCTGATGGCGTCCATCTCTGCCGCCAACAAGGGCCCCGCACAGGCGATGGGTGCAAACTGGGCAATGCCGTAGGTGGAGCCTTCGGCGCGGTGGGCGGTGCCAAACGCGTCGTGCACAAAAATGTCGCACAAGGCAGCGAGTTTGTGGGCCAACTCAGGGGCGTTCTTTTTCTCGCCTGTGTTGACGCGGCAGTTCTCCAGCATCACCAACTGGCCCGGGGCCACGGACACGCCATCGACCCAGTTGGAGACCAGGGGCACCTCGCGACCCATCAACTCACCCAGACGCTGGGCCACAGGGGCCAGCGAATCGGCGGGTTTGAACTCGCCCTCGGTGGGTCGGCCCAAATGGCTGGTCACCATCACGGCGGCGCCAGCGTCCAGGGCCATCTGAATGCACGGCACCGACGCGCGGATGCGGGTGTCTTCGGTGATGGCACCGTGCGCGTCTTGCGGCACGTTGAGGTCGGCGCGGATGAAGACACGTTGGCCACGGGCTTGGCCGCTGGCGCACAAATCAGAAAAGCGAATGACGTTCATGGGAAAGCAATAGGTTGAAGGTAACAATCCATTTTAAAAGTGCAGGCTTGCAGCCAGGTTTCACCCGCGACCCACAAACGGCATCTTGGTGGCCATCACCGTCATGAACAGCACATTGGCGGTGAGTGGCAAACGCGCCATGGCCATGAAGGTGTCGACCACGGCCGACATGTCCATGCGCGCTTCGGGTCGCACACTGCCGTCGGCTTGCAGCACGCCGCTGGCCATGCGCTCGGTCATGTCGGTGGCCACGTTGCCAATGTCAATTTGGCCCACGGCAATGTCAAAGGCACGGCCATCCAGCGCAGCCGCTTTGGTCAAGCCGGTGATGGCGTGCTTGGTGGCGGTGTAGGGGATCGAGCCCGGACGCGGCGCGTGCGACGAAATCGAGCCGTTGTTGATGATGCGCCCACCCTGTGGGGTTTGGGTTTGCATGAGCTTGAACGCCTGTGACAAGCAAAAGAACGCACCGTTGAAGTTGATGTCCACCGCACGGCGCCAATCGGATGCCGAGATGTCCCCTGGCAAGGTGCTGGGCAAAAAGATGCCCGCGTTGTTGAACAGCAAATCGATGCGGCCAAAGCGCTCACGCACGGTGTCAAACAAGGCGGCCACCGAGTCTTCTTGTCCGACATCGGCTGGCACGGCATGTGCACGCGCAGCGTTGGCGCCTGCTTCTTGCACGGTGGCCTGCAAGGCGTCAGCGCGACGGCCCACCAGCACCACATCCCAACCTTCGCTCAGCAAGGCCAAGGCACAGGCCTTTCCAATGCCAGAACTCGCTCCTGTGACGACGGCAACTTTGCGCATGGTGTGTTCTTCCTTGTGTGAAAAACGCCATTGTCTCGCGAGCGCCCAGGCCCAGCTGTCACTCACGCTAAAGTGGCGTCATGAGCACTTTTGAAAAAACCATTCTTTTCACCGACAGCGACGGCCGCGCCCGCTTTCGCACCGAAACCCTCAGCCTGAGCGAAGGCAAGCCCCAGGCCCGCTTGTCACCGTTGATGACCAGCGGCGGCTATCAACTGCGCCGCAGTCCGGTGGGCTTTCGCAGTGAATTTCACTGCACCGAAAACCCCCAGTGGTTGTTTGTATTGGAAGGCCAAATGGAGATCGGCTTGCAAGACGGCAGCTCGCGCCTTTTTGGCCCAGGCCAGCACTTTTATTCGGCCGATGTGCTGCCCGCAGGCGCCACCTTTGACCCTGCCGTGCATGGCCACTGGAGCCGCCAGGTCGGCGCCGATGAACTGGTCACGCTGTTTGTGCGCGGCTGATCGACAACACCCGAATTTCTGGAGACACCCCATGCGTTTACTCATCACCGGCGGCGCCGGATTCTTGGGCGCCCGACTTGCCCGCACCTTGCTGGCTCGCGGTCAACTGGCCCTTCAGCCCATCACTGAACTGGTGTTGGCCGACCAAGTTGTCCCCCCGGCCGACTTGGTGGCCGACCCCCGCGTGCGGGTGAAAACAGGCCCCTTGCTCGACCATTGCCAAGCGCTGCACCATGAGCCGGTCGACGGTGTTTTTCACCTCGCCTCAGCCGTCTCGGGCGAATGCGAAACCGACTTTGACCTCGGCCTGCGCTCCAACCTCGACAGCACCCGCGCCCTGCTCGACGCCTTGCGCGCACGGGTGCAACAAGCCGGCGCAGCACCCACCCGCTTGGTGTTCTCTAGCTCCATCGCCGTGTTTGGGCCCGACGACGCTGTGCCGCTGCCCGACGTGGTGCACGACGACACCTTGTGCACACCACAAACCTCCTATGGCATCCACAAACACATCTGCGAACACCTGGTGGCCGACTACACCCGCAAAGGCTTCATCGATGGCCGCAGCGCACGCCTGATGACCGTCACCACGCGACCGGGCAAACCCAATGGGGCCGCCTCGTCGTTTTTCAGCGGCATCATCCGCGAACCGCTGGCGGGCCTTGAGGCCATCTGCCCGGTACCGCCCACCCTCACACATTCGGTCTCGTCGCCCCGCGCCACGGTCGAAGGTTTGATCGCAGTGTTTGAGTGCAGCCGCGAGGCCTATGGCGGCCGCACCGCCCTGAACCTGCCCGGCCTGAATGTGAGCGTGCAGCAAATGCTCGACGCCCTGGAAGCGGTGGCCGGCCCCGAGGTGCGCGCGCGGGTGCGTTTTCAGCCCGACGAGGCCATCATCGGCATCGTCTCGCGCTGGGCCAAAGCCACCACGGCCAAACGCGCCAACGCCCTGGGACTGGTGGCAGAGAAGAACTTTGAAGACATCATTCGGCAATACATTGCCGATGCACAAACCGGCCCCAACGCCGCAGAGGCGCTCAAAGGCTTGAAGGCCCACTGAGAAAGCGCTGCACGCCCGTGTGCAGCAGGTCTTTACCAGCCCAATCCCAGGTGCATGGGCAGGTACACCGCCATGCCCAGCACGATGGTCAACAGCACATTGCGCTTGGCAACATAGACCGCCACGCCCGCTGCGGCGGCAAACAAACGGGCGTCTTGCCAGGTGGTGATCAAGGCGCCATGGCTCATCACCACCTCTGGCACCACCACGGCAGACAGGGCGGCGATGGGCGCGAACTGCAAGCCGCGCTGGGCCCAGCGCGGCAACTGCCAAGCGGTGTCAGAAATGAAGAAAAAACTGCGCGCCACCACGGTCACCACGGCCAAGCCGACGATCACAGCCAAGGTCCACATGTCTGCGCCACTCATGCCTGAGCTCCTGTCGTTGGCAAGGGTTTGAACCGCTCGGCGGTCATGCACACCAGCACCGCCACCGCGATGGCGGTGACGATGTTCAGGCGCAGCGGCAAGTGGTACACACACACCGCGGTAACGCCTGCCACCAACGCAGCGAGCATGCGCAGGCGCGAACTGGCCAACGAGCACAGAACCCCCAGCAAACACAAAATGCCTGCAAAACCCAGGCCCCACGCCGGTGGAATGCTGTGCGCGAGCGCAATGCCCGCCAGACTTGAAAGCATCCAGCTGGCCCAGTTCAAGGAATTGGCGCCCGCCAAATAAGCCACCTGGGCCAAGCGTTCTTCGTCGTTGCGACCGGGCGCATGGTAGCGTTTGGTGAACAGCACATAGCCGTTGTCGGTGATGAAGTAGCCCACCGCCAAACGGGTCCAACGTGGCAAGTGAATCACATGCGAACGCATGTGCAAGCTGAACACCACAAAGCGCAGGTTGACGCAAAACGCCGTTGCAAAAATCACCCAAGCCGGGGCGCCCGCCACGATGAGGGGAATAGCAGCCAGCTGCGAGCTGCCTGCAAACACCAGCAACGCCATCGCCACAGCGGGCAAAGTGCCCATGCCGGAGTTGACCATGGCCACCCCAATCATCAAGCCCCAGGCCACGATGCCCAAAGCCTGTGGCCCAAAGTCGGCCATGCCAATTTTGAATTCGGGGTGCTCTCGCACCGTCTTGCGCCAAAACATCAGGTCACCACCGCATCCAAACATTGACCGGGCTTGAGGGGAAAGCCACGTAAAAAATCCGCTGCGTCCAAGCGCTTACCCCCGGCACGCTGGAGCTGGGTGACACACAACACATGTTGACCACAGGCAATGCGCACACCCTGCGCATCGGCACTCAACACCGTGCCGGGTTGGGCGTCATGGACTTGGGTCTGCACATGGGCCTGCCACAGCTTGACCACTTCACCGGCCAGGCTGCCCGTGGCTCCGGGAAACGGGTTGAACGCACGCACGCGCCGCGCCACCACCTCAGCGGCTTGCGACCAATCCACGGCGGCCTCGGCCTTGTCGATCTTGTGGGCGTAGGTCACGCCCACCTCAGGTTGCGCCAAAGGCGTGAGTAGTCCAGCTTGGGCTTGCACCAAGACTTGCAAAATCAGCCCGCCCCCCAGGTCAGCCAAGCGGTCGTGCAAGCTGGCGGTGGTGTCGTCGGGTGCAATGGGCAGCGTGCCAATGTGCAACATCGCCCCCGTGTCCAAGCCCGCGTCCATTTGCATGATGGTCACCCCCGTCTGGGTGTCCCCTGCTTCAATGGCACGGTGAATCGGTGCCGCGCCACGCCAACGCGGCAACAGCGAAGCATGGATGTTGAGGCAGCCCAGACGTGGCGCATCCAACACCCACTGCGGCAAGATCAAACCATAGGCAACGACCACCATCACGTCGGCCTGGGCGCTGTGAATGGCCTGTTGGGCTGCCAAGGAATCGTCAGGGTATTTGCCATCCAAGCGCAAGCTGCGTGGCTGTGCCACGGCGATACCGTGTTGCAAGGCCAGTTGCTTGACCGCCGAGGCTTGCAACTTCATGCCGCGCCCAGCCGGGCGGTCGGGCTGGGTCAGCACCAAGGTCACGGTGTGGCCAGCCGCCTGAATGCGGGCCAATGCCACTGCCGCAAATTCGGGCGTGCCCGCAAAAATAACGCGCATGGGGAGCCCTTCAGTCGTCGTCGCGCAGGGCTTTGAGCAACTTGGTTTTGATGCGGTTGCGCTTCAAAGGCGAGAGGTATTCCACAAACACCTTGCCCATCAGGTGGTCCATCTCGTGTTGGATGCACACGGCCAACAAGCCTTCGGCGGCAATCTCACGCTCCTGGCCTTCGGCGTCCTGGGCCACCACTTTCACCGAGGTCGAACGCTCCACGCCGTCGTAAATGCCGGGCACCGACAAGCAGCCTTCTTCGCCTTTGACGCGTTCGTCGCTGGCCCAGGTGATGCGCGGGTTGATCAGCACCATCGGTTGGTTGCGGTCTTCCGACACGTCCATCACCACCAAGCGCTCATGCACGTTGACTTGGGTGGCAGCCAGGCCGATGCCATTGGCGTCGTACATGGTTTCGAGCATGTCGGCGATCAGCGTACGGATGCGTGCATCCACCGCCTGCACCGGCTTGGCCACGGTGTGGAGTTTGGGGTCGGGGAATCGAAGAATGTCGAGTTTTGCCATGCCGCTATTGTCCCCGGTTTTGAAAATATCTACCCGCAGCCACACACCCCCGCGCGTGACATCCACAGAATGGCCGCCATCACTTTGGAAGACACCCATGGACCACCACGAACTGCGCGCTTGGCTGCGTTTGAGCTTGACCGACGGCGTGGGCAACGACGCAGCCCGGCGTTTGCTGGCCTGCTTTGGCAGCCCACACGCCATCTTTGCGCAACCACCAGCGGCCCTGGCGAACGTGGTCACGCCCAAGCAAGCCCAGGCCCTGTTGCAAGAGCCCCATGACGTGGCCTTGCAATGCGTGCGCACGCAGCAGTGGCTGGCCCATGCCGCGCCGGGCGTCGGCCACGCCGTGTGGGCCTTGGGAGACCGCCACTACCCAGAGGCTTTGCTGCAACTGGCCGACCCTCCTTTGATGCTGTACGCGCAAGGACAACTCGAAGCGTCGCTGGGCAACGCAGTGGCGGTGGTGGGCAGTCGCAACCCCACACCGCAAGGCGCTCAAACGGCCGAGCAATTTGGCCAGGCCCTGAGCGAGGCTGGCTTGGGCGTGGTGTCGGGTTTGGCCTTGGGGGTGGACGGTGCCGCGCACCGAGGCGCATTGCGGGGCGCAGCCACAAGCTGTCCAGCGCACTGGCGCACCGTGGCGGTGGTGGGCACAGGCCTGGACCGGGTCTACCCGCGCCAGCACCAAGGACTGGCGGCCAACATCGCCCAACAGGGCATCTTGCTGAGCGAATACCCGCTGGGCACACCCCCTTTGGCGGCCAACTTTCCCAAACGCAACCGACTCATTGCCGCCCTGGGCTTGGGCACCTTGGTGGTGGAAGCGGCGTTGCAGTCGGGCTCCTTGATCACCGCGCGCATGGCCTTGGACTTAGGACGTGATGTGCTGGCCATTCCGGGCTCCATCCATTCCCCGCAGTCACACGGCTGCCATGCTTTGATTCGGCAAGGCGCCAAGCTGGTGGAAACCGCGCAAGACGTGATCGAAGAGTTGCAACTGTCATCACCCCAACTCAGCCTGGGGCTTGGTGCAGCAGACGATCCATCGTCGGGGGTGCTCGCCCCACCCGCCGACACACAGGCGTCACCCTTGCTGGCACACCTGGGCTTTGCACCTGTCGGTCTGGACGCCCTGCAGGCACGTTGCGGCTTAGACACCGCCAGCCTGCAAGCGCAGCTGCTGACCCTGGAGCTGCAAGGGCGCGTGGCACGTTTGCCGGGTGGCTTGTTCCAGCAACTGGCCAGCGGTTGACACGGACAAACACCCCCCCTTTTGACATGGCCGAGTCCCTAAAACCATGTATATTGAAGCCATGTTTGAAGTGCTCGTATTCGTCTATGAAAACTACTGGCGAGGCGATGCGTGCCCTGAGTTGCAACAACTGGGCCGCAAACTGAGCGCCGTTGGGTTTGAGTCAGACGACATCCAACAAGCCCTGCATTGGCTGGCCGGGTTGAACCTCGCATCGCACAACACCGAGCTGATCGACATCAGCCAAAGCGCACCCGAAGCCCACACCGAATCGGCCCACAGCCTGCGCATCTATTCCGTGGCCGAACAAGACCACCTGGGCGCTGAGTGCTTGGGGTTCGTCAACTTTTTAGAGTCTGCGGGCGTGCTCTCGGCCCACATGCGCGAGATCGTGATGGACCGCGCCATGGCGGTGCCCGGACAACCTGTGTCTTTGGATGACCTCAAGATCATCGTGCTGATGGTGTATTGGAGCGTCGGGCTAGAGCCCGATGCCTTGGTGCTCGATGAGCTGTGCGACGACCACGACCGGGTGGCGCACTGAGCGCTGGCGTTAAACCACCGCGCCTGCGTTTTCGTCGTCGGGGTCCCCTGGCGATTTGGTGCCCGTGGGCTTGATCAAATCCTCACGGCGAATGCCCAGCCACATGGCAATGGCCGCGGCCACAAACACCGACGAGTAAATGCCAAACAAAATGCCGATCGTGAGCGCCAGCGCAAAGTAGTGCAGTGTGGCGCCCCCAAACAGCAGCATCGACAACACCATCAGCTGGGTGCAGCCGTGGGTGATGATGGTGCGGCTGATGGTGGAGGTGATGGCGTTGTCAATGACCCCCACGGTGTCCATCTTGCGGTAGCGGCGAAAGTTCTCGCGGATCCGGTCAAAAATCACCACCGACTCGTTGACCGAGTAACCGAGCACGGCCAACACCGCCGCCAACACGGGGAGTGAAAACTCCCACTGGAAGAAGGCGAAAAAGCCCAAGATGATGACCACGTCATGCAAGTTGGCCACGATGGCGGCCACCGCAAACTTCCACTCAAAGCGCATGGCCAAATAAATCATGATGCCCACCACCACGAAGGCCAGGGCTTTCAAGCCGTCGATGGCCAACTCGTCGCCCACTTGGGGACCGACAAACTCGGTGCGGCGCAGCTGAATATTGGCGTCGCTCGCCTTCAAAGCGGTCAAGACCTGCTCGCTTTGTTGGGCTGAGCTTTGGCCTTTCACCGCGGGCATGCGGATCATCACATCGCGTGCGGTGCCAAAGTTTTGCACTTGCACATCGTTCAAGCCGAGCTTGGCAATTTGGTCGCGCACCACATTCAGGTCAGCGGCTTGGCTGTAGCTCACCTCCATCAGCGTGCCGCCGGTGAACTCGACCGACAAGTGCAAGCCACGGCTGAACAAAAAGAACACCGCCGCGAGGAAGGTGATGAAGGAGATCGCGTTGAACGCAATCGCGTTCTTCATGAACGGGATGTCTTTGCGAATCTTGAAAAATTCCACCTGAATTCCTTTTTATGCGCGCCACACCGTGCCAATGGACACGGTTTGCAATTTCTTTTGGCGGCCATACCAAAGGTTGACCAAACCGCGTGAGAAAAAAACCGCCGAGAACATGCTGGTCAAAATGCCCAAGCAATGCACCACCGCGAACCCACGCACCGGGCCAGAGCCAAAAGCCAACAAGGCCAGGCCTGCGATCAAGGTGGTGACGTTGGAGTCCAAGATGGTGGCCCAAGCGCGGTCATAGCCCGCGTGAATGGCCGACTGGGGCGCCGCCCCGTTGCGCAGTTCTTCGCGCACGCGTTCGTTGATCAGCACGTTGGCGTCAATCGCCATGCCCAGCACCAAGGCCATGGCGGCCATGCCCGGCAGTGTCAGGGTGGCTTGCAACATGGACAACACCGCCACCAGCAGCAACAGGTTGACCGCCAGCGACACACTGGAGATCACGCCAAACAACATGTAATACACGCACATGAACGCGGTCACGGCCACAAAGCCCCAGGTCACCGAATCAAAGCCCTTGGCGATGTTTTCTGCACCCAAGCTCGGGCCAATGGTGCGTTCTTCGATGATCTCCATGGGTGCGGCCAGCGAGCCCGCGCGCAACAGCAGCGCGGTGTCGTTGGCTTCGACCGTGCTCATGCGACCCGAAATTTGCACCCGACCGCCGCCAATTTCGCTGCGGATCACGGGGGCTGTCACGACCTCGCCCTTGCCTTTTTCAAACAGCAAGATGGCCATGCGCTTGCCCACGCTCTCGCGGGTCACATCTTTGAAGATGCGCGCGCCCTTGGCGTCGAGCGTGAGGTGCACCGCCGCCTCTTGGCTCTGGCTGTCAAAGCCAGGCTGCGCGTCGGTCAAGTTCTCGCCCGTCAGGATGACCTGCTTCTTCACGATCACCGCTTGGCCGTTGCGCTCCAAGAAACGCTCGGTGCCAAAGGGCACGGGCGAATTGCTCAGCTCGGCCGCACGGGCTTCGGCGCTTTCATCCACCATGCGGATTTCCAGCGTGGCGGTACGGCCCAAAATGTCTTTGGCCTTGGCCGTGTCTTGCACGCCAGGCAGTTGCACCACGATGCGGTCGGTGCCTTGCTGCTGAATCACCGGCTCGGCCACACCGAGTTCGTTGATGCGGTTGTGCAAGGTGGTGATGTTTTGTTTGATCGCCTGCTCTTGCACGCGGCGTGCCGCCACCGGGTTGATGGTGGCGCTGAGTTTGAAGTCGGCACCGTCTGGGGCGCTGCTGGTTTGCAAATCGGCAAACTGGTCTTGGATCACGCGCTGGGCAGACTCCAGGGTGGCCATCTCACGAAAGCGCACCTCAATGGTCTGGCCGTTGCGGCCGATGCCGCTGTGGCGCACATTTTTTTCACGCAAGGTGGTGCGGATGTCGCCCGCCAGCGATTCGGTTTTTTTGGTCAGCGCAGCAGGCATGTCCACTTGCAGCATGAAGTGAACGCCCCCGCGCAAATCAAGCCCCAAGTACATGGGCGCTGCATTCAAAGCAGACAACCAGGCAGGTGAACGCGACAACAGGTTGAGCGCCACCACATAGGTGGGGTCATTGGCGTCGGGCACCAACGCATGCTGGATGGCGTCTTTGGCCTTGAGCTGTGTGTCGGTGTTGTCAAAGCGCACCTTGAGCGAACCGTTCTCCAGCGTCAACACATCGGGTGTGATGCTTGCGGCCTTGAGCGCCTCTTGCACACGCTCTTGCACCGCCTGATCGACCTTGACACTGGCCTTGCCGGACGAGACCTGCACCGCCGGTGCTTCACCAAAAAAGTTGGGCAGTGTGTAGACACAGCCCACCAACAAAGCGATGCAAATGATCGCGTATTTCCAGAACGGGTAACGGTTCATGATCGCTTTGAAGTGAGGTTACTTGACCGTGCCTTTGGGCAACACTTGCACCACCGCACTGCGCTGCAGTTGCACTTCGACGCCGGTGGCAATCTCCAGACCCAACGTGGTGTCGCCGATCTTGCTGACTTTGCCCAACAGGCCGCCAGCGGTGGCCACTTCGTCGCCTTTGGCGAGCGCGTCAATCATGGCCTTGTGCTCTTTTTGACGTTTCATCTGGGGACGAATCATCACGAAGTACAAGACCACGAACATCAACACCAAGGGCAACATGCCGGTGAGCGAAGACATGATGTCGCCACCTGCAGCGGCAGCGGGTGCGGTTTGGGCAAAAGCAGAAGAAATGAACACGGTGGAACTCCAAATAGAAGGGCTCCCACCAAGGCGCAAAACGCACCCCAGTAGGCCAGCCGGGGATTGTATGCGGCGGGGGCTCCGCCCTTTGGCGACCCTGGTTACACCAGGGCCTGTGCGTGCCACTGCGCCAGCAACCTTTCCCACTTGCCGCGCGCCGCCGCCAAGTTGCGCGCCTTCACATGGCCAAAGCCCTTGATCTGCTCGGGCAAACGGGCCAGCTCAAGCGCCAGTGCGTGGTTGTCCGCCGTGAGCTTGGCCAGCACCGCGTCCAGCGTGGCGCGGTACTCGCCGATCAAGGCCCGCTCGGTGCGACGCTCCTCGCTGTAACCAAAGATGTCCAAGGGCGTGCCCCGCAAGCCCTTGAGGTGCTGAAGCAGCTTGAACCCTGTCAACATGGCCGGGCCAAACTTTTGCTTTTGCAACTCGCCTTTGGCGTTGGTCTTGGCGATCAGGGGCGGTGCCAAGTGGTAGTTCAGTGTGTAGTCACCCTCGAACGTTTTCTCAATGCTTTGCAAGAACGTTTTGTCTGTGTGCAGACGCGCCACCTCGTACTCGTCTTTGTACGCCATCAGCTTGAAGAGGTTGCGCGCCACAGCTTCGGTGAGCGAGGTTGTGCGCAGCGCGGCCTCGGCCGCGCGCACACGCTCTACCGTGCTGAGGTAGCTCGCGGCATAGGCGGCGTTTTGGTAGTCGGTCAAAAACGCCACACGCCGCGCAATCACGTCCTCCACACCCACGGGCTTGTGAAAGTGCACGGTTTGGGAAGGTGCCAACGCCGCTTGCACCGCCGCCCAGTCGTGCGCACATTGACGGCCCCACTCAAACGCCGCTTGGTTCTGAGCCACCGCCACATCGTTGAGTTCCATGGCCCGCATCAAGGCCTCGTAGCCCAGCGGCACCCAACCTTTTTGCCAGGCGTAGCCCAAGATCATGGGGTTGACAAAGATGCTGTCGCCCAAGGTCTGCACGGCCACGCGGTTGGCGTCAAACAGCCCCAAGCCATCCGCCCCAACGGCTTGCGCAATTTCTGCGACGCACTGATCGGCTGGGTTTTGCCAGTCGGTGTTTTTGACAAACGCCGCCGTGGGCGCGCTGTGGGCATTGAGCGCCACATGGGTGCGCCCGGCGCGCATGCGTTGCAAGGTTTCTTTGCCTGCGGTGACGATCGGGTCGCAGCCCAAAATCAAGTCGGCCGAAGCCAAGCTCACACGCGTGGTGCGGATCGCGTCTTGGTCATGGGCCATCAGCACATGGCTCCAGGTGGCGCCGCCTTTTTGCGCCAAACCTGCCGCGTCTTGGGTGACGATGCCTTTGCCCTCCAGGTGCGCCGCCATGCCCAGCAACTGGCCAATGGTGATCACGCCGGTGCCACCCACACCCGCCACCACCAAGCCCCAGCCCTGGTCGAGAGACGGCAGGGTGGGCTCAGGCAAGTCGGGGGTGGGGTAGGCCAAGGCGGCCACGCCCTTGGCCTTCTTTTTCAGCTGGCCGCCTTCCACTGTCACAAAGCTGGGGCAAAAGCCTTTCAAGCAGCTGGTGTCTTTGTTGCAGGTGCTTTGGTTGACGGTGCGCTTGCGGCCCCACTCGGTCTCTAAGGGCTCCACGCTCAGGCAGTTGCTTTGCACACCGCAGTCGCCACAACCCTCGCACACCAAGTCGTTGATCACCACGCGCACGGCAGGGTCCACCATCGTGCCGCGTTTGCGGCGGCGGCGTTTTTCGGTGGCGCAGGTTTGGTCGTAGATGATGACGGTGCAGCCTGTGATCTCGCGCATCTCGCGCTGGACGCGGTCAAGTTCGTCGCGGTGGAACACCGCCACACCCTGAGCCAAATCAACGCCTTCGTATTTGTCCGGCTCGTCGGTCACCACCACGATGCGCTGTGCGCCTTCGGCCTTCATGCTGTGCGCAATTTGCAGCACGCTGTGACCCTCGGGTCGTTCACCCACCGGCTGACCACCGGTCATGGCCACGGCGTCGTTGTACAAAATTTTGTAGGTGATGTTCACGCCTGCGGCAATGCTTTGGCGAATGGCCAAGATGCCGCTGTGAAAGTAAGTGCCGTCCCCCATGTTGGCAAAGATGTGGGTGTCGTTGACGAACGGTTGCTGCCCCACCCAGGGCGTGCCTTCGCCGCCCATTTGGGTGAAGCCGCTGGTGCTGCGGTCCATCCACAACACCATGAAGTGGCAACCAATGCCAGCCATGGCGCGTGAACCCTCGGGCACGCGGGTGGAGGTGTTGTGCGGACAGCCCGAGCAAAACCAGGGCTGGCGGTCAGCCTTGAGTTCCACCACCTGCATGGCGCGTTCTTTGGCGGTGATGATGGCCAACTGAGCGTCCACCCGTGCTTGGGTGTCGGCATCGAGCCCGAGTTTTTTCAGGCGCTGGGCAATGGCCTTGGCAATCAGTGCGGGATTGAGATCGGCATTGGCGCGCAACAAGGTGTTGGCGCTGGGGTTGGGCTGCGACCATTCGCCGCCCGAAAAATCGCCCGCCACCTCGTTGAACTTGCCCAAGACGTTGGGCCGCACATCGGCACGCCAGTTGTAAAGCTCTTCTTTGAGTTGGTATTCGATGACTTGGCGTTTTTCTTCCACCACCAAAATTTCTTGCAAGCCGGTGGCGAACTCGCGCGTGAGCTGTGCGTCCAGCGGCCACACCACGCTGACCTTGTGCAAGCGAATGCCCACGCGCTGGCAGGTGGCGTCGTCCAGCCCCAAGTCGAGCAAGGCCTGACGGGTGTCGTTGTAGGCCTTGCCACTGGCGATCAAACCAAAGCGGTCGTTCGGACCCTGGATCACGTTGTGGTTCAAACGGTTGGCGCGCACATAGGCCAGGGCGGCGTACCACTTGTAGTCAAACAAGCGGGCTTCTTGGCTCAGCGCGTCGTCGGGCCAGCGGATGTGCAAACCGCCGCGCGGCATCTCAAACTCAGGCAACACAATGTTGACCCGCGCGGGGTCGATCACAGCAGAGGCGCTGGACTCGACAATTTCTTGAATCGTCTTCATGCCCGCCCACAGACCCGAGAAACGGCTCATGGCAATGGCGTGCAGCCCCAAATCCAAGATCTCTTGCACGCTGGACGGGAAGAACACCGGCGTGCCGCAGGCTTTGAAAATATGGTCGCTCTGGTGCGCAGCGGTCGAGCTTTTGGACACATGGTCGTCACCCGCCACGGCCAGCACGCCGCCCCAGGGGGTGGTGCCCGCCATGTTGGCGTGCTTGAACACATCGGAACAACGGTCCACACCAGGGCCTTTGCCATACCAAATGCCAAACACGCCGTCGAACTTGTTGCTGCCCGCAGGCGCAAAGCCCAGCTGTTGGGTGCCCCACAAGGCGGTGGCGGCCAACTCTTCGTTCACCCCAGGTTGAAAGACGATCTGCTGCGCCTGCAAATACGCCTTGGCCTTCCACAAAGCTTGGTCATAGCCGCCCAAGGGCGAACCACGGTAGCCGCTGATGAAGCCCGCCGTGTTTTTGCCTTGCAGGGCATCGCGCTGGCGTTGCAGCATGGGCAACTTCACCAAGGCTTGCACGCCACTCATGAAGGCGCGTCCCACATCGAGGCTGTACTTGTCGTCCAGGGTGACATCGGCGAGGGCACGGCGAATGTGCTCGGGCAGGGGGGCGTTCATCGCATGCTCCTAAAGTTCTGAGGACCAACACAAAGTGTAGACCTGCAAGCCGCCCAGCGCATGTGCGCCACGTCGCCTGCGCTGGAGGGACGTGTTCAATGCACGTGGTGCGGCGGGGGCGTGACCAGCGATGGCGCGCCGGGGTCTGCCTCGCTCAAGCCAACGCCCCAACCGGCGGTGTCTTGTAATTTGTTGAGCAAGGTCACCATCAGTTGAAGCACCGGCAAGGGCAGTTTCAAGTTGACGCTTTGCCCGTTGTTCATTTGAAACTCAATGGCCGTCTGGTCTTCCATTTGGTTCATCACCAAACCGATGACCAAGATGGGCGCCTCCCCCAACGGTTTTTGCGCGGCAGATTGGTAACTGTCTTCGAATTTCACCTGCTGGGCCACCGCTTGCTGCTGAAAAGCTTGCACCGCTTGCGCCACCTGGGGCGGATGGTGTTTTTCCAAATTTTTCACCGCCAAATGCTGCGTGCCTTGCAGCACACCTTGCACCATGCGACGCGTCAGCCACAGGCTGAATTCTTCGTTCTCGTGGGTGTTGAAGCGAAACATGACACGGTCTTCTTGCGCCACCCACTCACCATTGAATTGCTTGATACCCATCTTCACCTCGGCCAAAGCACCCACAGGCGCAAATTTTGTTTCATACGCCCCGCCAGCTCACCGGCTTGTGGGCCCGTGCCGGCAAAGTAGTCTGCGCGAACCGCACCCACGATGGCGCTGCCCGTGTCTTGCGCGAACACCACCCGCTGCAAATTCGCACCGCTGCCACTGGAGAACATCCACAGGGGCGTCGCGTAGGGCACCGAGTCTTTGTCCACGGCAATCGAGCGTCCGGGCGTGAGCGGCACACCCTGCGCGCCACGCGGGCCGGCTTCAGCGTCGACGCCGCTGCGCTGTTCTGGGCTGAAAAACACATAGCGTGGATTGCTCCACAGCATGTCTTGCACCAGCCGTGGGTTGCTTTGTTGGGTGGTGCGGATCCATGCTTTGATGCCAGGCCACGAGGCATCACGCACCAAACCCCGATCAAGCAACCAACGGCCCACACTTTGGTAGGGCTGTTCGTTGGAAGCCGCAAACGCCAAGCGCACCACGCGCACTTGGCCATCCGCCTCGGTGATGCGCACACGGCCCGAGCCTTGGATGTGCAACACCAAGGCATCGATCGGGTCGGCCAACCACGCCACTTCGCGTCCACGCAAGGCCTCTTGAACTTGAGGCTGGGTGTCGATCTCTTGGCGTGTGAACCACATGCGCCCACTGCGCCGCAGATCGGACAAGCCATCGGGCGGCGCGTACAACGGCACCTCAAACCCCGGGCGGCGCTGCGATGACGCCTCGAACACAGGTTCGTAGTAACTGGTGAGCAAACCCTCGATGGCGCCATCGAGCGACTCCACCCGGTAGGGCTGCAAATGGGCCATCATCCAGACACGGCGCTCGTCATCGCTGGCCAACAGCAATTGGCGCACGCCTGGGCACAAGGGGCCAAACAAGGGGCCGGGGCGTTCGCAGTTTTGCAACCAGGCATTCCATGCGTCTTGCAAGCTGTCGTCTTGCCATCCCGGCAAGTCGTCCCACGACACCGCCACCCAACGGCTGCGGTAGGACTGCTGGGGGCTGGGGGTGCCAGGCAATCCGGCCAAGGCGCCGCTGGCCCGCGGCGCCTCAGGCGGGCGCACCACAGGCGCCGGTGCGACGACGGCAGGGCGCGCGACGTCATCGGGCAAGGCACGCACACGCGGGCCAGAGCCACAGGCGGCCAGGCTTCCTACAATCAGTGCCGATGCCACACGCCACAGGAGTTGTTTCATGCTGTTGATTTTGCTCGAAGCCTTGGGCGCCGGATGCATCTTGGTCTTGATCGTGTGGTGGACCATGTTTTCAGGCCGCAGCGAAGCCGAGCACGAGGCCGCCCAACAGCAAGCCCCCGAACGGCCCAAAGACGACGCCAACATGCGCTGAGCTTTCACTCGCTGCGCAACAAATTGGCCAACTCCACCGCCGACTTGACCGCCATCTTCTCAAACACGCGGGCTCGGTGAACTTCCACCGTGCGCACACTGATGTCGAGCTGATCGGCAATCAGTTTGTTGGGCAAGCCCTCCACCACCAAACGCATCACGTCGCGCTCGCGCTCGGTCAAATCCGCCAAACTCTGTTGCAGGGTTTGTTTGGCCCGTTGCCCTTGCAAAGTGGATGCCGAGCGCTGCAAGGCCTGCTCAATGCGGTCCACCAAGGCGTTGTCGGAGAACGGTTTTTCATAAAAATCAAATGCGCCACGTTTGACCGCATCCACCGCCGTAGGGACATCGGCGTGACCGGTCAAAAAAATCACCGGCAACACATCGAGCAATTGGCGTTCAATCAACTGCTCAAACAAGGCCAGGCCACTCATGCCCGGCATGCGCACGTCCAACAACAAACAACCGGGTTGGCTCGGGCACCAAGCGGCGCGGGAGGGGGCGTTCAAAAATGCGGCAAACGCATCGGCACTGTCAAAGGACTCACTGGGCAAACGGCGCGAACGCAGCAGCCAAGCCAAGGCTTCGCGCACGCCGGCATCGTCATCGACGATGAAGACCAGGGCATCTTCGGAAGGTTGCATGGTGAGGTTCCTTTGAAATCAAGCCTGGGGCAAGGTGAAACTGAACACCGTGCCACGGGGAGGGTTGTCGCAGTGGCTCAACAAGCCACCGTGTTGTTCCACCACCGTGCGGCACAAACTCAGGCCCAAGCCCATGCCTTCGGCTTTGGTGGTGAAGAACGGGGTGAAGAGTTTTTCCGCCACCCCCGGGGCAATGCCAGGGCCCACATCGGTGACAGAAAACGCCATCCAGCGGCTCACGGCATTGGACGCTGCGGTGCGCACGGCCAAAGTCAACACTTTGTCGGTGGTGTCATCGGCCATGGCTTGCATGGCATTGCGGGCCAAATTGAGCAAGACCTGCTCCACCATCGTGCGGTCACACCACACGGCGGGCAACTGGTCGGGGCAGCGCACCACCACGCGAACCCCAAGTTTGCGGGCTTGCAAGATGATCAAGGGCATCACGTTGTCCAGCAAGGTGCGCGGCAACACGGCTTCGCGGGTTTGGTCACGGCGACGCACGAAGTCATGCACGCTCTTGATCACCTTGCCCGCACGTTCGGCTTGTTGGCCAATGCGCGCGATGGCGCTGCCGAGCATCTCGGCCAAACCGGCGTCTTGCAGGGCCACGTCTTGCAGCAAGTTCATGCTGCCGGTGGCGTAGCTGGAAATGGCCGCCAAGGGTTGGTTGAGTTCGTGGCTCAAAAGCGACGCCATCTCGCCCACGGTGGCCAAACGCGCGGTGGCTTGCAAGCGCTCTTGGCTGGCGCGGGAGAGTTCTTCCACGCGACGCTGCTCGGTGATGTCGAGCACCGCACTCATCCACCCGGTTTGCTGGCCATTGGCGTTGATCAAAGGGGCTTCAAAAATCAGCACAGCAATGCGCTCACCGCCCTTGTGCATGAAGACCGACTCCACCCCTTCGCGCGGCGGCGCATTGCCCGCCAAACGCAGGGCTTGGCGCTGGCCGTATTCGTCAATCATCTCGGGCGGCCAGTAGGGGGCTGGAATGCCGTGCCCCAAGAGTTCTTTGGCGGTGAAACCGACCATTTCACAAAACGCAGGGTTGACATAGGTGATGCGGCCTTGGTTGTCGCGCGCACGCAGCCCGGTGACCAGCGAGTCCTCCATGGCTTTGCGAAACGCCAGTGCGTCGGCCAAATCGGACTCCACCCGCTGGCGTCTGCGCATGTCACGCGCCAACATCGCCAGCACGGTGACCAAGGCGATCGCCATTGCCGTGACCAAGGCCGTCAACACATTCGGAAAGACGTCGGGTGCAGCCCGCCAGCTGTCCATGCGCAAGACCATCGCGTGCCCTGGCAAGTCAAGCAATTGCTGGGCGGTGAAGACCCGGCTGCCACGGCGAGGCGTGCCAAATTTGGCCAGCCGCGTGCCATCTGACTCGGTGAAAGACACCTCTTGGCTGCGGGTGAGTTGCGGCCCGACCATGCCAGCGAGAATTTCGCTCAGCGTATAACTCGCCACGGTGTAGCCCGTGAGTCGCCCGTCCACCAGCACCGGCAAGCACAGGTCCATGATCTCCAGCCCCAAACCGTCGTTTTGCGGCACATAGGTGCTCACCCCATAGCCTGGCCCACTTTGGCGTCGCGCCACGGCGCAGGCCTGCACCACCTCGGGCTGGCGGGCAGAGCGCCCTTGCTTGGCAAAGACGGGGGCGCGAAACGGTGTGTCCACAGCAGCGATGACGCCCAACTCCACGTCGCGCCATTCCAGGCGCAACCATTCGCGGTGCTCGCGCAACAAGCTGGCCGCCTCACGCGGCCAAGGCCGCTGGGTGTGGTCGACAAATTGCAGGGTCTGCAAGGTCTGCACATTGCGCGTCAGCGCGGCACGGATGTCACTGACCGCATCCGAGGCGTCGCGTTCGATGCGGCTTTGCACTTGGCTGACCTCGTAGCGTCCGGCCAACCACACCAGCGTGCTCAGCATGGACAGCACCAACACCACCAGCAGCAGCCACAAAGACCAACGGCGCAACAACGTACCGGCGGGGAACAACATCAGTCGACCTTGGTCACGCGGGGGTTGAGCCAGGTGCCATCGATGTGGAACTCGCTGGTGTTGGCGCGCACCAAGGGCTTGGCCAAGACCAATTGGGCCAGGTAGGACGTCAAGCCCACCAAGGGGTTGATGGTGGCCATGTACAACGCGTAAGTGCCGGCATTGATTTCGGGCACCACCACCACCTTGAGGTCTTGGGTTTCTCGGGCCAGGTCGGCCCGCCCCTCGATCAAGGCGCCCGCCACCACGCCCTTCATCTGCAAGTTGTTGGTGAAGGCCACGCCTTGGTCGATGCGCACATCGCCACGGACAAAATCAAAGGCAAAGCCTTCGCTGAAGATGTCGCTGAAGTCCAAGGTCAGTCGCCGTGGCAAGGCTTGCAAGTTCAGCACGCCAAGCAAACGCGCTGCCCCCGGTTCGGTCTTGAGGAATTGGCCTTTTTCAATGTCCAAATTGAGCTTGCCCGACATGCTGGGGTAGTCGAGGGTGATGGGTGAGCCGCGCCAAGAGACCTGTCCCTCTAGGCGCCCCTTGCCATGGCGAACCGCATCGGGCGTGCCCAAGCGCGTCAACAATTTCCCACTGTCGTTCACATCCAGCACAAAGTTCAATTGCGTGCGGCGCAAGATGGGCCCATCTGCGGCCCAGCTGCCACTGGCGGTGAAACTGGCCTCTGGCATGCTCAGGTTGAGTTTGTTCAACCGCCATTCACGCGTGGCGTTGGTGCCGGTGCGGTTGACCGCTTGAATTTCCAACCGTCCCAACTTCTTGTTGCGCAAGGTCAGGTCTTCCACCACGATGTCCAAGGCCGGAATGCTGCTGGGTTGCTCGCTGAGCATGCGCTCGACATCGGGCACCAAGCTGGGTGGAATATTCAAGTAGCTCAAACGCGCCAACAGTTGCGCCGGGGTATTGCCATTGGCCGGTCGCACTTCGGCCGATCCGTTGAGCTCGTCGGCGCGCAGATTCAAGCGCCACAGATCGCCTTGACGGGTACCACCGACCAACACGTTGTGGATCACCCGCTCGGTCAGCGTGAGCTGGTCTGCGCGCAGCGTCACGAAGTTGGGTAAGTAATCTTGCGCACCGCCCAGGTCGGCCGGTGCGCCCATGGGCTTGAGCGCCGATGGGGCGCGCAACGCGTCGCGCATGGGCACACCCGTGAGGTCGCTCACGGCATCGCTCCACGCGTCCAGATCCAAGGTGGCCAACTGCAAGTTCAGGCTGACGCCTTTGTCGCGCATGGGCAAGCTCTCGCTCAGGGCGTCGCCCACGGAGATGCCACCTCGCAGCACCTGCGGCTGGTCGCCACTGAGATCGCGCACATAGCTCAGCGCCAGCACACGGCCCAGGCTGAGTTGGAGGGTGTCTTGCAACACCCGACTCTTGGGCAGCCATGACTCTCGGGTGAGCTGGGTGGACACGCGCAAGGGCAGTCCCGCCGTGGCTGCTTTGTTCAAAGGGGCTGGCAAATTCAGCACCAAACCCTTGAGGTCACTGGTGATGAGCAACTCAGGCTGGCCTCGTCGCAGCCCCAGGGTGAATTCGTAGGCCGCGCTGCCGCTGGCGTGTTGGGCCATGCGTGCGACCGCGCCCAGCTCGCGGGCTTGGCGCAGGCCTTCCGCGCTGACGCGACCTTTGGCCTTGAGTTGCAAAGGCGAGTCGCCAGAGGGTGCGGCCACATTCAGACCTCCCTCGATTTGGGCCTCTCCCCCTAAGGTGCGGGCCTTGAGGTCTTTCAAGGTGAAGCCTTGCTCACTGAACTGCATGGCCCCCTTGACGCCCATGAGCACCGGCGTGCCTGGCATGACCTGAAGGTCGTTGCCCAAGAAATTCACACTGCCTTGCACTTTGGACTTGCGCAGGGCGTTGAGAGGCAGCTGCAGGTTGAGCTTGTAGTTGGCCAAGCCCGCCCCTTGGCTGGCGTCGAGCACTTCACCCGTGAGTTCATGCAATGCCGTGCGTGAGACCACGCCCAACACCTCGCTGAGTGGCCCGCCACCTTCAGCCACCACCTTGACCTCTGGCTTGCGCAGATCGGCGATGTGGGCCTCGACCTTTTGCCAGTCGACGTGGTCGGCGCCTTCGACACGGGCATTGCCCTTGAAATGCAAGGCGCGTCGCTCCAACACCAGCTCGCCACGCACCGCCGTCAGGGCCGGCCAGCTGCTGTTGGGGGCAGGTCGGCTGCCCTTGGGCACGGGCACATACGCGTAGCGACCCTCGTCGATTTGGGCCGACATGCGGAACTCGCCCAACTTGGCGTTGTCAAACGGGAAGTCATTCAAATCGCCACGGATGCGCAGTTTGGCCTTGCTGGCCAAGCCCTGTTGCATGGCTTCGCGCACATGAACACGCACATCCGGTGGCAGGCTGTTGGGCAAGTAACGGTGGACTTGGGCCACTTGGGCGCGGCTGATGCTGGCGGTGAGGTCGAGCACACCCGGCCAACGCTGGGCGGCTTCGCCCGTCTTCCAACTGCCTTCAAACTGCCCCATCAGATCGGCATTGGCCAGCTGGGCTTGGCTGACTTGCACCGAGAGCTGCTCGCCGCGTTGCTGCCACAGCAACTGAGCCGAGGCTTGGTCCAACACAATTCGCGGCTCATCCAAGCCCATGGGCAAGGTCACGCTGCCTTGTTCGATGCGCAGCTGGGCTTTGCCACCCTCTGGATTGAGCTCGAAGTCCATGCTGGCACCTTGCACCCCCGGCACCCAGGCCAACGGACTGTCTGGCGCGGTGTCACGCAAGAGCTGCAGGCCTTGCACCGCACCGCGCGCTGTGTAGCTCAGCCTTGGGCTTTGGCTGCCAGCGACCGACGTTTGCCAAGTGACTTGCAATGGGTTGACCTGTCCTTGGGGTTTCACCCGCGCCAGCAAGGCGCGCCACTGCGCGGGCAAGGGCAGGCGTTGACTGACCTGGGCCAAAGCCTGCAAGTCCAACTGATCCGCGCGGAGGGTGCCTGTTTGCAGGTCGTCGCCCTGCCAGGTGACACGCAACACACCGCCCGGCCAACGCTCGCCCTGCACGGTGTCAAACACCAAGTTGTCGGTGCTGATTTCCACCGACGGCTTGACGCCTTTGGGTTGCCACTTGGCGCCCAGTTTGCCCGCCATGTGACGCAACGCCAAGGGCTCGAGTTCAGCCCCCAAACGCACGTTGACCGACTGCAGCGACACATCGGCTTGAAGCCCCACCGCTTGACCATGCACCACGTCGAGCGACACGCGCATGGCGCCTCGCCCTTCTTGGATGGAGATGCCGTGATCCATCGGGAGCCACTGACGCAAGGTCGATACATCGACCGCCGGCAAATCAGCCTGCACTTGGCCCGACCATGACTGCGTGTCCCCCGCACGACCCCAAGGCGCTTGGCTGAATTTGCCATGCACGGACCCGCGTTGCCCCATCGCCGCCGGGGGGGTGGCAGCCAGGCGCAGGTCATGGCCGTTCCATTGGTTTTGGATCACCACATCCACTTGGCTCAGGGTCAGCGCGGGCGCATCAGCCCCATGCAGCGCCTCGTCACGCCAGTGCAGCAGCCCCTGGGTCACCACAAATTCATGCTGAGAAAAAAACCAATCTGCCGCCGCACCATCGCCCGCTGCTTGGGTACTCAAACCAGCCACCCAAAGGTGCCCCTTGGCGTCACGGCGGATGTCCAATTCGGGTTGGTCAATCGCCAGCCGTTCAAAGCCACCTTGAAGCACCGAACGCAAGGACAAAGCCGCCAGCACGCGTGGCAAACGCAAGGCCTCGTGGCCTTGGCTGTCCAACACCCGCAGCTCCAACACCTCAAACCCCGTGACCAGCCACCCCCCTGTGGCGCGGATCTGTCCGATCTCGACCGGCGTGCCAATGGCACGGGTGGCTTGCTGTTGCAACCACTCCCGGTGATCGTTGATTCGCGGCACAATCAAAGCGTGCAGGGCGGCCCATGCCACCACCAGCACCAGACACACCATGCCCAAGACCCACAGCACACCCGTGAACAGACGCTTCCACCGCGAGGGGGGTGTGCAAATGTGGGATGTGGGTTCAGACGGATCGGACAACTGTTTCATGGTGAAAGCAACGTGACCGGAATTATCCCCCTCTCGATGAACGACCTGAGTGCTTACTCACGCTTTGTTCAACGCATTCGCCGTCGCTACCCGGCTGAGATGTCCCTGTTGCCCAGCGGCGCGCCTGTCCTGGCCACCTTGCAGGTGGCGTTCTCGGCTTTGCGCCAGCAACACGGCTGCGGTGCGGCCTTGCGCATCCTGCGCCAGTTGGTGATGGAGCGACTGGTGGTGCTCGACTGCACCCAACATGCCGACTTGTCGGCGATCACGCGCGGCATGACCGAATTGGCCGAACTGGCCTTGGACGTGGCCTATCAAGAGGCCTGTACCCAGCTGGATGCGCTCTACGGCCCCCCCTTGGGCGCCAGCGGTCAACGCGCCGTGCTGTGGGTGATCGGCATGGGCAAACTGGGTGCGCGTGAACTCAATGTGTCGAGCGACATCGACCTGATTTACGTCTACGACGAGGAGGGCGAGACCACCGGTTTGCCCGATGGACGTGGCCGCATCAGCCACCACGATTACTTTGCCAAAGCGGTCAAGCTGATCTACAGCCTGATTGGCGAGACCACCGAGCATGGCTTTGTGTTTCGCATGGATTTGGCTTTGCGACCCAACGGCAACTCTGGTCCCAGCGCGGTGTCGCTGAGCGCGTTGGAAGAGTATTTCCTGGTGCAAGGCCGCGAATGGGAGCGCTTTGCCTGGCTCAAAAGCCGTGTGGTCGCACCGGCCAGCGCCCAGCTGGCAGCGCAAGACTTGCGCGACACGGTGCTGCCATTTGTGTTTCGCCGCTACCTCGACTACAACGTGTTCGAAGCCCTGCGTGGACTGCACCAACAAATTCGCCAGCACTCGGCCAAACGCAGTGCGGGCCGGCCTGAGCGGGCCCACGACGTCAAGTTGTCGCGGGGCGGCATCCGCGAAGTTGAATTCACGGTGCAGCTGCTGCAAGTGGTGCGCGGCGGGCAGTTTCCTGAACTGCGCACCCGCCCGACCTTGCAAGCTCTGCAACGCCTGGTCCAAGCCAAGCTCATGCCCGCCCACACCGCCGATGCACTGGCCACGGCTTATGTTTTTTTACGCCAAGTCGAGCACCGCATCCAGTACTTGGACGACCAGCAAACCCACCTGCTGCCCACGCAGGATGCCGACCTCGAGTGGGTTGCACTGACGCTGGGCTTTGGCGATGTGTGTGACTTTTTGATCCAACTCGATGGCCACCGCGAGTGTGTGGCGCAAGAGTTTGACCGCTTGCTGGGCCAAGACAGAGCGCGCCAAGACACGTCGCCCAAAGACTGCAAAGGATGTGGCGCGCACACCTCGCTGGATTGCCCCGACCTGGAGAGCCTGCTGCCACACCTCAGCGAGCGGCTGCGCGCACGCGTGGCCTTGTGGCCAGATCAGCCGCGGGTGCGCGCCTTGCGCGACGATGCGCGCCAGCGTTTGTTGCGGCTGTTGCAGCGCACCCAAACCTGGCTCACCCAAGGTCTGGCCAGCGAAGAGGCCGCGCTGCGCTGGTGCGACTGGATGGAGCCGCTGATGCGCCGCGAAAGTTACCTGGCCTTGCTGCTAGAGCGCCCGCGTGTGCACGAGCAATTGCTGCGTTTGTTGGGTGCTGCGCGTTGGCCGGCCCGATATTTGTTGCAACACCCGGGTGTGATTGACGAGTTGGCCTCTGAGTCCTTGTTGCATGAGCGGTTTGATCCGGTGGCTTTTGAGGCCGAGTTGGAACAACGCCGCGCGGCTTTGCAGAATGTGGACCAAGACGATGACGAAGCTTTGCTCAACCTGCTGCGCCGTGCCCACCACGCAGAGGTGTTTCGCACCTTGGCGCGCGACGTCGAAGGCAGCCTCACCGTCGAGCAGGTGGCCGATGACCTGAGTGCACTGGCAGACACCATGCTCAACATCACCAGCCGCTGGGTGTGGCAGCGCTTGAAACAGCGTCACCGCGATGCGCCGTTGTTTGCCATCGTGGGTTACGGCAAATTGGGCGGCAAAGAACTCGGCTATGGCAGCGACCTCGACATCGTGTTTGTGTACGAAGACCCGCACGAACAAGCCGGCGAAATTTATGCCGCCTTTGTGCGCAAGCTGATCAATTGGCTCACGGTCAAAACCGGCGAGGGCGATTTGTATGAAATTGACACCGCCTTGCGCCCCAACGGCAATTCGGGTTTGCTGGTGTCCACCTTCGAGGCTTTTGCCAGCTACCAAGCGCAACGCGGCAGCAACACCGCGTGGACCTGGGAACACCAGGCCATGACACGTGCACGCTGCTGTTTGGGCTCGCCTGAATTACACCAACGCTTTGAGTCGGTTCGCTGCAGCGTGATCCATGCGCCACGCGACCACGCCGCCTTGGCACTTGAGATCCGGTCCATGCGTGACAAACTGCGAACTGCGCGGCCCGTCAAGGCCGGCTTGTTCGATGTCAAGCACAGCACCGGTGGCATGGTGGATGTGGAGTTTGCTGTGCAGTATTTGGTGCTGGCCTTTTCACACACCCATCCCAGCTTGAGCGCCAACCTGGGCAACATTGCCTTGTTGCACAACGCCGAGCAAGCCGGGTTGCTGCCGCCCGGTGTCGGCACAGCCGCCGCCGATGCCTACCGCGAGTTGCGCAAAGTGCAACACACGGCGCGGTTGGACGAACAGCCGACCCAAGTGAGCGCCCACGATTTGCTGCAGGAACGCGCAGCGGTTGTTGGTTTATGGGCTGCTGTCTTTGGTGCGCAGACCGCGCACGCCCTCGTGCCGTAAGCCAAAGCGGCCGGGCGATTTCGCCCACACCTCAGTGCGCGCGTATCTTGGTGACCAGTGCCGTGGTGGAGTAACCGTCGACAAATTCAATCGCTTGTGCGCGGCCGCCATAGGCCTCAACCACCTGGGTTTCGGCGAGTTTGGACATGTCGTAATCACCCCCTTTGACCAAGATGTCCGGACGCAACTCGCGGATGAGCTCCAGCGGGGTGTCTTCGTCAAACCAGGTCACCAAACTCACCGACTCCAGGGCGGCCATCAAGACCGCGCGGTCGGCTTCGGCATTGAGGGGGCGGTCTGGGCCTTTGCCCAAGCGACGTGCCGATGCGTCGCTGTTGAGCGCCACCACCAAACTGCCCCCCAAGGCTCGGGCCTGAGCCAAGTAAGTGGCGTGCCCTCGGTGCAGCACGTCGAACACGCCATTGGTGAACACCACAGGCCCCTGGGCCCGCAAAGCGGCCACGCGCTGCGCGGCCTCGGCGCGGGAGGTGAGCTTGTTCAAAAACGCCGGAGCGGTCAGTGGGGTTGCGGTCATGGCCGCAATTTTAGGTGGCGTGCCCAGCACGCCAGCGTTGCACCTGAGCGGCCACATCGCCCAAGCCTTGGACGCACACCACCCCCGCCAGTTGACGGCGTTTCAAAGCGATGTTTTGCCCACCAGCCCAGACTTCGGTGTGGGGGGGCAACAGCAAGCGCAACTCCTTCAAGTCGTCGGCCACCTGCTTGGGGTTGAGGATGGCGCTGAAGCTCAACGCCACCACCTGTGCGGAATGGGCCAGGGCCGCTTTGGCAATGTCATGAACCGGCATTTGCGTGCCCAGCCAAACACAATGCGCGCCCTGCAAGGCCAACAGGCTTTGCGCCATCAGCAGTCCCAAGCCATGGGGTTCTTGCGCAACAGTGGTCAACATGACCCGTGGCGAGTTCGTCGCCTGGGCCTGAGGCAAACTGTCCATCGCGTGGCGCAGCAATGCAGACACACACTCGGTGTAGAAATGCTCTTCAAACACCTCCATCTCGCCGCGCATCCAGGCGTCGCCCACGGCGGCGGTGACGGGCGCCACCACCTGCATGACAAAGGGCGCCAGCCCAAGTTCCGTCCATGCCAGATGGAGTTGCGCGCGCAAGCCCTCGGTGTCGTGGTCGCGGATCAACTGCAGGTAGCGCGCCACGTGGGCATGCGGGCTCAGGGACTCGGTTGGGGTGCGCTGTGGTTGGGTGGTGGGCAGGTTTTGGCTCAAACGTTGCAAGTCTTCGCTGGCCAAGGGCACCACGCGGCCCGGTCGCTGGCCTTGGTCCATCAAGCGTTTGATGAGGCGCAGTTTTTCGACCTGCGCGGTGGGGTAAGTGCGCTCACCAAAGGCATCCCGGCCAGGATTTGGAAATCCGTAGCGCCGCTCCCAAACACGCAGCGTGTCTTTGCCAATGCCCGTGTCGCGCTCGACCGCCGCAATGGACAGCAGCAAGGCTTGGGCAGCAGATTCGGCGCGAAAGTTCATGGGGGCAACAAATTCCGGGTCAGAGGGGAGAGAACTCAGTTTGTCCTAGACAAAATTGGCAATTTACGCGATCATGCACGAATTCGCATCACCCACCAAGCACCTATGTCATTTTCATCAGGTTTCGTTCGCAGTTTAGCCTTGGCACTTTGGGCTGGGATGGCCTGGCTGTCCCCCCTCCACACCCAGGCCGCAGAACCTGCACCTGCCGCGCCAGCCAACACTTGCCCGCGCGTGCTGCAACACACCGTGATGCGCTTGCAAGACGAAAAGCCCCAAGCCCTGTGCCAATACGCCGGGCAGGTGGTGGTGGTGGTCAACACCGCCAGTTATTGCGGCTTCACGTCCCAGTACAAAGGACTGGAGGCTCTGTATGCCAAGTACAAAGACCGTGGCTTGGTGTTGCTGGGTTTTCCGTCCAACGACTTTTCCCAGGAGCCAGACAGCAACGCCAAAATCGCCGACTTTTGTGAGAACACCTTTGGCGTCAAATTCCCCATGTTTGCCAAGTCGACGGTACGAGGGTCCGAGGCCTTGCCCTTGTTCAAACAACTGGCCGATCAAACCGGCACCGCGCCTCGCTGGAACTTTTACAAGTACGTGATCAGCCGTGATGGCCAACACATCAAGAGCTTCAGTTCGATGACCGGCCCACAAGACAAGTCTTTTGTGACCGAAGTGGAGAAGCAACTGGCTGCCAAAGTCAACGGCACATGAACCCGCGCGTTGCCATCATCGGCTCGGGCATTTCGGGCCTGTCTTGTGCGCACCACTTGCGCGGTCATGCCGACATCACGCTTTTTGAAGCGGGCGACTACTTTGGCGGTCACACCCACACCGTGGACGTGACCTTGCCCACGCCCCAAGGCAGGCAAACGCATGGCGTGGACACCGGGTTTTTGGTGTTCAACGAGCGCACCTACCCAGGCTTGATTGCCTTGCTGGACGAATTGCAGGTGCCCACCGCCAAGTCCGACATGTCGTTCTCGGTGCAGGCGCCGCAAGCGCATGGGCAACGCACCTTGGAGTGGAATGGCTCGACCCTCAACACCGTGTTTGCCCAACGACGCAACCTGTTCAACCCACGCTTCATTGGCATGCTGCGCGAGGTGGTGCGTTTCAACACCCTGGTCACCGAACTGGCGCTGCGCAACCACGACGAAGAGTTGACCCAACCCCTGTGCGAGTTTTTGCTGGCGAACCGCTTCAGCGAGGCATTTTGCGACGACTACCTGCTGCCCATGCTGGGCTGCATCTGGAGTTGCCCGACCGACCAAATGCTCATGTTTCCGGTGGCCACCATGGTGCGGTTTTGCCACAACCACGGATTGGCGCAGGTCAACAACAGGCCGCAGTGGCACACCGTGCGCGGAGGGGCGCGCCATTACGTCGAAAAAATCATCGCCCACATCCACGACAAGCGCCTCAACACGCCCGTGCACCGCATAGAGCGCGACGCACAAGGCGTCACGCTCCACACCGCGATGGGCAACGAGCGCTTTGATGCCGTGGTGCTGGCGACCCACGCCGACCAATCGCTGACCATGCTGGCAAATCCAAGCCAGCCAGAGCAACGCACGCTAGGCGCTGTGCGCTACCACCCGAACCTGGCGGTGTTGCACACCGATGCTTCGGTCATGCCTCAAAAGAAACTGGCCTGGGCCGCATGGAACTACCAACGCGCGGAAAAACAAGACACCGAAAATGCCCAGGTCTGCCTGCACTATTGGCTCAACCAGTTGCAGCCTTTGCCCTTCACCGAGAACGTGTTTGTGTCGCTCAATCCGATCCATGAGATCGACCCCAAGCACGTGATCGGCCGCTACCACTATGCGCACCCGGTGTTCGACTTGGCCGCAATTCAGGCTCAATCTGAGATGCCCGCGCTGCAAGGCCAGCAACACACCTGGTATGCGGGCGCATGGATGGGTTACGGCTTTCACGAAGACGGCTTCAAAGCCGGTCGTGCCGCCGCGTTGGGGGTGCTGGCGCGATGAGCGACGCAGCCCGCGTGCCGCACGCGCAACCCTTGTTGGGTTTGGGCCAAGTGCGCCACACGCGATTGCGCCCTACACGCCATGCGTTTGACTACGCCACGTATTTTTTGCTCTTGCCCATGCGCAGCTTGGCCACCGGCGTGTCGTCCACGCTGGCCATCAACCGCGCAGGGCTGATGAGCTTTCACGATGTGGACCACGGCGACGGACGTGGCGCAGCTCAGGGCGGCGCATTGGCATGGCTGGATGAAGTGTTGCACCACGAAGGCATTCACGATGCCACGGGCGAAGTCTGGCTGCACTGCTACCCGCGGGTGCTGGGCTACACCTTCAAACCGGTGAGCTTTTGGTATTGCCACTCAGCTGATGCCCGCTTGCGCGCCATCGTGGTTGAAGTCAACAACACCTTTGGTGAACGGCACTGCTACTTGCTGGACCACCCCCGCTGGGGCGTTGAACAAGCGGCGACCAAGGTGTTTCATGTGTCGCCGTTTTGTGCCATCGAAGGCCGCTACCGGTTTCGCTTCATGCGCACCGCGGATCGCACCGTGGCCAGGATCGACCACGACGATGCCCAAGGCCCACTGATTCAAACCAGTGTCAGCGGCGTGTTGGTGCCGGCCACCCTGGCAGCACAGCGACAAGCGTTGTGGCGCTTTCCTTGGATGACCTTGATGGTGATGCTGCGCATCCATTGGCAAGCGCTGCAGCTGTGGCGCAAGCGCGTGCGTTTTTTCACCAAACCCAACCCTCCCTCTGATTTCGTGACCCGTTGACCGATGCCCCCAAGCACCATGAACACCACCTCTTCTTCCAACTCTGAGCCCGTCTCGCCGCAGACCGTCGATATGCCCGCCAGCGCCCGCCGAGCTGTGGCCATGCTGGACAAACTGCGCCACGGCCACTTGCGTGTGTCGTGGCCCGACGGCAGCAGCACCCACTTTGGCGCCCACGATGCGGGCGGCCTGCAGGCACAGCTGCACCTGCACAACTTCAAGCCCTTGAGCGAGGCCATCAAATCGGGTGACATTGGGTTTGCAGAGGGCTTCATCGCGGGCGACTGGACCACCCCTGACTTGCCCGCCCTGCTGCAGTTGCTGGTGGCCAACCGGCGTGAAATGGATGATCTGATTTATGGCCATTGGCTGGGTCGTTTGGTTTACCGCGTTCGGCATTTGCTCCACCGTAACACCAAGCGCAACAGCGCCAAAAACATCCATGCCCATTACGACTTGGGCAATCCGTTTTACCAGCTGTGGTTGGACCCGACCATGAACTACTCATCGGCCTGGTTTGGCGATGACCGCAGCCAAGATTTGTCGCAAGCGCAAAACGCCAAAGTGCACCGCGCCTTGTGCATGGTGCAAGCCCAACCCGGTGACCGGGTGATGGAGATCGGCTGCGGCTGGGGTGCTTTGGCTGAGATGGGCGGCCTCGAATTCGGCGCCCGCATGCATGGGGTCACCCTGAGCCATGAGCAACTGGCCTACGCCCAAGCACGCATGCAACGCTTAGGCTTGGCCGGCAGCAGCGACTTGCGCCTGCAAGACTACCGCGACATCGACGACGGCCCCTACGACGCCATTTGCTCCATCGAGATGCTCGAAGCCGTAGGCCAAGAATATTGGCCCACTTACTTTGACACCGTGCAGCGGCTGCTCAAACCCGGTGGCAAGGCGTGTATCCAGACCATCGTGATCGACGATGCGCTGTTTGACCGTTATGTCAAAAGCACCGACTTCATTCAGCAGTACATCTTCCCCGGCGGCTGTTTGCCGTGCCCACGTGAGTTCCGCGCCCACGCCGCCCAAGCGGGCTTGCGTGTCGTGGATGAGATGGCCTTTGGCCTCGACTACGCCGAAACCCTGCGCCGTTGGCGGCACGCCTTCTTGGCCGATCAGTCCCGCGTGTTGGCCTTGGGCTTTGACGAACGCTTTGTGCGCATTTGGGATTTCTACCTGGCGTATTGCGAAGCCGCCTTTGAGCAAGCCAACACCGACGTGGTTCAGTACACGCTGGAGAAGCTGTGATGCAGCGCAGGCGCTGGCTCATGACCTTGCTGTCTTGTGCCTGCCCCGCTGGGTTCGTGCGTGCCCAAGACAGCACCTCCCACAAAGAGTTGCTGGCACAAACGCTGCAACAACTGCGCCCCCTGCTGGGCAACCCTCGTTTGGTGGGTGAGCACCGCTTGACCTACTGGGGGTTTGAGGTCTACCACGCCAGACTCTGGGCCAACAGTGCCACGTTTTCACCCACCGATTGGGCCACGCAGCGTCTGGTGTTGGAGCTGCGCTATTTGCGCGACTTTCAAGGCCGCGACATCGCGCAACGTTCGATCGACGAAATACAAAGCCAGCGCCCACTGAGCGCCGAACAAACCACGGCCTGGCGCCAAAGCTTGCTGGCGCTGATGCCCAATGTGCGCAAGGGCGAGACCCTCACCAGCGCCTACCTGCCCGAATCGGGTGCGCAGTTTTGGCACCAAGGCCAAGCCCTGGGCGTGATTCAAGACACCGAGTTTGCGCGCCGCTTTTTTGGCATTTGGCTCTCACCTCAAAGCTCGCAACCGGTGTTGCGTCAACAGTTGCTGGCTGGCGCGGCGCTGTGACAAACAGCTGGCTCACCTCGGTGTGGCGCAAGATGGCGTGGCTGCGTCTGAGTTGGATGGCGATGCCGTTGGCCTTTGTCAGCCTGCCTTTGTATGTGATGCTGCCTCACCGCTATGCCACTGCATGGGGCGTGCCATTGGCCAGCTTGGGCGCGCTGCTGTTGACCGTTCGCGCCCTGGATGCGTTGCTTGACCCCTGGCTGGGGGCACGATGTGATGGCTGGTTTGCCCACGGCATGCCCAAGGTGCTGGAGCGCACTGGCATGTTGTGTGGCCTGTTGGCGCTGGGTTTTGCGGGCCTGTGGTTGCCCGACGTCGGGTTGGGCCTGCTGGGCCTGGCCGTCACGCCTGCGACCGTGCTGCCCATGGCCGCCGTGTGTTTGGTGCTGGCGTATTTGGGTGCGACGTGTCTGAACTTGACCTTGCAGTCCTGGGGCACACGGCTGGGTGGGCACACCCTGCAACAAAGCCGCATCGTGGCGTGGCGCGAAGGATTGGGCTTGCTGGGTGTGGTGCTGGCATCGGTCTTGACCCCTTGGCTGGATGCCCAGGCACTGGTGGTCGTGTTGACCTTGGCGCTCGCGCTGGGCGGGTGGTTGTGGCGCGCAGCACCGTTCCCCGTCCACCCCCCCCACAACGGCCTTGGGGTATCCGACAGCGAAATTTCGCCGATGCAACGCCCGGTGTTTCGTGCGCTGCTGCAAGTGTTTGTGCTCAACGGCATTGCCAGCGCTGTGCCCGCCACCTTGGTGATGTTCTTCATCCAAGACCAACTGCAAGCGCCCAGCGGCTATGAAGCGCGCTATTTGGGCGCGTACTTTGTGGCGGCGGCGGTCTCGCTCCCGCTGTGGCTTTGGGTGGTGCGCCGCGTGGGCCTGCTACGTGCCTGGGGCATGGGCATGGCCTTGGCCATGGGCGTGTTCATGTGGACCGTGGGTTTGGAGGCGGGGGACTTGCTTGGCTTTGGCGTGATTTGCGCCTTGTCGGGTTTGGCGCTTGGCGCCGACCTGGTGGTGCCCGGCGCTTTATTGACCGGTGTGATTCAGCGTGCAGGGGACAGCGGTACGCGCGAAGGTCGCTATCTGGGGTGGTGGCAAGTGGCCACCAAACTCAACCTGGCCGTGGCCGCAGGTTTGAGCTTGCCCGCCTTGCAATTGCTGGGTTACACACCGGGGGCGCACAATGCATCTGGCCTGTGGGCTTTGACGCTGGCTTACGGCGTGTTGCCGTGTGGGTTGAAATTTTTGGCGGCGTGGCGTTTGTGGACGCTGCGCCACGTGTTGCAGGAGAACTGACATGATGAACCGACGACAACTGTTGCTGAGTGGCACGGGAACACTGGTGGGTGCCGCCAGCTTAGTGGGCTGCGCGGGCCCGAGCGTGGACGATTACACCAACGAACGCCCGCTGCTGGACTTGCGTGACTATTTCAACGGCAGGGTGGACGCCTGGGGCGTGTTCACCGACCGCAATGGGCAAGTGGTCAAGCGCTTCACCGTGGTGATGAACTGCCAATGGCAAGGCGACAACGGTGTGCTGGACGAAGATTTTGTGTATTCGGATGGCACCCGCGACAAACGCATTTGGCGATTGCAACACCTCGGCAACGGCGCCTACAGCGGCACCGCAGGCGACGTGGTGGGCACGGCCCAAGGTCAGACCCGTGGCAACAGCTTTCGTTGGGGCTACACCTTGGCGCTCCCGGTCGACGGCCAGGTCTGGCACGTGCAGATGGACGACTGGATGTACCTGATGACCCCCCATGTCATGCTGAACAAAGCACGCATGACCAAATGGGGCCTGCACTTGGGTGACGTGACCTTGTCGTTCCAACGCAGAGGGTGAGATGCAAGCGATGAACCCACCCATCACCGATTGGTCAGGCCGCAGCGTGTGGCTGATTGGGGCGTCCAGCGGCATCGGTTTGGCCACAGCGCATGCGCTGCATGCGGCAGGGGCACGTGTGGTGGTGTCCGCGCGGCAAAGTGATTTGTTGACGCAGTTTGTTCTGTCCCACCCGGGCGCACATGCCTTCACCTTGGATGTGACCGATGCACCGGCCACGCGGCAGGTGGCGCAGCAAGTGCACACCTTGCAGGGTCTTGACGTGGTGATCTACTGCGCGGGCTATTACAAAGCGGTGCGCGCCACACACTATTCGCTGCCAGAAATGCTGCGCCACCAAGCGGTCAACTACACCGGTGCGCTGCACATGCTCGACGCCGTGCTGCCAAGCTTGCTGCAACAAGGCCATGGTCACGTGAGTTTGATTTCCAGCGTGGCTGGCTACCGTGGATTGCCCCAGAGCTTGGCCTATGGCCCCACCAAGGCTGCATTGACGCACTTGGCCGAGGCCCTCTACATGGACCTGGCGTCCCAAGGCCTTGGCGTGAGCGTGATCCACCCTGGCTTTGTCGCCACGCCTCTGACCGCACAAAACACCTTCAAGATGCCGGCCATGATCAGCCCCGAACAAGCGGCTCAGGCCATGCTGCACGGCTGGGCTAAAGGCTTGTTTGAGATCCACTTTCCCAAGCGCTTCACGCGCTGGCTCAAGCTGTTGCGCCTGTTGCCCTACCGGTGGTACTTTGCCATCGTGCACCGTGCCACGGGCATGTGAGACGCCCATGCCAACCCCACAAACCACACTCGACACGCACGAAGCCGCCCTGGCACGCGTGGTGCGTTTTTTTGAACAGCTGAAACCGGAGGATCTGACGCAACTCGCGGCGCTGTACTGCCACGATGCCCACTTCAAAGACCCGTTCAACGAGGTGACGGGTGTGCCCGCCATTCAAGCCATTTTTGAACACATGTTTGAGACCCTGCATGCGCCACGCTTTGTCATCACCCAGTGTGTGCAACAAGGCGCGCAATGTTGTGTGACCTGGGATTTCAGCTTTGAGTTTCGCAACTTTGCGCGTGGCACACCGCAGACCATCCGCGGCGCCAGTCATTTGGTACTGCGCGAAGAACACGGCACATGGCGCGTGGGCGTGCACCGTGACTACTGGGACGCCGCTGAAGAGCTGTACGAAAAATTACCGGCAGTGGGCGCATTGATGCGCTGGCTCAAACGCCGCGCCAACACCTGAAAGAAAAAGACCCGCTGCAGCGGGTCTGGGCTCAGGCAGTCTCACGGCGCTGTCAAGCGGGCCGTGTGTCTTGAAAACTGGGGCGTTGTGCCAAACGCTCAAACAAGGCGGCCAGACTGGGATGGTCACTGCGCCAATCGATGTAGGCAAAACGAAAATCCAAATAACCCAAAGCACAACCCACGGCGATGTCGGCCAAGCTCATGTGAATGCCCATGCAGTAGGTGCGCTCGGCCAAAGCACGTTCCATGGCCGTGAGGCAGTCGTCGATTTTTTTCATCTGACGCTCAATCCAAGCTTGGCTGCGCTCACCTTCGGCGCGTCCCGGCCAATGGGCCTCCAAGCGGGCCAAGATGGCGGCATCCAGCAAACCATCGGCCAAGGCCTCCCAAGTTTTGACCTCAGCCCGATCACGCCCACCGGAGGGAATGAGTTTGCCCACGGGGGACAAGGTGTCGACATATTCGACGATGACGCGCGAGTCAAACAAGGCCTCGCCACCTTCCATGATCAAACATGGCACTTTGCCTAAGGGATTGGCTTGTGTGATCTGCGTGTCGGCGGACCAGACGTCTTCAAGCAAAAACTGGTAGTCCAGTTTTTTCTCAGCCATGACGATGCGCACTTTACGCACGTAAGGACTGGTGATGGCGCCGATGAGTTTCATACGTGGCAAAGTTATTTCGAAGCGCGAATTTTAACGAGGCTCTGAGCGCGCTTTACCGACCACACAGATCGGCAGTCACGCAAAGCACCCTCGGCGCATGGATATCCCATCCAATCCCCCAGCACCTAAAATCTGAGGATGAGCATTACCCAAGTCACGGCCTTGTCGCCGCTGGACGGCCGATACGCCGCCAAACTCTCCGCCCTGCGTCCTTTGATGAGCGAGCAAGGCTATATGCACCGCCGCGTGCAAGTCGAAATCGCCTGGTTCATCGCCTTGAGCGACGCAGGCTTTGATGAGTTCAAGCCCTTGAGCGCCGCGGCCCGCAGCCACTTGCTGGGCTTGGTGAGCCAGTTTTCCACCGAAGACGCTTTGGCCATCAAAGAGATTGAAAAGACCACCAACCACGACGTGAAGGCGGTGGAGTACTGGATCAAGAACCAATTCAAAGGCCACGCCGAACTCGAAGCCGCTGCTGAGTTTGTGCACTTTGCTTGCACCAGCGAAGACATCAACAACACCAGCCACGCCTTGCAACTCAAGGCCAGCCGCGACCAGGTGGTGCTGCCCGGCCTGGACGGCTTGATCGCCAAGCTGCGCGAGATGGCCCACACCTACGCCGATGTGCCCATGCTGAGCCGCACCCATGGCCAGACCGCCAGCCCCACCACCGTGGGCAAAGAAGTGGCCAACGTGGTGATGCGTTTGCAAACGGTGCGCGCGCGCATAGCCGCCGTGCCGATGATGGCCAAGATGAACGGCGCGGTGGGCAACTACAACGCCCACTTAAGCGCCTGGCCCGATGTGGACTGGGAAGCCTTCAGCCGCCGTGTGGTGGAAACACCCGAGCCTATGGGCTTGGGACTGACGTTTCAGCCCTACAGCATCCAGATCGAACCGCACGACTACATGGCCGAATTGTTCGATGCGGTGGCGCGTGCCAACACCATCTTGATCGACTGGTCACGCGATGTCTGGGGCTATGTGTCCTTGGGCTATTTCAAACAGCGCTTGAAGGCGGGCGAGATTGGCTCGTCGACCATGCCGCACAAAGTCAACCCGATTGATTTTGAAAACGCCGAAGGCAACTTGGGCCTGGCCAACGCTTTGCTCAAACACCTGAGCGAGAAGTTGCCCATCAGCCGCTGGCAGCGCGATTTGACCGACTCCACGGTGTTGCGCAACATGGGCGTGGCGCTGGGCTATGCGGCATTGGCGTATCAATCGCTGCATGTGGGCTTGAACAAACTGGAGCTCAACCGCGAAGCGCTGGATGCAGACCTGGACGCGGCCTGGGAAGTGCTGGCCGAGCCCATTCAAACCGTGATGCGCCGCTATGGCGTGCAAGGTGCGTATGAAAAGCTCAAAGAGGTGACGCGTGGCAAAACCGTGACCCCCGAAGCCCTGCATGGGTTGATTCGCTCGCTGGAAATTCCACAGCCTGAGATTGACCGCCTGTTGGCCATGACCCCGGGCAGCTACGTGGGCAAGGCGGCAGAGCTGGCCCGCCGCGTCTGAGCGACGCACACACCATGGCCATCAAATCCACCATCTTCAAGGCGAACGTTCAGATCGCCGACATTGACCACGGCTACTACGCCGACCACGCGCTCACCTTGGCGCGCCACCCGAGCGAGACCGACGAACGCATGATGGTTCGTTTGGTGGCGCTGTCACTGCAAGCCCATCAATTGCAAGACATGTGCAATGGCGACGGCGTGCTGGGCTTTGGCGCAGGCCTGTCTGACCCCAACGAGCCCGACGTGATGCTGCGCGACTACACCGGTCGCACGCGGCTGTGGATCGAGGTCGGCCAACCCGAAGAAAAACCACTGCTCAAAGCTTGCAGCAAAGCCGACCAGGTGATGTTGTATGTGTTCTCCAGCTCAGGCGAGGTGTGGTGGCGCACCATGCAAAACAAACTCATCAAACCCAGCACCTTGCAGGTGTGGCGCATCCCCAGTGCGGCCTCGCAAGAGTTGGCCAAGCTGGCCGAGCGCAGCATGCAGTTGCAAGCCACGGTTCAAGAGGGTGTGGTGATGATGAGCAATGGCAAGACCACCGTTGACATTGAGTGCGAGCGCTGGAAATAAACCCTGCTGGCAACTGAACCCAGCGTGCATCGGCTCAAGAGGCGGCTCTTGCGCCTGCGTTCTCTGCCGCGCGCTCAGCGTATTTGTTGAAGCGCCATGAGGTGCCGATGATGCGGATGCGACGCCACGTGCTGCGCTTGTCAGCGGGTGACATTTCGGTCCAGTACTGCACCTCGTCAAAGGTTCGCCCACAGCCTTTGCATTCGGGGTCACCTTGGCTGGTGGAGCAGATGGCAATGCACGGGGTGTCAGGCGTGCTGTGGTACCAGGTCAACCACGCGTCATAAGCCTTGACCGGAAAGCCTTTCACAGCCGCGACGTCCTCGTGGTGGTACACCATCAAGGCGTAGACCTGCGCCAGCGCGCGAATTTCGGGTGCCAGCGTGACGCCATCGGGAGAGGGTTTTTTGTCGCGCCAGAAATTGATGGCCGCTTCAATGTCGGTGATGTGGATGCCTGACATGGCGCTAGAGTTTGCTACCTAATAAACGGGGGCTGCGAGGGGTGTGGATGATAGCCGGGATGCTATGCTGGCCTGACATGAAGCTTATTTTTTCTTGGTTACTCCACGCGCTGTCGCTGTTGGCACTGACCCATCTCTACAGCGGGGTTGAAGTCACTGGCTTTGGCGCCGCCTTGGTGGCGGCCCTGGTCATCGGTTTGTTCAACTTGATCGTACGACCCATCTTGGTGGTGCTGACATTCCCCGTCACGGTGGTCACGCTGGGTTTGTTTTTGTTTGTCATCAACGCCCTGATGTTTTGGGCGGTGGCGGGCATCTTGGACGGCTTCCAAGTGCAAGGCTTTGGTGCCGCGTTGCTGGGCTCTTTGGTCTACTCCGCGTTTGGCATCGTGATCGACTCAGCGCTCGAGCGCTTGTTCCCGCCGCAGCCCCTCTAACTGGCGTAAGCGGGCATCGATGATCGATGCCTCCATGTGACCGGCGCGGTCCAAGCGCCCCTCACGAGCCAAGCTCCTGGACAGTTCCTGGGCCGCTTTGAAGCGGTCGACCGCAGCCGGGTAATCCAACTCCATGGCACGCGCCTCGGCCTGCGCACGGATGGCGCGCAAGCCATCGCCTTGCTGTTCGTAAGCCGCTGCCAACAACTGCCAAGCCAACGCATCGCGTGGACGCAGGCTGAGCCAGAGCATCAGCTCTTGACTGGCGACTTTGGCTTGCGCCGTTTGCTGGGTGGCCAAACGACTCTGCGCCAGCAGCAAATGCCCTGCGCGGTCGTCCATGGCCAGCACGCGGACTTTGGGCTCGATCACGCCCAGCGCTTGCGCTGCGTCACCCATGGCCAAGGCCAGTTCAACCCCGAGCAAGCGCACGGCATACGCCGCCGGGGCGTCTGATTCGCGCAGCGCTTGCAAGCGGGCCATGTGCTGTTTGGCAGAGGACCACTCACGCAACTTCATATCGGCCAAGGTCGCGCCATACAACGCACCGGCTTGCTTGGCCTGCGGTGCCGCAGCCAAGTTGTGGTCTGTGCCCTGCGCGCTGATGGCTCGCAACGCATCCACACCCAGTCCCGTCATCACCTGGGCACGCGCAGCCATCATGGCATGCACCGCACGCAAGGCCAGCGGCGGGCGAAAGGGCAGCAGCTGTTGGCGCGCTTGCGCATCGGCGATGCGCTCGTTGGTCATGGGGTGGCTGCGCAAGTAGGGAAAAGAGCCGTTGTCATTCAAACGCGAGGCTTGTTGCAATTTCTCAAACATGGTGACAAAGCCTTGGGGCTCAAAACCTGCGCCCGTCATCACCCCATAGCCGATGCGGTCGGCCTCACGCTCCATGTCGCGCGAAAAATTCAACTGGCTTTGCATGGCTGCGGCCGAGCCGCCCACCATGACGGCATTGGCCGCACTCATGCCGCTGGCCGAGGGCGTTCGGCTGGCCGCGAGCATGCCCAAGATCATGGCGGCCACCACCATCGGACCTTGCCGCCCTTGCTGCGCCATCATGCGGGCAATGTGTCGCTGGGTGACGTGGCTGAGTTCGTGCGCCAGCACCGAGGCCAACTCATCGGGACTGGCCACAGCAGAAATCAAACCCAAATGGACGCCCAAGTAGCCACCCGGCAAAGCAAACGCGTTGATGCTTCGGTCACGAATCAGCGCCACTTGCCAAGCAAATTGTTGCTCCAACTCTGGGGTGAGTTCGCCACGTTGCCTGGCGGAGTTCAACAGCACTTGCCAGATGGACTGCAAGTAGTCCCCCAGCACGGGGTCGTCGAGGTAATCGGGGTCGCGGTAAATTTCGCGCGCAATGCTCTCACCCAAACGCCGCTCAACGCCCAACGCAAGCTCTGCGCCGTCGCCCAAGTTGGGCAAGCGGGTCATCGCGCTTTGAGCCAGCGCGGGGTTCACGGGCAGCCCCAAACTCATGCACAGACTGAAGACACCCACACGGCGCCACCCAACGCGGTAAACAGAAGCAACAAGAGAAGCGAGTGAAGGCATGGTCGCGGAGAGTGAAAGGCTGGGTCGTATGATGCGCCTGTCATGTTAACCCCCAGTGAATTTGCCCATGTCTACCCTCACACACTTTGACGGCCAAGGCCAAGCCCATATGGTCGATGTGGCCGACAAGGCTCACACGCACCGCGTGGGTATTGCAGGCGGACGCATCCACATGCTGCCCGCCACGTTGGCACTGGTTCAAAACGGCACGGCCAAAAAAGGGGACGTGTTGGGCATCGCACGCATTGCGGGCATTCAAGCCGCCAAGAAAACAAGTGACCTGATTCCACTGTGTCACCCGCTGGCTTTGACGCGCGTCGCCGTGACCTTTGAACTGGATGACACGACGCACAGCATTGCCTGCATGGCCACGGTCGAAACCGTGGGCCAAACTGGCGTCGAGATGGAAGCCCTGACCGCCGTGCAAGTGGCCCTACTCACCATCTACGACATGTGCAAAGCGGTCGACCGGGGCATGACCATCACCGATGTGCGCTTGCTAGAAAAGCACGGCGGTAAGTCGGGGAGTTATGTAGCGGCTTGAGTACGAGGGTGTGCGAATTTTTTTGAACTCGCGAACCTCCAGTTCAACGATGTACCTCACGTTGGATAAACACGTCTTGTAGATATCCTCTGACACTTACTTCGGCTCAAAATGCTTCTCTGTTGAATGGTCAGAATTGGTGATCACAAAATAAGATGTACGAAGAAGAATAAAAACAAGGTTTTCATTGTATAAAGAGCAGGATTTATTCAGCGCGTGTTGAGCAAAACCTCCGACAGAGGCATGACCATCACCGATGCGCGCTTGTTACAAAAGCATGACGACAAGTCGAGCCATTGATTCAGGCGGATATCCGCAGTTGGAGTCATTACATTTTCCGAATTGCAAAATGTATATTCTTGCCTTGAGGTGAAGAAAAATGCTCTAAGTAGCCGGGGAATAGTTGAAGCAAATAGTGAATGAGTGACAACGTATTGCTCTCATCAAAAACAAAATAATGAGCTCCGCCGTCTTTGGACGCGACCATTTTTTCGGCAAGCTTCAGTTGTTCTGCCACTTGCCAGAGCGCTGCAGGATGCCCCTCTGTATTCAGGATGACGTCCATCGCTTCTTCTATTTCATGATCAAATATATCTTCAGCAAATTTTCTAACGATTACTTCCAGTTTGGTTGCGCTCCGCTTGTGGTCGAAAGTGGTTTTTTTATTAGGAATTACGCAGTAAATAATGCCACCAGGTTTTAAAATTCGGAATTGCTCGCTGAGTGCATAAATAGGATTTGGCGTGTGCTCAAGCACGTTGTCCGAAAAGACAAAGTCGAAGATTTGTTCGCTGATACCTTCAAAACCATATTTAGGGCCTGTCAGTATGTAATCAACGATTGTGTACTTTTGGCTTTTTACAGTTGAATCAATTTGCTCTGCTATTTTTCTTATGACGAGATCGTCTCCAATATCTGCATATTGCACGACCGAACCAACAAAAGGATAGGGGTTACTTCTTGCGCCAATCTCTAAGCCTTTGCCAGAACATAGAAGCCAGGCTAAATCGTGGGGATTACTTCCAGCAAGTTTACGGCCAAGCCTACGTTTTAAATTGTGCAATTTTTTTGAGAATTTATTCATGATCGAAATAAAGGTGCCAAATACGTTCACTATTTTGCGCGCTCTCTTTGTGTGAGCGCAATGTTTGGTATCGGAATTTTGTCGTTTATCTCAAGTTTAGAGTTGGCGCCTACAAAGATTTGGTGTGGCCTGCGGTTTAGTGCTGTGTGCGTTTTTGCAAAATTTTGGCCCGCACAATGGCCGCATTCTTGGCGGCACTTTCTTGACTGGCGGTCTTGTGCCACAGGTGCAAAACCTCGGTGGCCCAGCTGCCCGATTTGCGCAACACGCCCGCTTGTTGAAGGCGAAAGACAAAGTCCGCGTCTTCGTGACCCCAGCCTTCCAGTGATTCGTCAAAGCCGCCGATGTGCTGCACATCGTCTCGCCAAGCGCTCATGTTGCAGCCCTTGATACGGCTCCAAACAAATTTTTTATACAAGCGTGTTGCCAGGTCTGGCAGCTTCACCCTCAAGGGCAAGCACTTGTTCATTTGCCCCTGAAGACGCAGTCGCCAAGCCTGTCGACTGAAGGCTGCGTAGTCCCACACACCAGCGGCACACAAGGTCTGGGTCAAGGCGGGTGCGAGCAAGATGCGGCTGCCGGTGACCATGGCACCGACTTGCGCGAGGCGGCGGTGTTGGGCCATGAAGTCCGGTTGAACCAAACAGTCGCCATCTAAAAACACCAGGTAGTCGCCACGTGTGGCCGCGATGGCTTGGTTGAGGATCTTGGCTTTGCGAAAGCCTGCATCGGGCTGCCACACATGCTGCAAGGGCACAGGAAAGTGCGCCTGGTGACGCGCAATGAGATCGGTCGTGTCAGGGGTCGAACCATCGTCGGCGATGACCACTTCAAAGTGGGTGTCTTGCTGTTGCGCCAACGACTGCAAGCACAAGTCCAGGGCCTGCGGCCAGTTGTAGGTGGCCAAGACGACGGTGATCAATGCGGGGGTTGGCATGGGCCTCTTTCTTGTTGGATCAACCACAGTTTGAGGTAGCGGTAATACGTGCCTTCGGCGTTGGAAACGGCCAAGGCCAAGCCTTGCGGGCCATCGCGCCACGCGGCTTTGAACACATAGGTTCGGATGAAGGCCCACAAGCCATGCCGGACAGCTTTGCCAACACTCGATGTTTTGCCCCGTGCATACAGCTGTTGGGCCGACGCGCTGGAATAGCGGTCCACTTTGTCGAGCACTTGGCTGAAGGTGCGAAAGCTGTAATGCAGCAAAGACGTGTTCAAGGCCTGCACCTTGGCTTGGGTCACAATTTTTTCGTGCACCAAATCTTGGCTGAATGCCGCACTGCCGCGCCGGAACAGCCGCAACACAAAGTCGGGGTGCCAACCACCATGGCGCATGAACTTGCCGCAATACCAGGACAGGCGCGGAATTTCATAGGCGGTGTTTTGGGGGTTGTGCATCAAGATGTCTTGAATTTCTGCCGCCAGTTCAGGTGGCACGCGCTCATCGGCATCGATCGACAGCACCCACTCACAAGTAGCCAAAGCCAAGGCCCGGTTTTTTTGTGGGCCAAAGCCCGGCCAATCGGCCGGTTGCGACACGATGGCGCCGAACCGCTTGGCAATGTTCACGGTGTCGTCGGCGCTTTGGCTGTCGACCACCACAATTTCATTCACCCAGTTTTTCAAAGACGACAGGCATTCTTCCAAGTTATGCCCTTCGTTGCGGGTGATGACAATGGCAGAGATCGTGGCTGAAGGCGTTGTCATGGGGTGATCCATTCAAGGGTGGGCATTTTGCTGCGCCGCGTGCAAGCGTTCGCTCAAGGTGTTGGCCAAGTCGTCTTGGCCCAGTGATTTGGCGCTGTCGATCCAGCGCTGGACCACGCGTGGTTCTGGCGAGTAGTGCATCACGCGCGCGGCCAAGTCAAACACTTCTTGGGCATTGTCGGCGCTGACGTCTTGCGTGGTGAGTTTGGCAAATTCTGCTTGGTTGCGAAACAACCATGAGGCACTGGCATGCTGCATCGGGTCATCCCGGTAGAGCGCATCGCGTTGTGCTGGGGCTCGGTAAATTTGCGCCACCCGGTTGAAATCCCATGCCGCGTACAAGCACCCCAAAAACAAGGCGCAAGCCACAGAGATGGCCACCAGTTGAGCGCGTGGTGAAGGCACGCGGTGCGCCACCTCTGCGGGAGGCCTGCCTGCCGCGGGTGCATGACACCACAACAAACCCACAGCCAACCCGGCCGTCATTTGGAAGGGTCCGTACCACAAGGGATATTCCACCAAGCTGTGCAACCCAATGACCCACAGCACGCCCCACGCCATGCTGCGCCAGGCGTCTGGCTCGCGCCAAGGTCGACGCCGCAGCACCCACAGCACGCCCATCCCTAGCAACAACACGGCCAACGGCAGCCCCAGCTCCACGGCCAGATGCAGGGGCAAGTTGTGGGCGTTGTCGAGCATGTCGCAAAAGCGTGTGCTGGGATACGCGGTCATGAAGTGTGCAAAATCTGTCTCGCCCCAACCCCAACCCAGCCATGGGCGCTGCGCAATCAAGGTGACCATGTTGGACCACAACACACCGCGACTGCCACACACACCATAGTCTTGTGCTTGCCCCGCGACGCGCAGCAACATGCTGGCGCCCACATGGCCCGTCACCTGCGTGGCTACCCAAGGCATCAGCAAGGACCACAGAGCCACCGAAACCGGCGCCAGGCATGCGGCGACCAGCACCACTTTTTGCGCGCGCGCTCCCTGCCGACAGGCTCTCCACGCCCACCCCGCGCCCAGCATCCCAATGGTGAGCCATTGCAGCGCGCCTGTGCGGGAAACCGAGCACGCGACTCCCGCAGCCAATAAGTTCAGAACCAGCCACGCCATGACTTGCACACGGGGCTGGATCGGCCCGCGATGCGCCAGATCAGCCAGCCATGCCAAGCCCGCAACAAGGCCGATGCTGGTGAGGCTTGCAAACTGATTGCGTTGACGCAAATTGGCAAATGCGTCACCAGGCAAGGGCTGGTTCACCCACGGTGCCAAGTCATGCGCCAAGCCCAAATATTGCAAGACACCCAAGACGCTGCTGATGCTGGCAGCCAGCACCCAAGCCGCTGCCACCCACACCACCAACCCATTGCCTCGCCACGCCACATGCAAGCCCACACGGGCCATCAAGGCCATACAGACCAACGCAGCCAACAAACCCAAGGTCAGGGCAGGGTCTATGACTTGCGGGACCCACAAGACCGAGGCGATCACAAGCACGGCCAACAACACCGCGCCCCAAACCCGAACCGCCACGCGGCGCTGGGGTTGGGTGTGCTGTGGCAGGTCAAGCACCAACAAGCACACACAAGCCGCAGCCATCCAGCTCAGCAACAAGGGCATGACCGCTGTAGAAGGACTGATGGCAAACGGGTTGAGCCACGGCAGCAAAAGGCAAGCCACAAGCAAGGCATTGCGCGCGCACAGCGCAGCAGCAGTCGGTGATTGAAGAGACATGGGGAGTCATTTTCCAACAAGCCGTGGCCATGAAAAAAGGCGCCTAGGCGCCTTGTGTTGTGGTGCGTGACGGATCACTTGCAATCACTGGGCACGTACTTGGTCTCTAAGGCGTTGTCAGCCACGCTCACGCCCGCAAATGTCGAGGCCCCTTTGGCCAAACACTTCCACAACACGGCACCCGAAACAGTGGTGCTGGTGGCCGTGCTGGCGGGCAAGCCAGACACGGTGGTGCCCGACTGTGTGTAAGGCACCAGGAGCAAAGTACCTGCCCCTGCCGCTTGGGTGGTGGTGATGGTGATGGCGCCGGTGTCTTTGCCAATCGCAATGCTGCTGATGTTCTTGGTCGCGGCCGGAGAGACATAGTCGCCTTGGTACCCGTTGGCGTTGCTGGCCACGTTGCCGCTGTTGACGACATCGAGCACGGTGGTTTTGGCTGCAGTGGCCAAACCAAATCCTTCTGCCACACGCGCGCGCACCACATAGTCTTGGTAGGCCGGCAATGCCACTGAGGCCAAGATGCCCACAATGGCAATCACAATCATCAACTCAATGAGGGTGAACCCTTTTTGTGCCATGTGCTTCATAAAAACTCCTGCGGGGGGGTGTCGTTCAACAACGGGGATTGGATTCTAGGTACCGCGTGGGTCTCACGATCACATGCAGAGGTTCAAAAAAAAGCGAGCGGTGAAAACACCGCTCGCCGTGTGGCTCAGAACCAGAAAATTAGGCTTCTTCTGCGGGTTTGGATTGGTGCTTGAGTTCAATCAACTTGCCCCAAGCCAGCACAATCACCGCGCCGGCCGTGGCAGCAGCCATGTGGAACCAGTGGTTTTCAGCAGCAAAGTCGCGCAGCAGCACGTCGCTGGCCACTGTTTCGCCACCCACCCAGCCAATCAAGGCCGCACCCAAGGTGATGATGGCCGGGAAACGCTCCATCAGCTTGATCATCATGGAGCTGCCAAAAATCACCAACGGAATGCTGATGGCCAAACCGATGATCAACAACAGTTGGTCGCCTTTGGCGGCTGCGGCCACACCGATCACGTTGTCCAAGCTCATCACGAGGTCGGCAATCAAAATGGTGCGCACTGCGGTCATCAAATTGGACTGGTCTTGGCCTTCATCTTCGCCTTCTTCTTCATCGGCCAGCAATTGCGCGCCGATCCACAACAACAACAGACCGCCGATGATTTGCAGACCTTGCAACTCCAGCAGCCAAGCGGCCACGATGGTCAAGCCAATGCGCAAGACCACAGCTGCACCGGAGCCAAAGAAAATGGCTTTCTTTTGCTGATCAGGTGGCAGACCGCGGGCGGCCAATGCGATCACCACGGCGTTGTCCCCAGACAAAAGGATGTTGATCCAAATGATTTTCAGCAGACCGACCACAAAGTCGGGGTTTTGAAAAGTTTGCAGAAAGTCCATGCGGTGGCTCCGTTGTCGTTATGGGGCGACAAGACGGCGTCATGTCGCAACTTTGAAAGCCACAAAGTGTAACGGGCCCGACAAAGCGGGCCCGTTGGTATTACTGCTTATGCAGCAGACCTCACTTGAGCTGCGCTTTGAGCAGCTTGCCCAACTCGGAGGGATTGCGCGTGACGATGAAGCCGCACTCTTCCATGATGGCGAGCTTGGCATCGGCCGTATCGGCACCGCCAGAGATCAAAGCCCCGGCGTGGCCCATGCGCTTGCCGGGAGGCGCGGTCACACCGGCAATGAAACCCACGATGGGCTTTTTCATGTTGGCTTTGCACCAGCGGGCGGCGTCGGCCTCGTCAGGACCACCGATTTCGCCAATCATGATGACGGCATCGGTATCAGGATCGTCGTTGAATGCCTGCATCACATCGATGTGCTTCAAGCCATTGATGGGGTCGCCACCAATGCCCACGGCGCTGGACTGGCCCAAGCCCACTTCGGTCAGCATCGCCACGGCTTCGTAGGTCAAGGTGCCCGAACGGGACACCACGCCAATGCGGCCTTTGCGATGGATGTGACCCGGCATGATGCCGATCTTGATTTCGTCGGGGGTGATCAGACCCGGGCAGTTGGGGCCCAGCAGCAGTGTTTTCTTACCGCCGGCAGCTTCTTTGGCTTTCATCTTGTTGCGCACTTCGAGCATGTCGCGAACAGGAATGCCTTCGGTGATACAGATGGCCAAGTCCAGGTCGGCTTCCACAGCTTCCCAAATGGCAGCGGCGGCTCCTGCTGGCGGCACATAAATCACCGACACGGTGGCGCCGGTGTTGTGTGCGGCTTCTTTGACCGAGGCAAAAATTGGCACGTCGAAAATCTTTTCGCCGGCTTTTTTAGGGTTCACACCTGCCACGAAACAGTTTTTGCCGTTGGCGTATTCAATGCATTTTTCAGTGTGGAACTGACCGGTTTTGCCGGTGATGCCTTGGGTGATGACTTTGGTGTCTTTGTTGATATAGATTGACATGTATTTGTCCTGGTCAGTTGGAGACGGCGCGCGAAGCGACGCCTCACACAGTCATTATTTAACGGCGGCGACGATTTGCGTCGCGGCTTCGGCCATGGTGTCTGCAGAAATGATGGGCAAACCAGAGTCCGCCAGCATTTGCTTGCCCAAGGCATCGTTGGTGCCCTTCATGCGCACCACCAATGGCACGGACAAATTGACCGCCTTGCACGCGGTGATCACGCCGCTGGCAATGGTGTCGCACTTCATGATGCCGCCAAAGATGTTGACCAAGATGCCTTTGACATGCGGGTTTTTCAACATGATCTTGAAGGCTTCGGTGACCTTCTCGGCGGTCGCGCCACCGCCCACGTCAAGGAAGTTGGCTGGCTCGCCGCCAAACAATTTGATGGTGTCCATGGTGGCCATGGCCAAGCCTGCGCCGTTGACCAAGCAACCGATGTTGCCGTCCAAAGAGATGTAGGCCAAATCGAATTTCGAGGCTTCGACTTCGGCCGGATCTTCTTCGTCCAAATCGCGGTAAGCCACGATTTCGGGATGGCGGAACAAGGCGTTGGCGTCAAAGTTGAACTTCGCATCCAACGCCATCACCTGGCCTTTGCTGTCACGGTTCAAGGGGTTGATTTCAACCAGGGACGCGTCGGTCTCCATGTAGCACTGGAAGAGCTTTTTGAAGATGTCGACCGCTTGGGCGGTGGAATCCGCTGGCATGCCAATGGCGTCTGCGATCTTTTTGGCTTGTGCATCGCCCAAACCGGTCAGCGGGTCGATGAACTCGGTGATGATTTTTTCTGGCGTGCTGTGGGCCACTTCCTCAATGTCCATGCCACCTTCGCTGGACGCGATGAAGGCAATCTTTTGCGTGGCACGGTCGGTCACCACCGACACGTAATATTCTTTGTGGATGTCGGCACCGTCTTCGATGTAGAGACGTCGCACCTTTTGGCCTTCGGGGCCAGTCTGGTGGGTTTTGAGCTGCATGCCCAAGATCTCGCCGGCCAAACGCTTGACGTCGTCAATGGTTTTAGCCACTTTCACGCCGCCGCCTTTGCCGCGGCCGCCTGCGTGAATTTGAGCTTTCACCACCCACACAGGGCCGCCCAGTTTTTGAGCGGCTTCCACCGCCTCTTGAACGGTGAATGCTGGAATGCCGCGGGGTACAGGCACGCCAAATTGACGCAAGATTTCCTTGCCTTGGTACTCGTGAATCTTCATGAGATCTCTCTTCGGAATCGGTAGATTTGGGTTACAGACATAGCACTCACAAATGTATCATGCTGCTTTGCGTCAACCTTAGATTTGGCTTACGCCGCGTCAAAGGCACTCCTTTTTGCACTCATTCGCATCATTCAACGTATGGCCAAAGTTTTCATCGACGGCGAAGCCGGCACCACCGGGCTTCAAATTCGCGAGCGATTGGCTCTGATGCCCCAGATTGAGTTGGTCAGCATTGACCCCGGCTTGCGCAAAGATCCAGAGGCCAAGCGCGCTCTGATGGCACAGGTTGATCTGGTCATTTTGTGCTTGCACGATGACGCGGCCCGCGACTCCGTGGCCATGATTGACAGCCTGAGCGGCCACCGACCCAAGATCATTGACGCGTCGACCGCACATCGCGTCGCACCCGGCTGGGTGTACGGTTTTCCTGAATTGGCTGCAGGCCAACGTGACGCGGTGACCCAAGCCAGCCGCGTGGCCAACCCGGGTTGCTACGCCACGGGCGCCATTGCCGTGTTGCGCCCCTTGGTGGATGCTGGCTGGGTGCCGGCAGACTTTCCCTTGACGCTGCCTTCTGTCAGTGGCTACTCGGGGGGTGGCCGCAGCATGATCGAAGACTACGAAGCAGGCCGAGCCCCTCTGTTTGAGGCCTATGCGCTCGGGTTAGAGCACAAGCACTTGCCTGAAATCATGGCTTATGCCGGACTGACGCGTCGGCCCATTTTTGTGCCTTCGGTCGGGAACTTCCGTCAAGGCATGCTGGTGCAAGTGCCACTTCACTTGGACCTGCTGCCCGGCAAGCCCCAAGCGGGCGACCTGCACGAAGCCCTGGTCAAGCACTACGGCACCAGCACGGACAGCTGGGTCAGCGTGCATCCAGCCACCGACAACGGCAAGCTCGATGCCACGGCGCTCAACGACACCAACCAATTAGAGATTCGGGTATTTGCCAACGAGGCCCATCGGCACGCGGTGCTGATCGCGCGCTTGGACAATTTGGGCAAAGGTGCCAGCGGTGCTGCGGTGCAAAACCTGCAATTGATGCTGGGGGTTTGACCAAACCCCCAGGCATTCGACCTCTCACTCGTCTTGGGCCCCAGCCACCACCCGCTTGACGACTTCCGGGGCAAAGCCCCGACTCACCAAAAAACGAATTTGTTTGGCGCGTGCCGCCACATCGCTGGGCGGGTTGCCGAATTTTTTTCGCCACACCTCACGGGCCCGCTCAAGCTCGGTGCTGCGCAAGTCTTGCACCGCCTCAGCAATCGCCTCTGCAGGCAATCCTTTGGCTTGCAATTCTTGACGCACCCGGGATGCACCGAGCTTGCTCGAACGCCGATTCACCAGCGACTCCACCACACGCTGCTCGTTGATGAAGCCTTTGGCTTGTAAAAAGTCCAAGGCCTGGGCTAATTCACCAGGATGCTCTTCAAATACTTTGAGCTTGCGCTCCAACTCTTGGCGTGAATGCTCGCGCTGCGACAGCAGACGCAGCGCTCGGCCCTTGAGCGACGGCTGAAAACCAATCACCTTGCGGTCTTTGGTCGAATCGGCCTCAGGATTCACCTGCGACACCTCTTGCCTCAGGCTGCAACTTCTTTGCTGTCAATGGCTTCGGCCAACAACGGAATGCCCAAAGAATCGCGCACCTTGTTTTCAATTTCGTAAGACAGGGCCGGGTTCTCACGCAAAAACTCGCGTGCGTTGTCGCGGCCTTGGCCAATTTTTTCGCCTTGGTAAGCGTACCAAGCACCTGATTTGTCAATGATCTTGGCTTCGACACCCATGTCGATGATTTCGCCGTGACGGCTGATGCCCTCACCAAACAAGATGTCAAACGCTGCGGTTCTGAACGGAGGTGCCACTTTGTTCTTCACCACTTTGACCTTGGTCTCGTTGCCGATGGCCTCTTCACCCTTTTTGATGGTGCCGGTGCGGCGAATGTCCAAACGCACCGAGGCGTAGAACTTGAGCGCGTTGCCGCCGGTGGTGGTTTCAGGCGAGCCAAACATCACACCGATCTTCATACGAATTTGGTTGATGAAGATCACGGTGCAATTGGTTTTCTTGATCGAGGCGGTGAGCTTGCGCAAGGCTTGGCTCATCAAACGCGCTTGCAGGCCGGGCAGCGAGTCGCCCATGTCACCTTCGAGTTCCGCTTTGGGGGTGAGGGCCGCCACCGAGTCAATCACCACCAAGTCCACGGCGCCAGAACGCACCAAGCTGTCGACGATTTCCAGCGCTTGCTCACCGGTGTCGGGTTGGCTGATCAACAGTTCTTGCAAGTTGACGCCCAGTTTTTGCGCGTACTGCACATCCAAGGCGTGCTCGGCGTCCACAAAGGCACAGGTGCCGGCTTGCTTTTGCATTTCGGCGATCACTTGCAAGGTCAAGGTGGTTTTGCCGGATGACTCTGGGCCGTAGATTTCGATCACGCGTCCACGCGGCAAACCGCCCACGCCCAACGCAATGTCCAAGCCCAAAGAGCCTGTGGACACCACTTGGATGTCGTCGATCACTTCGCCTTCGCCCAGGCGCATGATGGTGCCTTTGCCAAATTGTTTTTCAATTTGTGCCAAGGCGACTTGGAGGGCTTTGGCTTTTTCGCTGTCGGCGACTGGGTTTTTGGCGTTCATAAAAATCTCCATCAATTCAAGGACTTACCGGATTTTCCAACCACTGTGTTGATCAACAGCTGGATGCTTGACCAGTACTTTACCCCAAAGTCAAAACAAGTAAATAGTTTTTTTAGTCAGTTTGCCTTATCATTTGGAGATGGCCAAAACAACCGCGCATGCAAGCCCTGCCCATGACTGGCGGCAGTTGCATTTGGGGCGTTTGCTGGGGCACGCCATGCGCCGCTTTGATGCCCGTGTGCTGCATTTGATGGCACACAACGACGAGGTGCCCCTGGCCTTGTCAAACCTGGCGGCGCGGGCGCAAGTCAGCGCGGCCCACATCCACATCACACGGCACTTGGGCCTGCATGGTTCTCGCTTGAGTGAACTGGCACAGGCGGCGGGCATGACCAAACAAGCCATGGGAGACTTGGTCACGCAGTGCGAAGCCTGGGGCCTGGTGACGCGCGCGATGGACCCAAGCGACGCACGGGCACGCCGCATTGCATTCACAGAGACCGGCTTGGCTTGGTTGCGCGCATTTGAGCGCGCCGTGGCACAAGCCGAAAGCGAGTTTCGCCAAGAAGTCGGCGTCGAGGTGGCCACGGTCGTGAGCCTAGGGTTAGAAGCCTATGCAGGCGCTTACCCGGACCTAGAATCGAATCCATAAATTGGCGAACAATACCTACCCCGCAGGAGACAAACATGCGCATTCTGATTGCCGAAGATGACTTGGTGTTGGCCGATGGCCTGTTGCGCACATTGCGTGCATCTGGCGCTGCCGCCGACCATGTGGCCAGTGGCAGTGAGGCCGATGCCGCCTTGATGACCACGGATGAGTTTGATTTGCTCATCCTTGATTTGGGCTTGCCCAAAATGCACGGTCTAGAAGTCCTCAAGCGCTTGCGCTCACGCGGCTCGGCCATGCCGGTGTTGATCTTGACGGCGGCTGACAGTGTGGAAGAGCGCGTCAAGGGCTTGGACTACGGCGCCGACGACTACATGGCCAAGCCCTTCAGCCTGCAAGAACTTGAAGCACGTGTGCGCGCCTTGACCCGCCGCGGCATGGGCGGGGCCACCTCGTCCATCAAACATGGGCCCTTGGTCTACGACCAAACCGGTCGCGTGGCCACCATCGACGGCAAGATGGTTGAGTTGTCCGCCCGTGAGTTGGGTTTGCTGGAAGTGCTTTTGCAACGCACGGGCCGCTTGGTGAGCAAAGACCAATTGGTGGAGCGCTTGTGCGAGTGGGGCGAAGAAGTCAGCAACAACGCCATCGAGGTATACATCCACCGCCTGCGCAAAAAGATCGAAAAAGGCCCGATCCGCATTGCCACCGTGCGTGGCTTGGGCTACTGCCTAGAAAAAATCCCGGGCTGATTCCCACAGCCGCGCGTCCATGGTCAAACTCTTTCAGCGCGAGCAAAGCTCGCTGTTTGGTGAGATCCTGGACTGGATGCTCACCCCATTGCTCTTGCTTTGGCCTGTGAGCTTGGCGCTGACGTGGTTGGTGGCACAAAACATTGCCGGGCGTCCGTTTGACCGAGGTCTGGAATACAACGTCCAGGCTTTGGCGCAATTGGTCAAGGTGGAGCAACAGCGCATGGCGTTTCACTTGCCGCTGCCTGCACGTGAAATTTTGCGCGCGGATGATGCCGATCTGATTTATTACCAAGTGCTGGGGACGCGCGGTGAGTTCGTCAGCGGGGAACGCGACTTCCCAATGCCCCTCGAAGAAGACACAACGCTGATGGGGGAAGTGCATCTGCGCGACGATGAGATGCGTGGCAACGGTGTGCGGGTGGCGTACACCTGGGTCAAAACAGGCCTACCGGGCGCCAAACCTGTGTTGGTGCAAGTCGGTGAGACCTTGGAAAAGCGTTCGGTGCTGGCCACAGAGATCATCAAAGGCGTGATGCTGCCGCAGTTTGTCATCTTGCCGCTGGCGGTGTTGTTGGTGTGGCTGGCTTTGGCGCGCGGCATCAAACCTCTGAATTCGCTGGAAGAGCGGATTCGACTGCGCAAACCCGACGACTTGAGCCCTTTGGACGAGCACAGCGTGCCCATGGAGGTTGCCCCCTTGGTGGCCGCCATCAACGACTTGCTCACGCGCTTGAAAGAATCCATTGCCACCCAAAAGCGCTTCTTGGCGGATGCGGCACACCAACTCAAAACCCCGTTGGCCGGCTTACGCATGCAAGCGGACTTGGCGCAACGCGAAAGCGCCAGCGCCGACGAACTCAAGCAGTCGCTCAAGCTGATCGGCCGCGCCAGCATTCGAGCCACCCACACCGTGAACCAGCTGCTGGCACTGGCGCGCGCAGAAAGCGGTGGCACCCACACAGCGCGCGCGCCCTGCGACTTGGTGGCGCTGGCCAGTGACGTGATTCAGGACTCGCTGGCGCGCGCCATGGACCGCTGCATTGACCTGGGCTACGAAGGGGTCTCGCCGGGCAGCCCCGATGTGCGCATCCTTGGCAATGCCACCTTGCTCAAAGAGCTCATTCGCAACTTGGTGGACAACGCCATCAACTACACCCCCTCCAGCGAAGAAGCCCCGGGCGTGGTGACGGTGCGCATTTTGGCGGACCGATTTGGCAAGGTGGTGCTGCTGCAAGTGGAGGACTCTGGGCCCGGCATCCCTGAGGCCGAACGCGAATTGGTGTTTCAACCGTTCTACCGTGCCTTGGGCACCGAAGCCGATGGCTCTGGCCTGGGCTTGCCCATCGTGATGGAAATCGCCCAACAGCACAGCGCGACCGTGACACTGGAAGAGGCGGCCCCGGGCAAGCCCCTGCCAGGTGCACGCTTCACGGTGCGCTTTAGCGCTGGAGCACGTTGAGCTGCAAACGCTCGCGCTCGATCGCGCGTTGAACCGGCGGGTGTTGGGCTACCCGCTGCACAAAGGCCCAGAGCTGAGGAAAGTCATGCGGATCAATGCCTGCAATAGAGCCCCATCGGGTCAAGGTCAGCGCATAGGCATCCAAGGGGCCAAAGTGGGCGCCGCCGAACCACGGCTGCCCATTCGCCAAAGCGGCCTCGAGCAAGTTTTGCATTTCGGCCAACAAGCTGCGGTAAGTCCCCACGGCATGTGCCTTGATGTCGGCTTGTACCTCGGGTGAGCTGCTGTACTTGTTGGGCATGAACACATGGGTGAACGTGGTGTGCACCGTGTTGTTCATCCACATCAAGGTTTCCAGCACCTTAGCGCGGGCCACGCCTGAGGCAGGCAAGAAGTTGGCTTGCGGAAACTTCTCTGCCAAATACAAGCTGATCGCCACGATTTGCGTGATGACTTGCCCGTCATCCACCAGAACGGGCACTTGCCCACGCGGGTTGATGCTTTGGTAGGTGGGTTCGTACTGCTCACCTTTGTGAAGCTTGACCATGTGGGGCTCATAGGGCGCGCCGCTGGCTTCCAGCAAGCAATGTGGCACAAACGAACACGCGCCGGGGGCGAAGTACAAAACAAGACTCATGGTTTTTCCTGTCGTTGAAGAAGATGTTCTTGGGCAGCACTTGTGGCGTGGGCCGCGCACGGCATGCTGCACAACTCATGGTGGTTCACCGGACACGCGCGGTTGAACGTCACCACATGGTCCACCTCGGCACGGATGCCAATCCACTCACCCAGTGTGTGGTCGTGGTGGCTGGGAACGTGGGCCATCACGGTCTCGCCCGTTTTCAGCCGCAGCGTGTACAAAAATTCTGAGCCCCGAAACGACTTGCGCAAGATCTCGGCCTTCACGGGGGCATCGTCGTCGTGCACGATGTCATCGGCACGCAACAAAACATCGCATTCACCCGCCGTGAAAGCGCAGGGCAGCGGGCATTCCGCCACATCGGTCAATTCACCCACCGCCGTCGACACCACGATTTGGTTGTTCACCTCACGCAGCGTAGCTGGTGTGAACACCCCATGGCCAATAAAGTCCGCCACAAAGCGCGTGGCTGGGCGGTGGTACAGCGTGTACGCATCGTCCCACTGGTGCAAGCGGCCTTCGGACATGACGCCAATCACATCGCCGATGGCGAACGCTTCCATTTGGTCATGCGTCACAAACAGGGCCGTGGTGTTGGCCGCCTTCAAAATGCCACGCACTTCCAGCGCCAAGCGCTCGCGCAACTCAACATCCAAATTTGAAAACGGCTCATCCAGCAACAAGAGTTGTGGGGCGGGGGCCAATGCACGTGCCAACGCCACACGCTGCTGCTGACCCCCCGACAACTCGTGCGGGTAGCGCTGAGCGCTCGACGCCAAGCCCACCCAGTCCAACACCTCGCGCACACGTCGCTGTTGGTCACTGCGCGCTTGGTGGTGCAGCCCAAAGCGCACGTTGTCTTGCACCGACAGATGCGGGAACAAGGCATAGTCTTGAAACACCATGCCAATGCGGCGCGACTCAGGCGGCACTCGCACACTGGCACTGCTGACCACGGCACCCGCCAAGCGAATCTCACCCGCCGTGACACGCTCTAACCCGGCGACCGCGCGCAGCAGCGTGGTTTTGCCGCAGCCCGAGGGGCCAATCAACACGCCCACTTCGCCCGCACGCAAACCAAAGCTCACCGCATCGACCGAAGGCCGGGCGCGGTCTGGGTAACGCACCTGAAGCTGAGCGACATTTAAAAACATCGTTTCATTGTAAAGAGCGCGCCTAGGGCGACACGCCATGCGCGCACATGCCCTTCCCTACAATGCCGCATGCCGTTTCGTGCCCAGCTTCTTGTTCGCGTGTTCACTCTGTCGGTGGCCGTGTTGCTGGCTTGGCCGGTGCTCACCGTGCTGTCGTCTTGGCTGCAGTTCACCCCGGAGTCGTCATCCATCTTGGCCGAAATGGCCCGCACCGTGTTGCCCGATTACCTGGGCACCACCTTGTGGCTGTGTGCCTTGGTGAGCTTGGGTGTCATCAGCATGGGCACGGTGTCTGCCGCAGCCGTCACGCTGTTTGACTTTCCGGGTCGTCGCACCTTGGAGTGGGCACTGCTCTTGCCATTGGCCATGCCCGCTTATGTGGTGGCCTACGCCTACACCGATTTTTTGCAGTTCAGCGGCCCACTGCAAACCTGGATGCGCAGCAACTGGCACCTGGAAGGTCGCGTGTTACCGGACGTGCGCAGCGTGTGGGGCGCCGCTTGCGTGTTCACTTTGGCGCTGTACCCCTATGTCTATCTGCTGGCACGCACCGCGCTGGCTGAACGGGCCAACCACTTGATGGAAGCGGCCCGCTTATTGGGTGCCTCCATGCCCAGACGCATCTTGCGTGTGGCCTTGCCGCTGGCACGCCCCGCCATTGCCGCAGGCACCGCGCTGGCCTTGATGGAAACACTGGCTGACTTTGGCGTGTCGAGTTACTTTGGCATCCAAACCTTCACCGCTGGCATTTACAAAGCTTGGTTGGTGATGGACAGCCGCACAGCCGCCGCGCAACTGGCCACCCTGTTGCTCGTCGTCGTCGTGGGGCTGCTGGCCTTGGAGCAACGTGCGCAGTCGCGTTTGCGATTTGCCAGCACACGCGCAGACCGCGTGAGCGCAGAGTCTCACCCATCGCGGCTGAGCGGCTGGGCCGCCGTTGCGGCGCTGGTGCTGTGCGCGCTGCCCGTGCTGTTTGGGTTTGTGCTTCCGGTGGCTTTTATGTTGCGTGCCTTGGTCTTGGGCACCGAGTGGGCCGATCTGCCTTGGGCGCGCTTTGGTCAATGGGCGCTGACCAGCCTGTCGCTGGGCTTGACCACCGCGGTGTTGGCCGTCGGCATCGCCGTGCTGCTGGCCTCATACGCTCGCTTGCAACCCAGCCGGATGTCACGCCTGGTGATGCGTTGGGTAGGGTTGGGTTATGCCGTGCCGGGCGCTGTGATTGTGGTGGGCTTGCTGTTGCCTGTGGGCTGGCTGCAAGCCGCCTGGCCCAACTCTGGCATTGGCTTTTGGTTGACCGCCACCGTGCTGGGCTTGGTTTGGGCTTACTTGGTGCGCTTTGTGGCTGTGGCTTTGCAGTCGGTGCAAAGCGGCTACAGCCGCCTGTCCCCCAGCCTTGACGACAGCGCACGCATGCTGGGTGTCTCTGGCTTGCGTCTGGTCGCACGGGTGCATGGGCCCCTGCTGCGCAAACCGGCGGCGGCGGCGGCCTTGTTGGTGCTGGTCGACGTGATGAAAGAACTCCCCGCCACCTTGGTGCTGCGACCCTTCAACACCGACACCTTGGCCGTCATGGCTTACCAATTGGCCCGTGACGAACGCCTGGGCGAAGCGGCCTTGCCCGCGCTGGCCCTGGTGCTTGTGGGTTTGCTGCCTGTGATTTTGCTCAGTCGCACCCTGCGTCGCCAATGAAACACCTTCTGGCACGGGGTCAGCTGGCGGCCAGCGAAAACTGAAACCCACGTCTATTTGAGAACGATTCGCATTTGTTGTAAGCTTCTTGCCAGTTTCAAATTTTGGAGTCCTTCTCATGCGCCGCTTCCTGAACGCTTTGTCCCTGGCCAGTTTGAGTTTGCTTGGCAGCTCATTGCATGCACAAACGCAAGTGCTCAACCTCTATTCAGCGCGTCACTACCCAACGGATGAGGCCTTGTATGCCGACTTCACCCAAGCCACGGGCATCAAAATCAACCGCGTTGATTCTGACGATGCGGGCATCGTGACCCGCCTCAAAGCCGAAGGCAGTGCATCGCCTGCCGATGTGATTTTGCTGGTCGATGCCGCCCGCCTGTGGAAGGGTGAGGTGGACGGCCTGTTCTTGCCCATCCGCTCCAAAGTGCTGGAAACCGCCGTTCCCAAGCAACTGCACGCCAAGCCCACCGATGAAGGCGGCATTGCCTGGTTTGGTTTGTCCACGCGCGCGCGCGTAGTGGTGTACGACAAGATCAAAGTCAACAAACAAGACGTCGACACCTACGAAAAACTCGCCGATCCGGTGAACAAGGGCCGCTTTTGCGTGCGCTCCGGCTCACACCCCTACAACCTGAGCTTGTTTGGCGCCATGACCGAGCACTTGGGGCCGGTTCAAACCGAGACATGGCTCAAAGGTTTGGTCAACAACATGGCGCGTGCCCCACAAGGTGGCGACACCGACCAAATCAAAGCGGTGGCCAGCGGCGAGTGTGGTGTGGCCTTGACCAACACGTATTACCTGGCGCGCTTGATGCGCTCTGGCAACCCGGCCGACAAAGCCGTCGCCGAGCGCGTGGGCGTGGTGTTTCCCAACCAGCAAAGCTGGGGCACCCACGTCAACGTGGCGGGCGGCGCTGTGGCCCGCCATTCAAAGAACACCCCCAACGCGGTGAAGTTTTTGGAGTACCTGGTCAGCCCCGCTGCACAAAACCATTTCGCCAACGGCAACAACGAGTGGCCGGTGGTCAAAGGCTTGAAGCTCGACAACCCCGCCCTCAATGGCATGACCGGGGGCAGCTTCAAAAGTGAACTGGTGCCCATCAGTGCGGTGGGTATGAACCAAGTCAAGGTGCAACAAATGTTGGACCGCGTGGGTTTCAAGTGACGGCCCAAGTGGATTCGCTTTGAGGCAATCTCAATCGACCTCATTGAGACAAACAATCATCTGTTGAATCATTCTTGGCTACCATTGCCATCAATGAGTTCTGCTCATTCGATAGTTTTTAGCAACCAACCAAAGGAATCCACATGTCCCTGATCAATACCCAAGTTCAACCCTTCAAAGCCAACGCCTTCCACAACGGCAAATTCATCGAAGTCACCGAAGCCAGCCTCAAGGGCAAATGGTCTGTGTTGATTTTCATGCCAGCAGCGTTCACCTTCAACTGCCCCACCGAAATTGAAGACGCCGCCGACAACTACGCCGAGTTCCAAAAAGCAGGCACCGAGGTGTACATCGTCACCACCGACACCCACTTCTCGCACAAAGTGTGGCACGAGACATCGCCTGCCGTGGGCAAATCCAAGTTCCCACTGGTGGGTGACCCCACCCACCAACTGACACGCGCTTTCGGCGTGCACATCGAAGAAGAAGGTTTGGCCTTGCGCGGCACTTTCGTGATCAACCCCGATGGCGTGATCAAGACGATGGAAGTTCACTCCAACGAAATCGCCCGTGACGTGAAAGAGACCGTGCGCAAACTCAAAGCCGCTCAATTCACGGCCGCCAACCCTGGCCAAGTCTGCCCAGCCAAGTGGAACGAAGGCGCCAAGACCCTGACGCCTTCTTTGGACCTGGTCGGCAAGATCTAAGCAGTCACGCTGCTTGTTGGGGTGCGCACTCGGGGTGACCCAGGGCTGCGCCCCATCTCACAGCGCCATTGCTTCATGCGGCCCGTTCTGGGCTGGACCACTCCCTCATTTTTTAGCTAGGCGCTCAGACGCCGAAAGGACACCCCATGCTCGACACACAGATGCAAACCCAATTGCAAGCCTATTTGCAAAACCTGCGTACCCCCATCCGCTTGATCGCATCCCTCGATGACAGCGCCAAAAGTGCGGAGTTGCGCGAGTTGTTGCTGCAAATCGCCGGTCTGTCCGACAAGGTGAGTTTTGATGCGTCGGGCACCGACGCGCGCAGGCCTTCGTTCGTGATTGCCAAAGAAGGTGAAACACGTGGCGTGCGTTTTGCCGCCATCCCGTTGGGCCATGAGTTCACTTCGTTGGTGCTGGCTTTGTTGTGGACCGGCGGTCACCCGCCCAAGGTAGAGCCGCAAGTGATTGAACAGATCCAAGCGCTCGACGCCGAGATGAACTTTGAGGTGTACATGTCCTTGTCCTGCCACAACTGCCCAGACGTGGTGCAAGCCGCGGCATTGATGGCCATCTACAACCCCAAAATTCACACCACCGTGATCGACGGCGGCATGTACCAAGCGGAAGTCGACACACGACAAGTCATGGCGGTGCCCATGGTGTTCATGAACGACGCTTTGTTCGGTTCGGGTCGCATGACCCTGGAAGAAATCGTGGGCAAACTCGACAGCAATTCCGATGCACGTGAAGCGGTCAAGCTCAACGAGAAAGCCCCATTTGATGTGCTGATCGTGGGCGGAGGCCCTGCCGGGGCGGCCGCTGCGGTGTATGCGGCACGCAAAGGCATCCGTGTGGGTGTGGCCGCCGAACGCTTTGGCGGTCAGGTCAACGACACCATGGCGATTGAAAACTACATCTCGGTGTTGGAAACCGACGGTCCCAAAATGGCCGCCGCCATGGAAGCCCAAGTGCGCCACTACGAAGTGGACATCATGAACTTGCAGCGTGCCGACAAAGTGGTACCTGCCGCCACACCTGGCGGCTTGACACAGGTGCACATGGCCAATGGCGGCGTGCTGTCGGCGCGCACCGTGATCTTGTCCACCGGCGCGCGCTGGCGCAATGTCAACGTGCCCGGCGAAGAGCAGTACAAAAACAAAGGAGTGGCCTACTGCCCGCATTGCGACGGCCCCTTGTTCAAAGGCAAGCGGGTGGCGGTGATTGGCGGGGGCAACTCGGGCGTAGAGGCTGCCATCGATTTGGCGGGTTTGGTCGCGCATGTGAGCTTGGTGGAATTCGCCGACGCGCTGAAAGCCGATGCGGTGCTGGTCAACAAGCTCAAGAGCCTGCCCAATGTGAGCATCCACGTCAACGCGCAAACCACTGAGATCACCGGTGACGGCCAAAAAGTCAACGGCTTGACCTACAAAGACCGCGCCGACGAAACGTTGCACCACATCGAACTCGCTGGCGTGTTTGTGCAAATTGGCTTGGTACCCAACACCGAGTTCTTGAAAGGCACGGTTGCGTTGAGCAAGTTCGGGGAGATCGTGGTGGACGCCAAAGGCCATACCAACCTGCCGGGCGTGTTTGCCGCGGGCGACGTGACCACCGTGCCTTACAAACAAATTGTGATTGCCGCAGGTGAAGGCGCCAAAGCCGCTTTGAGCGCTTTCGATTACCTGATTCGCCAACCCGTGGCCGTCAGCACGCCAGCCGCTGCGCTGGCCTGATCACTGCGAAGCAACCGCTGAAGCAGGTGCGGCCGCCGCACCTGCCACACGCAGCTGCAAAGCCTCAGGCGCGACTTGGTCATCCAAACGCGCGGGCTCGTGGTGCGACCTCGGGTCTAGGCCTAGAAATCCAAAATACCCTCCCGACCCCAGTGCAAACAGCAGGTTGACCAGCACCAACACGAGGGCCACATTGCGCCAAACGGATGAGGAGTTCATAGGGTGGTGTACCTTCAGGTGAGTGGATGACAAATGGGCGCTGTTGCAGGCCTCACTGAGGCCGCACGCTCACCTCTGCACTGGTGATGCGTTCGATGCCCTGCGCGGTTTCGACCCGCAGCGCACCGTCGAGGTCTACGCCACGCGCGATCCCCGCACGCCCGTCACTCAAGCTGACCGTCTGGTTGTGCAGGGCATCGCGGGCGTTGAACAGCGCTTGCAAGGGCGCAAACCCGTCGCGTTCAAACGCCAACACGCTTTTCAACAAGGGCAAGGCCACTTGCGTCAAGGTGCTGGGGGCCGTGGCCTGTGGTGACAACTGTTGCCAGCCCAAAGGTGCGGTGGACAGCCCGGACGCTTGAGGGGGCGCGATGTTGATGCCCACGCCCACGACGCAGTAGCGGGCTTGATCTGCGGCGGCACCTGCCGTCAGGGCAGTTTCTATCAGCACACCCGCCAGCTTGCCCCAAGCGCTGGGCGTACCGGGCTGGGCCACCCACAGATCATTGGGCCACTTCAGACGCACACCCAGCGCACCCTTGGGGTCAAGACTTTGCGCCAAAGACAAACCCACCGCCAGCGACAAGCCCGACCAGTCGCGAGGCATCAGGGTCAGGCCCAAAGAAAAGGTAAGCGCATCACCGGTCTGGCCATGCCAAGGGCGCCCCAAGCGACCCCGCCCCGCCGTTTGTGCTTCGGCCACCAACAGCACGGGATCGTTCTGGCCAGCACGCGCACGGCGCATCAGCTCGGTGTTGGTGGAATCGATCTGGGGCAGCACCTCCACCGTCAGGCCAGGTTGCCAAGCCACCAGGGCTTGCCACAGGTCTTCAGCGGGCCAGATCATGGGTCAGTGCTTTTTATCGGCCCGCTTGGCTTTTTTCTGGGCACGCCGTTCGCGCTTGTTGGGCTGGCTGGAGGCCAACAAGGTGCCACGGCACTTTTTGGCGCCACACCAGCAGGGGTACTCGGCCTTGAGTTTGTCGGTCAGGGGCGCGTCAATCACCAAGCCGTAGTCGTAGTTGAGCTCTTCCCCCGCCGCTATATTCCGCAAGGCCTTGATGAACACGCGACCCTCCACCTCGTCAGGTTCGCAATTGGGTTTGCACGAGTGGTTGATCCAACGCGAGGAGTTGCCGCCGTACAAGGCGTCAATCACGTGCTTGTCGTCCAGGTGAAAGTAGAAGGTGTGGTTGGGGTCCTTGGGGTCATGCGGGTGGCGACGCAGCGCTTCTTTCCACGTGATGATCTCGCCCACATACTCGATGATGGTTTCGCCTTCGGCGATGTCGGCCAGGGCAAACACCCCTTTGCCATGCACGCCGGAACGTCGGGTTTGAATGCGTCGGCCAGTGATCGGAGCGGGGGTATTTTTGGACACGGTCAAAACTCTGTTAACTTAAATACGTACGCACACATGTGCGCACAGGCGCGTGTGCGTGCGCGCACGCGCGAGAAGCGCAAATTGTAGTGTTGAGTTTTCTAAGGAACTTTGAAATGAGCAAAACCCTCGTGATCGCCGAAAAACCTTCGGTCGCGCAAGACATCGTGCGCGCACTCACGCCTGTGGCGGGGAAGTTCGAAAAGCACGACGATCACTTTGAAAGCGAGACCTATGTGGTGTCGAGCGCTGTGGGCCACTTGGTCGAAATCCAAGCGCCCGAAGAATTTGACGTCAAGCGCGGCAAATGGAGCTTTGCCCACCTGCCTGTCATTCCACCCTACTTTGATTTAAAGCCTGTCGAGAAAACCAAAAGCCGCTTGAACGCGGTGGTCAAGTTGGCCAAACGCAAAGACGTGACCGCCTTGATCAACGCCTGTGACGCGGGCCGTGAAGGCGAATTGATCTTTCGCTTGATCGAGCAATACGCCGGTGGCAAAAAGCCGTTGGACAAACCCGTCAAGCGCTTGTGGTTGCAGTCGATGACGCCACAAGCCATCCGCGATGGGTTCGAGTCGCTGCGCTCTGAAAAACAAATGCAAGGCTTAGCCGATGCTGCGCGCAGCCGCTCCGAGGCCGACTGGCTGGTCGGCATCAATGGCACCCGCGCCTTGACGGCTTTCAACTCTCGCGAGGGCGGCTTCTTCTTGACCACCGTCGGGCGCGTGCAAACACCCACGCTGAGCGTGGTGGTGGAACGTGAAGAACAAATCCGCAAGTTCGTCAGCCGCGACTACTGGGAAATTCACGGCAACTTCCAAGTGGCCGCCGGCAGCTATCCGGCCAAGTGGTTCAACCCCGAACACAAAAAAGACGCCGACGACGCCGAGAAAAAGCACGACCGCGTGTGGAGCGAGGCCGAAGCTTTGGCCATTGCCAACGCGGTGCGCAACCAAACCGCCAGCGTCACCGAAGAAAGCAAGCCCACCACCAAGGCCAGCCCAGGCTTGTTTGACTTGACCTCGCTGCAACGCGAGGCCAACGGACGCTTTGGCTTTTCGGCCAAAACCACGCTGGCGCTGGCACAAAGCCTGTACGAACGCCACAAGGCCTTGACCTACCCGCGTACCGATTCGCGCCACTTGCCCGAAGACTATGTGCCGGTGGTGAAACAAACCTTTGAGATGCTGGCCGACAGCGGCATGAAGCACCTGGAGCCACACGCCTTGGTGGCCTTGAACAACAACTACGTGCGCAAAATGCCGCGCGTGTTTGACAACAAAAAGGTCAGCGACCACTTTGCCATCATCCCCACCTTGCAAGCCCCCAGCGGTTTGTCAGAGGCCGAACAAAAGCTGTACGACATGGTGGTGCGCCGCTTCATGGCGGTCTTCTTCCCCAGCGCCGAGTACATGGTGACCACGCGCATCAGCACGGTCAACGCGGCGGGCAAGGCGCACCACTTCCGCACCGAAGGCAAGGTCTTGGTCAACGCCGGTTGGATGGCGGTGTACGGCAAAGACGCCGCACAAGAAGCCTCGGACAACGAAGAAGACGGCAAAACTCTGGTGGCCTTGGCCGCTGGTGAGTCGGCCAAAAACGAGCAAGCAGACGCCAAAGGCCTGAAGACACGCCCACCCGCACGCTACAGCGAAGCCACCTTGTTGGGCGCGATGGAGGGCGCTGGCAAGCTGGTGGAAGACGACGAATTCCGCGAAGCCATGCAAGAAAAAGGCTTGGGCACGCCAGCCACCCGCGCGGCCATCATCGAAGGCTTGATCAACGAGAAATACCTCATCCGGGATGGCCGGGAAATGATCCCAACCGCCAAGGCCTTCCAGCTGTTCACGCTGCTGCGTGGTTTGGGCGTGGAAGAGCTCTCCAAGCCTGAACTCACCGGCGGATGGGAGCACAAGCTTGCACAAATGGAGCATGGCGAATTGAGCCGCGAAGCGTTCATGCGCGAGATTGCGGCCATGACCAAGCACATCGTCAAAAAGGCCAAAGAGTTTGACCGCGACACCATCCCGGGCGACTACGCCACCTTGCACACCCCCTGCCCCAAGTGCGGCGGTGTGGTGAAAGAAAACTACCGCCGCTACGGCTGCGTGGGCAAAGACGGCGCATCGGAAGGCTGTGGTTTTTCGATCAGCAAAATCCCTGGCGGGCGCACTTTTGAGGCGGCCGAAGCCGAACAGTTCATCCGCGACAAAAAGATTGGCCCACTGGACGGTTTCCGCTCCAAAGCGGGCTGGCCCTTCACCGCCGAGATTGCCCTGAAGTACAGCGAAGAAGACCAAAACTGGAAACTCGAGTTCGACTTTGGCGACGACAAAAACGCCGAGTCCGGTGAAATTGTGGAGTTTGGTGACAGCGAGTCGCTGGGCAATTGCCACAAATGCGGCAGCCCCGTCTATGAACACGGCAGCAACTATGTGTGCAGCAAGTCGGTGCCGACCCATGCGCAAGCCACGCCCAGCTGCGACTTCAAGAGCGGCAAGATCATCTTGCAGCAACCGGTGGCACGCGACCAAATGACCAAGCTGCTGGCTGAGGGCAAAACCGACTTGCTCGACAAGTTTGTGTCGATGCGCACGCGCCGCGCCTTCAAGGCCTTTTTGCAATGGGACCCCGAAGCCGGCAAAGTCAACTTTGCCTTCGAGCCCCGCACCAGCAAATACCCGGCGCGTGGCGGTAAAACGCCCACCACCAACGCCTTGATCAAAGCCGCAGGCAAGAAAGCGCCCGCCAAAACAACCAAAGGGGCCAAAGCAGCCAAGGCCGATAAAGTGGCCAAGCCCAAAGCCCCTCGCAAGGTGACGGCAGGCTTCTTGCCGAGCACAGCGTTGGCCGCCGTGATCGGCACCGATGCCGTGGCACGCACGGAAGTGATCAAGAAGTTGTGGGACTACATCAAGGCCAACGGCATGCAAGACGCCACCAACAAACGCGCCATCAACGCCGACGCCAAACTCAAGGCGGTGTTTGGCAAAGACCAGGTCACCATGTTTGAGCTGGCAGGCATCGTGGGCAAACACCTGCGTCCCGTGGGCGAATAAGGGTTGAGTCAACGAGTCTGAACGCCATGTCCACCAAGCCCCACGCCCCCCTGATTGCCAAGCCGCAAAGCATGCACTTTGCCGCACCACTGAGCCTGCAAAGCGGCGCCAGCTTGCGCGACTACACGCTGGCCTATGAAACCTATGGCACGCTCAACGCCGACAAGTCGAATGCGGTGCTGGTCTGTCACGCCCTGAATGCCTCACACCATGTGGCCGGTGTGTATGAGAACCAAGCCCACAGCGAAGGCTGGTGGGACAACATGATGGGTCCCGGCAAGCCGGTGGACACCGACCATTTTTTTGTGATCGGCGTCAACAACTTAGGCTCTTGCTTTGGCTCAACAGGCCCCATGCACACCCACCCCGACACAGGCCAGGTGTACGGCGCCGACTTTCCGGTGGTGACGGTAGAAGACTGGGTCAACGCCCAAGCGCTCCTGCTGGACGCCTTGGGCATCACCCAACTGGCTGCGGTGATGGGTGGCAGCCTGGGTGGCATGCAAGCGCTGAGCTGGACACTGCAACACCCCGAGCGGGTGCGCCACGCCGTGGTGGTGGCCAGTGCCCCCAATTTGACGGCGGAGAACATCGCCTTCAACGAGGTGGCACGACGCGCCATCGTGACCGACCCCGACTTCCATGGCGGGCACTTTTACCAACATGGCGTGGTGCCCAAACGGGGCTTGCGCATCGCACGCATGGTGGGACACATCACTTACCTGAGCGACGATGTGATGAACGAAAAGTTTGGCCGCGAGCTGCGCAACGCCGTGGCGGGCAGCGCCACCGGCTACCGCTACTCGACGCAAGACGTGGAGTTTCAAATTGAAAGCTACCTGCGCTACCAAGGCGATAAGTTCAGCGAGTACTTTGACGCCAACACTTACTTGCTGATCACGCGTGCGCTCGACTACTTTGACCCCGCGCGCAGCTACGGTGGTGATTTGTCGGCCGCCTTTGCCCGCACCGCCGCCAAGTTTTTGTTGGTGAGTTTCACCACCGACTGGCGCTTCTCGCCCGCACGCAGCCGCGAGATGGTGCGCGCCTTGCTCGACAACCAGCGCGATGTGAGCTACGCGGAGATTGACGCGCCCCATGGCCACGATGCGTTTTTGCTGGACGACGCGCGCTACATGGACGTGGTGCGCTCCTACTTTGACCGCATCGCCCAAGAAACGTTGCCCGCTGGAGGTGCCGCATGACGCAAGACACCCAACTGCGCACCTTGCAAGCGATTGCTGCGTTGGTGCCCCATGGCAGCCGGGTGCTCGACTTGGGCTGCGGCGACGGCGCTTTGCTCGCGCATTTGCAGCAACACCGCGGATGCACCGGCTACGGCGTGGAGCTCAACGACACCAACGTGCACGCCTGCGTGCAACGTGGCGTGAATGTGTTGCAACTCAACCTCGACCAAGGCCTGAGCTTGTTTGGCGACCAGTCGTTCGATGTGGTGCTGCAAATCGACACCTTGCAACACCTGCGCAACGCCGAAACCATGCTGCGCGAAACCGCGCGTGTGGGTCGCCTAGGTATCGTGGCCTTCCCCAACTTCGGCCACTGGCCCAACCGCTTGAGCGTGTTGCAGGGCCGCATGCCCGTGACCAAGCGCCTGCCTTACCAGTGGTACGACACACCCAACATCCGCGTCGGCACATTCGCCGACTTTGAGGTGCTGGCGACCCAAAACGGCTTGCACCTGCTGGACGCCTTTGGCCTGCAAGACGGCGCGCGCGTGTCGGTGTGGCCCAACTTGCGGGCCGGCACGGCGGTGTTCAAGTTTCAGCGGGGTTGACGCGCCGCGTTCCCCGCACCTGTTTGTTGATGCGTGTTGCCACGCGAGGAGTGTTTGTATGAATGCCCGAATCCCCAACGCCGCGCTGGATGGCGCGCAAGTCTTGGCGTCCGTCACCCAAGCGTGGGACCGCGACATCGTGTCCCAGCTCAGCGAGTACATCGCCATCCCCGCCAAGTCGCCGGCGTTTGATGCCGACTGGGCTCAACACGGTCACCTGGAGACCGTGGTGCAACGTGCCGCCGACTGGGTGCTGGCTCAACAGGTGGCGGGCCTGACGCTGGAGATCGTGCGCTTGCCGGGCCGCACCCCCGTGCTGTTTTTTGAAGTGGCGGCCACACGCGCCAGCGACAGCCAAAGCGAAACCGTGCTGATGTACGGCCACTTGGACAAGCAACCCGAGTTCAGCGGCTGGCGCTCCGACCTGGGCCCTTGGACCCCTAAGTACGAAGACGGCAAGTTGTATGGCCGCGGCGGTGCCGACGACGGCTATGCGGTGTACGCCAGCATTGCTGCCATCCAGGCGATCAAAGCGCAAGGTGCCAGCCATCCGCGCATCCTGGGGCTGATAGAAACCTGCGAAGAAAGCGGCTCGGCAGACTTGTTGCCCTATGTGGATGCACTGCGCACGCGGATGGGCAACGTCGGTCTGGTGATGTGCCTCGACAGTGGCGCGGGCAACTATGACCAGCTGTGGCTCACCACCAGCTTGCGCGGCATGGCCAGCGGGGTGTTGAAGGTGGAGGTGCTGAGCGAAGGCGTGCACTCGGGCGATGCGTCGGGCGTGGTGCCGTCGAGTTTTCGCATCATGCGGCAGGTGCTGGACCGGCTGGAAGACAGCGCCACCGGTCGTTTGCTGCCCGCCAGCTTTCATGTCGAAGTGCCACCCGAGCGTTTGGCCCAAGCACGCGCCACAGCGGCGCTGCTGGGGGAAGATCTGTACCAACGCTTTCCCTGGGCCCACCACGACTGTGGCGGTGCCACCCTGGTCACCCTGCCCATGACGCAAGACCCGCTGCAAGCGCTGTTGCAACGCACCTGGGTGCCCACGCTGAGCGTGACCGGGGCCGAGGGCCTACCCGCCTTCAAAGACGCGGGCAATGTGCTGCGCCCGTCCACCGCCTTCAAGCTCAGCCTGCGCTTGCCCCCGCTGGTGGATGCCGCCCAGGCGGTGCAAGAACTCAAAGCCCTGCTGGAAGACAACGCGCCCTACCAAGCGCGCGTGACCTTCCACGCCGAAGGCTCAGCCAATGGTTGGAATGCGCCTGACACCGCGCCGTGGTTTGACAGCGCCTTGAACGCTGCCAGCCAAGCGCACTTCGGCGCACCCTGTGGCTACATCGGGCAAGGCGGCACGATCCCGCTGATGAACATGCTGAGTCGCGGTTTTCCCAACGCGCAAATGATGGTTTGCGGCGTGCTGGGCCCCAAGAGCAACGCCCACGGGCCGAATGAGTTTTTGCATGTGCCCTACGCCAAGAAGCTCACCGCCGCGGTGGCACAGGTGATAGCAGCTATGCCAGCGTGAGCCGCGCCAACGCGCCCAAGGCCGCCGTCTCGGCGCGCAACACGCGCGCGCCCAAACTCAAAGCCACAAAGCCCTGAGCACGGGCCGCCGCATCTTCGGCGTCACTCAAACCGCCTTCAGGGCCATTGAGCAACACCCAGGTGAGGCTGGCGTCTGCGCTGTGGGGTTGCGCCAGCATGGCCGCCAAAGGCTGGCTGCTGGGGTGCAAGGACAAGACCGCTTGCACCACCGAAGCGCCTTGCACCGAGGGGGTTTGGGCCAGACGTGCCAACCAGCCGTCCAGGCGCTCGGGTGCGTCGATCTGAGGCAAGCGGTTGCGCCCGCATTGCTCACAAGCGCTGGCCGCCACCGCTTGCCAGTGTGCGAGTTTTTTGTCGGCACGCTCACCCGTCAAACGCACCACGCTGCGCTCGGTCATCACCGGGGTGATGCGAGCCACGCCCAGCTCGGTGGCTTTTTCCACCAACCAGTCCATGCGTTCGTTGGCGGGCATGCCCACCACCAGGTGGACACGGCGTGTGGCTTCGCGCTCAACGGGGTGGTGCTCACCCACGCGCACACGCACATCACTGCGGCCCATGTGCTCCACCTCAGCGGCGTATTCACCGCCCTCCCCATTGAACAGGGTCAGCGCATGTCCTGGCTGCATGCGCAGCACTTGCACATGGCGAGCCGCTGTCGCGGGTAAATCGAGGGTGGTGCCGCTGGCCAGCGGCATGGGGCAGTGAAACCGCGCCATGCTCAAGCCGCCCCGCCAGAGCGGGGGCTGAGCTTGGGATAAGCCAAACTGATCTCGGGCTCGGTGCCTTCCACCTTGTCGATCAAACGCAGCAACGGCGTGAGCTCGCTGTAGCGGCTGGCCGTGGATCGGATGTAGCCGATGAAACGTGGCGCATCGGCCAGGTATTTGGGTTTGCCATCGCGCAAGGTCAGGCGGGCAAAGATGCCTGCCACCTTGAGGTGACGCTGCAAGCCCATCCACTCCACCGCACGCCAGAACTCGCCGAAGTCTTGCGACCAGCCGTCATGGTCCAGCAACCCCAGCTTGCGCGCGCGCTCCCAATAGCGGATGGTGACGTCGAGCACAAAGTCTTCGTCCCAGCTCAAGAACGCGTCGCGCATGAGGCTGGCGATGTCGTAACTCACGGGGCCATAGACGGCGTCTTGGAAGTCCAGCACGCCCAAACGTGGCTCTGAAGGGTCGCGGGGCATCATCAAATTGCGCGGCATGAAGTCGCGATGCACGTACACAGCGGGTGCCGCCAGGTTGCGCTGCACGATGGTTTGAAAGGTGCGCGCCAGCATGTCGCGCTGAGCAGTGTCGAGCGGCACGCTGCGGTGTTGGACCAAATACCAATCGGGAAACAACGACAACTCGCGTGTCAGCAAGGCCTCGTCGTACGCCGGCAAGACACCTGGACGGCTGGCTTGCTGCCAAGCCAACAAGGCGTCGATGGCGCGCATGTACAGCCCATGGTTGGCTTGTGGTTGGGTGGGGTCGATGACCTCCATCATGGTTTGTGCGCCCAAGTCGTCGAGCAACATGAAGCCTTGCGGTTCGTCCCAGGCCAGGATGCGCGGCACCAAGAGATGTGCGTCTTGCATCAAGCGCGCCACATGCACAAAGGGCTGGCAGTTTTCTTTCTCGGGCGGCGCATCCATGATGATGCAAGAGCCTGAGGCGGTGTCGACCCGAAAGTAACGCCGAAAGCTGGCGTCGGCCGAGGCGGCACGCAGCGTCGTGGGCTGCACGCCGTGCACCGCCACTTGGGCGTTGAGCCATTGGGTGAAAGCGGCATGGCGCTCGGGCTGCGACCATTCGATGGTCGCCGAGGTAGAAAGGCCCGAAGGCGCGGGGGTTGGGGGTGTGCTCATGGATAATCCAAATTCTACAAACCCGCTTTGTGCACACGTTCTGGAGATGGTGCTGACAAGGCTTCGCTTTTTGAAAGCTTGTGTCGCGTTGATGTCTTTGCCTGCTTCTGCCCGTTTCTCTCGCCTGCCTGTTGCGTGGGTGCTGGGCTTGCTGGTCGGTTGCATGAGCGAGCCTTGCACCGTCATGGCGCAAGAGGGCAATGCCCCTGTGTTGCGCTTACGGCCCAGCCATACCTTGCAAGAAGCCATCCCCGATGAGGTACGCAAGCTCTCACCCACCTACATTCAAAGCGACCGGTTGAGCGGCCAAACCGATGTGCGAACCGAACTCGAAGGCCATGTGGTCATTCGCCGTGGCAACCTTTTGCTCAAAGCCGACAAAGTGGATTACGACCAGGTGGAGGATTTGGCCAAGGCGCGCGGCAACGTCACCATCAACACCTCAGGCAATGTCTACCAAGGTCCAGCGCTGGACCTTCATCTGGACGCGTTTGAAGGGTTTTTCAGTCAGCCGACTTACCAACTTCTCAAGAACAAAGCTTACGGAAAAGCCGAGCGGATTGACTTTGTGGACAGCGCCCACACGGTGATGCACAAAGCCGACTTCACCACGTGCCAGCGCAAACCAGGCCCCAGTTGGTTGCCCGACTGGCTGTTCAAAGCCGACAAAATCACCCTCGACACCGACCGAAATGTGGGGGTCGCAGAAGGTGCCTCGCTGTACTTCAAAGAAGTTCCCATCCTGCCGGTTCCAAGCATTGACTTTCCTCTCAACGAAGAACGCAAATCCGGTTTTTTGCCTCCCACCCTAGGGGTAGACAACATTGGTGGACTCGAATACACGCAACCCTATTACGTGAATTTGGCGCCCAATCGGGACCTGACATTTTTCCCGACGTACTGGAGCCAACGTGGCCTGCGCGTGGGCACTGAATTTCGCTACCTGGAGAGCCAATCAGCGGCGGCGCCGTTTGGCGGTGAAGCCCGTGTGGATTACATGGAAAAAGACATGCTGCGCGGGGAACGACGCTGGGGTCTGATGTTCAAGCACACCGGCTTGATCGACCCGTCCCTGGCAGGCGGCACGCTCGGATTGAATTTGAATTTCAACCGCGTGAGTGACGACAACTACTGGAAAGATTTTTCCATGGTCAACAACAGCGGCGTGCAACGGTTGTTGTCCAGTGACGCCGGACTGAATTGGACCGATGGCATTTTCAGCACCAGCTTGCGCGCACAAAAATGGCAAACCCTGCAGGACTTGGCCGACACCACCAACCGAATCACGCCACCCTTTGACCGCGTACCGCAGTTCATTGCCCGCATGCAACGCAGCAATGTGGCCGGGTTTGACTTCAGCATTCAAGGCGACTTGACCCGCTTTGAATCCAACCGTGATTACGAGTGTGCCAACAGCAGTCCGTCGAATTACTGCGCGCCCAACGCCAACCGCAGCGTGGCGTCGCTCCAAGTCAGTCGTCCCATGGTCAACGCGCTGGGTTACCTGACACCCAAAGTCCAGGTGAACTCACGCAGTTACCAATTTGACGGCGGGCTGCCCAACAGCCCTTTGTATGACGGCCACATGGGCCAAACCAGCGCCAGCGTGTCGGTGCCCACCTTCAGCTTGGATGCGGGCACGACCCTGGAGCGCGATCACCGCTTGTTTGGCCGCGCTTGGCGCCAAACCCTGGAGCCCCGCGCTTTTTACGTCTACACCCCCTACCGTGATCAAAACTACTTGCCCAATTACGACTCGGGGAGCAACTCTTTCAACTTTGCCAGCGTGTTCACCGAAAACGCATTTGGCGGCTCGGACCGCATCTCGGACAGCAAGTTGTTGACCTTGGGTGCGGTGTCGCGTTTTCTCGATCCGGACACTGGCGCAGAGGGTGCGCGTTTTGGCTTGGCACAGCGGCTTCGCATGCAAGAGCAACGGGTGGTGATTCCGGGCGACGCTTCCGCCAAAGCCGGTATCAGCGACATTTTGGGCGGCGCCACACTCAATTTGAGTCGAAGCTGGGCCCTGGACTCAACCATTCAGTACAACCCCAAAACCGACAATTTCATGCGCCGCATGGTGGGTGGCCGCTACAGTCCGGGCTCCTACCGTGTGATCAATGCCGCCTACCGCTCGCAAAACAATGACGATGGTTCGCCTTCATCGCGCCAAGTTGACATCGGTTGGCAATGGCCTTTGCATGACCTGTGGGGCGGGCAGGACGAAGCCTTGGGTGAGGGCAGAGGCCTGGGTGAAGGTCGCTGGTACAGCGTGGCACGGATGAATTTCAGCCCCCTGGACAACAAGGTGGTCGAATCGATCATTGGCTTCGAATACGATGCAGGTTGTTGGGTCAGCCGCGTGGTGGCCGAGCGTCTACAAGTGACCGACGGCTTGGCACGCCAGCGTTTGCTGTTCCAATTGGAGTTTGTCGGTTTCTCACGTTTGGGCACCAACGCTTTGGGCTCGTTGCGCAGCAATGTGCCACGCTACCAACCCTTGCGCCAAAACTCGATGATGCCCAGCCGTTTTGGCAATTACGATTGATGGTGACCATGTCTTTTTTTATGTCTCTCTCAGCCTTCCGGTTACCGCTGCTATGGATGGCCGTTCTTGGCGTCAGTGCTTCTAGCCTCGCACAACCCACACCCCAGACCCGCGTGACGGGACGCAATTACATCGTGGCGGTGGTGGATGCCGAACCCATCACCAACCACGACGTCAATCTGCGTGTCTCTCAAATTCGCCAGCAGTTGACCCAGCAAGGGCGCAGCGTTGGCCCGGACAGCAGTTTGTTGCGCGAGGCGCTTGAGCGCCTGATCAACGAAAAAGCGCTGCTGCAATTTGCCAAAGAAACAGGCGTGGATGTTGACAATTCGACCGGCGATTTGGCCGCGTCTGCCACCAGCCCTGACACCACGCGTCCGCTGGGGGCGCGCCAAGAGCAGCGCGAGCAATTGACCCTGCAACGCCTGACCGAACGCAACGTGCCCTCGCGCATCAAAATCAGCGATGCGGAGATTGACCAAGTGATTCGTGAACAACAGGGGTCACAGGTCAACACCGCATCTGACATCGAACTGGGCCACATTTTGGTGGCGGTGCCCGAGACAGCCAATGAAGAAGAGGTCAAACGGTTACAAAACAAAGCGCAAGAGATCTGGACACGCCTGCAACAAGGCGCAGATTTCTCTGCCGTTGCGAAAGAAACATCGGATGGGGCGGAACGCGACAAAGGCGGCCTGATGGGTTTGCGCCCCAGCGATCGCTATCCCTCGTTGTTCATGGACGCCACGCAGTCCTTGAAGGTTGGAGGCCTCAGTGCCGTGGTGCGATCGGGCGCGGGTTTTCACATCCTCAAATTGATCAGCAAGCGCAGCAGCCAAACCATGACCGTGACCGAGACACGGGTGCGCCACATCTTGCTGCGCCCCAACAGCCAGCTCAGCCAAAACGCCGCGCGTGCGAAATTGGCGGAAGACCGCCGCGCGATCGAAGCAGGTAAAGCAGACTTTGCCCAATTGGCGCAAGAACAATCTCAAGACACCAGCAGCACCAGCGGAGGTGACTTAGGTTGGGTAGGACCTGGCATGTTTGTGCCGGAGTTTGAGCAGGTGATGAACAAATTGACCATCGGCCAGATGTCTGACCCCACTGTCTCGCGCTTCGGGGTCCACTTGATTCAAGTCTTGGCGCGCCGAGAAGCGGCCATCAGCGAGCGCGAAGTGCGCGACATGGTGCGCAACAGTTTGCGTGAGAAAAAGTTCGATGAAGCCTACCAACTCTGGGTGCAAGAGGTGCGTGGGCGCGCTTATGTGGAATACCGTGACGCCCCTCAATAAGCTGGAGCTGCATTGAAACACATTGCCCGCAAGCGCTTTGGCCAGCACTTTCTCACGGATGGCGCCATCATCGATGGCATCGTCGATGCCATTGCACCACTTGCAGGTGAACCGATGGTCGAAATTGGGCCTGGCCTGGCCGCGCTCACACAACCGTTGGTCGAGCGCTTAGGACACTTGAACGTCATTGAACTGGACCGCGATTTGGCCGTTCGCCTGCGTGCTCATGGCCACTTGAACGTGATCGAGTCGGATGTGTTGCGGGTGGACTTCACCGCGCTGGCGCAGGACTTGAAGGTGCCGCGCTTGCGGGTGGTGGGGAATTTGCCCTACAACATCTCGTCCCCCATCTTGTTTCACCTGTTGGACCATGTCGCCGTGATTCAAGATCAGCACTTCATGCTGCAAAAAGAGGTGATTGACCGCATGGTTGCCAAGCCCTCCACCAGCGACTACGGGCGCTTGAGCGTGATGCTGCAGTGGCGTTATGACATGGAGAACGTGTTGTTCGTGCCGCCGCAGTCGTTCGAGCCGCCGCCTCGGGTGGACAGTGCCGTGGTTCGGATGGTGCCGTTGGCCACGCCTCCTGCGTTAGACCTGCGTTTGCTCGAAGAAATGGTGCAAGTGGCTTTCAGTCAACGGCGCAAGTTGTTGCGCCACACCCTTGGACGTTGGCTAGAAGCCCGCGGCTTTGCGGGTTCGTTTGACACCCAGCGACGCGCCGAGGAAGTTCCGGTCTCGCAATACGTGGCCCTGGTTCAAAGCCTTTGAAAGCCGAGACACCCGTTCAGCGGGCACAAAAAAGCCTGTCTCAGACAGGCTTTTTGCGGCGACACCCTGTGTGCGGTTTGAATCAGGCGGCCGTCAACCAGTAGCCTGCATTGAACGGGCTGCTCATGCGCAAAGCCATGGGCGAGACGTCAACCAACTTGTCGGTTGGCATTTTTTCGCCTTCATCCATGGCGTCAGCGCCTTCGACGTCGGTCGCTTGGCCGGTCTTGTCGGCCACAGGCGCGCGCGCCACAGAGAACGAGTAAAAGCAGCGGAATGGGACTTTGCGGTCTGCCCAGTAGTCTGAAGCGTCACGGAAGATGTCCAGCAATTGCTCACGGGCTTCTTTGTCAAACTTGGCGTGTGCTGGAATGTGCTCGAGCACCAGAATAAATCCGGGCTGGGGCCCCGATTTGTGCAGTGGATCGGTCATGCCGTCGTACAACGAGTCGAAGTTTTTACTGGCTTGCGCAGGGAAGGTGAATTCTTTGGCGATCAAATCCAGCACATCTTGCTTGCTTTGGGTTTGCGCCAAATTGGCATACAAAAAATGGTGTCCAAGTGCTTGTGCAGCATCTTGCAAGTCTTGCACGCGAAATGCGCGAATCGACTGAACAATGTTGGTTTTCACCGTACGAAGTGGCAGGTCCATCGCCGTCTAATTCCTGGGAAAAGTTGTAAGGAAGAATTCGGGTAAACCCCGAAATTTGATGTGCAAGTGTCGCCGAAAGCCCACAAAAAAGCAAGTGCCCGCCCATCGGGGGCGAGCACAGAAGGGGTATTGGTGACTGAGTCGTCGCTGAAAGGCTGGATTCAGCGTGTGGCGCTGGCGTCTGCCACCGTCAATGCGGTCATGTTGACGATGCGCCGTACCGTGGTGCTGGCGGTCAAAATATGCACGGGTTTGGCTGCGCCCAACAGCACTGGGCCAATCGCAATATTGCCGCCTGCGGCGGTTTTGAGCAGGTTGTAAGCGATATTGGCTGCGTCCAAATTCGGCAAAACCAACAAATTGGCATTGCCGATGAGCGTGGACGTTGGCATGTGTGCAGCGCGCGAAGCCCCATCCAAGGCAACGTCTCCGTGCATTTCTCCGTCTATTTCAAGCCAAGGCGCTTTTTTCTGGACCAAGGCCAAGGTTTCGCGCATTTTGATGGCCGTGGGCTGGTTGCTGCTTCCGAAATTGGAGTGTGACAACAAGGCTGCTTTGGGATGGATGCCAAAGCGACGCATTTCTTCGGCCGCCATGATGGTGATTTCGGCCAACTGTTCGGCGGTGGGGTCGTAGTTGATGTGGGTGTCCACCAAGAACACTTGACGGTCAGGCAACAACAAGCCATTCATGCAGGCATAGGTGCTCACACCAGGACGGTTGCCAATGACTTGATCGACGTAATTCAGGTGGGTGTGCGGCGTGCTCCAGGTGCCGCAAATCAAGCCATCGACTTCGCCTTTTTGCAGCATCATGGTGCCGATCAAAGACAGGCGGCGACGCATGTCGATCTTGGCCAATTGCTCGGTCACGCCTTTGCGCGCAGTCATCTGGTAATAGGTTTGCCAAAAATCGCGGTAGCGATGGTCTTGCTCCACGTTGACCACTTGGTAGTCCACGCCCTCTTTCAGGCGCAAGCCAAAAGTTTCAATGCGCTTGGCAATCACAGCCGGACGACCGATCAGCGTGGGTTGTGCCAAGCCTTCGTCCACCACGATCTGGACCGCGCGCAACACGCGTTCTTCTTCGCCTTCGGCATAGCACACGCGCTTTTTACTGGCGCGCTTGGCCGCCGCATAAATGGGCTTCATGGTCGAGCCCGAGGCATACACAAAGCTTTGCAGTCGCTCAATGTAGGCCTGCATATCTTTGATGGGCCGTCGCGCCACGCCACTGTCCGCAGCGGCTTGGGCCACCGCAGGCGCAATCTTGATCATCAAGCGCGGATCAAACGGCTTAGGGATCAGGTACTCAGGTCCAAAAGCCAAGCTCTCGCCGGCATAGGCCGCGGCCACCACTTCGCTTTGCTCAGCTTGAGCCAGCTCGGCAATGGCATACACCGCCGCAATTTCCATCTCATCGTTGATGGTGGATGCGCCGGCATCCAAGGCCCCACGGAAGATGTAGGGAAAGCACAAGACGTTGTTGACCTGGTTGTGATAGTCGGTGCGGCCCGTGGCGATGATGGCATCGCTGCGCACGGCCTGGACCTCCTCGGGCAAGATTTCCGGTGTGGGGTTGGCCAAAGCCAAAATCAATGGCGTGGGGGCCATTTTCTTGACCATCTCCGCCTTGAGCACGCCGCCGGCCGAGAGCCCCAAGAAAATATCTGCCCCTTCGATCACCTCCGACAACGTGCGTGCGGACGTTTTTTGGGCAAACTGAATTTTGTCTTCGTCCATCAACTCGGTGCGGCCTTCGTAAACGACGCCCGCCAAATCGGTGACAAAAATATTGCTGCGCGGCACCCCCAGTTTGAGCAACAAGCCCAAACAGGCCAGGGCTGCAGCCCCGGCGCCAGAGGTGACCACTTTGACCTGCTTCAAATCCTTTTTGGCCACTTTAAGGCCATTCAAAATGGCGGCGCCCACCACGATGGCAGTCCCATGTTGATCGTCGTGAAACACCGGGATCTTCATGCGCTCACGCAATTTGCGCTCGACATAAAAACAGTCTGGCGCTTTGATGTCTTCGAGGTTGATGCCTCCGAACGTGGGCTCTAAGGCGGCAATGATGTCCACCAACTTGTCGAGGTTCTTCTCTTCGATTTCCAAGTCGAAGACGTCGATGCCCGCGAATTTTTTGAACAAAACCCCTTTGCCCTCCATCACCGGCTTGGAGGCCAGAGGGCCAATGTCGCCCAAGCCCAACACGGCCGTACCGTTGGAGATCACGGCCACCAAATTGCCGCGACTGGTGTACTTGTAGGCTGCGTCAGGATCTTTCACGATCTCTTCGCACGGAGCGGCAACCCCTGGCGAATAAGCGAGCGCCAGATCGTGCTGGTTGACCAGCTGCTTGGTGGCCGCAATGGCTATTTTTCCGGGGGTTGGGAACTCGTGGTACTCAAGCGCTGCGCGGCGCAGTTCTTCACGGGCTTTGTTGGAATTGACGGCCATGCTGATCTCCTGAAAATGCAATGGGCTGTCACCTGGAATTCCAAGCAACAGCCCAACAAGGCGGTTTCATTGTAGGCCGGGGCAAGCCCTGGTCACGCCAGCTCGAGGCGCATGTCTGAGTGGTTCTGTTTTTACTTTTAGACAAAGCCCCATCAAGCGCGCATCAAGGCTTCAATTTCAGTGGCCGTCACTGGCACGCCTCGCGTGATGAGTTCGCAACCCTCGGACGTGACGATGGCGTCGTCCTCGATGCGAATCCCGATGTTCCAAAATGCCTCGGGCACAACGTCAGCCGGCCGCACATACAAGCCAGGCTCGATGGTGAGCACCATGCCCTCGCGCAAGATTCGACTGGGACGGTTGATGATGGTTTCGCCTGAAAGCGGGTCTTTTCGCTCGCTGGTTTGGCCCAACTCTGGCGGCTCCACATAGCTGCCGCAGTCGTGCACATCCATGCCCAGCCAGTGGCTGGTGCGGTGCATGTAAAAAGGAAAGTAGGCCCGTTTTTCTATGACGTCTTGCGCGTTGCCGTGTTTGTTGGTGTGCAACAAGCCAAGGTCTAACAAGCCTTGTGCCAACACGCGGACAGTGGCTTCGTGGGGGTCGGTAAACCGTGCGCCTGCACGGGTGGCCGCCACGGCAGCCTCTTGACTGGCAAGCACCAGGTTGTAGAGGTCCCGTTGTGGGCCGGTGAATTGCCCATCGGCCGGAAAGGTTCGGGTGATGTCACTGGCATACCCATCCAACTCGCAGCCCGCGTCGATCAAGACCAATTCACCCGCGCGGACCGGTGCCGCATCCGCGCGGTAATGCAGCACACAGGCATTTGCGCCTGCAGCCACGATGGAGGTGTAGGCGGGAAACTGCGAACCGTGCTGGCGAAACTCATGCAGCAACTCCGCATCCAAGTGGTATTCGCGCACGTCTTGACCCGCGCGCAACCTGTGGGCACAGGTTTGCATGGCACGGATGTGAGCTCCTGCGCTGATGGCACTGGCGCGGCGCATGATGTCTTGCTCGTGTGCGTCTTTGATCAGCCGCATGTCATCCAGCGGCACGCACAAGTCGCGCTGTTGGCTTGGGCACATGGCGCCAAAACGCACCCGGGACCGTACGGCATTGAGCCAGCCGTCAACACGGCTTTCCAAGCCTTTGTGCGTGGCAAACGGGTACCAAACCGTGTGCTGGTTCTCCAGCAGTTTGGGCACATGTTGATCGAGTTCTGCCACCGAGTGCGCTGCCGTGACGCCCAGCCGATCGAGCGCCGCTTCTGGTCCTAAGCGGTAACCATCCCAAATTTCTCGCTCCAAATCTTTGGGCTGGCAAAACAGGGTGCTGCGCCCCGTGGCGTCGAGCACCAGCCACGCGTTGGGTTCGGTAAAGCCCGTCAGGTAATAAAAGTAGCTGTCATGTCGGTAGGGGAAATCGCTGTCGCGGTTGCGGGCACGCTCAGGCGCGGTGGGAATGATGGCCACGCCTCCCGCGCCCAATTGGGCGGCCAATTGGGCGCGTCGTTTTGCGTAAATAGAGAGCGTGTTTGGGGTCATGGGATGTCGGGCAATCAGGATGAAAGTGTGAGGGCCAACAAGCCAAACTCACGAAAAACAAGTCAGCACAAAGTCTAGGGGGTTGAACGGTTCAACCCCCCCAAACGCTCCGGCGTACCCACGTCGGTCCAAAGCCCTCGGTAAAGCTCCGCACTGACGGCATGATTGTCCATGGCGGCCCGCAACATGGACGCCAAAGGGGCTTTCACACCCTGTGGGTTACCCGCTGGAATGCGGCACCATGCAGCTTCGAAGAAAGCACGCTTGTACAACGCGATGGTGCTGAAGGTATAGCGCGACAGGGCTTCTGTCGCGGCAGAAGTAGCCAACTTGGGCAGGTTGAGCGCCAGACCACTCGCCGACAAGCCAAAGTCGCCGAGTGGGTTGTGCTCGGGATTGGGCACCAGCCAAAGATGGGCGAGTTGGGGGCTGGCTTTGAAGCGCGCGCGCGCTTCAAGAGAAAACACAAACTCTGGGGCAAACACATCGCCCGCCGCCACCCAAAACACCTCATCGAGTTGCGGCAGTGCGCGAACAATGCCTCCTGCGGTCTCTAGCGCGCCCCCAAAGTCCACGCCCTCTTGCGAATAGTGCAGATGCATCGAGGCTTGGCCTGCTGTTTGAAACACTTGGCCAAAGCGCTGTGGAATTTGCTCACCGAGCCAGGCCGTGTTGATGACCAGTTGATGCACGCCCCCGCGCTGCAAGCCTTCCATGGCCCACTGCATCAAGGGTTTGCCACGCACAGCCAGCAAGGGTTTGGGGTGGAGGTCGGTCAGCGGGCGCATGCGCTCGCCGCGCCCTGCGGCCAAGAGCAAGGCCGTGGCCGCAGGGGCTGAGGGAGGTATGGCGCGAGTCATGACGCAATGAGTGTAGCCAGCGGTTTGATGCCCCAGCACGCCGCAGACAAAGCGGGATCAGGCCGGTGTAGAGCTGCTCGCTAAAATCTGGGTTTTCCCTCATCACCCCCGGAGTCGCCTGACATGGCAAACACCCAACAAATGGCCAGCGCAATTCGTGCCCTGGCAATGGACGCTGTCCAACAAGCCAACTCAGGACACCCCGGCGCGCCCATGGGCATGGCCGATATGGCCGTGGCTTTATGGGGCGACCACCTGCGCCACAACCCCAAAAATCCGCATTGGTTGAACCGCGATCGCTTTGTGCTCTCCAACGGACACGGTTCGATGTTGATTTACGCCTTGTTGCACCTCACCGGTTACGACCTGCCGATGAGCGAGTTGAAGAACTTTCGCGTGTTGCACAGCAAGACGGCGGGTCATCCTGAAGTGGGCGTGACCCCAGGCATAGAAACCACCACCGGCCCACTGGGCCAAGGCATCACCAACGCCGTGGGCATGGCTTTGGCTGAAAAGCTGCTGGCCAGCGAGTTCAACCGCGACGGCCACGCTGTGGTCGACCACCACACCTACGCCTTCATGGGCGACGGGTGTTTGATGGAAGGCATCAGCCACGAAGCCTGCTCTTTGGCGGGTGCTTGGAAACTCAACAAGTTGATCGCGTTGTATGACGACAACGGCATCTCGATTGACGGCCAAGTGGCCCCCTGGTTCGCCGACAACACCCCTGAGCGCTTCAAGGCCTACGGATGGCAAGTGATTGGCCCGATCAACGGACACGATGCCGCGGCTTTGAGCCACGCCATCGCCAAGGCCAAACTGAGCGCGGACAAACCCACCTTGATCGTGTGCAAAACCAGCATTGGCAAAGGCAGCCCCAACCGCGCAGACACCGCCAAAGCCCACGGCGAACCGCTCGGCGCTGAAGAAATTGCGTTGACCCGTGCCGCCATTGGCTGGAACCACGCCCCATTTGAAATACCCAAAGCGGTTTATGCCGATTGGAATGCCGCAGCCAAAGGCAAAGCCTTGGAAGCAGAATGGAAAACTGCATTTGCCGCCTACAAGGCCACTTACCCCGCCTTGGCCAAAGAGCTGTTGCGCCGCATGGCGGGCGAACTGCCCAAGAATTTTGCGCAGACCGTGGTCGACGCCGTGATTGGTGCGCACACCAAGGCCGAAACGGTGGCCAGCCGCAAGGCCAGCCAGTTGGCGCTGGAAGCGTTCACCGCTGCTTTGCCAGAAATGCTCGGCGGAAGCGCCGACTTGACCGGCTCTAACCTCACCAACACCCAGAGCACGCCCAATCTGCGCGTGGACTTGGCCGGCCACGTGGTGAAAAACGAAGCCGGTGTGGGTGGACGTCACATCAACTATGGCGTGCGTGAGTTCGGCATGGCTGCCATCATGAACGGCGTGGCGCTGCATGGGGGTTTCATTCCCTACGGTGGCACCTTCCTGACCTTCAGCGACTACTCACGCAACGCCATTCGCATGGCAGCGCTGATGAAACAACGCGTGGTGCATGTGTTCACCCACGACTCGATTGGTTTGGGCGAAGACGGCCCCACGCACCAGTCGATCGAACACGCAGCTTCGCTGCGCTTGATCCCCAACCTGGACGTGTGGCGCCCCGCCGACACCGCAGAAACCGCCGTGGCTTGGGCCGTGGCACTGCAAAACCAGCACAAGCCGACGGCTTTGTTGTTGAGCCGCCAAAACCTGCCGTATTTGCCCAAAGGTGAGGCGCTGGTCAGCCAAACAGCTGGCGACATCTCCGGCTTGGACGCCATCAACAAAGGCGCTTACGTGTTGGCCGAGCCCTCCGAAGTGGGCTTGAAGAAGAAGGCCCAAGCCGTGATCTTGGCCACGGGCTCGGAAGTTCACTTGGCGCTCAAAGCCCAAGCGCTGCTGGCCGAGAAAAAGATTGCCGTGCGCGTGGTGTCTGTGCCCAGCACCACCACATTTGATCGCCAAAGCGTGGCGTACAAATCGGCGGTCTTGCCAGCGGGCATCCCACGCATTGCCGTGGAGATGGGCTCGACCGACGGCTGGTGGAAATATGGTGTCTCCGCGGTGGTGGGCATCGACACCTACGGCGAGTCGGCGCCTGCGCCGGTGCTGTTCAAGCACTTTGGCTTCACCCCCGAGAACGTGGCCGAGACGGTACAAGCCGTGCTGGCCAAGTAATTGTTTTGCAAATTCATTTTTAACTTTAGAAGGGTAATTCCATGGCTATCAAGATCGGTATCAACGGCTTCGGTCGTATCGGACGTATGGTGTTTCGCGCTGCGGTGCAAAACTTCAACGACATCGAAGTGGTTGGCATCAACGACTTGTTGGAGCCTGATTACCTGGCTTACATGCTCAAGTACGACAGCGTGCATGGTCGCTTCAAGGGCGAGGTGTCTGTGGATGGCGGCCACCTGGTGGTCAATGGCAAGAAGATTCGCCTGACCCAAGAACGTGACCCCGCCGCTTTGAAGTGGAACGAGATCGGCGCTGACATCGTGATCGAAGCCACCGGTTTGTTCTTGGACAAGCCCACGGCTGAAAAGCATTTGGCTGCAGGCGCCAAGAAGGTCTTGTTGTCAGCTCCATCCAAAGACGACACCCCCATGTTTGTGTACGGTGTGAACCACACCACCTATGCTGGCCAAGCCATCGTATCTAACGCTTCCTGCACCACCAACTGCTTGGCCCCTGTGGCCAAAGTGTTGAACGACAAATGGGGCATCAAGCGCGGCCTGATGACCACCGTGCATGCGGCCACCGCCACCCAAAAAACCGTAGATGGTCCTTCCAACAAAGACTGGCGTGGTGGCCGTGGCATCTTGGAAAACATCATCCCTTCCAGCACGGGGGCCGCCAAAGCCGTGGGCGTGGTGATTCCGGAGCTGAACAAAAAGCTGACCGGCATGTCCTTTCGCGTACCCACCTCTGACGTGTCGGTGGTGGACTTGACGGTTGAGCTGAACAAAGAAGCCTCTTACGCCGAGATTTGCGCCGAGATGAAAGCGCAAAGCCAGGGCGCCTTGAAAGGCGTGTTGGGTTACACCGAAGACAAAGTGGTCGCCACCGACTTCCGCGGCGAGCCATGCACCAGCGTGTTTGACGCAGATGCCGGCATCGCACTGGACAGCACCTTTGTGAAAATCGTGTCTTGGTACGACAACGAGTGGGGCTACTCGAACAAGTGTTTGGAGATGGTTCGCGTCATTGCCAAATAATTGTTCTGCCTAGGCACCCCGCGTGCCCTGGACCCTCAATGCCCGCGCTTTAAAACCGCGGGCATTTTTTCGACAGCCCAACTCGGTTCTGTCCGCTTGATTTGACGCTGAGGCCTTCCGGTCACCGCCAGAAGCGCCCCAAAGCTGCGCCAAAGTATTTGTTTGGTGCGTTTTTTGCTTGCGTTTGGTGCGTTCGTTTAATAAGACGTTTTTTTGCACCAAATAAGTTCATAAATCAAGGATTCAGTCATGGAAGCACTCAAACAGGGCGCTGATGCGCTATTTATTCTGCTCGGAGCCATCATGGTGCTGGCCATGCATGCCGGCTTTGCTTTTCTAGAGTTGGGCACCGTCCGAAAAAAAAACCAAGTGAATGCACTTGTGAAGATTTTGGTCGACTTCAGCATGTCAAGCGTGGCTTATTTTGTGGTCGGTTACGGTGTTGCTTATGGCGCAAGTTTCATGGTGGGCGCAGAAACATTGGCCGAGAAAAACGGATACGAGCTCGTGAAGTTCTTTTTCTTGTTGACTTTCGCGGCCGCCATTCCCGCCATCATCTCGGGCGGCATTGCTGAGCGCGCCAAGTTTTGGCCACAACTCATCGCGACCGCGATCATCGTCGGCTTTATTTATCCCTTTTACGAGGGCATTGCGTGGAACCAGCATTTCGGTTTTCAAGCTTGGCTCAAAGCCGTCACGGGTGACGAGTTCCATGATTTTGCTGGGTCTGTGGTCGTACACGCCGTTGGCGGTTGGATTGCTCTGGCTGCCGTGCTGCTCTTGGGGGCAAGAAGCAATCGCTACCGCAAAGATGGCGCAATCTCTGCACACCCGCCTTCGAGCATTCCATTTCTTGCCTTGGGCGCATGGATTCTGATGGTGGGTTGGTTTGGGTTCAATGTCATGAGTGCTCAAACTTTGGACAAAATTTCCGGCTTAGTGGCCGTGAATTCGCTCATGGCCATGGTGGGCGGCACTTTGGTGGCCTTGCTGCTTGGCAAAAACGACCCTGGCTTTGTCCACAACGGCCCCCTTGCTGGTTTGGTTGCTGTGTGCGCAGGCTCTGATGTGATGCATCCCATGGGCGCTCTTGTTGTGGGCGGCGTCGCAGGGGCTATTTTTGTCATCATGTTCACCCTCACGCAAAACAAGTGGCGCATCGACGATGTATTGGGTGTATGGCCTCTGCATGGCGTGTGTGGCGCATGGGGCGGTATTGCTGCTGGTATTTTTGGCTCCACCGCGCTGGGTGGATTGGGAGGCGTCAATTTATATGCCCAAATTGCAGGTACTGCTTTAGGCGTTTGCTGGGCATTGTTTGGCGGCTTCTTGGTTTATGGTCTTTTGAAAATAACGCTGGGATTGCGCATGAGCCAAGAGGAAGAGTTTGATGGCGCAGACCTCTCAATTCACAAGACAAGCGGGACGCCAGAACACGAAACGAGCTGGTGAGGGCCATGGATTGTGGTTTTTTGGCACATGAAATGATGCAAATACAGGTAAACGCTTGGTTTGAGTGATCACTTGTGCTCCATAATGGTCTTTGCTGTATCGGCGCTTGCGCCAGTACAGTGTGTTTGGTGATCGGTCAGTTTCGCGCCACCGCTTTGGTTGCGTTGTGCATTCGGGACTCCATCGCTTGTTTTTTGTGTTTTAAGGAGTCCCTTTCATGGGCAATAAACTGTACGTCGGCAATTTGCCGTATTCGGTACGCGACAGCGATCTTGAGCAGTCTTTCGG
>NZ_JAVLFP010000027.1:0-46582 GCF_046052825.1 Limnohabitans sp.
CTCGACTAGTCGTCGGCAGCGTCAGATGTGTATAAGCGACAGTTACTCGGTGTGGTCGGCCATTGGTTTGCCGCTGGCGATCTCGATTGGCGCCTTTGCCTTCCAGGACATGCTGTTGGGTGCACGCGCCATGGACGAACATTTCATGTCGGCGCCTGCGGACCAAAACCTGCCCTTGCTGATGGCCTTGTTTGGCGTGTGGAACCGGAATTTTCTGGGGGCGAGCACACACAACATTGCGCCTTATGCCTCGCCCCTTGGAAAATTCGCCTCGTTTTTGCAGCAAATGGAGATGGAATCCAACGGCAAGAGCGTCCATGTCGATGGCAGCCCGGTCGAAGTGGATACCGCCCCGGTGATTTGGGGTGGACTAGGCATTGACGGTCAACATGCTTACTTTCAACTGATCCACCAAGGCAAGCACCTGGTACCGATGGACTTTATTGGCTTGCGCACCGAGCGCAGCCCGCTGCCATTGGCGGCCGAACACCACCGGGTGGTGTTGCTCAACATGCAGGCCCAAGCCCAAGCACTGGCACTGGGTCGTACACCCGAAGAAACCGTGCAAGCCTTGCGCGACAGCGGCCTGGACGAAGAGGACGTACAACGCTTGGCGCCACACCGCAGCTACCCAGGCAATGTGCCCAGCACCACCATTTGGGTGGATGCCCTCACACCCCGCAGCATGGGCGCCTTGATGGCCCTGTACGAGCACAAGGTGTTTTGCCAAGCCGCCATTTGGGGCATTCATGCCTACGACCAATGGGGCGTGGAATTGGGTAAAAAAATGGCGCAAGACATTGAAGCCGCAGAACGTGCGCACAAGGCCTGAAGTCAGGTTCTTTTCACCCCATGGTTCCTGTGTGACAGTGTCTCCAAGTACGGGTGTTTACACTCTCGGACCATGACGACATCCCTCGCAAACCCCTCGCATCGCTTGGCCAACAAGGTCAGCATCATCACCGGCGCAGCCCAAGGCATTGGCTTAGCCACCGCACTCAAATTTGCAGCCGAAGGCGCCATCGTCGTGGTGTGTGACGTCAAGCAAGCTGCGGTCGATGCAGCAGTGGCCCAATGCCAAGCCATCGGCGCCCAAGCCAGTGGTTATGTGGTGGACGTCACCCAGCGCGCGATGGTGGATGGCATGGTCCAAGCGGTGCTGGCCCACCACGGCCGCATCGACGTGTTGGTCAACAACGCAGGCATCACCCAAGACTCGCGCCTGCAAAAAATGACACTGGAGCAATTTGACCGCGTGATCGATGTCAACTTGCGCGGCGTCTTCCACTGCGCTCAAGCGGTGACCGACAGCATGGTGGCCCAGGGACGTGGCGTGATTTTGAATGCCTCCTCTGTGGTGGGCATTTATGGCAACTTTGGACAAACCAACTACGCGGCTACCAAGTTTGGCGTGATCGGGTTCACCAAGACCTGGAGCCGTGAACTGGGTCCAAAAGGCATTCGTGTCAACGCGGTAGCCCCCGGCTTCATCGCGACGCCCATTTTGTCGACCATGCCCGAGAAAGTGATCGAAGACATGGTGCAACGCGTGCCGCTCAAACGATTGGGCATGCCCCAAGACATTGCCAATGTGTATGCCTTCTTGGCCAGCGATGAAGCAGCTTATGTGAATGGTGCTGTGCTGGAAGTCTCCGGCGGCATGACGGTATGAGCGACGTGATGCAAGAACGGCCCAGGCCTCGCTCAAAAACCGACCTTTTCATCTCGTTCACGCTGCTTGCCCTGCAAGGGTTTGGGGGCGTGATGTCGGTGGTTCAGCGCGAAATGGTCGAGAGAAAAAAATGGCTCACCACCGAAGAGTTTGTCGAAGACTGGGCCGTGGCCCAAGTGCTGCCAGGCCCCAATGTGCTCAACCTCTCGTTGATGATTGGCGGGCGTCATTTTGGTTTGAAAGGCTCGCTGGCTGCCTTGGCCGGTATTTTGTGTGTGCCCAGTTTGCTCATCTTGGTGATCGCCATTTTGTACGCCGGCATTGAACACAACCTCGCCGCGCAAGGTGCCTTGCGCGGCATGGGCGCTGTCTGCGCCGGCTTGATATTGGCCACAGGTCTGAAAATGATGCCAGCCCTGCGAAATAACCCCATGGGACGCGTGTCGTGTGTGGTGTTGGCGCTGTTGACGTTTGCTGCGGTCGGCGTGCTGCGGGTGCCACTGGCGTGGGTGCTGCTGACACTCGGTCCCTTGGCCAGTGTCTGGGCTTGGCAACAACTGCGCGAGCGGGGTGCCCCATGACGGCCGTGTTGTCGATGATGGATTGGTGGTCTTTTTTCATGCACTTCGCCTCGCTGTCATTGCTGGCAATAGGCGGCGCCATCAGCACGGCACCCGACATCCACCGCTTTGTGGTGGATGAGCAGCATTGGCTCAACGACATCCAGTTCACCTCCTCCATCGCCTTGGCGCAAGGCGCACCGGGTCCCAATGTGTTGTTCATTGGCTTGATTGGCTGGAACGTCGGATTGAACGCAGGTGGAGGTTTTGCCTCAGGGTGGACAGGGGTTGCCTTGGGCCTGTGGGGCATGTTGCTGGCCATGACGGGCATGCTGCTGCCCTCCACCACTCTGGCTTACTTTGCCGCGCGCTGGGGTCACCACAACCGCGACTTGCCTGCGGTGCGATCCTTCAAAGCGGGCATGGCCCCGATCGTGATTGCGCTGTTGTTTTCCACCGGCTGGTTGCTCACGGGCAGCCACGACAACCCGGCCAAAGATGGGCCTTTGTGGTTGCTCAGCGCGGTGACCATGCTGGTGGTTTGGAAAACCAAAACCCACATCTTGGTCCTGCTCGCCATGGGGGCCTTGCTTGGCGCCTTGGGTTGGGTGTGACGTGCAGATAGCCCTTTGGCTGGGTTAACCTCGCTGGCGGCGCGCCTCGTAAAGGCAGACACCGCTGGCGACCGACACGTTCAAGCTCTCGACCGCGCCCTTCATGGGAATGCTGATGAGCTCATCACAGGTCTTGCGTGTGAGCTGACGCATGCCATCTCCCTCGGCACCCAGCACCAAAGCGGTGGGCCCTTTGAGGTCCACCTGGTACAAGGTTTTGGGCGCGTCATCGCTGGTGCCAAGGATCCAAATATTGCGCTCCTTGAGTTCGTTCAAGGTACGGGCCAAATTGGTCACCATGAAGTACGGAACGGTCTCGACTGCACCACTGGCCACCTTGGCCACAGTGGCGTTGATGCCCACTGCGTGGTCTTTGGGGGCAATCACCGCATGCGCGCCTGCGCCATCGGCCACGCGCAAACAAGCCCCTAAGTTGTGGGGGTCGGTCACGCCGTCGAGCACCAAGATCAAAGGGGCTTCGATGGGTTCAATTTTTTCCAGCAATTCGTCCAATGAGTGCACCACCGCCAAAGGGCTCACACGCGCGGCGACCCCTTGGTGGCCGTGGCTGCCTGCCAGTTTGGCCAGACGCAGGCCATCGGCCTCGATCAAACGAGCACCCGCCTCATTGGCACGCTCTAAAAATTGCCGCATCCGCGCATCACGACGGGTGGGCTCGTAGTAAATCTCGATGATGGATTGCGGCGCCGTTTTGAGACGTACGCCTACGGCATGGAAACCGAAGAGAACTTTGGGGGAAGAGGACATGGGGGGATTATCCCCGCAGACTCAAAGCATCTGACCCGCCTCAATCGTGATCGCTTGGTCACAGCGCGCAGCCAGCTTGGGGTCATGGGTGACCAAGACCAAAGTAGTGCCCAACTCTTGGTTGAGTGCAAACATCAAGGCCATGATGCGCTCTCCACTGGCGTGATCCAAACTTCCGGTGGGTTCATCGGCCAACAGCAAGCTGGGTTGCACCACAAACGCACGCGCCAAAGCCACGCGCTGCTGTTCACCGCCCGACAACACTTTGGGGTAGTGGTTGAGACGCTCGCCCAGGCCCACCCGCTCCAACATGTCGCGCGCTGCTTGGCGAGGGTGAGGCCGACCGCTCAACTCCAGAGGCAGCATCACGTTTTCAAGCGCCGTCATGTGGCCCAACAGTTGAAAGCTTTGAAACACGAATCCAATTTGACGCGCACGCAGCACAGCACGCGCGTCTTCGTCTAACGCAAACATGTCTTGACCAGCCAATACCACCGTGCCACGACTGGGGGTGTCCAAGCCAGCCATGATCGACAGCAAGGTGCTCTTGCCTGAGCCCGATGCGCCCACAATGGCGAGTGACTGTTTTGCAGCCAAGTCGAAATGGATATCGCGGAGAATGTCCAAGGTGCCGGTGGCGTCTTGCACCGACTTAGAAACATGGGACACAGAAATCAATGGCATGGAATGAGAAGTCAGGGGCTGGGTCATGAAAGGCAATGGCATGTGGAGACGACACTTTAACGTGGCGGCGCTGGGCTGTGTCTGGGTGGGGCTTTGGGGCCATCGCACGGCAACCGCCGATCAAAAGGTGATCACCTCGAGCGGACAAGGCATGGAGGGCGAAGTTTGGTCAACCGGACCTCACCGTCGCGCACCGACCAAGTCAGCGGCCCCGCCTCCCGGCTCTGCTCCCGTTGCCAGCATTTTGGTGGTGGGGGACTCGCTCAGCGCCGAATACGGCATTCCGCGTGGCACCGGCTGGGTCAATCTGTTGGCGATGAAACTGAGGGCCGAACGTCCTGATGTGCAAGTGGTCAATGCCAGCATCAGTGGCGATACCACGGCGGGCGGACGCGCTCGCTTGCCAGCTGCCTTGGCGCAAGTGCGCCCGGTCTTGGTGGTGATAGAACTCGGCGGTAACGATGCCCTGCGCGGTCTTGACCTGAGCAGCAGTCAGCAAAACCTTGAAGCCATGATCGAGGCCTCGCGGGCGGTCAACGCACATGTGGTGCTGGTGGGCATGCAAGTGCCGCCCAATTACGGGCCAGACTACAGCGCCAAGTTCTCAGCGATGTTTGCCACACTGGCCAAAAAACACCGAACAGGCTTGGTTCCTTTCTTGTTGCAAGGCATCGCGGACAAACCCGATGCCGCGCAGCTCTTTCAAGCTGACCGCATTCACCCTCGCGAAGAAGCGCATCCTCGGATGTTGGCCAATGTCTGGCCCGAAATCAAAAAACAGTTGTGAGAGAGAGTCGTGAGCGTTCAATTCATTTCGGCGCAAGACGCCATGGCCCGCATGGCCACACCCTTGGGTTCGCCCGGGGGCTTCAGCACCATAATTGACGCCCGCAGTGAAGACGAGTTCGCACTCGACCACTTGCCGGGTGCGGTCAACTGGCCCTCGCTCAACAACGAAGAGCGCATCGTCATTGGCACCATGTACAAGCAAGTCAATGCCTTTGAAGCGCAAAAGCATGGGTCCGCGCTGGTGGCCGCCAACATTGCTCGGCACATCCAACGCGAGGTCTTGCCTTTGCCACGCACCTGGCAACCCTTGATTTACTGCTGGCGGGGCGGCAAACGCAGCGGTTCATTGGCTCTGGTGTTAGGTCAAATTGGTTTCAAGATCCACTTGATCGAAGGCGGCTACAAATCCTTTCGGGCAGCATTGCTGGCGTCTATCCCCGAATTGGTGGCCCCCATCCAATGGCGGGTGGTCTGTGGACCCACGGGCTCTGGCAAAACACGCTTGCTCCATGCGTTGTCCGCTGAAGGCGCACAAGTGCTGGACCTGGAGGGCTTGGCCAACCACCGCAGTTCCGTGCTGGGCCATATCCCAGGCTTACCGCAGCCCAGCCAAAAGCACTTTGACACCTTGGTGTGGACCGCACTGAAAGGCTTTGACAGCACACGACCGGTTTATGTGGAGTCGGAAAGCCGCAAAGTAGGCAATGTGTCGGTGCCCGAAGTCTTGATGTTGCGCATGCGTGAAAGTCCCTGCTTGGACTTGCAGTTGGGCGATGACGAGCGTGTGGCCTTGTTGATGGAGGACTATGACTTCTTTGTCAAAGACCCCGACTACTTTTGCAAACGTCTAGATGCCTTGGCTGAGCGTCGAGGCCGTGCGGTGGTCGAAGCCTGGAATGAACAAATCATGGCGGGGAAGTTTGAACGTGTGGTGCGCGAGTTGTTGACCTTGCATTACGACCCGGGCTACGCTGAGTCCACCCGTCGCAACTTTGCACAATTTGCGCAAGCGACGCAGGTGCAACCCAGCGACCGCTCTATGCCAGCCATGCGGGCCTTGGCTCGCGACATCTTGCGCCAAGAAACAGTGCAAACACACTGAGGACGGCGCAATTCACAGTTGCAGATGGCGCAGCGCTTGCGCCAAGTCGTCTTGCAAGTCTTGCACGGCTTCTAAGCCAATGCAAAAACGCACCACCCGCCCTGGATGGAGGTGGGCGTTGGCAAGTTGACGCACAGCACCCAAGTGGTAAGGCACCACCAAGCTCATCGGTCCGCCCCAGCTGTAACCAATTTTGAACCAGCGCAGCGCGTCGCAAAAGGCATCGACCCGATGGGCATCAAAGCGGGAATCCACCACCACGCTGAATATCCCAGCGGCCAAGCCTTGAGGCTCTTTCGTGGTGACACACAAACGTTCCCAATGCTCGTGCCCTGGTGCACCGGGCAAAGCCGGGTGCAACACCTGGGCAAAGGCGGTTTGGTGTTGGCACCAGGAGGCCAACTGTCTCGCAGCCTGGTCTTGGACCCGATATCTCAAAGCCAAGGTGGGCAAAGAGCGCAACAACAGTTCGGCATCGTTGGCGCCGACACCTGTGCCCAAGCGCATGTGGCTGAGTTTGAGGGTTTTGGCCAGTGCATCGCTGCGGGTGACGATGCTGCCCATGAGCACGTCACCGCCGCCACTGGGGTATTTGGTCAAGGCGTGGATGGTCAGGTCCACGCCCAGCGGTGCATCGCCCTGCCCTGGCGTGAGATCGAAAGCATTGAAGGCCAAACCCGCGCCCCAGGTGTTGTCAAGCGCGCACATCACCCCACGTGCTTTGCACAACTGCACCAGCGCAACCAGGTCTGGAAACTCCATCGACACCGAGCCTGCCGCCTCCAGCCACACCAAGCGCGTGCGCGGTGTGATGCGTGCCGCCAGGTCGTCGGGATTCATGGCGTCATACAACTGATGGCTGATGCCAAAACGCGCCAATTCCCCCTCAGCCAATGCCTTGTTAGGACCATAGGCGTTGTCGGGAATCAGCACCTCGTCGCCCGCTTTGAGCAAAGCCAAATCAACATGGGCAATTGCAGCCAAGCCACTGGGCGTCAAGATGCAGTGCGTGCCACCCTCTAAGGTGGCCAAACGCTCTTCCAAGGTGAACGTCGTGGGCGTGCCGTGCAAACCGTAGGTGTAGCTTGACTTGTTCAACCACTCACGCGTGCGCATGGCGGCGACGTCAGGAAAAATCACCGTTGACGCTTTGAACACCCCCACTTGAGGGGCATCAAACTCAGCCGGTGGCTGGTAGGGATGGTGGATGAGGTCGGTGCTGCGGGTCATGTGGCAATAGTAACCAGCCAGAAAAGAAAAACTCCGCCTTCAAGCGGAGTTCTCAAACTGAAATCAGTGGGAGGCCAATCAAACCTTCCACTTCTCCAACAAAGCCGCAGGGCGCATGTTGTCATAGGGCTCGAACGGTTGATGGATCCACGGGTTGGTGGGCAGATAGTCAATGGAGTAGTCGGGCTTGAAGGCCGAAACGCCCTTGGTCCAAATCACCGCAGTGCGCAATTCGGTGATGGGGGCGTAATTGTTTTTGAGCTGATCCACCACCGCTTTGAGCGTATGGCCGGTATCGGCCAAATCGTCGACCAACAACACGCGGCCCGCGATTTCGCCCTTGGGTGTGGTGATGAAACGGGCAATGTCCAAATGACCTTGGACCGTTCCGGCATCGGCGCGGTAGGAACTGGTTGACATGATGGCCAAGGGCTTGTCAAAGATGCGCGACAAAATGTCGCCGGGTCGCATGCCACCGCGCGCCAAGCACAGGATGGTGTCGAACTCCCAACCCGATTGATGGATCTTGATGGCGAGTTTTTCAATCAGGTTGTGGTACTCGTCGTAAGACACGTACAAGTGTTTGCCGTCTTCGGTCAGCATGGTGGATCCTTTCAAAAATTAAGCGATGTAGGGGTGGGTCAGCAAAATCGTGTGGTCACGGTCTGGGCTGGTGGACACCATGTGAATCGGCACACCGGTGGTTTCGGCAATGCGGTTCAGGTAATGCTGCGCGGCAGGAGGCAGTTTGGCGTAATCGGTCACACCCACGGTGCTGTCAGTCCAGCCTGGGATGCTTTCGTAGATGGGCGTGCAACGTGCAATTTCGTCAGCGCCCATGGGCAAGATGTCAATGGTCTGGCCATCCAACGCATAGCCCACGCACAGCTTCAATTCGGTCAAGCCGTCGAGCACATCCAATTTGGTGATGCACAAGCCGCTCAAGCCGTTGACCTGCGCACTGCGTTTGAGCAAGGCAGCATCAAACCAGCCGCAGCGGCGGCTGCGCCCAGTGGTCACGCCTTTTTCCGCGCCCACCGTGCTCATGTGGTAGCCGGGATTGCCGGGCGTTTCCCAATCCAGTTCGGTCGGAAACGGGCCACCCCCCACGCGCGTGCAATACGCCTTGGTGATGCCCAAGATGTAGTGCAACAAGCCGGGGCCCACACCTGCACCGGCGGCAGCATTGCCGGCCACGCAGTTGCTCGATGTCACAAATGGGTACGTGCCATGGTCGACGTCCAGCAAGGTGCCTTGTGCGCCTTCAAACAACAGGTTCGCGCCGTGTGCGTGGGCTTCGTTCAACTCGCGTGAGACGTCGGCCACCATGGGCAAAATTTCTTTCGCATAGGCCATGGCTTCGTTGTAAGTGGTGTCGTAGTCCACCGCAGGCGCGTGCAAAATTTCGGTCAACACGTGGTTGTGCAGCTCGAGGTTCTCACGCAGTTTGGTGGCAAAGCGCTCGGGGTGCTTCAAGTCTTGAACGCGCAAAGCGCGGCGCGCAATTTTGTCTTCGTAGGCCGGGCCAATGCCGCGACCGGTGGTGCCAATCTTGGCAGTGCCGGCTTTTTCTTTGGCGGCTTCACGGGCAATGTCCAAGGCCGCGTGGTAAGGCAGGATCAAGGGACAGGCCTCGCTGATGCGCAGGCGTGAACGCACTTCCACACCCGCTTTTTCGAGGCCCGCAATTTCTTCCAACAATTTGGTGGGCGACAGCACCACGCCGTTGCCGATGTAGCACTTCACCCCCGGACGCATGATGCCGCTGGGAATCAGGTGCAGGGCGGTTTTCACGCCATTGATCACCAAGGTGTGCCCGGCGTTGTGGCCGCCTTGAAAACGCACCACACCGGTGGCGGTCTCGGTCAGCCAGTCCACCAATTTGCCCTTGCCCTCGTCGCCCCATTGGGTGCCGACGACGACCACGTTACGACCTTTGGTAGCAGCCACGGCTTGTCCTTTGCTAGTGCTCATATCAAGTTCAATTGCAATTTAAAAATTAAAGGGCTTGAACAGCCCACTGGCCATTCACATCAACCAACACACGGTCACAGTCAAATTCGTCGACTTCGCTTTCATGGCCGGGCATCACGCACACCACGGTATCGCCGTGGGCACGCAAATGGGAAATGGCCTCACGCAACCCTGTGGCCGTGCCCCACGGTGCACGAATCGCGGCTTTCAACGGACGCGCGGGCACCACGCTGACGAGTTCTTTCAGGTCCAGACTGAAGCCCGCAGCCGGACGTTTGCGTCCGAACACAGCCCCCACCTCGTCATAACGGCCCCCGCGCACCAGCGCGTCACTGGCACCGGGCACATAGATGGCAAAGCGCACACCGCTGTAATAGGCGTAGCCGCGCAGATCAGCCAAGTCAAAGGTGGTCGGCACATCGCCCAAATCAGCAGCCACTTGGCGCAGCTCAGCCAAGGCTTGTTGCACCTTGGGCCAAGCAGCAAAGGCTTGTTGGGCTTGCGTCAGCACCGATACATTGCCGTACATGTGCACCAGAGCCACCAATGCAGCCTGAACCTGGTTGGGCAAATGGGCGGTCAAGGCACGCACGGCAGGCGCGTCTTTGCTGGCCAAAGCTGCGTGCACAGCGTCGCGGGCGTCGACCGTCAGAGTCACACCGTCCAACAAGGCAGGCACGATGCGGGCATCACTCAAGTCGACCGAAAAATCTTTCAGCGCGACCGCTTTCAGGCTGTCTAAGGCCAGCTGCAAGACTTCTAAGTCGGCTTCCAACCCGGCGTGCCCATAGATTTCAGCCCCAAATTGCAAAGGCTCACGGGTGGCAAAGGGCCGGTCAGGTCGGGTATGAAGGACAGGACCGCAGTAACACAAACGGGCCACACCGGCTCGGTTGAGCAAATGCGCATCAATGCGGGCAACCTGTGGGGTGGTGTCAGCTCGAAGGCCCAAGGTGCGGCCAGAAAGTTGGTCAACCAGTTTGAACGTTTGAAGATCAAGTGCCCGGCCTGTGCCAGAAAGCAAAGATTCAAGGTACTCCAACAAAGGCGGCATGACCAGCTCGTAGCCGTAGCCGCGTGCCGTGTCGAGATAAAGACGTCGGAGTTCTTCGATATGCCGGGCCTCGGAAGGCAAAACATCGGCGATGTGATCCGGCAAGACCCAAGCAGACATGAGATGAGGGAGGCTGTTAAAAAAGAGATTTTACCGGGCTTATGGGGCAGTTCCCATCAACCCAGCCACCACAAGATCAAAACACCGGTCAACACCAGTGCCAAACCGAAGAATCGAATTTGCCCATTGTGCAAAGCCAAGATTTGCATCATTTTCTTGCGCCACCCCTCGGGTGACGCAAAGGGCATCAAGCCTTCGAACACCAGCATCAGGCCAAACGCGGTCCACAGCACATCGCTGTTCAAGTCCATGAGGCTGGCCTGTTATTTCTTGGCTGGAGCCGACGATGAGGCGCCGCTGCCGCGAAATGCTTTGAAGAAGTCTGTGGAGGGGTCAACCACCATCACATCGCTTTTTTTGCTGAACGTGGTTTTGTAGGCTTCGAGGCTGCGGTAGAACTGTGCAAACTGCGCATCACGACCAAACGACTCGGCGTAAATTTGCGCGGCTTGGGCGTCGCCCTCACCTTTGATTTTTTGAGCATCACGGTAGGCATTGGCGACGGTGACCTCACGTTGGCGGTCCGCATCGGCGCGGATTTTCTCCCCCTCCGCGGCACCGGTTGAGCGCAACTCGTTGGCCACGCGTTTGCGCTCGGCCTCCATGCGGCGGTAGACCGACTCGGTGATGGCGTCCACATAGTCGGTGCGGGTGATGCGCACATCCACCACGTCCACACCCCATGGCTTAGCCCCTTTGACGGCGGCCAGTACTTCGCGTTTGACGGCCTCCAACAAAGCTTCGCGCTTGAGGGACAACAGTTCTTTCACGGTGCGCTTGTTGATTTCTTCTTGAAACGCATTGCGTACCACCCGCGCCAGTTGGATGGCGCCCGCGCTTTCATCCAGACCCACATTGCGGATGTACTCCGAGGGGTCGGTGATGCGCCAACGGGCATACCAATCGATCACCACCCGCTGCTTTTCAGCGGTCAGCATGGGCTCGGTGTCCGCGTTGTCGAGAGTCAACAAACGTTTGTCGATGTAGGTGACGTTTTGGAACGGTGGTGGCAACTTCACGTTGAGCCCAGGCTCGGTGATCACATCTTTGATCTGACCTAAGGAATACACCACACCAAACTGGCGCTGATCGACCACAAACAGCATCGAGCTGATGAGAGCCAATCCAACCAAGACAGAAGAAATATAAAAACCAATTTTGCTGTTCATGTTCTTGCTTCCTGATCAACGGCCATCACGGTCACGGCTGCGGCCATCGCGAGCACGCACATCCAGGTTGTTGGCATTGCCTGCTGCTGGGGCAACAGGGTTGGGTGCGTCATTGGCAGCAGGCGCAGCAGAAGAGGCGGCACCTTGGGATGCTTGCTGAATGATTTTGTCGAGCGGCAGGTACAGCAAATTCGAACCTTGTTTGGTATCCACCAACACCTTGGTCACGTTGCTGTAAATCTGCTGCATGGTGTCGATGTACAAGCGGTCCCGGGTGACTTGGGGTGCTTTTTGGTACTCGGCGTACAGCGACTTGAAGCGCTGCGCATCACCTTGCGCTTGCGCGACGATGCGCGCCTTGTAGCCATCTGCCTCTTGCTTCAAGCGCGAGGCGGTACCCACCGCGCGCGGCACCACATCATTGGCATAGGCTTCAGCTTCGTTTTTGGCGCGCTCACGTTCCTGACCCGCTTTGAGCACATCGTCAAATGCCGCTTGGACTTGCTCAGGGGGACGCACACCACCTTGTTGCAAGTTGATGCCCACCACTTCGATGCCAACTTTGTAGTGGTCCAAAATTTGTTGCATCAAACTGCGAATGCGCGGACCAATTTGATCACGCTCCTCGGACATGGCTGAGTCCATCTTCATCTTGCCCACCACTTCACGCACGGCCGTTTCGGCGGCTTGCACCACGGTGTCGGTGGGGTTCTTGGTTTCAAACAAATACGCGCGTGCATCGGTCAAGCGGTATTGCACGGCAAATTTGATTTCCAGAATATTTTCATCTTCGGTCAGCATGGCCGACTCACGCAATCCGGTCGACTTGATCACGGTGTCGCGCCCCACATCGACCGATCGGATTTGCGTCACGAACACCAGCTCATGGCGCTGAAACGGATATGGCAAACGCCAGTTGAAACCCGCACCGACGGTGGATTTGTAACGCCCAAACTGGGTGATGACGGCTTGTTGACCCTCTTGCACAATGAAAAAGCCCGTGCAAAACCAAATCACCAACAACACGGCTGCGACCACGCCCAAGCCAACGCGTGCACCGGGCAGACCGGGGCCTGGAGGCGTAGCGCCCTTAGGCGGCTCAGAGCCCCCTTTGCCGCCACCCAACAAGCCAGAGAGCTTGCGGTTGAAGTCACGCCACAACTCATCCAAGTCAGGCGGACCTCCAGCTGTGCTGGGCCGTTGAGGGCCAGGGGGTGTTTGGCCCGCGGCAGGCTTGTCATCGGGTGTCCCTTGCCCATCCGATTGGGTACCCGATTGCGCGTCACGTCCCCAACGCCCATCGTTGAGGTTGAACATGCCGAGCAGGCGTGCCAGCCATGAGGGCTGGCGAACAGCTTTGGAATTGGAGTTCATGCGCATCGTTGTTTTTACTCTGAAGTCTTGATTGTGCCTAATTGCCAATCGGTTCAATCCTGCAACTCTGTCGAGGGCTGATCATCGGTCAATGGCTGCACGGCCTGTTGGGCCAGGTATTCGCGCAGCGCCTGTATTCCTTCGCCAGTTCGAGCGCTGACAAAAAAACGGGGCACCGCCAAACCATCCACACTGTAATGGTCCTGCAACTGCAAAGGACGCTTGTCTTCACTGACCGCATCCAGTTTGTTGAAGACCAAAACTTGGGGCACTTCGGAGGCGCCAATTTCGGCCAACACCTTGTGCACTTCGTCCATTTGCTCAGGGAAATTGGCGTTGGAAGCATCCACCACGTGCATCAGCAAGGTGGCATCGGCGGCTTCTTGCAAGGTGGCCTGAAAAGCATCGATCAAACCGTGCGGCAAATCTCGGATAAAGCCCACGGTGTCTGACAAGGACACCGATCGTCCGCCGCCCTCCTTGTCGCCCAAATACAGTTGTCGGGTGGTGGTGTCGAGGGTGGCAAACAGTTGGTCCGCCGCGTAAGCCCGGGCTTTGACCAGTGCATTGAACAGGGTCGACTTGCCCGCGTTGGTATAACCCACCAAAGAGATGGTGAAAGCGTCCCGCCGCTGGCGTTGCCGACGCTGGGTGCTGCGCTGGCGTTTGACTTTTTCCAACCGTTCTCGGGTGCGTTTGATGGACTCGCTGATCATGCGACGGTCCAATTCGATTTGACTCTCACCTGGGCCGCCGCGCATGCCAATGCCGCCACTTTGTCGCTCCAAGTGCGACCAGCGTCGCACCAAGCGGGTACTCAGGTATTGCAGCTTGGCCAACTCAACTTGCAACTTGCCCTCGTGGCTGCGCGCACGCTGAGCAAAGATTTCCAGAATGAGCAAGGTGCGGTCATTCACCGCAATCCCCATGTGGCGCTCTAAGTTGCGTTGCTGTGCGGGGCTCAGCGACTGGTCAAACAAAATCTCGGTCGCGCCGTGCAACAAGGCCAAGGCTTTGATTTCATCGGCCTTGCCACTCCCGACAAACAAAGCGGCATCGGGCGCTTTGCGTTTGCAGGTGATGCGTGCCACGGGTTGCAAACCCGCGGTTTGGGCCAACAGACCCAATTCTTCGAGTTCGCCGTCAAAGTGAGGCAAACCAAAATCAACCCCAACCAAAATCGTGGGTGCGTCGGTGATGGATCTAGCGTCGGTCAATGGGTCAGTCTAAAGAAGAATCAGAAAAACAAAAAAAAAAGGGCTGTCGACAGCCCTTGGTCAGAGCAAGCAGGCTCAGACTTCTGGTGAGCTGCCAGTGCCGTCTGCGGCATTGAAGTTCACTGCGCGACCGGGCACGATGGTGGAAATCGCATGCTTGTAGACCATTTGAGTGACCGTGTTGCGCAAAAGGACCACGTATTGATCAAACGACTCGATTTGGCCTTGCAACTTGATGCCGTTGACCAAGTAGATCGAGACGGGCACATGTTCGCGGCGCAAGATGTTGAGGAAGGGGTCTTGCAACAGTTGGCCTTTGTTCTTTGAGTTGTCGGTGTTCATCGTCACGATATTCTCCGTGTTTCAGTGGTGGTGATAGAAACCTCACCTTACCACACGGGCCCGTCGATTTCCTTCAAGCGATCAATCGTCCTTGTCCTTGTAGGGGTTCGAGGAGGTTCGCATCTGGATGCGCAAGGGCGTCCCTTCCAGGGAAAAAGCCTTGCGAAAGCGCCCTTCCAAGAAACGTTTGTAAGCCTCGGTGACATGTTCGAGTGAGTTGCCATGAATCACGATGACCGGAGGGTTCATACCGCCTTGGTGGGCATAGCGCATTTTGGGTCTGAACATGCCCGCACGCTGCGGGCTTTGGAACTGCACGGCTTCCAACAACAAACGCGTCAGCACCGGCGTAGACATCTTGCACATCGCGGCCTTGTGGGCTTGCGCAATCGCCCCCCACAGAGGACCCAAACCTTGGCGCTTTTTGGCCGAGATGAAATGCAAGGCGGCAAACTTCAGAAATGGCAACCGGGTTTCGATCGAGCGTTGCAGCATTTCCCGCTGGTAGGCGTCCACAGCGTCCCACTTGTTCACCCCCAACACCACGGCGCGGCCACTCTCCAAGATATAGCCTGCAATGTGGGCATCTTGGTCGGTCACGCCTTGGGTGGCGTCCAGCAGCAGCAACACCACATGGGCTGATTCAATGGCTTGCAGGGTTTTGACCACAGAAAACTTCTCAATGGCCTCAAACACCTTGCCTTTGCGACGCAAGCCAGCCGTGTCAATCAGTTCAAATTTTTGCCCATCGCGTTCAAACGGCACGCTGATGGCGTCACGTGTGGTCCCAGGCAAGTCAAACGCCACCAATCGCTCTTCACCCAACCAGGTGTTGATCAGGGTCGATTTGCCCACGTTGGGACGTCCGGCCACGGCCAGTTTGATGGTGCCGTCATCGACCCCATCTGCATCGTCTTGGTCTTCAGGCAAATTCAAGGGCGCCAAAGCCAGCTCGACCAGGGAGCGAATGCCCTGGCCGTGGGCGGCCGAGACGGGCAACACCTCACCCAGACCCAACTCATAAAACTCGACCAATTGCATGCCCTCTTGCATGCCTTCGGCTTTGTTGGCCACCAACAAGCAAGGTTTGCCCAAACGACGCAGGTAATTGGCGATGTCGTGGTCTTGGGCAGAAATACCACCACGGGCATCCACCACAAACACCACCACATCGGCTTCTGCCACCGCTTGCTGGGTTTGACGGGCCATTTCTTTGTAAATGCCGTCTGAGGCATCTGGTTCAAAGCCTCCGGTGTCGATGACAATGAATTCGAGCTTGCCAAATTTGGCGTTGCCGTAATGACGATCGCGGGTTAAGCCGGCATAGTCGGCCACGATCGCATCACGCGACTTGGTCAAGCGGTTGAACAACGTGGACTTGCCAACGTTGGGGCGGCCCACCAGGGCCAAAACGGGTTTCAAAACATATTCCTTAACGACCCGTGATCACGGGATTTGCAGGCCCAGCACGCGACCTTCGCGCGTGACCAACACATGGTGTGAGCCGGCGGCCACCACAGGAGCCGCCAACTCACTGCCATCGAGTTTGATGCGATTGAGCAAAGCCCCGTCGGCCAAGGACAGCAGATACAGCCAGCCGCCGTTGTCGGCCACCAACACACCACGTGGTGTGACCAAAGGCGCGCTCAACGCGCGGTATTTCAAACGCTCGGTCTCCCACAAGCGCTCGCCATTGCTGCGGTTCCAGGCCTGCACCACACCATTGGACAAAGCCGAAATCAACAAGGTGTCGTTGCCACTCACGCCACGCTCACCGTTAGCAGCACGCGTCCACACGCTTTGGCCTCGCTCCGCGTTGACACAACCAATTTGAGACTGAAATGCGCGCGCGCACACCACATCCCCCACACGGTCGGCAGGGCTGACCAAATCCACCAAACGCTCCATGTCGTTCGTGCCACGTGGCGTGGCAATGGCAGACTCCCATCGGATGGCGCCCGTGTTGGGGTCAAGACCTGTCAAGCGGCCTGACATCCCAGCGACCAAGGTGTTTTTGAAGGGCAGCAAAACGCCCGCTTGCTTGAGCACCAAGGGCTCACCGGGGCGTTGCTGGGTCCAGAGCTTGGCGCCATTGGCGCCGTCAAAGGCCAGCACCGATCGATCGGCCGTCAGCACAAAAACCCGCCCACCGGCAATCAGGGGCGCAGTGAACGATTGTGCTGAGATGGTCTGGCGCCATTGCACCAAACCGTCTTTGAGCACCACCAATTGGTTGTCGCGCGTGACCACGGCCACTTGCTGGCCATCGCTGCCAACACCCGCAGCCAAAGTTTGGTTCAAATTGAGGCGCCAAATGTCTTTGCCGGTTGTGGCAGAAAGCACAGTGACAACGCCCTGGCTGTTGGCCAGCGCCACTCGGTCAGCATGCACCGCGACCACCAATGGAAAATCCACGGCGCCAATTTGCGCCGTCCAACGGGTGGTGACCTCTTGCAGCACAGGAACCACCGACACGTCCTCAGGTTTGGGGCGCGATGGCCCAGAGCACGCCAGCAGTCCGGCGCACAGGCCCAACACAAGGAGCTTAGACATCACAGACCTGAGGAGGGTGTTCACTTGGAGGTTTCCTTTGCGGCAGATTCTTCAGGGTCAGCCCCGAGCGCCGCCAACTTGACCGCCACCAAACGGCGGTACTCGGCATTGGCGTCAAAGCCTTTCCAAGCTTGTTGGTAATGGGCAATGGCGTCGGCCGTTTTTTTCTCGATCATGTCGATGTCACCCAAACGGTCGGCCACCAAGGGCGCAAAAGCAGCAGGCACTTTCGCCGCCAGTTGTTGTCGCGCAGCATCAAAGGCTTTGTCTTCGATCTGTAAGGCAGACAAACGCAATCTTGCCAAGGCTTGGTAACCGGCATCGTCAGAGTGGTCGATGACCCAAGTGAGTTGCTTGCGCGCATCCGCAGGTCGTGCTTTTTCTTGGTAGATGCGGGCTGCCAACAAAGCGGCCTGTTGGGCATAGCTGGTTCCCGCAAACTTATCTTCGATGTCGGCCACCGAGCGGTCCAGCAAGGCCATGTCGGCGCTGAGTGCGGCGCGCTCCACCGTGTCATACAGGGCCGACGACTGGGCCGCTTGTTTCGCAGACCACGACTGCCAACCCATCCAGGCCGCGTAACTGCCTAAGACGGCAATGCTCGCCCAGGTGATCCAATCGCCCCAGCGCTTCCAAAAGTGCTTGAGTTCATCGATTTGTTCTTGTTCTTCAAGGTCGAGATGGGATGCCATGGTGGTCAGAGCTTGCTAAAAATTTAAACAGATTGTAGGGGCGTGCTTGAAGCGGCGAGGCGCTGTGTCAAGGCTTGCGGCACTTGGCTCAACGGGACACACACTTGCGCACCTTCGCCGTCACGCAATGACTTGAGGGTCACCTCGGCGCGCGCCAATTCGTCTCCACCAAAAATCAGGGCAAACCGTGCGCCACTGGCATCGGCCTTTTTGAACTGCGACTTCATGCTGCCCATGCCCTCCCCTGTGCCCGCATGCATTTGGGCTGACAACCCATGGGTGCGCAAGGACTTCAAAGTGGCAAACACCAAGGGCAAGGCCGAAGCATCGGGCACGATGGCGTAAACGTCAGGCCCCTCGGGGTCAGGCAAGGTGCCTTGTTCTTTCAGCAACTCCAGAACGCGCTCAACGCCCAAAGCCCAACCCACGGCAGGAGCGGGCTTGCCACCCACCTGTTCCATCAAATAGTCATAGCGTCCGCCGCCGCAAATCGTGCCTTGCGAACCCAAACGGTCGGTCACAAACTCAAACACGGTGAGGTTGTAGTAGTCCATGCCCCGCACCAAGCGTGGGTTGATGCGGTAGCTGACGCCGCTGGCGTCCAAAATGGCACGCACCGCGTTGAAGTGGGCCAGCGACGCTTCACCCAAAAAGTCAATCAACTTCGGGGCAGCTTCGACCACGTTTTGCATGGCTGGATTTTTGGTGTCCAAGATGCGCAGCGGGTTGCTGTGCAAGCGGCGTTTGGCTTCTTCGTCTAGCACGTCTTGGTGCTGCTCCAAATGGGCGATCAAAGCAGCGCGATGGGCGGCGCGTTCCGACGGCTGGCCCAAGCTGTTGAGTTCCAGGCGCACGTCCTGCAAGCCCAGCTCTTGCCACAAGGTGGCAGCCAACACTATCAGTTCAGCATCGACCTCGGCCCCCGGAAAACCCAAGGCTTCTGCGCCGATCTGGTGGAACTGGCGATAGCGGCCTCGTTGCGGGCGTTCGTGGCGAAACATCGGCCCCATGTAGTAAAGGCGTTTGCCGCCGTCGTAGAGCATGTTGTGTTCCACCACCGCGCGCACCACACCGGCCGTGGCTTCGGGGCGCAAGGTGAGCTGCTCGCCGTTGAGACGGTCTTCAAAGGAGTACATCTCCTTTTCCACAATGTCGGTGACCTCGCCCAAGCCACGCACAAACAAGGCCGTGGGCTCCACGATCGGGGTGCGCAGGTTGCGGTAGGCATGCCGGGCCATCAAGCCACGCACTTTGTCTTCCAGCCACTCCCAGTGGGCAGAGGCTGGCGGCAGCAAATCGTTCATGCCTTTGACGGCGGTCAAGGCCTGAGGTTTGGCAGGCTTGGCAACGGGGGATTGGGGTTTGTCGTTCTCAGAAGTCACAGCGTTTCCATGGCGCTTTGGCGTTCAACCAAAGCGTTTTTCGATATAGGTTTCAACAATGTGGTGGAACTCGCGGGCAATGTTGTCGCCACGCAAGGTCATGGCCTTTTCACCATCAATGAACACGGGGGCTGCGGGGGCCTCACCACTGCCTGGCAAGCTGATGCCAATGTCAGCATGCTTGCTCTCTCCGGGTCCGTTGACGATGCAGCCCATCACCGCCACCTTGAGGTTTTCCACCCCAGGGTACTGGCTGCGCCACACCGGCATTTGGGCGCGCAAGAAGTCGTCGATCTCTTTGGCCAACTCTTGGAAGGTGGTGCTGGTGGTGCGGCCACAGCCCGGACAAGCGGTCACGCTCGGCACAAAGGCACGCAGCCCCAAGGCTTGCAAAATTTCAGAGGCAATCACCACCTCTTGGGTGCGCGCTTCACCGGGCTGCGGTGTGAGCGACACGCGGATGGTGTCGCCAATGCCTTCTTGCAGCAAGATCGACAAAGCGGTTGCGCTGGCCACAGTGCCGCGCGTGCCCATGCCAGCTTCGGTGAGCCCCAGGTGCAGCGGGTAATTGCAACGCTGGGCCAGCTCGCGGTACACCGCGATCAGGTCTTGCACCCCACTGACTTTGCAACTGAGCAAAATTTGCTCGGGCGCCATGCCCATCGATTCGGCCAACTTGGCGGAGTCGATGGCCGAGGTGATGAGGGCTTCGTACATCACCTGCTTGGCATCAAAGGGCTGCGCACGCTGGGCATTGGTGTCCATCAGCTGCGCCAACAACTCTTGGTCCAAGCTGCCCCAGTTCACACCAATGCGCACCGCTTTGTTGTAGCGCATGGCCGCTTCGATCATTTGGCCAAACTGTTTGTCGTGTTTGTCACCTTTGCCCACGTTGCCGGGGTTGATGCGGTATTTGGACAGCGCTTGGGCGCAGTCGGGGTAATCGGTCAACAGACGGTGGCCGTTGTAGTGGAAGTCGCCAATCAGTGGCACCTGGATGCCCATGCGGTCGAGCTGTTCGCGCACATGGGGCACGGCTTGCGCCGCCTCGGGCGTGTTGACCGTCAGTCTCACCATCTCCGAACCCGCCAAGGCCAGTTCTTTGACTTGAATGGCCGTGCCGATCACATCTACCGTGTCGGTGTTGGTCATCGACTGCACACGCACAGGCGCGTCGCCGCCCACCGTCACCACATGGTCACCCCAGGCCACACGCGCTTGCAGACTGCGCCGCGCTTTGGGTTGGGAGAAAGAAATGGCTTGCGAATCAACGTCCATTGTTGGCTCCAGAGGCTGAGGATGCGGGAGGCGCGATTGCGCTCGACTGAACTGGGGTGATCACCATCTGTTGGGTGCTGACCTCTGCGGGAGGCACACTCTCCAACACGGGAGGAAGCACGACCGCAGGAACAGGCACCTCCACGGCGGCTTCCGAGGCGGCTTCTTGCTTGGGCGAAGCTGTCCACAGTGGCACATCCGGCCACACCGCCAACAAGACGGCCAAACCCAACACCACCCATGCAGCGCTGCGCATGGGAGTGAAAAAGCCTTGGATAACTAAAAAGCTGGACTGCGGCAAAAAGGACGGGCGATGCAGCGGGCTGTCAATGCCGCGTTCATCTTTCACAGCCAAACGGGACACATCTTGCCCGGGCAACAAAGCCAGCACTGGGGTGGCATCGGTCTTGAGATGGCGGCACACTGCCAAGGCCAAAGCGCGCGCGAACACCGCATCGGGCAACAAGTCCAAGCGGTCATCTTCAAGCGCTTGAAGTTTGGCTTCGGGCACGCGCAAGGTGGAGGCCAAGACATCCAGCTTGACACCCAATTTTTCTCGGTAACCGCGCAGCACAGTGCCTGCGCTAGAGGACATCACGGCTTCGTTGGGCGCGATGGGGGTTTCTTCAACAGAAATCGGTGTCTCTTGGGTCATTGATCTTCAAAATTTTTGCCGGGTCAAAGCTTGGGCTTCGTCCGAATGGGGAAAACGCTGCGCCAACAGCAAAGACAAGGCTTGCTGTTCTTGAGCTTGTGCCAAAGCACGCGCGAGTTGAATGCCCAGCCACAAACTGGCGGCGGTGGCTTGAGGGCTGGCATTGAGGGGTGTCAAGGTGGCTTGCGCCTGCGCTGGGTTGGCATTTTGCCAATCCAAGAGCGAGAGTTGGTAACGCGTGATGGGGTTGCCGGGCTCCAACTGAAGAGAGGTTTGCCAACTCACGCGTGCCTGACTCACCCGGCCCGCACGCTGCTGGCACAGGCCTTGAACCATCCAGGTTTTGGCTTGTTGGCGGTAAAGCGGCTGCGACAAAGCCAGGTTGAATTGGGCTTGCGCTTCATCGAAGCGGTCTTGCTGGCACAAAAACCAAGCATGGTTGTGCTGAACAGCGGCTAACTCGGCAGGTCGGCCACCCACCGATGCCAAACGCAGCGCTTGCACAAAACTTTGTTCGGCCAATGGCGTGGCATTGCCGCGTTGGTGGATCAAGCCAAGCAAGCTATAGGCTTCGGCGAATTGGGGATCGATTTGCAAAGCCGCCCTCACCTCTTGCTGGGCCACCTCGTTCTGGCCTTGTTCAAAATAGGCCGTGGCCAAGCTCAAACGCCGCATGGCGCGCTCACGCAAAGCATCGGGCTCAGGGGTGGTCAAAGCGTCAAGGCGGCTGGCGTCTGAAGAGGCGCAGCCCCACAACACGCCCAAGCACAGGGCCAGGCAAGCCCAGACCCAACCCACACGTGGCAAGCGCCCGCGCAAAGGGCTCATGACGCCACCTGCGTGAGCGCAATCACGCGCTGTTTGGCCATGCGTGCGTCCACCTGTGTGCGGTCTTTCACGTCGCCGGCCAATTGACCACAGGCGGCATCGATGTCATCGCCCCGGGTTTTACGCACGGTGGTGACGATGCCTGCAGCGCTGAGTTGCTCGGCAAAGGCTTTGACCGTGGCCGCACTTGAGCGCGTCAGGCCTGATGCCGGAAATGGGTTGAAGGGAATCAGGTTGAACTTGCACGGCACCGGCTCGCCCGCACCACGCTTAGGTTTGACTAAAGCAATGAGGGCCTGTGCGTGCTCGGGTTGGTCATTGACCCCATCGAGCATGCAGTATTCAAAGGTGATGAAGTCGCGCGGCGCATGGGCCAAGTAACGGCGACAGGCCTCCATCAATTCATCCAAAGGGTACTTGCGATTCAGAGGGACCAGATTGTCACGCAGAGCATCGGTGGGTGCGTGCAAAGAGACCGCCAGCGCCACCGCACAGTCGTCGCCCAAGCGGTCGATCATGGGCACCACGCCCGAGGTCGACACCGTGACACGACGGCGCGACAAGCCATAGCCATGGTCGTCGAGCATGGTGCGCAGGGCTGGCACCAACGCATGGTAATTTTGCAGCGGCTCGCCCATGCCCATCATCACCACGTTGGAGATCACGCGATCGGACGTGTTGAATTTTTTCCGCAAAAAGTGCTCTGCAAACCAGAGCTGAGCGATGATCTCGCCCGAAGTTAAATTGCGGCTGAATCCTTGGTGTCCGGTCGAACAAAACCGACACCCCACCGCACAGCCGGCTTGGGATGAGACACACAAAGTGCCCCGGTCGTCTTCCGGAATGAACACCGTCTCGACGGCGTTGCCATCCCCCACATCGAACAACCACTTGATGGTGCCATCCGTGGAGTCATGCTGCGAAATTGGTTTGAGGGCCTCAACGTGGGCACAGGTTTTGAGCTTCTCCCGCAAAGACTTGGCCAAATCGCTCATCTGGTCAAAGTCTTGGGCGCCCTTTTGGTGGATCCAGCGAAACAGCTGGGTGGCGCGGAAACGCTTCTCGCCCAAACGCTCACAAAAAACGGCCAAACCGTCAAGATCAAAATCAAGCAGGTTGGCCGTCATGGTGTGCAGTGAAGCAACGGCTCAGAGCCGCCACCTCGTTTGCCTCTTAGTGACCGTAAACGTTCATGCCGGCAAAGAAGAAACCGATTTCAACGGCAGCGGTTTCAGCTGCGTCGGAACCGTGGACCGCATTGGCGTCGATGCTGTCTGCAAAGTCAGCACGGATGGTGCCGGCAGCGGCTTTCTTGGGATCGGTCGCGCCCATCAGGTCACGGTTTTTCAAAATCGCGTTTTCACCTTGCAAGACTTGGATCATGACGGGGCCGGAGACCATGAAGTCGACCAAGTCTTTGAAGAAAGGACGCTCTTTGTGAACCGCGTAAAAAGCTTCAGCTTCGCCACGCGACAGATGGGCCATGCGAGCGGCGATCACTTTCAAACCAGCGGCCTCAAAACGGGCGTAGATCTGGCCAATCACGTTTTTGGCCACGGCGTCAGGCTTGATGATGGAGAGGGTGCGTTCGATCGTCATTTTCTATTTTCCTAAGGAGTCGTTTTAAAAACTTTGGTTCGCCAACTGCGAAGCCGCTTATTTTAACCGTTCTGAGTCACCCACACGGGCCGGTCAGAGGTCTGGGCCCAGGGTCAGCGTGGGCCACGTCCGCCACGCTTAGGCAGCGCGGGCGCACGCCCTCCCGTCACCGGCTTGCCACCGCGCACCAGACCCGCTTTGAAAGCGCGTTGCCCGTCTTTTTTGCGCTGACGTTCCATGTCAAAACTGTCGGCACCGATGTAGCCGACCGAGGTTTGCATCGGATCCGGTTGGGCTTCCCGCACCGGCATGGGAGGCGTTTTGCCGCCCCGTTTGCGCTCGGTGCGCACCAAGCGCTCGGGGCCTGTGTTGCGCTCTTCGGGGGCACGCGGGTAAGAAGGACGGGGGCCCACACTGTTGCCGCGACGGCGGCTGCTGGCTCGCTCGGTGCGGTGGTTGTGGGCTGGGCCGCTCTCTAGGGGAGCCTGCGCACCCGCAGCCTCCATCAGGGCGCGGATGTCACGCTCGCCCAACTCGACAAAAGCGCCGCGTTTCAAGCCACGTGGCAGCACCATGGCGCCATAACGAATGCGGATCAACCGGCTGACCGCATGGCCCGCCGCTTCAAACATGCGGCGCACCTCGCGGTTACGGCCTTCGGAGATGGTGACTCGGTACCAACAATTGGAGCCTTCGCCACCGCCCTCTTCGATCGAGCCAAACTGGGCCGGACCATCGTCGAGTTGAATGCCATCCACCAATTGCTGCTTTTGCTCCATGCTGAGCTTGCCCAAAGAGCGCACCGCGTATTCGCGCTGCAAACCAAAGCGTGGGTGCATCAGCTGGTTGGCCAACTCGCCAGAGCTGGTGAACAAGAGCAAGCCTTCGGTGTTCAAGTCCAAGCGCCCCACCGACTGCCATTTGCCTTGGTACAGGCGCGGCAAACGGCGAAACACGGTGGGTCGGTTTTGCGGGTCATCGTTGGTCACCACTTCACCGGCTGGCTTGTGGTACGCGATCACACGTGGTGGCGGGGGTGCAATGCGCACTTTGAGCTGCTTGCCGTTGACCTTGATTTGGTCGCCGAACTGCACCCGCTGACCGACGTGGGCGGGCACGTTGTTGACCGCCACATGGCCTTGGGCGATCAGTTTTTCCATCTCGATGCGCGATCCCAGACCCGACTGCGCCAACACCTTGTGCAGCTTGGGCGACTCGGGTTGCGGCAACAACACGCGTTTGCTCAGGCCCCCGTCTTCGCGGGTGGCTTCGACGTCAAACTCGCCTGACACGACGTCGGCGAACTCGATCACCGGCTCGTGGGGCAAGGTGGCCCCGTCGTCGTGGTTTTCAGGATGCATGGGGTTCTTCTTCGCCATCTACGGCAGGATTGATCGGTGGACTGGGTTCAGCGGCAGGGTGCTCAAGCGTCTGGGCCGCGTCATCGGGCGATGAGGGCTGGGCCTCGGCCACGACCGGCTGGTTTTGTGCGTTCACAGCATCTTCCAGTGCCATGCGCATTTGCGACTCGGGTTCTTCGTCACTCAGCCGTGCGAAGGCGTTGGCCTGTGCTTGCGCCGTGTCGTAGATGGGCAGTTGATCCAAAGAGGCCAAGCCTAAATCGTCCAAAAACTGGCGCGTGGTGGCATACAACGATGGGCGTCCCACGGTTTCGCGGTGGCCAATCACTTCCACCCAGCCGCGGTCTTCGAGCTGTTTGAGCACCAAGGAGTTGATGGTCACACCGCGAATGTCTTCCATGTCCCCGCGTGTGACCGGCTGGCGGTAGGCGATGATGGCCAGGGTTTCCATGGCGGCACGGCTGTATTTGGGCGGCTTTTCAGGGTTCAAGCGGTCCAAGTATTCGCGCATCTGTGGGCGACTTTGGAAACGCCATCCGGTGGCCACTTCGACCAATTCCACACCGCGCTGCGCCCAGTCTTGTTGCAAGTCTTCGAGCAGGGTTTTGATGGTGTCGGCGCCCAAAGCATCTTGGAACAACACGCGCAGCTCACGCACAGGCAGGGGTTGGTGCGAACAAATCAATGCGGTCTCTAGGACACGCTTGGCATCGACGGTATTCATCGTCTGCAATATTCCGGGGCAAGATTGATAAGGGGCCCCGAAAATCTATCTCGGGACGGTCAAGGGCAATGCATCAGGGGTGAGGTACCACCTGGGTTGAGAGCAATCGCAAGTCAGAGCCAAAGGGCTCACCGCTTTCACAAGCGTGCCCTTGCATTGTAAGCGCAGCACTTGGGCCCTGGATTCAAGCCGGGCGCGCTAGCCCCATGGCCGCCAAGACGCTGACCATGTCGGGCGGCAACTCCAACTCAAACACCAGGGGTTTCGCGGTGATGGGGTGGGCAAAGCTCAAGCGAAAAGCGTGCAGCGCTTGGCGGGTGATCCCCAGCCCCATGGGGCCGGCATACAAGGAGTCGCCCAACAAGGGGTGGCCAATGTGCGCCATGTGGACCCGAATTTGGTGGGTGCGCCCGCTGTGCAGCGTGCACTGCACCAAACAGGCCTCGTCTTGGGAGTCCAAGCAATCCAACGTGGTGTGGGCTTCTTTGCCACTTTGTCGCGTCAAATCGACCACCGCCATGCGCAAGCGGTTGCGAGGGTCACGCCCCACAGCGGCCTCGACTTCGCGCCGTTTGGCGCCATTCCAAGCGCGGTAAGCGATGGCCAAGTATTCGCGGTGCACCTCGCGGGCGCCAATCATGGCCACCAAAGCGTCCATGCAGCGGCGACTGCGCGCCACCACCATCAAGCCACTGGTGTCTTTGTCTAAGCGATGCACGATGCCTGCCCTGGGCAGCATGACGGCTTGAGGATCGAGCGCCAACAAACCATTGAGCAAGGTACCACTCCAATTGCCAGGGGCTGGATGCACCACCAAACCCGCAGGCTTGTGCAGGACCCGTAAATCATCGTCTTGGTAGACCACATCCAAGTCCATAGCTTCGGGTTTGAACGCCTGACTTTGCGGCGTAGGTCGCAAGGTCACGCGGTAGCGCTGCCCCATGCGCACGCGGGCCGAGGCCTTGTGAACGTCATGCAGCTCAGGCAAGAGACTGCTGACACATCCCTCGCTCAGGAGTTGCTGAGAAAAACTGCGTGAAAACTCAGGCAACAGAATCGCCAAGGCTCGGTCCAAGCGCTCGCCATGCAGCGTGATGGGAATGTCCAGCTCACGCCGCTCCTCCTCGGGGCCCTCCACCACATCGACCGTGTCGTCCAGCAAAGCATCCCCCTCGGTAGGGGTGATGGATGTCGGCACTGCCGATAGAATGGTTTGTCTTTGCTTCAAGAAAGTAGCCTGTGGTGTTACGACTCAAATTATCGGTGGTGTGGATGGCTTTGGGCTTGCTCGGCGCCATTCTTTTGTCTGGATGCGCCGCAGAAAAAGACGCCACGGCCAACTGGACGGTTGAAAAGCTCTACGCCGAAGCCAAAGACGAAATGTCTTTGGGTGCCTACGACAAGGCCATTGGTTACTACGAAAAGCTCGAAGGACGCGCGGCCGGCACGCCACTGGCCCTGCAAGCCCAAATTGACAAAGCATGGGCTCAGTTCAAAACCAACGAACCCGTGCAAGCGGTCGCGACCTTGGATCGCTTCATCAAACTCAACCCAGCCAGCCCCGCGTTGGACTACGCGCTTTACCTCAAGGGTTTGGTGAACTTCAATGACAACCTTGGACTTTTTTCAGCGCTCGCCAGTCAAGACTTGGCTGAACGCGACCCCAAGCAAGCCAAAGACTCATTCGAAGCTTTCCGTGAGTTGACCACCCGTTTCCCTGACTCCAAGTACAGCCCCGATGCCCGCCAGCGCATGGCCTACATCAAGAACTCCTTGGCCCGCTCCAACGTCTATGTGGCGCGCTACTACTTCAAGCGTGGTGCGTATGTGGCTGCCGTCAACCGTGCGCAGACCACGGTCAACGAATACCGCGATGTGCCCGCGGTCGAAGAAGCCCTGTTCATCATGTACCAGTCGTATGACCGATTGGGCCTGGTGCAGTTGCGCGACGACACCCGCCGCGTGCTGGAAGCCACCTACCCCGACACGCTCTATCTTTACCCCGAGCGAGCTGCTGGCGCTAAAAAACCGTGGTGGAAGCTGTGGTGATGGCGCTGAGTTTGAGCGCCTCCAAGGCTTGAGCCAGTTCCTCGTCGCTGTCAAGGCGGCGCATGGCTGGCAGAGCAGCCAGCAATCGCTTGCCATACCCCGTGGTCACCAAGCGGTTGTCACACAGGACCAACAAGCCTTGGTCGGTTTCACGGCGAATCAAACGTCCTGCACCTTGCTTCAAAGCCACCACCGCTTCAGGCACAAAATAATCGTTGAAGGCACTGCGGCCTTGTGACTCCAACCGTTTGCTGCGCGCTTCGACCAAGGGGTCGTTGGGTGGCGGAAACGGCAACTTGTCGATCACCACCAGTTGCAGCGCGTCGCCCGGTACATCAAAGCCTTCCCAAAACGTGGCCGAAGCCACCAACACACAGCCGCCCTCGCCTGCCTGCGCGCCTTCACGGAAACGCGCCATCAAGTGCCGCTTGGGCCATTCGCCTTGGACCAGCACCTCGATGCCACTGCCGTCGAGTTGCTGCTTCATCAACTCACCGATGGCGCGCAAGGCCCGCAAGGTGGTGGTCAGCACCAACGTACGCCCCCCTAAGCGGCGCACCGCATCGCTGGCCAGTTGGGCCACTTGGGCGCTGTGTGCGGGGTCATTGGGGCGCACCACATGGCGTGGCACATACACGCTGGCCTGGTTCGGGTAATCGAAAGGACTGCTGACACGCAACACCTTGGCCGACTCCAAGCCACAGGGCTCGGTGAACCAGCTCAAACGGTCATCGTCACCCAAAGTCGCCGAGGTGAACACCCAAGCTCTGGGGCGTTCATCCGTGTGGCTGTCTGGCGCCTCTGAAGGCGTGGGCTGAGAGACCATCAACTTGTCGCGCACGCTTTGGGCAATGTCCAATGGCGCCTCCATCAAGCGGACTTGTGAAGCCGAGATATCCACCCAGCGCACCGCCTCTGCCGCACAGGGCTTCAAAAAGGCATCCACTTGCTGGGCAATAGCCGCCACGCGCTCGAACATGCGCACAAAATCGGGGGCCAACTCGCTCACCGTCTCCAAAGCCCGCAAAGCTTGTACGCAGGCGGCCCCCAGGTCTTGCAGTGCCAAGCTCCAGGCCTCGGGGTGAATCCCTTCAGGCGCCTCGCCCGTCCAACGCAACTTTTGTGCGCCCGGGCGTTTGCCCGCCACCAAGCGCAGCTCACGGGTGGCGCGCTCCAGCATGGACGATGCGCCTTGCCAATCGGCCAAACCGCGCGCCAGTTGCAAGCCCGTGGCCAACATGTCGCGCGTCAAGTCCAGCAATTGCGCCGTGCCCAATTGGTGACCCAAAAACTGAACCCCGGTTTCGTTCAACTGATGCGCTTCGTCAAAGATGACCACGCGCACCGAGGGCAACAACTCGGCCATGCCCGTTTCACGCACCGCCATGTCGGCAAAAAACAAGTGGTGGTTGATGACCACCACATCGGCCCCCAAGGCCTCGCGCCGCGCCGCATTCACATGGCAGGTTTTGAACTTGGGGCACTGCGAGCCCAAACAGTTGTCTCGGTTGGAGGTGATCAGCGGAATCAAAGGCGAACGCTCGTCGAGCCCAGGCAGCTCAGCCAAGTCCCCCGTCTGGGTGGCGTGGGACCAGGTCTCCACTTTGGCCAATAAATGCGCTGTGGTGCGGTCGGGCAAACTGCTGCCCTGGCGCGCCATCTCCATGCGGTGGGTACAGAGGTAACTGCCGCGGCCTTTGAGCAGGGCCAAGCGCACCGGCAAGTTGAGCGCTTGAACCAAGCGCGGTAAATCGCGGGCAAACAACTGGTCTTGCAAGGCTTTGGTCGCGGTGGACAACAACACCCGCTCGCCACTGAGCAAGGCGGGCACCAAATAAGCAAAGGTTTTGCCCACCCCAGTGCCGGCTTCCACCACCAAACTGCCCCCATGGGCGACCACATCGGCGACCGCTAAGGCCATGTCGGTTTGGCCGGGACGAGGTTGGAACTGATCCGTGGCGCGCGCCAACACGCCCAGAGGGGCAAAGGCCTCTTGCACCATGTCGCGCAACGGGTTGTCCATCAGGCCGGCTCTTTGGGTTCAAGGTCGCGTTCGATCTGATGGATCTGGTCGCGCAAGGCCAAGCGGCGCTTTTTGAGACGGCGCAACAACAGCTCGTCCAAAGGGACAATCCCACTCAAGCGGTCAATGCTGGCATTCAAATCGGCATGCTCCATGCGCAACTCGATGAGCTGGCGATCGGGAGATCGCAAATTCTCAAACGTCATGGCGCAGTCCCTGGCACAGGCAAAGGTTTCGCCGGTTTGGCGTTGCGCTCGCGTCGCATTTTTTCAAGGTCGTCACGGTGCGCCTGCGCCTCACGCTGTTTTTGTTCGTAGGCCTCTCGCTGCCCGCCCTTGGCGGCATGCTCAGAGAGTTTGTCTGCCTGGCTTTGTTCTCGTTCGCGAGCGGCCTTCACCGCTTGCTCGCGATCGGCCTGCTGTTGCTGCTCTTGGCTGTCTCGCTCGAGCGAACGCTGCTGGGCCTGGGCACTCTTGATCTGGCGCTCCAGATTTTTATGGGCCAACTCGTCTTTGCGCAGTTGTGCATTGGCTTGAATTTGCTTGTCCCGGGCTTGCAAACGGCAGCTGGTGACATCAAAGTTTTGGTAGCACAAACGCATTTCTTGTTTGTACTGATCGTCCAAGGCCAAGCGGCGCGCATCCAGCACAGCGCTCTGGGCTTTGAGTTCATCAGGGCTAGGCCACTGGGCTTGCACGGCGCAAGCCAGCCCCCACCACAGAGCACCAAGCAACAAGGACTTCATGTGAGCGTGGTGTCCACCGTGCGCCGCTCCAGGGCCAAAAATTCGGCCGACTGCATCTCGTTCAAACGAGACACGGTGCGTGGAAACTCGTGCACCAAAGGCCCCTCGGTGTAGAGCTGCTCAGGCGGCACTGCCGCCGACATGATCAGCTTGACCCGGCGGTCGTACAACACGTCCACCAACCACGTGAAACGCCGTGCCTCGGAGGCTTTGTTCACCGGCATATAGGGCACATCACTCAACAGCACGGTGTGGAACTGGGTGGCAATTTCCAGGTAGTCGTTTTGCGACCGGGGGCCGCCGCACAGCGCCTTGAAATCGAACCACACCACGCCACCGGCGCGTCGGCGGGCCTTGATTTCACGGGCCTCGATGTGCAAGACCGAGTCTTCATCGGGGCACTCGGCCAGTCGGTCAAAGGTCTGCCCCATCGCCGCATCCGCAGCAGCGCTCAAGGGGGTGTGGTAGAGGTCCACTTGCTCCAGCACACGACGGCGGTAATCGGTGCCGTTGTCGACATTGATCACGTCCAAATTGGCATTGAGCAAATCGATCGCGGGCAAGATGCGGTCGCGGTGCATGCCACCCGGGTACAAGTCATCGGGCTTGAAGTTGGAGGTGGTGACAAAACCCACGCCGTTGTCAAACAAGGCGGTGAGCAGTCGGTGCAAGATCATGGCGTCGGTGATCTCAGCCACATGGAATTCATCAAAGCAAATCAGCTTGTAGCGCTTGGACATCTTGTGTCCCAGCACCTGCAAAGGATTGGCCGTGCCTTGCAACTCACGCAATTCGCGGTGTACCTCGCGCATGAACTCATGAAAATGCAGACGCGTCTTGCGCTGGATCGGCACCGCGTCAAAAAAGCAATCCATCAAAAAGCTTTTGCCGCGCCCCACCCCGCCAAACATGTAGACCCCACGGGGAATAGGCGGTCGATTGACCAGCTTTTTCAGAGTGCTCGAACGCTTGTTTTTGTAAGCTGCCCACTCCGTGGCACAGCGCTCAAGCGCATCAATGGCGCGCAACTGTGCCGGGTCACTTTGAAAGCCGCGGGCTTGGAGTTCTCGTTGGTAGTTTTCATGCACTGACATAACGGGGTGTATTGTGCCTTGGCCTGCTGTATCTCCAGGGGACCATGGGTTAAGTTCGTGTCCTTCAAAGTGATAGGCCACAAAAAAAACCCGCCATCGCTGGCGGGCTCTCGGGGATGAACACCGACCGTGAAGGTTCAGAAGTTCAACGTGCGCTTGTCGACCGCCAAAGCGGCTTCTTTGGTCGCTTCGCTCAAAGACGGGTGCGCGTGGCAAATGCGCGCAATGTCTTCAGCAGAGGCTTTGAATTCCATCGCCACCACGGCTTCAGAGATCAACTCGGACACCTGCGGACCCACCATGTGCACGCCCAATATTTCGTCGGTCTTGGCGTCTGCCAAGAACTTGACCATGCCGGTGGTGTCGCCCAAAGCGCGGGCACGACCATTGGCCAAGAACGGGAAAGTTCCCGCCTTGTAGGCCACGCCATCGGCTTTGAGTTGCTGCTCGGTGCGGCCGACCCATGCAATCTCAGGGCTGGTGTAGATGACCCAGGGGATGGTGTTGAAGTTGACATGGCCGTGTTGACCGGCGATGCGCTCTGCCACTGCCACGCCCTCTTCTTCGGCTTTGTGGGCCAACATGGGGCCACGCACCACATCACCCACGGCCCACACGCCAGGCAAGTTGGTTTTGCAGTCAGCATCGACCACGATGGCGCCACGCTCGTCAACTTGCAGACCCACGGCTTCACCGTTCAAGCCCGTGGTGTTGGGCACGCGACCGATGGAGACGATCAGTTTGTCGGCATCCAGCGTGATGGCTTCGCCTTTGGCGTTGGTGTAGGCCACCGACACGCCTTTTTTGCCATTCTTGATCTCACCGACTTTGACGCCGAGTTCAATCTTGAGGCCTTGCTTGTCGAAGGCTTTTTTGGCTTCTTTGGCGATTTGTTCGTCCACCGCACCCAAGAAGGTTGGCAAACCTTCGAGGATGGTGACGTCAGCACCCAGACGACGCCAGACCGACCCCATCTCCAGGCCAATCACGCCCGAGCCAATCAAGGCCAGTTTCTTGGGTACCGCACCGATGCGCAGAGCACCGTCGTTGGACAACACATTCACTTCGTCAAACGGCACACCGGGCAAGGCGCGTGCGCTGGAGCCGGTGGCGATGATGATGTGTTTGCCGGTGATCGACTCTTCGGCCTTGCCTGCCACTTTGATCTCATAGCCGCCTTCGGCCTTGGCCGCAAAGCTGCCACGACCGTGGAAGAAGGTGACCTTGTTCTTTTTGAACAAGTACAAGATGCCGTCGTTGTTTTGCTTCACGACATTGTCCTTGCGGGCAATCATCTTGGCCACGTCCATCTTCACGCCAGTGGCGCTGATGCCGTGCTCTTCAAAGTGGTGGTTGGCATGGTCAAAGTGCTCGCTCGATTGGAGCAAAGCCTTGGAAGGAATGCAGCCCACGTTGGTGCAGGTGCCGCCAGGGGCTGGGCCACCGGCTGTGTTTTGCCACTCATCCACACAGGCCACCTGAAAACCCAACTGGGCTGCACGGATGGCTGCGATGTAGCCACCGGGGCCTGCCCCGATGACGACGACGTCGAATTGTTTGCTCATGAACGACCTTTGTTAGATATCAAACAACAGACGGGCTGGATCTTCCAGCGCTTCTTTCATGGCGACCAAGCCCAACACAGCCTCGCGGCCGTCGATGATGCGGTGGTCGTAGGACATGGCGAAGTAGTTCATGGGGCGTACCACCACTTGGCCGTTTTCCACCATGGCGCGGTCTTTGGTCGCGTGCACGCCCAAAATGGCCGATTGCGGTGGGTTGATGATGGGGGTCGACATCATGGAGCCGAAAGTGCCACCGTTGCTGATGGAGAACGTGCCACCGGTCATCTCTTCCATGCCCAGCTTGCCGTCTTTGGCTTTGGCACCAAATTCCGCAATCTTTTTCTCGATGTCGGCAAAGCTCATTTGATCGGCGTTGCGCAGGATGGGCACCACCAAGCCACGGGGCGAACCCACGGCGATGCCGATGTCAAAGTAGCCGTGGTAGACGATGTCATTGCCATCGACCGAGGCGTTCAAGACGGGGAATTTCTTCAAGGCGTGCACCGCTGCCTTGACGAAGAAGCTCATGAAGCCCAGCTTGACGCCGTGTTCTTTCTCGAAACGCTCTTGCATGCGCTTGCGCATCTCCATGACAGGCGCCATGTTGATTTCGTTGAAGGTGGTCAAGATGGCGTTGGTCGATTGCGATTGCAACAAACGCTCGGCCACGCGCGCGCGCAGACGGGTCATGGGCACGCGTTGCTCTGGGCGCTCGCCCAAGTTCACGGCCACAGGAGCTGCCACCTGTGGCAAGGCCTTGGTGGGTGCGCCCGTAGGAATGACACTGGGTGCAGCCACGGCCGCCAGCACATCACCTTTGGTGACGCGGCCGTCTTTGCCGGATCCTGCCACCGAGCCTGCAGCCAAGTGGTTGTCGGCCATTAGCTTGGCTGCGGCTGGCATGGCCACCCCCGCTTTGCTGGTGGACACCGCAGCGGCAGCAGCCACAGGGGCGGCGGCAGCGGCAACGGGGGCTGCGGCAGGCGCAGCGGCTGCGACTTTGCCATCGGTGTCGATGCGGGCAATCAATTGCTCAGCCGCCACGGTGCCGCCATCGGCGACGATGATTTCGGACAACACACCGGCAGCAGGTGCGGGCACTTCGAGCACCACTTTGTCGGTTTCGATGTCGATCAGGATTTCATCTGCGGCAACAGCGTCGCCGACTTTCTTTTTCCACTGCAGCATGGTGGCTTCGGCCACGGACTCGGACAACTGAGGAACTTTGACTTCTACGATAGCCATATGAATTCTTTCTGGATTTATTTCTTTGTTCTGGAACGAGGTTTACTTGGTCAGCACGAAGCCCTTGAGCTTGCCAAACGCGCCTTCAACCAGTGCTTTTTGTTGCTCTTGGTGGAGGTGTGAGTAACCCACGGCAGGCGAAGCAGAAGCAGCGCGACCTGAGTAGCCCAGTTTTTGACCTGCAGTCATGTTTTCGTGGATGTAGTGCTGCACGAAGAACCAAGCACCTTGGTTTTGTGGCTCGTCTTGCGTCCACACCAACTCAGTAGCGTTAGGGTACTTCTTGAGTTCTGCAGCGAAAGCTTTGTGCGGGAAGGGATAGAGCTGCTCCACGCGCACGATGGCCACGTCGTCAGCACCCAACTCTTCGCGCTTTTTCACCAAGTCGTAGTACACCTTGCCCGAACAAGCCAAGACACGCTTGACCTTGTCGGCCTTGAGCGCTTTGTTCTCAGGAATCACGGTCTGGAAGCTGCCTTTGGTGAACTCAGACACAGGCGATGTGGCGTCTTTGTTACGCAACAAGGACTTGGGTGTGAAGATGATCAGCGGTTTGCGCAAGTCGCGCACCATTTGGCGACGCAACACGTGGAAGATCTGGCTGGCCGTGGTCGGCTGCACGATCTGCATGTTGGTGTCGGCGGCCAATTGCATGAAGCGCTCCAAGCGGGCCGAGCTGTGCTCGGGGCCTTGGCCTTCGTAGCCATGGGGCAACATCAAGGTCAGGCCGTTGACGCGGCCCCACTTGACTTCGCCTGAGGCAATGAACTGGTCGATCACCACTTGGGCACCGTTGGCGAAGTCGCCGAACTGGGCTTCCCAAATCACCATGGTGTTGGGGTCGTTGGAGGCATAGCCGTATTCAAAGCCCAGCACCGCTTCTTCGGACAAGATCGAGTCGATCACCACAAACGGGGCTTGTTTGTCGGCCACGTTTTGCAGCGCGACATAGGTGCCGGTGTCCCACTTTTCACGCTTTTGGTCGTGAATCACGGCATGGCGGTGGGTGAAGGTGCCACGGCCACAGTCTTCACCGGACAAACGCACCGGGTAGCCGCTGGCCACCAAGGAGGCGAAGGCCATGTGCTCGCCCATGCCCCAGTCCACTGGAACTTCACCACGGCCCATCGCAGCGCGGTCGTCGTACACCTTCTTCACCAACTGGTGCGGGGTCACGGACTCAGGAATGGTGGTGATGCGTTCGGCCAAGCGCTTCCACTCGGCCATGGGGATGGCGGTGTCGCCTGCGTCGGTCCACTTCTTGCCCAAGAAAGGCGCCCAGTCCACGGTGAACTTGGTTTTGAAGTTGGTCAGCACGGGGTCGGTGGTGTTCTTGCCAGCGTCCAAAGCCGCGCGGTAAGTTTTGACCATCTCATCGCCCAAACCATCGCCCAAACCTTGTGCGGACAATTTGTCGGCAAACAACTTGCGGGTGCCTGGGTGTGCCGCGATTTTTTTGTACATCAGCGGCTGAGTCAGTGCTGGCGTGTCTTGCTCGTTGTGACCCAGCTTGCGGAAACACACAATGTCAACCACCACGTCCTTGCGGAAGGTCATGCGGTATTCCAGCGCCAGCTGGGTGGCCAGCACCACGGTTTCAGGATCGTCAGAGTTGACGTGCAAGACCGGGGCTTCGACCATCTTGACGATGTCGGTACAGAACACACTCGAGCGCATGTCGCGTGGGTCTGAGGTGGTGAAACCGATTTGGTTGTTGATGATGATGTGCACCGTGCCGCCGGTGGAGTAACCACGGGTCTGCGCCAGCGCAAAAGTTTCTTGGTTGACACCTTGGCCACCAAAAGCGGCGTCACCGTGCACGAGCACAGGCAGCACTTGCGTGCCGTTGGGATCGTCACGACGGTCCATGCGCGCACGCACGGAGCCTTCAACCACGGGGTTGACGATTTCCAAGTGAGACGGGTTGAACGCCAGCGACAGGTGCACGGGGCCACCCGCGGTGCTCACGTCAGAACTGAAACCTTGGTGGTATTTCACGTCACCGGCAGGCAATTCTTCGGGGGCGGTGTGGTCAAACTCGGCAAACAAATCGGCGGGCAATTTGCCCATGGTGTTGACCAACACGTTCAAACGGCCACGGTGGGCCATGCCGATCACCACTTCTTGGACACCCTTGGCGCCGGCCAATTGGATCAGCTCGTCCATGGACGCGATGAAGCTCTCACCACCTTCGAGCGAGAAGCGCTTCTGGCCCACGTACTTGGTGTGCAAGTAACGCTCCAGGCCTTCGGCGGCGGTCAGGCGGTCCAGGATGTGTTTTTTCTTGTCGGCGGTGAAGTTGGGCTTGCTGCGGATGCTTTCCAACTTTTGCTGCCACCAACGCTTTTCAGCTTGGTCGGTGGTGTACATGTACTCGGCGCCCAAGGTGCCGCAGTAGGTCTCGCGCAGCGCGTTGAGCAACTCGCGCAAAGACATGTTGTTCTTGCCAAAAAAGGTGTTGCTGGTGTCGAACACGGTTTCTTGGTCGGCATCGGTGAAGCCGTAGAACGCAGGGTCGAGGTCTGGAATGGCCGGACGCTCGGTGCGCTTCAAGGGGTCGAGGTCTGCCCAACGCTGACCGACGTTGCGGTAAGCGGCGATGAGTTGCTGCGCAGCGGTGCGCTTGCGGCCCATCTCGGCGTCGGCACTGGCCATGACGACCTTGGTGCCGCCAGCCTTGGCACGCTCAGCAAAAGCATTGATGACGGGCAAGTGGGGCACGTCTTTGGCATGGGAGCCATCGACTGCGGGCACATGCTGCAGTGCATCGAAATACTCTCGCCAGGAATCGGGGACGCTGCCGGGGTTGGCCAAATAGTTCTCGTACATCTCTTCGACGTACGGAGCATTGCCCCCGAACAGGTAGGTGTTGCCTGAATAGGCTTGGTAGACGTTTGTCTCGCTCATTGCGCTGACCTCCGTTCCCCTTCAGGGAACATTAGCTGGTTGAAAAAAACCTTCCGCGACACGGCTGGACCGATTGGCGGATGCGTTAGTGGCTGGAAGGGCCTGAAAACATCTAGCATTGTGCCATCGATCTAAAAGAGGGTCGCGATCTTTATTTTGTTGAGATTCAGCCCCTTGTCAGGCGATCTGATCTTGAATCTGCTTCAAAGCGGTGGGGTCGTCGATGGTGGTCAGGTCGCCCGGATCCCGCTTCTCGCAGACCGCCTGGATGGCCCGGCGCAGCAATTTGCCGCTGCGGGTTTTGGGCAAGGCGGTGACAAACAACACCCGCGATGGACGCGCCACCGCGCCGAGTTGCGAGTCCACCACCTTCATGACCTCGCCTTCGAGCTTGAGGCGAGCGGCAGGGTCGCCCAGGGCCGAAGCGTCTTTGGCGATGGCAAAGGCCATGGCCACTTGGCCCTTGAGTTGATCGGCCACCCCCACCACCGCAACTTCGGCGATGTTGGGGTGGCTGGAAATGCTCTCTTCGATTTCACGGGTGCCCAGGCGGTGGCCTGCCACGTTGATCACGTCGTCGGTGCGGCCCAAGATGAAGAAGTAGCCATCCTCGTCCCGCACAGCCCAGTCGAAGGTGCTGTAGACCAGCTTGTTGGGCACCGTGTTCCAGTAGGTGCTGACAAAGCGTTTGTCGTCGCCCCAAATGGTTTGCAAGTTGCCTGGGGGCAGCGGGCCTTCGATGGTCAGCACGCCTTTTTGGTTGGCACCGGTCAACTCCAGCCCTGTTTGGTCGTCCACCAGCTTGACGTTGTAGCCATAGACCGCTTTGCCGGGCGAGCCAAACTTGCTGGGGGCTTTTTCCACCCCGTTGCAAATGGTCAAGATAGGCCAGCCAGTTTCGGTTTGCCAGTAGTTGTCGATGATGGCTTTGCCATTCAAACCCTCAGAAATCCATTTGGCCGTGGGCTCGTCCAGCGGCTCGCCTGCCAGAAACAGCGCTTGCAAGCTGGACAGGTCGTATTGGGTGAGCAGCGCAGGGTCTTGCTTTTTGAGCACGCGAATGGCCGTGGGCGCGCTGAACATGACGTTGACCTTGTACTTTTCGACCAAGCTCCACCAGATGCCACCGTCGGGCCGGATGGGCAAGCCTTCGTACAAGATGGTGGCCATGCCACCAATCAAGGGGCCGTAAATGATGTAGCTGTGGCCCACCACCCAGCCGATGTCGCTGGTGCAAAAGAAGGTGCCGCCCGGCTTGCCTTGGTAAATGTGCGGAATACTGGCGGCCAAGGCCACGGTGTAGCCGCCGGTGTCGCGCTGCACGCCTTTGGGCTTGCCGGTGGTGCCCGAGGTGTAAAGCGTGTAGCTGGGGTGGGTGGACTCCACCCACTCGCAGGGCACCTGGGTGTTCATGTGCTTGGCGCGTTCGGTGGCGTAGTCGACGTCGCGACCGGCCACTGCCGTGAAAGGCGCCAGGTGACGGTCAACCATGATCACGTGGCCGGGCTTGTGGGCCGAGAGCTGGATCGCTTCGTCCAACAAAGGTTTGTAGGGCACAACCTTGCCCCCGCGTGAGCCGGCGTCGGCACTGATGATCACCTTGGGTGACGCGTCTTCGATGCGCGTGGCCAATGAATGGGAGGCAAAGCCACCAAACACCACCGAGTGAATGGCACCAATGCGGGCACACGCCAACATGGCAAAAGCCGCCTCGGCGATCATGGGCATGTAAATCAAGACACGGTCACCTTTGACCACGCCCAGGTCGATCAAGATGGCAGCCATGCGCTGCACCTCGGCATGCAGGTCGCGGTAGGTGTAAGTCTTTTCTTGATCGGTCTCGGTCGACACAAAGATCAAAGCAGCTTGGTCGGCACGGTCTTTCAGGTGGCGGTCGACCGCGTTGTGGCACAAGTTGGTGGTGCCGCCGACAAACCATTTGGCAAAAGGCGGGTTGCTGTAATCGCAGATTTGCTGGGGTGGCGTCTGCCAATCAATGTGTTGGGCCTGTTCGGACCAAAACGCATCCCGATCCTCGATGGAACGGCGGTGAAAATCTGCGTACGCAACCATGCTGGTGTCTCCTCGTATGACGTCGATCTGAATTCATAATTATGAGGAGACGGGACTTGCTGCAAGCTGACTTTGCCAGCGGTTTCACCGCGAGGGCTCACTTGATGAGGTCTTGAATCTCTTTGAAAGGATCAGCCTCAGCGGTGCGCAACCATTCAAACAGCACCATCTCGGTGGTGACCAGTTCGGCACCTGCCCCCGCCAAGCGGTCAAAGGCCGCATCGCGGTTGCGCTCGGTGCGTGAACCACAGGCGTCGGTGACCACCCAAACCTGAAACTCTTCTTCCAACAATTCCAGGGCTGTTTGCAGCAAACACACATGGGCTTCCACGCCGGCAATGACGATGCTTTGCCGGCTGGGGTCTTGGGGGACCGCTTTTTGTAAATGCTTGGGCAGGCTTCGGGCATTGCCTCCAGCGGGGCGCGCAGCGGGTCGCAACACCTCCACCAAACCTTCCGCACACGCGCTGAAACTCATCTTGGGCAATGTACGGCGGCACAGGGCACGCATTTCAGCCGGGTTTGCACCCAGTTTGTCTGGGTTTTGCTCGGTCCCCCAGGTGGGCACCTCCATCCAATGGGCGGCTTGGGCCAAACGCATGGCATTGGCCAACACCAGCTCGGCTTCGTGAATGGCGGGCATGAGGCGGGCTTGGAAGTCCACCAGCACCAGTTGAGAGTCTTGGTCGTCGAGCAGCATAGGCATTCTCAAAGGAGGTTATCAAAGCCCGCAAGTATCGGCGAAGAGTTCATTCGAGCGTGAAGGCCGCACATGCTCTGTTGCCTCAACCGTGCATGGGTCGACCAAGTAAGCGGTACGGTCCTCTAAGTTTTAAGAAGCAATTCGAATACATAAATAAGTAATTGTTTTGAAGTATATTGAGTCGTCTACACCTTAAATAAGCAATCAGTTATGGCTTTGATGAGTCCATCTATCTTGCCCCCAGGCCCCATGCAACATGGGTGGGTTCTGGACCACCCGGGCGCCACAGATGCAGATGGACGGAGCTGGGTTCAGGATCGCCAGGCAAAAAATGCAAGCTTGAAACAGCGCCAGATCATGAAAGAGCACGTGCAGCCCCCAAGTGTGGGAGACAGAGTCCTCCATGACATCCTTTTGCTGTGTGTTCTTGACCTACCCGGTCTTGGATCGCAACGCGAAGGTTTTGAGCCGTAACTTTTGAGCCCTCACACAGGACCCCTATGAAGTACGTAACGATGACACTTTTGAATGACCCAGCCTCCCTGTGGTGGATTTTGTCTGGTGGCCTGGTGCTGGCCGAATTGATGACTGGCACATTTTATTTGTTGATGCTCGCTTTAGGGGCTGCAGCCGCTGCGCTCAGCCATTATTTGGGCGCCCCAGTGCTTTGGCAAATCATTGTGGCAGCCCTGTTTGGCGTCGTCGGGGGCGCAGTGCTCAACCTTCGACAAAAAGCCAGCAACGCGTTGCTCGACAGCAACTTGCACCTAGACATTGGCAAGACGGTCATGGTCCAGGAATGGGATGCGCAAGGACAAACACAGGTCAAGTATCGAGGGGCTGTGTGGACGGCGTTGACTTTGCCCCACGCAACCGCTCAAGCCGGTATGCACCGGATCGTTGAAATCAGCGGCAGTCGCTTGGTTTTAGAGAAAATTCAATCACTCTGAAAGGTCTGTTCATGGAAATTGCCCTGCTCATTTTGGCCATTGCCGTTTTTTTCATCATCAAAACAGTCAAGGTCGTGCCGCAGCAAAACGCTTGGGTGGTGGAGCGCTTGGGCAAGTACCACGCAAGCCTCACACCGGGCTTGAATTTTGTGCTCCCCTTTATTGACCATGTGATCCAAAAACACAGCCTCAAAGAGATACCTTTGGACGTGCCCAGCCAAGTTTGCATCACGCGAGATAACACGCAATTGCAAGTCGATGGCATTTTGTATTTTCAAGTCACTGACCCGCGGCTTGCCAGCTATGGCTCCTCCAACTACATCATGGCTGTGACACAGCTGGCGCAAACCAGTTTACGCAGCGTGATCGGCAAGCTCGAGCTCGACAAAACCTTTGAAGAGCGCGACATCATCAACGCCCAAGTCGTGGCCGCGATTGACGAAGCGGCGATGAACTGGGGCGTCAAAGTCCTGCGTTATGAAATCAAAGACCTCACGCCTCCTGCGGAGATCTTGCACGCCATGCAGGCCCAAATCACCGCTGAGCGGGGCAAGCGCGCGCTGATTGCAGCCTCTGAAGGGCGTCGGCAAGAACAAATCAACATCGCCACCGGCGAGCGCGAAGCATTCATCGCGCGTTCGGAGGGCGAAAAGCAAGCTGCCATCAACAAAGCTCAGGGCGAGGCCGCTTCCATCACGGCTGTGGCTGATGCGACAGCTCAAGCCATTGAACGCATCGCAGCTGCCATCCGTCAACCTGGGGGCGAACAAGCCGTGCAGCTCAAAGTCGCAGAACAAGCCGTTCAAGCCTATGGCAAGGTCGCCTCTGACGCTAAAGCGACCCTGATTGTTCCTGGCAACATGACCGAGGTCTCAAGTTTGATTGCCTCGGCCATGCAAATGATCCGTATCAAATCCTAGTTGACCACGCAACATGGCTCGCGCCACGCGGCCTTTGGTCAGGTGTGGGTCCATGGCGTCCCCAAGAGCGGGCATGGTCTTGGGCCTTGCGATGGACAAGCCAACGCTTTGAGAAAAGAGTACTGACAGAAATTGGTCATCGCGGCTGGCCATTAACCTCAATGAAATCAAACACTTAGGCACTGGTCTTGAATCATGCACTGAAACAGCGCAGGCTAGAATGGCCGGATGTTCAAACGCGTGCTCCTCGTCCTTTGCTGTGTTGCCAGCGCCCATGCGGCGCCAAGCAACAATGCCGCCGACGACATCGAGCGCTACCTGTCCGACCGGGGTGTCTTGGCCCAGATGGCCTTGTTGCGGAACTCGGTGGGCGACAAAGCGTCGGAATTGGTGGTCAATGCCATGGGCTTTTTGGGCGTGCCCTACCGGCGCGGAGGCACCGATGCGGACACCGGCTTTGACTGCAGCGGCTTTGTGCGCTCCATGTTCGAGCAAAGTGTGGGCTTGGTGTTGCCCCGGCGCGCCCGCGACCAAGCGGCGGTGACCGAAAAAATCGACAAAAAAGACCTCGAACCTGGGGACTTGGTGTTTTTCAACACCATGCGCCAAACCTTCAGCCATGTGGGCATCTATGTGGGCGACAACAAGTTCATCCACTCACCCAAACCGGGCCAACAGGTGCGGGTGGAAGACATGCGCCAAGCCTATTGGGAACGTCGGTTCACAGGCGCTCGCCGAGTGGCAGGCTCTGATAAAAACGACAGCTCCAAAAATTAGTCGCGGATACGCGCTCTAAAACCGCTCGTCACTGTCCAGGTAACGCCATGCGCCCGGCTCCAACTCACCCAAGTTGACCCGCCCCAACCGCAGGCGTCGCAGGGCCAAAATCTCAAGACCCGCCAATTCGCACAGGTACGACGCCAGCCCTAAGTGCGAGCCCTTCACCGCCAAGCGCAATTTGCTGCGCTCGGGTGACGAACTGCTCAGGCTGATCTTGGCCTGCGGCAAGCGTTGACGCTCGTCCTTCAAGGCACGCTCGATGGGGCGCAGCATGTCGGGGGTCACCTCACCCGCCACATCCACCATCAACTCGTGCTCCATCGTGGCCATGTCTTCCATCAGCTTGCGTTGGGTGCGCCAGTCTTGGGTGAACACCACCAAGCCACTCGCGCCCTGCTCCAGCGGCACACTGAATTGCAAATCTCGCAAGTGGGGTTTGAGCAGGCGCACCCCACTGCGGTCCTGCGCGCTGCGGTGCGCTGGGGTCAACACGCTGCGCAGGTTCTTGGGGGTTGCTTTGTGACGCGTCGGTTTGTCTTCTTCTCGGCCATCCAGCCAGTCGGCGGGTTTGTGAAGGACCAGGGTGACGGGGGTCAGGTTGAGCAAACTGGCGTCTTGGTCCACGCTGACCTGCTGGGTGCTGATGCGGTGCTGCGGCTCTTCCACCACCACACCGTCCACCTTGACCCAGCCGCCTTCGATGTATTGCTCGGCCTCGCGACGGGAACAGGCACGCAGTTGCATGACGCGTTTGGACAGGCGTTCGCCGTCAGAAGATGTGGGGTGCATGAAAGAGATGTTTTTAACCAAGGCACGAAGAAAGCGCAGGCCCCAATGGTAAGGTGTGCCCCATGAAAACACAGATGGATCACTTGGTGGTGTTGGCCACCAACCTGGAAATGGGCGTGCAATGGTGTGAGGCCACTTTGGGCATCACGCCCGGCCCTGGCGGTGAACACGACAAATACGGCACCCACAACCGCCTGTTCAAAATGGCCACCCCGGCTTATCCCACCGCGTATTTGGAAATCATCGCCATCAACCCGCACGCGGTGCGGCCCAAAAAAATGCAGCCGACGCGTTGGTTTGACATGGACGACGCCACCCTGCAAGCCGCCGTCAACACCGAGCCGCGCTTGGTGCACTGGGTGGTCAACACCCCTGACATGCAAGCCGCACGCATGGCACTGCGCATGCAAGGCATTGACCGTGGACCCGCCGTGTCGGCCAGCCGCCGCACGTCCAAAGGGGTGTTGAACTGGCAAATCAGCGTGCGTGCCGATGGTCAGCGCTTGTTCGACGGCACACTGCCCAGCCTGATTCAGTGGGGCAAGCCTGAGGCCACCGACCCGATGCGCCTGCACCCCCGCAACACCCTGCCACGCTCAGGTGTGAGCCTGCAAAGTGTGGCCGTGACGCACCCTAGTGCGGCCAAGCTGCAAGCCGCTTACGACGCCATCGGCTTAGAGGGCGTGGCGGTGTCTGAAGGCCCGGCCAACCTGGTGGCCACGTTGCAAACGCCCAAAGGCTTGGTGCAGTTGCAAAGCTTGGGGGCTTGAGAGCGCTGAGCGCATTCACCCCTCATCCGGCAAGGTGGCCAACAAGGCCATGCCCACAGCCATCACCCCAGCCGTGAGCCACAAAGCCCCACGAAACGTGCCCGTGCTTTGAGCCATCAAGCCAGCCACCACCGGGGCCATCATTTGTGCAGCACCATAACTCAGGGTGAGCCGTGCCATGGCTTTGCCCGGGTTGTGGGGGGAGCGTCGCCCCACCAGCGCCAGGGTCAGGCTGACGATGCCAATGAAGGTCGCGCCGTACCCCACCGCGCCCGCCATGGCCGCTGCCAGCGAACCCGAGAGGGCGGGCAACACCACCGACACGGTTTGTAAACCCAGGGCCAAGAGCAAAGCACGGGTGTCGCCGATGCGGCGTGCCACCCGGTCCCACACAAACACCGCCGGCATGGCGGCCAAACCCACCAACGCCCAGGCCCAAGGGCCTTGGCCCGCGAGCGCAGGTTCGCGCTCGACCATGGCCACGGTGAACGTGGCGCTGATGACAAAGCCCCAGCCCGCCGCAAAGTAGCTGCCCAGCAGGGTCCACAGCCAACGGCGCGAGACCGTGTTGACACCCTCATCGGCCTGCGCAGCGGCCACCGCCGGTGGCACGGGCGGGCGCCACATCCAGGCCGGTACAAAAAACACCACACCCAGCACCGCAAACGCCAGCCATTGACGCCACCACTCGGGCCACACCTGTGCCAAGCCCCAAGCTCCCAGCGCCGACACCACAATGCCTAAGCCAATGCCCATGAAGTGCAGCCCCAACTCGGGCCGATGGCCGTGGCGCATCAACCACCCCAGCACCAGCCCAGATCCCAGCAACATGCCCGTGGCTCCGCACAGCCCCCCGATGTAGCGCCACAGTGCCCAAGCGGGCATCCAGGCGGACAAGGCCATGGCCGCCGTGGTCAACAACGCCATCCACAAACCCGAGCTGTACAGGCGGTGGCGCCAACGCACGTCGTCAATCCAAGCGGCAGCCAAGGCGCCGCTCATGTAGCCCGCGTAATTGGCAGCAGCCAAGGCCCCGGCTCCCGCATCCGTCAAGCCGGTTTGCGATTGCAAGCTGGGCAACAACGGCGTGTAGGCAAAACGGGCCAGACCAATGGTCAAGACCAAGCCACACACACCACCGGTGGTGACTTGCCAGGCTTTCAAAAGCCGCCCTCCACCCAGGCCTGGGCGCTGCTGCGGTTGAACTTGAACGACGCTTGCACGCGCTTTTCGGCCAAGCACTCGTCCATCTCGTCATAGGCACTCAGCAGGGCGTAGGGGTGTTCGTCGTCGGGCACGATGTCAAAGCGCACCGTGAGGCGGCCCTGCGGGCTGCTCACCTCCAGGCTTTGGTGCAAGCTGGCATGCAGTTGCTGCTCATGGCGACGCACAAACTCGTGCGCGGTTTTCACCAGAGTCAGAAACGCATTGTTGTCCAGCGGCTTGGGGTTCTTTTTGTCGCGCCCCATGGTCCAGGGGCCCACCAAGGCGGCTTCTGCTTCGCCGTCTTTGAACATGGCCACGGCCCAGCCGTCGTCATCGTCGTTGTTGATGACGCGGGCGGTCCAGCCCTCGCCTTGCCAGACGCGGGCTTCTTGGATGAAGGGGATGTCTTTGTTGATGGGTGTGTCTTGGGTCACAGTGATCTCAGGTGAATCAATGAATCGAGGCACAAGCAAACGGTGCTTTGTGCCTCAAGGCGTGGCGGCTTGCTGCATGCGCAGTCGCCGGGCGGCGTCTTCGGCGCGGGCGTCGTCGATCTCGCGCATCACCGCGCTCAGGTCGACGTCGGCGGTGCTGCGGTCGAAGCGCCCTGTCAGCACAGTGTCTTGTGCCAACACACCTTGTTGGTAGAGGCTCCAAATCTCGGGGCCAAAGTCGGTGCGCAGCAACTCGGGGGCGAATTGGCCAAAGAAGTCGCGCAAATTGGCCACATCGCGCAGCAGCATGCGCTGCGCATGGTTGTTGCCCGCTGCGTCAACGGCCTGCGGCAAGTCGATGATGACGGGCACGTCTTGTCCCGCCTCATCGGCCAGCAAGATGTTGAACTCCGACAAATCCCCATGCACCACGCCCGCACACACCATGCGCACCACCTCGCCAATCAGGGTGCGGTGGTGCTGCAAGGCTTGTTCGGGGGTGAAGGCCACGTCGTTGAGGCGCGGGGCGGCGTCGCCCTGCGCATCGGTGACCAGCTCCATCAACAGCACGCCTTCGTAAAAGTTGTA
>NZ_JAVLFP010000028.1:0-125014 GCF_046052825.1 Limnohabitans sp.
ATCTACACGAGCCTTATCGTCGGCAGCGTCAGATGTGTATAAGAGACAGCCCCTGACCCCCGCACAACGCCAGGCCAAACCCCCCGTGTCACATCCGGCCATCTTGCGGCATCCCATCACAGGCAAGAAAGTGTTGTACGCCAATCCAGGCTACTCGATGCGCATCAACGAAATGCCTGAAGCGGAGAGCGAGCAAACCTTGGCGTTCTTGTTTGAGCACCAATTGCAAACCAAGTACCAGTACAAGCACCGCTGGCAAGTGGGCGATGTGTTGATGTGGGACAACCTGGGCACGCTGCACAACGCCGTGCCCGACTACCGTGCGTACGAGCCGCGCTACATCAAGCGCTGTCAAGTCATGGCCAATCGTTACTTTGACGCTGCCACCGTATGAAGCTCATCACCTACCACCACCAAGATGATTGGGTTCGCACGGGCGTTGTGGTGAACCAGCAGGTTTTGGATATTTCTGACTGGATCGAGGCCATGCCCGTGAGTGCCAGCGTTTCGGCGCACCATCAGCGCGTTGGGACCGCTGTACCGGTGGGTGGCATCCTGCGTTGGCTCAGTGCCGGCCCGCAAGCCATTGCCAAGTTACAAGACCACGTGGCCTGGGGCGCTGTGCCTCAAGTGGCACTGACCGATGTGCACCTGTACGCGCCGGTGCCGCGCCCCGGCAAGATCATTGGGGTGGGGCGCAACTATGCGGATCACGCCAAAGAAACGGGGGTGGCACCCTTTGAAAAGCCACGCATCATTTTCAAAATGCCCTCGTCGGTGGTGGCACCCGGTGCACCCGTGGTGCGACCTGCTGGTGTGACCAAGTTGGACTTTGAGTCAGAGTTGGCGGTGGTGATCGGGGCCTTTGGCCGCCACATTCCCGAGTCCCAAGCTTTGGAGCACGTGGCAGGTTACACCGTGCTCAACGATGTGAGTGCACGTGAGTTTCAGTTTGATATTTCGCCGGCCCAAACCACCTTCGCCAAGAGCATGGATGGCTTTTGCCCCATGGGCCCGTGGTTGGTGACGCGTGACGAAGTGCCCGACCCGCAGGCCTTGGAGGTGTCGTGCTGGCTCAATGGTGCGCGCATGCAGCACGGCCACACCGCCGACATGTTGTTCCCAGTCAAAACACTGGTGGCTTATGTCTCGCAGTTCATGACCCTGGAGCCGGGTGACGTGATCACCACCGGCACGCCCGCTGGCATTGGCGCATTTCGCCAGCCCCCGCTGTATTTGCAACCCGGTGACGAACTTCGCTTGGAAGTCACCGGTGTGGGCAGCATGACCCACGCGATTGCATGATGCGTGTTGCACCTGGCCAGTTTTTTTCACCACAACTCCAAGAGACACACATGACCCGTCAAACTTTCACCCGCTTGCTGAGCGTCTCGCTGCTGGCGCTGTGTGGCTGGACCCACGCTGCTGACGTGTACCCCAACAAGCCCATCCGTTTGTTGGTGGGGTTTTCAGCCGGTGGTCCCACCGATGTGATTGCACGTGTGTTGGCCAAAGACATGACCACCACGCTGGGCCAGTCGGTGGTGGTGGAGAACAAAGCCGGTGCCAGCTCGATGATCGCCACCCGTGAAGTGCGCAATTCAGCCCCCGATGGTTACACCTTGTTGTTCTCGTCTCTGGGCATGAACGTCAACCCCATCTTGCTGGGTGAGCAAGCGGGCTACAACCCCAAGACCGACTTCACCCCCATCTCCAATGCGGCGGTGTTGCCCATGGTGGTGGTGGCCGCCTATGACTCGCCCTTGCGCACCATCCCCGACTTGCTCAAGCAAGCCCGCAGCAAACCCGAAGCGGTGAGTTTTGCGTCGTCGGGCAGTGGCGGCTCGGGGCACTTGGCGGCTGAGTTGTTGGCCACCTCTGCCAAAGCCAAGATGCTGCACGTGCCCTACAAAGGCAATGGCCCCGCGTTGTTGGAGGTGATGGCAGGACGTGTGGATTTCATGATCTATCCGGTGGTGGGTTTGGCCGATTACGTCGCGACCAAGCGCGTGCATGTCTTGGCGGTGGGCACGGCCAAGCGCTTGGCGCAGTTTCCTGAGGCACCCACCATGGCTGAAGCGGGCTTTGGTGGTTTTGAAGAAACCGCGCCGTGGGTCGGTTTGATGGGCCCTGCCAAAACCCCGCAAGCGGTGGTGACCCGCTTGCACGACGCCATGACCAAAGCACTCGCCAAACCTGAGGTGCGGGTGCAGTTGGAAAAATTGGGCGCGGTCATCGTGGGTGACACACCGGCTGAATTTGCTGCGTTCTTGAAACGCGATTACGAGCGTTGGGACGGCGTGATCAAAGCCGCGGCAGTCAAAGCCGATCTGAACTGAACCGCCCATGACTGCCGCCTATTCCATCGCCGACTTGCGCGCTGCCGCTCAGCGCCGATTGCCACGTGCGATCTTTGATTTTTTTGACGGCGGAGCCGAGGACGAAATCACCCTTGCGGCCAATCGCGCGGCATTTCAACGCCACCGCTTTTTGCCACGGGTGTTGCAAGACGTGTCGCAGATCGACACCCGCAGTGAGATCTTTGGCCGCCCCATCGCCATGCCCATGGCCATTGCGCCCACCGGTGCGGTGGGCTTTGGTTATCCCGGAGGGGATGTCGCCATCGCCAAAGCCGCTGTGGCGGCGGGCATTCCCTACACCTTGTCAAGCACGGCCACAGCGTCAATTGAACGCATCGCCGATGCGGCGCCGGGCCGTTTGTGGTTTCAGGCCTACATCCTCAAAGACAAAGCATTTCTGGCGCGCTTGATTGAGCGGGCCCGCGTGGCCGACTACGAGGCCTTGATGATCACCGTGGACTTGCCCGTAGGCGGCAAGCGCGAACGCGACCAGCGCAACCACTTTTCGGTGCCTTTTCGTTTCACACCCAAGAACGTGTGGGACTTTGCACAAAAGCCGGGTTGGTGCTGGCACATGCTCAGCCGTGGCATGCCGGTGATGGAGAACCTGATTGGTTTGGACGACCAGGCCAAAAGCGCATCGAGCATGGCGTCGTCGGTGGGGCGCAATTACGACGCGTCTTTCGATTGGGCGGCCTTGCAAAAAATCCGGGACCTGTGGCCGCGTCAGCTCATCCTCAAAGGGGTGATGCATCCAGACGATGCCGACCGAGCTTGCGCCATGGGGTGTGATGCCTTGGTGGTGTCCAACCACGGCGGGCGTCAGCTCGATGGCGCCGTGGCCACACTCGACGCCTTGCCCGGTGTGGTTGAGGCCGCAGCGCACCGTGTGCCGGTGTGGGTCGATGGCGGTGTGCGCCGTGGTCAAGATGTGGTCAAGGCCAAAGCTCTGGGCGCAGGGGGTGTGCTGCTGGGGCGCGCCACTTTGTTTGGGGCCGTGTCGGACGGGGACCGCGGTGCGCAACGCGCGTTGGAGATTTTGCAGACCGAGCTGGTGCGCACCTTGCAACTTTGTGGCGTGCGCAGCGTGGCCGACATCACCCCGGCGTTGCTGGCCAAGATGGCTTAAGGGGACACCAAGGGCAGGGGGGCGACCCCCCCCTGGTCCACCGGCTTAGCCTGCAACCAGACCCGCAGCTTCGATGCCGGCGATGCAGATTTTTTCGTCTTCGTCACCGGTGCCGCCGCTCGCGCCCGCAGCACCCAAGATGTTGCCCTGTGCATCTTTGATCAACACGGCGCCGGGTTGGGGCAAGAACTGGCCATGCGATGTGGCCGACAAGGACACAAAGAAGTTGGGGTTGTCTTTGGCGCGCGTGGCCAACACGCGGCTGGACACACCCATGCCCACTGCACCCCAGGCTTTGGCCTTGGCAATGTCAAAGCGGAACATGCTGGCGCCGTCTTCACGCACATAGGTCACCAAGTCACCGGCTGGGTCGAGCACCGCGATGCCCATGGGTTGGTAGCCCGCCACGCGAGCGGCTTTGGCCGCTTCTTGTGCAATTTTCAGGGCAGCGTCGAGCGTGAGTTTGGACATGAGAATTCCTTGGAATGAAAGTGAAAAAAACAGCCAACAGCTTGGGCTGTTTGGGGGGTTGATTAGACAAGCAGATGCAGTGTCCACCTAGGCAACAGGTGTGCCGCATGCGACAGATTTTGGCATGTCCGCGCAGTGGCAGAGGGTTAACGCGCGTGTGAAAGCGGTCCGCGAGAAATACGATGTTTCGGTCTTAGTTGTCTACTGCGAACCATGTCCAAAGTCATCATCACCTGTGCTGTCACGGGGGCTATCCATACCCCGTCCATGTCGCCCTATTTACCGGTCACCCCAGAGGAGATCATCGAGGCCTCGGTCGGCGCCGCTGAAGCAGGCGCGGCCATCATCCATTTGCATGCGCGCGACCCAATCACCGGCAAGCCCGACCAAAGCCCCGAGGCCTTTGCCAAGTTCTTGCCGCAAATCAAAGCCCGCACCAACGCCGCGCTGAACCTCACCAGCGGTGGCTCGCCGTTCATGAAGATCGATGAGCGCATTCAGCCCTCGCTGCGCTTTGCACCTGAGGTGGCGTCGCTCAACATGGGCTCCATCAACTTTGCGTTGTTCCCGATGTTGGAGCGTTTCAAAACCTTCAAGCACCCCTGGGAGAAAGAGCACTTAGAGGGCAGCCGTGACTTGATTTTCCGCAACACCTTCAAAGACATCGAATACGCCTTGGCCGCCTGTGCCGCCAACGGCACGCGCTTTGAGCTGGAGTGCTACGACATTGGCCACCTTTACAACCTGGCGCACTTTGCCGAACGTGGCTTGATCAAGCCACCGTTTTTTGTGCAGTCGGTGTTTGGCATTCTGGGTGGCATTGGCGTGCACGAAGAAGACGTGATGCACATGAAACGCACCGCCGACCGCTTGTTTGGCAAAGACTACCAATGGTCGGTGCTGGGCGGCGGTCGCCACCAAATGCGCATTGCCACCTTGTCGATTGGCATGGGTGGCAACGTGCGTGTGGGCCTGGAAGACAGCTTGTGGCAAGGCAAAGGCACCTTGGCCAAAAGCAATGCCGACCAAGTGCGCCAGGTGCGCCAAATCATCGAGGGCCTGGGCCACGAGGTGGCCACGCCCGATGAGGCCCGTGAGATGCTGCAACTCAAAGGCAGCGCGCACGTCAAGTTTTAAACCCGAGGAGACACAACATGGCATTCACGAAACGACGCATGGTTCAGGCATTGGCCACTGGGCTGGTGGCGCTTGCCGCGCTCAGCAGCACTGCGGTGATGGCTCAGACGTATCCGTCCAAACCCATCAAGTTGATCGTGCCGTTCCCAGCCGGTGGCACCACCGACATCGTGGCGCGCATCGTGGCGCAGCGCATGAGCGAGACCATGGGCCAGCCCGTGGTGGTGGACAACAAGGGCGGTGCCGGTGGCGCCATTGGGGCTGACTTGGTGGCCAAGGCGGCGCCCGACGGCTACACGCTGTTGATGCACAACATTTCGTTCCCCTTGTCGTATGTGGCCCAGTCCTTGGCCAACCGTTCACCGTTCAATGCAGAGACAGACTTTGCCGGTGTGTCGATTGCGGTGTATGTGCCGTTCGTATTGACCGCCAACCCTGCCGTGCCCGCCAAAGATTTGCGTGAGCTGGCTAATTTGCTGAGGACCAACAAAAGCCTGCAATACAACTACGGCTCTACCGGCCCTGGCACTGCCGTCCACGTGTTGGGCGAAGCCTTCAAGCGCGATGCCAAGGTCGAGATGGAACACGTGCCGTTCAAAGGTGCGGCACCGCTCAAGCAAGAGTTGCTGAGTGGACGTCTTCAAATCGGTGGCGACCAGTTGTCATCGTCGTTGGCCGAAATTCGCAACGGCAGTTTGCGAGCCATTGCCACCACGGCCTCTAAACGCATTGCCAGCTTGCCCGATGTGCCCACGGTGCGCGAACTCGGCTTTGCTTCGCTGGAGCTGGAAGGTTGGAACGGCGTGTTTGCCCCCGCCAAAACGCCCAAAGACATCATTGAGCGCTTGCACAAAGAAATCGCCTCTGCCGTGCGCAACCCCGAGGTGATGAAGCGCTTGGCCGATTTGGGCGCCGACCCCGTGGGCTCCACCCCTGCCGAGCAAGACGCCATGCTGCGCCGTCAGATGGACCAGTTCCGTTCCGTCATCCGCGACATGAAGCTCGACTAAAAAAACAGGGCCACATCTTGGATGTGGCCCTGTGTGCATGAAGCGGCTTGTCTGATCAGGCCTTGCCGCCTTCACCGAGCCACCACACCAACAGCTTAGAGCAGTCGGAGGCATTGAGGCCGCTGTCTGCAGCCGCATCAAAACTCTTGAGCGTGGCTTCGGTCAAAGGGAGCTTGCGCTGATGCGCTTGCGCTTGGGCCAACATCGCGCGCACGTCTTTGCGCATGGTGGCCACGTCCACGGTGACCGCATCGTTCTTCTCGCCTGCCAAGGCTTGCGCAATCATGGGACCGCGCACTTTGAGCATATTGGGGCCGCCGGAAGATTCCGAAAAGACCTCAATCACCCGCTGTGGGTCCAAGCCCAAAGGTGCAATCAGCGACAGGGCTTCGCCCAAGGTCTGCCAGTACACCATCAGCGGCAGGTTGATGGCCAGTTTCATGGTGGCCCCTGAGCCGTGGGGGCCGACAAACTCAATGCGACGGCAGAGTTGCGTCAGCACGGCGTTGGCGCGTTCCAGGTGCTGTGCGTCACCGCCCACAAAGCCAATCAGCTTGCCATCTTTGGCAGGGCCTACGCTGCCACTGACAGGGCATTCCAAGTAGGCCGCATGCACGTTCTCGGCAAGCTTGGCCAACTCTTGCTGTTTGGCCGGTTTGACCGTGCTCATCTCAATGAACAGCTTGCCTTTGACGTCACCGCTGAGCAAACCTTGGGGGGACAGGTACACGTCGTCCAAGGCTTGTTCGTTGGTCACCAAACTTAGCACCACGTCGCAGTGCGCGGCCAATTCGGCGGGCGTTGCCGCCCAGCCAATGCCTGAGTCGATCAGGCCCTGGGCCCGCTCTTTGGAGCGGTTCCAGACCGTCACTGAATTGCCCAATGTGTGCAAGCGTGCAGCGATGACGCTGCCCATCTTGCCGGTTCCTGCTATGCCTATGCGCATGAATGAAAACTCACTTTAAAAATTAATCGGCTTTGATGTTGTTGTCGGCAATCAGCTTGGAATATTTGGCATGCTCGGCGGCCAAGAACGCTTTGAACTCGTCTTGCGTGCTGGCTTGTGCTTCCACACCCAAACCGGCAAAGCGGTCTTTCAAATCGGGGTTGGCCATGATCTTGACCAAGGCATCGTGGTAACTCTCCACAATGGCTTTGGAGGTGCCGGTGGGCAGGTACACGCCCCACCAGTTCACGGCCACCAAACCGGGCAGGCCCGCTTCGGCGAAGGTGGGGATGTCTGGGCTCATGGGTGAACGTTTGGCGCTGGTGATGGCCAATGCGCGCAAGCGACCGGTCTTGATGTGTTGGCTCACGGGCAGAGCGTCTGACACCATCATGTTGATTTGGCCTGCGATCAAGTCGTTCACGGCCAAGCCGCCCCCTTTGTAGGGCACGCCAATCATCTTTACGCCGGCTTGGCGCATGATCAATTCACCGCCCAAGTGCGCCATGCTGCCGGCACCGCTGGTGCCAAAGTTCAACACGCCGGGTTTGGCTTTGGCATCGGCCAGCAAATCAGCCAATGTTTTGTAGGGCGATGCGGCAGGCACCACCAAGATGTTGGGGCCGGTGGCGGTGAGAGAGACGGGGATGAAGTCTTTCTCCATGCTGTAAGGCACTTTGGTGATCAGCGGGTTCACTGCGGCTGGGCCTAAGTTGCCCACCACAAAGGTGTAGCCATCGGCGGGTTGACGCGCGGCGTATTCCATACCGATCGAGCCGGCTGCGCCGGGGCGACTTTCGATGATCACAGGTTGACCCCAGTGCTCGCTGAGTTTTTGTCCCATGATGCGAGCCATCAAGTCTGAGCTACCGCCGGGTGGATAGGTCACCACCAGCTTGACGGGTTTGTTTGGAAAACTTTGAGCTTGTGCCAAAGATGCCACGCAAGAGATGGCCAGCGCCATGAGCCATGCACTGTGTTTGATAACGCCTGATCGCAACACCGATTTCATTTTTTATCCTCTGTTTTCTTGGGTAAGTCACTTACGTGTCGATATACAAATCAACCTTCAAGTTATATTACAAAGCGTCAAAAATACAGAGAGTGATAACCCATGCTTCATGCGCCATCCCCCGCTTCACGTGCCGATCAGACCCTGTCACACAACATGAAATTGTTGGCCCACCATGAGCTGGCTGGCTTTGGTGGATTGGGCGAGGGCATGGGCATGCAGCTCACTTCGGACGGTCGCCGCATCTTGTGGTTGGCGCACGAATCAGCACCTAAAAACTTCTCCGGCGTAGATGTCACCGACCCGACAGCACCGAAGCTGATTGTGCAAACCGAGTTGCCGCACATGAAGCTGCGTTCCAATTCACTCGACGTGGTGGGCAACACCTTGGTGGTGGCTTACCAAGCTTCTGAAGTTGGCATCAAGCCAGCCGGTGTGGACATTTTTGATGTGAGCACACCCGAGACACCGCGCTTGCTGTCGCACTTTGATTGCTCTGGCCCCTACTCACGCGGCGTGCATGCGGTGTGGTTTGTGGACGGCAAATACATCCACATGTCCTCGGGTGCGCACGACTTTCAGCCACGCAATCCGCTGGATGACCAGTTCTACCGCATCGTTGATATCTCCGACCCCACGAACCCCGTTGAAGCGGGCCGCTGGTGGTACCCCGGCACCCGTGAAGGTGACGAGGCACCACCGCCTGCACGCTTGCCCAAGCAATTCGACACCGGTTTTCGCACCCACAACACCAACGTGTTCCCCGACCGTCCTGACCGTGCCTTTGTGGGCTACATCGACGGTGGTGCCGTGGTGCTCGACATCTCGGACATGAAAGACATCAAGGTGGTGTCTCAGTGGAACCACTCGCCACCTTTCAATGGGTTCACCCACACCGTCTTGCCTTTGTTTGACCGTGGCTTGTGGATCGTGAGCGACGAATGCGTGCAAGACAACGGCGCTGATTGGCCCAAGTTGGTGTGGGTGGTCGACGCCCGCAACGAAGCCAACCCTGTGCCCATTGGCACGTTCCCTGCGCCATCGTTTGAGGCATTCGCCAAACGCGGTGGCCGTTTTGGGGCGCACAACTTGCACGAGAACTTGCCTGGCCCCACCTCGTTTCGCTCCGACACCATCATCGTGGGTTCGTTCTTCAATGCGGGCGTGCGTGTGTACGACACCCGCAACCCTTACCAGGTGCAAGAGATTGCGTACTTTGTGCCCGGTGCGCCCAAGCTGTCACCGGCTGGCGCGATTCAGTTGAACGATGTGTACGTGGATGACCGCCGCATCGTCTACACCGTGGACCGTTTCACCGGTGGCCTCTACATTCTTGAGATGAACATCTGAAGACCCATCCGTGACTTGGCAACGCGACGCGCTGGCAGGAAAAATTCCTGTCACCCTCATCACCGGCTTTCTGGGCAGTGGCAAAACCACGCTGATCTCCAAATTGCTCAAGCACCCCGACATGCGGCGTGTGGCGGTGGTCATCAACGAAGTGGGCGAGATTGGCATTGACCATGACTTGGTCACCCTGTCCTCTGAGAACATCACCTTGCTGGCCAATGGCTGCATCTGTTGTTCGGTGCGCACCGACCTGCAAGAAACACTGCGTGACTTGTTCGCGCAACGCCGTGTGGGTGAGGTGTTTGACTTTGACCGTGTCATCGTAGAGACCACGGGCTTGGCCGACCCCGCACCCGTGGTGCAGACCCTGGCCAGTGACACCTTGCTGGAAGCGCAGTACCGGCTCGACGGCCTGATCACCTTGGTCGACGGCGTGCTGGGCCTGGGACAAATTCAAGACCAGACCGAAGCTGTCAAACAAATTGCGATTGCCGACAAGGTGTTCATCACCAAGTCGGACCTGGCCGATGCGCCCACGCTGCAAGCTTTGCGTGACGCCATTGGCACGCTCAACCCCAGAGCCAGCATCGACACCTTGGTCAACGGCGAGATTGAACCCCACGCCCTGATGGCATTGGGGCTTGCCAGTGCGCGTGCGGGTCAGCAGACTTTGCGGTTTTTGGGCGAGGCGCTCGATGGCTCGACCGCCACCGATGCACCCGAGGGCGGGCGTTATTTGGCGCAGGCGGCTGCCACGCATGACCGCTCGGTGCGCACGGTGTCCTTGCGTTTCAAACAGCCGTTCCAGTGGACGTCTTTTTCAGCCGCGCTGGAGTTGCTCAGCACCTTGCGCGGTCCTGATTTGTTGCGCGTCAAAGGCATCGTCAATGTGGATGGCAAACCGGTGGTGGTGCAGGGGGTGCAGCATATTTTTCACACCCCCGTGGAGCTGGACCGTTGGCCCAGTGCTGACACCGATTCACGGCTGGTGTTCATCACCCGCAACATCGAGGCCGATGTGATTCGCAATTTGTTTGCGGCCGTGGGGGCGGTCACGCCTGCTGCCTGAAGCGATGGGCTTGGCGTTTGGCGCGCCAAGCCGCTGGCCTTGCCTTTATTTGGCCTTGGCTTTCACTTGGGGTTTTGCTTTGGCTTTGGCCGCTTTCTTGGGCACACACATGTGCGACAGCACATCAAACACCGCTGCGGTGTCGTTCTCGGCATGGCCCAAACCCATGGCGGCGTTGTAGACCGGGATGGTGGCCGCAAACAAGGGCGCTGCGGTGTGCGTTTGGGCCAAAGCCGCGCCGATCAGCTTCATGTCTTTTTGCCACACCGACACCTTCATGGTGGCTTGGTCCCAGCTTTGGTTGACCATCATGGGGCCGCGCACATCGAGCATGCGTGAGCCACCGGCACCGTCGGCCAGCACTTTCACGGCCACGTCGGGCGCAATGCCAAAGCGCTCGCCAAACAGCAACACTTCAGCCGTCGACACGTTGTGGATGGCCACCAACAAATTGGCCATCAGTTTCATCTTCATGCCGTTGCCAAAGTCACCCAAGTAATAGTTGGCTTTGGCAAAGCCTTCAAACACCGGGGCGAGTTGCTTCACGGCTTTGGCCGGGCCGCTGGAGTAGACCGACAGGTCTTTGCGCACCGCTTGTGCGCCCGTGCCAGACAAGGGGCAGTCGAGCAGGGTGATGCCTTTTTTGGCCAATATCTTTTGGGCGGCAATTTTGTCGTCGATGTCGAGCGTGCTGGTGTCGACCACCAGCAAACCTTTTTTGCCCGTCAGCGCCACGGCATGAGAGGCATCGATCAAGGCTTGAGCATGGGGCAAGGATGAAATGATCACATCCACCTGGGACGCCAACTCGCCCATGCTTGCGCAAGGTGTGCCACCTGCTTTTTTCAACCGTGCGCGCGCTGCATCGGTGGGATCAAAGCCAAACACCGCAAACCCAGCCTTCAACAAATTGCCCGACATGGCCGAGCCCATGATGCCCAAGCCAAGAAAGCCAATCTTGGTGGCGTTCGCCTGAGTCGGCGTGGTTGTGACGGCGGTTAGGGCGCTGGACTTTGTTGTTTTGCGAGGGCTCGTTTTTGTTTTGGTGGTCATTTGATCTCCTATTTGGTGTAAATTCGTGCAGAGTCTAAAACAAGAACCCATTTCAGGAGACACCGCTGTGACAAGCCCAACCCAATCCCCCTCTTCACGCCAACCGGTCCGCATGGGCCTGGTGGGCTACGGCTGGTGGGGCAAGACCATTGCCAAACAAATTGCCAGCTCCAACCTCATGTCGTTGGTGGCAGTGGTGGAGGTGAGTGCCGAGTTGCGCCAGCAAATGGCCGCCGATCCTGTGTTGCAGGGCGTGCAGGTGCTGGACAGCTTTGACGCGTTTTTGCAAATCGCCGAGATGGAGGCGGTCATTCTGTGCACGCCCCACCAGCAGCACGCCGACCAAATTGTGGCGGCTGCCGACGCTGGCAAGCACGTGTTTTGCGAAAAGCCTTTGTGCCTCACCGTGAAAGATGCCCAACGCGCGATTGCAAGTTGCACCCAGCACCAGCGGGTCTTGGGCATTGGCCATGAGCGGCGCTTTGAGCCCTCGGTGATCGAGTTGCGCCGCGAGATCGAGGCCGGTACCTTTGGCACCATCTTGCAAATTGAGGCCAACTTCAGCCAAGACAAATTCTTTGCCCTGCCCAAAGACAATTGGCGCTTATCCAACCAACACGCACCGGTGGGCCCGCTCACCGCCACAGGCATTCATTTGGTGGACTTGGCGATTGCCATCTTGGGCCCGAGCGAGGCTGTCTGGGCGCGCTTGGCCACACGCGGCTCTGAGTTTGAAAATGGCGACACCTTGGGGCTGATGCTGGCCTTCCCGGGCGGCGCCAATGCCTTGATCAGTGCCATCTTGGCCACGCCATTTGAAGGACGTTTTGCCGTGTATGGCTCCAAAGGCTGGTTTGAAATTCGGGACCGCACCCACCCAGAAAACCCCACGGGTTGGGACATCAAGCGCGTCATGCAAGGCCAGGCACCGGTCACCAGTTTTGCCGCACCTCACCCCACGGTGTTGGCCAACCTGGAAGCCTTTGCATGCGCCATTCGCCATGAGCGACCTTATCCGGTGACACACCGCGAGTTGCTGGCCAATGTGGCAGCCTTAGAGGCCATCATGACTTCGGCGGTCTCGCACAAGATCGAGCCCGTGACATCGCCAGACTGATGGGCAGGCTCGGGATGATGGTGAAAAAAGACACCCCTGAAAAGAAACGCCTCAGCAGCCAAGAGCGCGAGCAGCAGATCGCGCGCGGCGCGGTGGAGTTCTTTGCCGAAGTGGGTTTCAGTGGCGACACGCGTGAGTTGGCGCGGCGCTTGGGGGTGACGCAGTCGCTGATCTACAAATACTTTCCCAACAAAGAAGCCTTGATTGACCGGGTCTACGAAGAGGTGTACCTCGGACGTTGGAATCCGTTTTGGGAGTCGGTCATCCAAGACCGCAGCATTGCTTTGGAAGAGCGCTTGGTCAGCCTCTACATCGAATACTCCAAGGCCGCATTGACCCGTGACTGGGTGCGCATCTTCATGTTTTCGGGTTTGCGTGGCGAGAGCATCAACAAAAAATACCTCGACGTCTTGCGCAGCCGAATTTTGGAGCCGGTCGCGGCCGAGTTGCGCCACGAGTTGAAGCTGCCAACGGTCAAAGAGTTGCCGCTCAAAACGGCCGAGATCGAACTGGTGTGGAGCATCAATGCGCGCATTTTTTACTTTGGTCAGCGGCGCTGGATTTTCAATGTGCCCATTGAGGACGATGTGGACGACATGATCCGGGTGACCATCGCGCACTTCATGGCCGGGGCTCGCGTGGTGTTGCCCCAAATCTTGGGCATGACGCCCGACAAGAAACCTCGAAATAAAGTGCGCGCCTAGGGAAAACACTGATGCTGTTGATCACGTGATCACTTTAAAGTGATCATATGAACACCAAGCAGCCTGTTTTTGACCCGCGCGACTTGCGCCACGCATTCGGAAGTTTCGGAACCGGCGTCACTGTGGTGACCTCGGGCCATGCGCAGACCCGATTGGTGGGCGTGACCGCCAACTCATTCAGTTCAGTTTCTCTGGACCCGCCCATTGTTCTTTGGAGCTTGGTCAAAGGCTCCCCCAGCTTGGATGTGTTCGACCAAACCGGTCGCTTCGTCATCAACATCTTGGCGCTGGACCAAGTCGACTTGTCCAAACGTTTTTCAAGTGCGGGTCTGACCAACAAATTCGAGGGTGTGAACCACAGCTTGGGCCTCGATGGCCTGCCCGTATTGAACGACTGCGTGGCAACCCTGGAATGCAAAACCACCGAACGCTTGGTGGTGGGAGACCACATCTTATTTTTGGGTCAAGTGGAGCGCTATGCCTATGAGCGCAAACCCACGTTGCTCTTTTGCCAAGGCAGCTATGTGCAGGGTGCTGAATACAGCGTGGCCTGAGCGCCTCAAACCAACCATTCAAGGAGAAGACATTGAAACACAGCATGTTCATGATGCCATTGCACCCGCCCGGACGAAACATTGGCGAGACTTTGGCAGAGGACCGCGAAGCCATTCTCTTGGCGGACCGTTGCGGTTACAGCGAAGCTTATGTCGGCGAACACGTCACCGATGCGGCTGAGACCGTGACCTCGAGCATGATTTTTTTGGCCAGCTTGATCTCTGAAACCAAGCAAATCATGCTGGGCACCGGCACCATCAACATGCCCAATGCCCATCCTGCGGCAATCGCCGCTCAAGCAGCGATGATGGATCACATGCTCAAGGGCCGTTTCATCATGGGCATCAGCCCAGGCGGCTTGATGTCGGATGCCGAGGTGTTTGGCAACTTTGGCAAAGACCGCAACGCGATGTTTGTCGAGAGCATCAACATGGTGCTCAAAATTTGGGAATCGGATCCACCGTACGACATCGAAGGCGAGTTCTGGAAAGTCTCTGTCGGTAAAACCATGCTGCCTGAAATCGGCCAAGGCTTCATCATGAAGCCCTACCAGCGGCCGCACCCCCTGATCGTGGGCACCGCCGTGGCCCCGTTCTCCAAGGGTGTGACCGAAATGGCCAAGCGCGGCTGGCAGCCTATTTCTGCCAACTTCTTGATGCCTGAATGGGTCAAGACCCACTGGCCCAAGTATGTGGAAGGTCGTGACGCCGTCGGTTCTGTCGCCAGCCCCAGCGAATGGCGCGTGGCCAAGAGCATTTTTGTGGCTGACGACGACGCCACCGCCAAGCGCTATGGCTTGGAGGAGGGGGGGCCCTACCATTTCTATTTCAAGCAGTTGGTGCGCAAGATGCTCAACGGCGGGCGCAGCAATTTGTTCAAGACCGACCCCAACATGGACGACGCCTTGGTCACCCCAGAATACGTGACCAACCGCTTGGTGTTGGCCGGTACCGTGAACTCGGTGGTGGATCAGATCTTGGCCTTTCGCGAACAAGTGGGCGACTTTGGCAACCTCTTGTACGCCTGCCACGACTGGATGGACCCCGCCTTGGGCAAGCGCTCGATGGAGCTGTTTGCCAACGAGGTGATGCCACGTGTCAACGCCGCCATCGGCCACTGACCCATCTTGTTGAATGCGTTGGAGACCCACTTGACCGCCCTCAACGACAGCACATTCACCGAAGTCCGTGCCGGCATGACCATCGATTGGGATGTCCCGATTCAAATGGACGATGGACTGGTCTTGCGTGCCGACGTGTTTCGCCCCATCGCACCGGGCCAGTACCCGGTGCTGTTGAGTTACGGGCCCTACGCCAAAGGTTTGGCATTTCAAGAGGGCTACCCCAGCGCTTGGCAAAAGATGGTCAGCGAGCACCCCGATGTGCCGCATGGCTCGTCCAACCTGTTTCAAAACTGGGAAGTGGTCGACCCTGAAAAATGGGTGCCCGATGGTTATGTGTGCGTGCGCGTTGACTCGCGTGGCTGTGGTCGTTCACCTGGCTATGTGGACCATTTTTCGCCGCGCGAAACCGATGACTTTGTGGCGTGTATCGAGTGGGCGGGTCAGCAAGCTTGGAGCAGTGGCAAAGTGGGTTTGTCGGGCGTGTCTTACTTTGGCATCAACCAGTGGCAAGTGGCCAGCCGCCAACCCAAGTACCTGAGTGCCATGTGCATTTGGGAGGGTGCAGCCGACTGGTACCGCGACATGACACACCACGGTGGCATCTTGTCCACCTTCTGGGACAACTGGTACGACATGCAAGTCAAAACCGTGCAACACGGTGTCGGCGAGCTTGGCCCCAAAAGCCCGGCCACAGGTGCCTGGGTGTGTGGGGACGTCACCCTGTCAGACAGCGAGTTGGCCGCCAACCGCTGCCAGTTCGGACAAGACATCTTGTCGCACCCCGAAGACGACGCCTACCACCGCGAGCGGTCGGCCCAATGGGACAAGATCACCGTGCCGTTTTTGTCGGCTGGCAATTGGGGTGGCCAGGGCTTGCATTTGCGTGGCAATTCCGAGAGCTTCATGCGCGCCGCCTCCAAGCACAAGTGGCTGGAGATGCATGGCCTAGAGCACTGGACCCACTTCTACACCGACTACGGCCTTCAGATTCAAAAGCGTTTCTTTGCCCACTTCCTCAAAGGCGAGGCCAACGGGTGGGACCAAGAGCCGCCGGTGCGCGTGCAAGTGCGCCACCCCAAGCACTTTGAGGAACGCACCGACAGCAGCTGGCCCTTGCCGCAGACGCAATGGACCAAGATGTATTTGTCGGTCCAGGACCAGTCTTTGTCTGAGCAGCATTCAGCCGCAGCAGGGCGCTTGAGTTTTCAGGCCATGGGCGATGGTTTGAGTTTTGTGTCGGCTCCGCTGAGCCACGACATGGAGTTGACCGGCCCATTGGCCGCGCAACTCACGGTGTCGTCGAGCACCACGGACGCCGATGTGTTTTTGGTGCTGCGTGTCTTGACGCCCGACCTGCGCGAAGTCACTTTTGCCGGTGCCATCGACCCGCACACGCCCGTGGCCCAAGGTTGGTTGCGCGCGTCGCATCGCGCGCTGGATGCCGAGCTGACGCGCCCCTACCGCCCTTACCACACGCACACCCAAGCCCAGCCTTTGACGCCAGGTCAAGCGGTCACGCTGGACGTGGAGCTGTGGCCCACCTCCATCGTCATCCCGGCGGGCCACCGCTTGGCACTGTCGGTGCGTGGGCGCGATTACATCTATGCCGAAAAAACCGGTTTGAAGTTGTCCAACTTCAAAAACGAGTTGCTGGGCTGCGGACCCTTCTTGCACAACGACTCACGGGATCGCCCGCACGGTGTGTTTGCAGGGGAAACTACCCTGCACTTTGATGCCGACGCGCAGCCATACTTGCTGCTGCCCGTCATCCCGCGAGGGCGCCATTTGTAACTTCCCGCAGAGGAAGCGTGAGAGCCAAGTTTTTCATTCACAGCATCCACATCAGGAGACATTCATGACGACAAGACGCGACTTTTTACAAACCACGGCAGCCGCCGGTATGACCATGGCCTTGCCCATGGCCGCACAAGCGCAAGCGGGTGAGGGCATTCGCTTGGGCCTGTTGACCGTCAAAACCGGCCCTCTGGCCTCGGGCGGTATCGACATGGAGCGCGCCTTGGTCATGTACTTGGCTGAACGCAACAACATGATGGCTGGGCAAAAAGTGCAGCTGTTTGTGGCCGACACCGGCGGCGTCCCCGCCACGGCCAAGTCCAAAGTGCAAGAGTTGGTCGAACTCAACAAGGTGCATGTGTTGATGGGCCCGTTGGCTGCGTTCGAGGCCTTGGCCATTGACGACTACATCAAGGCACAAAAAATACCCACCTTGTCGGTGGCTGCGGCCGACGACATGACCCAGCGCAAGCCCAACCCTTGGTTTGTGCGCGCCACCTCGTCGTCGTCACAGTGCTCGCATGTGATGGCCGACCATTGCGCCAAAACCTTGAAGTTCAAGCGCATGGCCATGATCGCCGACGACATTGCCTACGGCCATGAAATGAACGCAGGCTTTCAGCGCGTGTTCGAAGAAAACGGCGGCAAGATCGTTCAAAAAATGTTCCCACCGCTCACGGCGCCTGACTACGGCAGCTTCCTGGCCCAACTCAAGACCGATGTGGATGGCATCTTTTTGGGCTTTGCCGGCTCCAACGGTTTCCGCTTTGTGCGCCAGTTCAACGAATACGGTCTGCGCAACAAGATGACCATTGTGGGTGGCATGACCGCACTCGACGAAGCCGTGTTGCGCAACATGGGTGACGAAGCCTTGGGCATCCAAACCGTGTGCTGGTACTCCGCCGAGTTGGACAACCCCATCAACGCCAAATTTGCGCCCGCCTTCCGCAAACAGTTCAGCTACGACCCCGGTTACTACGCCTCGGGCACCTATGTGAGTGGTGCGATTTTGGAAGCCGCCGTCAAAGCCATTGGTGGCAAAGTCAACGACCGCGACGCCTTGATGGCCGCTTTGAAGAAGACCAACATCGCCACCGCCCGCGGCAACGTGAAGTTCGACGAATTTGGCAACGTGGTGGGCGATGTCTACATCCGCCAAGTGGCACGCAAAGAAGGCCGCTTGGTCAATTCGGTGATCAAGACCTATCCCAACGTGAGCCAGTTCTGGAACTACGACCCCAAGCAGTTCTTGGCCAACCCGGTGTACTCGCGCGATTGGCCACCGGCCAAGAACCTCGAGTCTTAAACCACAAGGCTCATCATGCAGATTTGGGTCATCCAAACCCTCAACAGTCTGGCATTCGGAGGGCTGCTGTTCATGCTGTCCTCCGGATTTGCGCTCATCTTCGGTTTGATGCGCATTGCCAACCTGACCCATGGGTCGTTGTTCATGCTCGGCGCTTATGTGGCGGCCACGATGATTCGCGAAGGCCACGGCCTGGTGCTGGCCGCTTGTGCGTCCATGCTCACCATGGCGGTGGTCGGCGGTTTGATCGAACGTTTCATCTTGCGTCGCCTTGCCAACAACGCCCAAGGCCAGGTGCTGGCCACCTTGGGGCTGTCGTTTGTGGTGGCCGATCTGTGCCTGATGTTGTGGGGCGGTGACCCCTTGCCGATCCAAACCCCATCGATGTTTCAAGCCCCCATGGAAATGTTCAACCTGAGGTTTCCCACTTACCGCTTGGTGGTGTTGGGCTTTTCTATCGTGGTGGGTGTGCTGCTGTATTTGCTGATGGAGCGCACCCGTCTGGGGGCCATGATTCGTGCCGGTGTGGACGACATGCCCATGGCGCGCGCCGTGGGCATTCCGGCCTCGGGCTTGTTCACCACGGTGTTTTGCTTGGGCGCTGCGTTGGCAGGTTTGGGCGGGGCCTTGGGTGGACCGATCTTCAATGCCTATCCGGGCCTCGACGCCGACATGTTGCCGCTGGCTTTGATCGTGGTGATTCTGGGCGGCGTGGGCAGTTTGGTGGGCACCTTTGTGGCCAGTTTCATTGTGGGCTTCATCTACACCTTTGGCATTGCCCTGGTGCCTGATCTGGCCTACGTCATCTTGTTTCTGCCCATGGTGGTGGTCATTGCCTTCAAGCCGCAAGGCCTCTTTGGAAGAGTCACAACATGAACCGTACAGGGGTGCTGTTGGGCATCATTTTTCTCGCTGCGCTGCCCTTGGTTTCAGGCGAATACTTCGTCAACCTGGGCAGCCAAATCCTCATTGCCGTCATCTTTGCGTCCAGCCTCAACCTGTTGGTGGGCTACGCCGGGTTGACGTCGCTCGGGCACGCCACTTACATGGGCTTGTCGGCCTACATCTCGGCTTGGTTGTCGATCAAGATGGGGCTGGACCACACCATCACGGCCCCTGCGGCCTTGCTGCTCACCACCTTGATCGGCATGGTGTTTGGTTGGATCGCTTTGCGTGCCACAGGGCTGGGCTTTTTGATGTTGACCTTGGCGCTGTCGCAAATCGTCTGGGGCTTGGGCTACCGCTGGGTCTCGGTCACCAACGGTGACAACGGCCTGTCGGGTCTGACCCGACCTCATCCCTTTGGCATTGACTTGGACATCAGCAACAACTTTTACTGGTTTGCGCTGGTGATCACCTGTGTGTGCGTGTATGCCATCAGCGTGCTGATTCGCTCGCCCTTTGGCGCCTCGATCCGTGGCACCCGCGATCAGGCGCGGCGCATGAGTGCGTTGGGCTACAACGTGTGGGCCATTCGGTGGACGACCTTTGTGATCGCCAGTTTCTTGGGGGCGGTGGCCGGTTTGCTGTATGTCTATTTCCACAAATACATCCACCCGAGTGTGATGGCCATCACCGTCTCTGCCGAGGCCTTGCTGTGCGTGATCGCGGGTGGCTCTGGCACCTTGGTCGGCCCCTTGCTCGGTGCTCTGGTGGTGGTGATGCTCAAGAACTACGCCTCGGCGTATGTGGAGCGCTGGAACATGCTGTTGGGGCTGGTGTTTTTGTTCATCGTGATCTTCATGCCCGCAGGCCTGGTGTCTGCGGTGGATGTGTGGAAGAAACGTTTTCATGGCGGGAGCAAGGCATGACCTACGCACTTGAAATCAGCCATCTGTGCAAAAGCTTTGGCGGCGTCAAGGTCACGCAAGACGTGTCATTTGTTGTCAAGCCCGGTGAACGCCGACTCATCATTGGCCCCAATGGCGCCGGCAAAACCACGCTGTTCAACCAAATCTCAGGCGACTTGCAGCCCGACTCCGGCACCATCAAAGTCTTTGGTGAAGACGTGACCCACCAACCTGTGCACCGGCGTGCGCATGCGGGCGTGAGCCGTACCTACCAAATCATCACCTTGTTTTCCAAAGACACCTTGCTGCACAACGTGGCCTTGTCGCTCCTGGGTGTGAGCGCGCGGCGTTTTCAGGCCTTCAAGCCGTTGAAGCTCGACGACACGCTCTATGCCCAGGCTGAGACCATTTTGGCGTCCGTGGGTTTGAAAGACAGTGCGCACTTGGCGGCCAGTGAAATCTCTTATGGCGAACAACGCCGGGTCGAGATTGCGGTGGCCATGGCCCAGTCGCCGCGCTTGTTGTTGCTCGATGAGCCGCTGGCGGGTTTGTCGCATGACGAACGCATCATCGTGCGGGACCTGGTGGCGGCGCTCCCCAAGTCCACCACCATCGTGATGATTGAACACGACATGGATGTGGCCCTGGCTTTTGCAGAGCAGATCGCTGTGCTGCACTACGGCAGTTTGATTGTGGAAGGTGACCGCGAAACCGTGGTCAACCACCCGCGTACCCGGGAGGTCTACCTTGGCCATTGATTTGTTGACACTGGATGCCATCCACGCCCATTACGGCGACAGCCATGTGTTGCATGGGGTGTCGTTCTCTCTGAAAAAAGGCCATGTGCTGGCCTTGCTGGGCCGCAATGGTGCTGGCAAAACCACCACCATGCTCACCTTGTCGGGGCTGCTGCCCTGCACGGGAGGGCAGGTGCTGCTCGGTGGTCAGTCGATTGGCGCGCTGCCGCCCGAAGCCATTGCCAAACGTGGCATCCGCTTGGTGCCACAAGGCCGGCGTGTGTTTGCCAGCCTGAGCGTGGAAGAGAACCTCATCGTGGCCGAACAAAACCGCGACATCGCCCACCCTTGGACGTTGGCGCGGGTGTACGACTTGTTCCCGCAGCTGCTGCCACGCCACAAGCAACGTGCAGGCACTTTGTCGGGCGGCGAGCAACAGATGCTGGTGATTGGCCGCGCCTTGATGGGCAACCCCGATGTGCTGCTGCTCGACGAGCCCTCGGAAGGTTTGGCCCCCCTGATCGTGGCCGAGGTGTCACGCGGCATCGCCAAACTCAAGTCAGAAGGTTTGTCCATCATCTTGGTGGAGCAAAACTTCGAACTCGCCATGGGCTTGGCCGACGACATCGTGGTGCTCAACACCGGTGAGGTGGCCTTTGCCGGCACCCATGATGCGGTGCGTGCCAACCCTGAATTAGCCACACGCCACTTGGGCGTGTTCTGACCTTTTCCATTTATCCCAAACTTCAAAGGACAAACCATGTTTTACACCTGTGCCGCTTCTTGCAGTGACCCCGATCACGACCACGGCTTCTCCCTCGCCAGCAGCGCCAAAACAGCCAAGGCCGCCACGGCCAAAGCGGCCAAGAGCAGCAGCACCAAGGCCGCTGCCACCACGGGCGTCAAGTCCAAATCAGCCACCGCCCACATCGTCAAAGACCGTCGCGGCAAATCCAAAGTGGTGGACATCCACTGCCATTACCTCAACCCCGAGGTGAACAAAAAAACCGCCCACCTCAATGCGGCGCAGTACGACCCCACGGTGATCTTTGCCAACGAGTTGACCAACCAAACCAACGTCAAGCAAATGAAAACCCGTGCCCCCAAATTGATGGGCATCGAAGAGCGCATCCAAGACATGGACCGCATGGGCGTGGACATACAGGCCGTGTGCCCAGCGCCTTACCACTACTTTTATTTCACCGAGCCCAAACTCGGTGCCGAGTTGGCACGCGACGTGAACCACGGCATTGCCGAGTTGGTGGCCAAGCACCCCGACCGCTTTGTGGGCTTGGGCTCGGTGCCTTTGCAAAACGCCGAACTGGCCGTCAAAGAGCTGGAGTACTGCGTCAAAAAACTCGGCATGCGCGGCGTGGAAATTTGTACCAACGTCAACGGCATGAACCTGACCGACCCCCGTTTGGGCTTGGAGAAGTTCTTTGCCAAAGCCAATGAGTTGGGCACCGTGATCTTCATGCACCCCCTGGGCTACACCCAGGGCGAGCGCTTGACCAACCACTACTTCAACAACGTGATTGGCAACCCACTTGAGACCACCGTGGCCGTGAGTCACCTGATCTTGGATGGCGTGGTGGCACGCAACCCCAAAATCAAATTCATCGCCGCCCACGGCGGTGGCTACATTGCCCACTACTGGGCCCGCATGGACCATGCGTGGCAGGCCCGCCCCGACGTGCGCACCGTCATCAAGAAAAAGCCATCGAGCTATTTGGAGAAGTTCTACTTCGACACCATCACCTTCGACCCCCGCATGTTGAAAAACCTGATCGACCGTTACGGCGCTGAGCATGTGCTACTGGGCACCGACTATCCCTACGACATGGGCATGGACGATCCACTGGGCTTGATCGCCAGCGTCAAAGGCTTGCCTGCCACACAGCGCCGCATGATCGAAGGCCTCAACGCCATGAAGCTGTTGAAGATCAAAGCCTGAAACGCCAAGGGGTGCGCATGAACACTGCGAGTTTTCAGCTCAACGGCCAAGCCGTTGCCGTGCAGGCCGAGGCCAACACCGCGCTGGTGCATGTGCTGCGCAACCCCTGCAACGCCAAAGACGTGCGCTACGGCTGTGGCGCAGGCAACTGTGGCGCATGCACCGTCATCGTGGACGGCCATGCGCAGCAGTCGTGCAACACGCCCAATGGGGCGGTGCAAGGCTGTGATGTGCGCACACCCGCCTCGTTGCCGCAAGACCCGGTGGGCGCGGTGGTGCTGCAAGCCTTTGTGGACGAGCAAGCAGCCCAGTGCGGCTACTGCATCAACGGCATGCTCATGTCTGTCACCGCCTTGTTGCAGCACAACCGCCAACCTTCGGACGGCGACATCACCCAAGCCCTGAACCGCCATCTGTGCCGCTGCGGCACCCATGTGCGCATCGTGCGCGCCACGCGCTTGGCCATTCAACGTTTGAATGCGAAGGGTTAAAGCCATGTCTGCACCACTTCCTTCCAGCATTCAAACCGCGCCTTTGTTGGGCCAATGGGTTCACCTGTTGGACGATGGCCATTTTCAAATTCGCAGCGGCAAGGTCGAACTGGGGCAGGGCATTTCTGCCGCCTTGCTCAAAGTGGCTTGCCAAGAATTGGGTTTGCGCCCCGACCAAACCAGCTTGCTCGCAGGCCACACCGCGCAGAGCCCCGACGAGGGCTACACCGCAGGCAGTTTCTCGGTGGAGGTGGGTGTCTCGGCCTTGCGCCATGCGTGCGTGCAGATGCGACGTGTGTTTGCCCAGCAGGCCAGTGCGCATCTGTCGGTGCTGCCTTCCGCGCTCAGCTTGAAAGACGGTGTGTTTTCGGCAGACGCGACCGCCCAGCGTGTGAGTTACCACGACTTGGCACACAGTTTTGACTACGCCGCCACGCGGCTCGATCTGCCGCTCACGGACGAGGCAGACCCGGGCCAGCTGCTATCCCCCGCCGATGATGCTTTTGTGCGTGTGGACCTGTGGGACAAATTCACCGGCCCGGGGTTTGTGCATGACATCGTGCGCCCACACATGCTGCATGCGCGAGTTCTGCGTGGCCTGCATGCCGAGGCGCGTGTACACCAGCCCGACTTGGCCGCTTTGCGGGCATTGGACGGCGTGACGCACCTGGTGTGTCAAGGCGAGTTCATCGCCTTGCTGGGGCCCGATGAGGCGGCGCTGCTGCGCGCCCATGAAAAAGCCTGTGCTTTGGTGAAATGGGTGTTGCCCGAGTTGCCCGCTTTTCAAGAAATCGAGCCCTTGCTGACCAGCTTGCCAGCGGTCACGCAAGAGGTGGTGAACGAGGGGCAAGCCATGGCTTGTGCCCAGCGGCTCACGCAGCGTTACTCCAAACCTTATATTGCACACGCCTCCATCGGCTTGGCCTGCGCGGTGGCCGAGCCTTCACTCACGGGCAGCGGACAAGCGGGCTTGACCGTGTGGACGCATTCGCAGGGCGTGTTCAAGCTGCGCGAACAAATGGCCGCTGCTTTGGGCGTGGCGGTGGACACCCTCGATGTGGTGCACAGCCCCGGCGCGGGTTGCTATGGCCACAACGGCGCTGACGATGTGGCCTTGGACGCCGCCTTCTTGGCGCATCAACTCCAAGTGCCGGTGCGTGTGCAGTGGACGCGGCAAGACGAGTTGTGTGTCTCGCCAATGGGTTCTGCCAGCTTGGTGGAGCTGAGCGCAGGCCTAGACCCACAAGGGCGCATCACCGATTGGCAAGCCCAGACCTGGAGCCACAGCCACTTGAACCGCCCCGGTTGGTCGAGCGGCATCAACCTTTTGGGGGCTTGGGCCTTGCACCCTGACGTCCCCAGACCGGAAGAAAAAGACGTCACCTTGCCCACGGGCGGCGGCTTGCGCAACATCATTCCTTATTACGACTTGCCGGCCTTGCAGGTCACGCAACACTTTGTGCCCCACGGGCCGGTCCGTGTGTCGGCTTTGCGCTCGCTCGGCGCTTATGCCAACACCTTCGCCATTGAGTCGTTCATGGACGAGTTGGCCGTGATGGCGCAGGTGGACCCCCTTGAATTCAGACTGCGTCACGCCAAAGATGACCGTGCCAGCCATGTGCTGCGAACCACCGCAGCAGCGGCGCGTTGGGCGCAACGCGGCGAGGGTGGGGAAGGGCAGGGCTTGGGCCTGGCCTTTGGTCGCTACAAAAACCGTGCAGGCTATTGCGCGGTGGTCGTGGAGGTGGAGGTCGATGAGTCCATCCGCGTCAAGCAGGTTTGGTGCACGGTGGATGCAGGCCGCGTGGTGCACCGCGACGGGCTGCTCAACCAAGTGGAGGGCGGTGTGATGCAAGCCATCAGCTGGACCCTCCAAGAGGCCGTGACTTGGGGCCCCGAGGGCATCACCAGCAGCCACTGGGACGCTTACCCGATTTTGAATTTTGACGCGGTGCCTGACATCCACATCACCCTGGTGGACGACCTCGCACAACCCAGCTTGGGCGCGGGCGAAGTGGCCGCAGGGCCTGTGGGTGCGGCCATTGCCAATGCGGTGGTGCATGCACTGGGGGTGCGACCGCGCCATTTGCCGATGACGCCAGATCGGCTGCTGCGGGTGATTCACGCGCAGGCGTGAAACAGGCGCACAACGGTACCGCAGCACAACGGGACTTGGCTTTAACAGGCCAAGCGTCTGTTAGCTTGGCCTGTCAACCCGCGCGAAGGTCTTAGACCTTGCCCAGCGCCTTCAACACCTTCTCAGGCGTGAACGGTTGCGACAGCACCTGCGCCTTGAACGGCGCCAGCGCGTCGTTGATGGCGTTCATCACCGCAGCCGGGGCACCGGCGGTGCCGGCTTCGCCCGCGCCTTTGGCGCCGAGCTGGCTGCTCTTGGTGGGGGTTTGCACGTGGGCCACATGGATGTCGGGCATCTCGGCGGACATGGGCACCAGGTAATCGGCCATGTTGGCGTTGAGCATCAGGCCTTGGTTGTCGTAGAGGCACTCTTCCAGCATGGCGCCACCAATGCCTTGCACAATCGCGCCGCGAATTTGCTCATCCACCAAGCGGGGGTTGATCACGCGACCGCAGTCTTCCACCGCCCAGTGCTGCAGCAGTTTGACAAAGCCGGTGTCAGGATCAACCTCGACATACGAGGCTTGCATGCCGTTGGTGAAGATGAACGGGTAGTCACGCTGCGCGTAGTGGCGCGTCACGCTCAACTCGGGCGTGAAGTCGCTGGGCAGCAAGTCGGAGCGGAAGTAGGCAATGCGGCCCACCTCGGTCAGCGGCGTCAGCACTTCGCGGGTCTGGGCGTCCACCACTTGGCCTCGGTGCAATTCAATCTCGCTCACCTCGCGTTTCAAGATCACGGCGGCTGTCTTCAAGATGTTCGCGCGCAGCGCTTGGCCGGCCAACAACACAGCTTCGCCGCCAATACCGGCCCCACGCGAGGCCCAGGTGCCGCCACCGTAGGGCGTGACCTCGGTGTCGCCCGTGACCACACGCACCTGCGCCATGTCCACGCCCACCGCATCGGCGGCAATCTGGGTGTAGATGGCGTCGTTGCCTTGGCCTTGTTCGCCCACGCTCACCATCACCGTCACACCGCCGTTGGGGTCTAGCCGAGCAGTGGCGCCGTCTTGCGAGGCGATGCGGGCGCCGCCCACGCCATAAAACGCCGCGCTGGGGTTGGTCAGCTCAATCAGGGCGGCAATGCCAATGCCTCGGTAAATGCCTTGTTCGCGCAACGCCGCTTGTTCGGCACGCAGGGCCGGGTAGTTCATCAGGCTTTCCAACTTGTCCAGGCACGCTTGGTGTGACAGGCCTTCGAGCTTGATGCCGCTGATGCCCGAACACGGGTAAGCGTCGTCGGGGATGACGTTGCGACGGCGAATCTCCAGCGGGTCCATGGCGATGGCACGTGCCGCCATGTCCACCAAGCCTTCGGTGACGGCGCAGGCAATCGGGTGACCCACGCCACGGTATTGGCAGGTGGGGGTTTTGTTTTGGAACACCACATTCAACTTGGCGCGGTAGTGCTGGTGCTTGTACGGACCGCCCACCAGGTTGACCACCTGGTTGCCCTCGATCGCGCTGGTGCGCGGGAACATCGAGAACGGGCCAATGCCGGTCAGGTCGTCGATTTCAAAGGCCAGAATTTCGCCGTTGTTGCGCACCGCAATGCGGGCGTCGATGCGGTGGTGGCGGGCGTGGATGTCGCTGGTGAACGACTCCATGCGGTCGGCCACAAACTTCACCGGACGGCCGAGCATCATGGACAAAGCCACGGTGGCAAAGTCGTCGGGGTAGGCGTGAACCTTGATGCCAAACGAGCCGCCCACGTCTTTGCAGATCACGCGCACCGACGATTCAGGAATGTCAAATTGGCGCGCGTACAGGTCTTGCATCATGTGCGGCGCTTGTTGCGAGTGGTAGACCGTGAGCTGCTGCTCGGCGGTGCGCCAGTCGGCAATTTGGCAACGTGGCTCCAGCGTCACCCCGGTGTGGCGGCCAAACTCGAAGGTGGTGTTGACCACCTGGTCGGCTTGGGCAAAGGCCTCGTCCACGCCGCCGGTGTCTAGGCTGCGCGTGAAACACAGGTTGTCGCCCAGCTCGGGGTGAATCACCGGGGTGCTGGGGTCGAGGGCGGTTTCCATGTCCACGGCAGCAGGCAGCAGCTCCCAGTCGACTTGCAGGTATTGCAGCGCGTCTTCGGCCTGGGCGCGGGTTTCGGCCACGATGGCCACCACCGGTTCGCCTTGCCAGTGCGCGCGTTCCATGGCCAGGGGGTATTGCGGGGCCGACTTCATGTTGGCCAAGTGGCCCAGGGTGGCGACCCAAGGCTTGCAAATTTTGGCCAGCATGGGGCCGTCTGCCACCAGCAGCACGCCGGGCATGCGACGCGCAAAGTCGCCCTGAATGCGCGTGATTCGGCAGTGCGCCACCGGGCTGCGCCAGTACACCACATGGGCCATGCGCGGCAGTTCGATGTCGTCGACGTAACAGCCCTGGCCCTGCACCAAACGGCGTGAGCTGGGGCGCTCGGGGCTGTGGCCGATGTAGCGCGGGTCTTGCGTCAGGTCGTGCAAGGGGGTGTCTTGGGTGTGGACCACGGTGCTCATGCGGCAGCCTCCTGGTGGCGTTGCGCCAGCACGTCGCACACGGCGTCCACGATGGCGTGGTAGCCGGTGCAGCGGCAGTAGTTGCCACTCATCCACTCGCGCACTTCTTCGCGGGTGGCATCGGGTTTGTGTTGCACCAGTTCACGGGCGGCCATCAACATGCCGGGCGTGCAAAAGCCGCACTGCAAGGCGTTGTGTTTGACAAACGCCTGTTGCAACACACGGGCGTCGGGCAAGTCCGACAGGCCCTCCACCGTGCGCACTTGGGCGCCGTCGGCTTGCACCGCGAGTGTGAGGCAACCCCGCACGATGCGGCCGTCGACCTCGACGGTGCAAGCGCCGCAGACGCCGTGCTCGCAGCCCAGATGGGAGCCTTTGAGTCCGAGTTCGTCGCGCAACAAATCGATCAGATGCAATCGGGGTGGGATGGCACAGCTGTGCGGCTGGCCGTTGACATGGAGTCGGATGGTGTGAAGGTCTGACATGGTGTGTGCCTTGTGGGGTGTCAAGCAGCCACGCTTTGGCGTGTGGCCTGGGCCTGGGTCAGCAGGCGGCGCGCCAACACAGTGGCGAGGTGTTTTTTGGTGGCGCCGCTGTTGGTGAGGTCGGCCAAGGGGTCGAGCTCTTCGCGCAGCGAGGCCACGACCATTTCAAACGTGGTGGCGTCCAGCGGTTTGCCGACCAGCAAATGTTCGGTTTTGCGGCTGCGCAAGGGCGTGCTGGCCAAACCCAACCAACTGAGCTTGGCCGCTTGCACCACTGGGCCCGCAAAGCGCAGGTGCATGGCCAAGCCGGCGATGGCGTAGTCGCCATGGCGGCGTGCCAGTTCTTGAAAACCAAACCAGTCGTCGCGCTGTGCCAGTGGCAATTCACAGGCGGTCAACACCTCGTCATCGGCCAACTCGGTGGTGTAGAGACCGGTGAAAAAATCCAGTGCCGCGATGCGGCGTTCACCGCGTGGGCTCTGGGCCACCACCTGGCCGTCCAGGGCCAGCAAGCAGCAAGGCCACTCGGCGGCGGGGTCGGCGTTGGCGATGGAGCCGCCAAATGTGCCCGCGTTGCGGATGGCGCGGTGGGCGATGTGCGGCACCGCCAGTTTCAGCAGGGGGGCGTGTTGGGCCACCAAGCTGGAGTTTTCAATGTCGGTGTGGGTGGTCAAGGCCCCAATGCGCAACGCGGTGGGCGTGACCTGGATGCCGCGCAAGTGGCTGAGCCCGCTGATGTCAATCAGCAGCGCAGGCTCGGACAAGCGCATGTTGAGGGCGGCCAGCAGGCTTTGCCCACCGGCCAGGATGCGTGCCTCGTCACCGTGGCTGGCCAGCAGCGACAGCGCCTGCTCCAGGGAGCGGGCTTTGATGTAATCGAATTCGGGGGATTTCATGTCGGTGCCTCAGCGAAACAAGCTGGCCAACACGACGCCAAATCCGGTGGCCGCACAGCCGCAGGCAAACCACAGCAAGCGGGTGCCTTCACTGAGGAGCGGGGCTGCGGCAGATGGGCTGTGCACATGGCTGGCGTGAGAAGCGCTGGTGCTTGCCGAGTGCGCGGCAGCGGCACCATGCGTGGGCGGTGCACCTGCGGTGGATGAAGGCGGGGTCTGCCCATCCCCCAATTCTTGGCCGAGGCGCTTGAAGAATTGATCGGCCATTTGTTTGGAAGCGGCGTCCAGCATGCGTGCGCCAATTTGCCCCAGCTTGCCACCCACCGAGGCGGTGGCGGTGTAGTGCACCACGGTGGCGTCGCCGTCGTCGCGCAGTTGCACCGACGACTTGCCGGTGGCCATGCCAGCCGTGCCGCCTGAGCCTTCAAAGTTCATCACGCAGGCGCTGCCTGCCACCACATCGCTGAGGGTGATTTTTCCGACGAAGCGGGCCCGCACCGGACCGGCTTTGACCAGCAAACGCACATGGCGTTCGGTGGGTGAGGTGATCTCAACTTCTTCGCAGCCCGGAATGCACGCCATCAAGGTGCGTGCATCGTTGAGCGCATGCCAGACGCGCTCTCGGGGCGCGTTGATGCGAACTTCTCCAGTCAATTCCATGGTGTTCTTTCAGGATGTTGTGGGGCTGTCATGGCCATGCGGAGGACTTGTCGCAGGGGTGCCTGCGCTGAGGGTTTGCCCCGATGATGTTATTGACCAAACGTTCAACAATGCTACCCATGGTTGACGCATTGGTAAATAGGTCTTTGCCTAGGAAAAACCCGAAAGGCAAGCTCGCTGCCCCAGAGGCGGCGCGCAAGCGCATGTCGGTGCTCGACCGTGATCGTCACATCGTCGATGGCGCCATCCAATTTTTTGCGCGCCATGGCTTTGACGCACAAATGCGCGATTTGGCCAAAAGCATTGGCGTCACACATGCTTTGCTGTACCACTATTTCCCCACCAAGCAGGCCTTGGTGGACCGTGTGTATTTGGAAGTGTTCGAGGGCCGCTGGAAGCCCGAGTGGGAGCAGTGGCTGGACGATGACCATTTGTCCACCGAAGACAAGTTCACCTTGTTCTACATCGATTACGCCGAGACGGTGTTGACGCACGACTTTGTGCGCATCTTGATTTTTTCGGGTTTGACCGACCAAACCATCACCAACCGATTTTTTGACTTGCTGCGCGAACGCCTGTTCCCGCGACTCATCCGTGAAACCCGTCGCTACCGCGCGTTCAAGAGCCGTGCGCAAGCATCGGTGATGGAGCGTGAGTTGTTGATGGGCTTGCACGGCAGCATTTTTTACAGCGGCCTGCGTCGTTGGGTTTACAGCCAAGCGGTGCACGAAGGCAATCCACCTGCCTATGACCGCGTGGTCATACGCAACCAGGTGCGCAGCTATTTGCAGGCCAGTTGCGTGGTGTTGAGTCAACCTCAGCCCGCCAAGGTCAAGACGGCGACACCTTTGCGCGTCACAAAGCGCTCCAATGCCCACTCTCGCGCAATCAGACCCAACACCCTAAGGACTTGACATGGCACTCACCCTGAACCATTACTCGATTCGCACCACCGACATGGCTGCCACCGAGCGTTTTTACGTCGACGTGTTGGGCTTGACCGTGGGGCCGCGCCCACCGTTTCCGTTTCCGGGTTTGTGGCTCTACCGGGGTCCCCACACCGATGTGGCCAATGCCGTGGTGCACGTGATTGGCATTGACATGAACGACCCCGAGGGTTTGAAAAACTACCTGGGTGACCGCGACATCGGCTCCTTGCACGGCAGTGGTGCCGTCGACCACGTGGCGTTTTTTGCCGACGGGCTGGAGCAAATGCTCGACCATTTGGCCCAAATGAAGGTGGTGCCGCGTCAGCGCACGGTGCCTGAGATTCACCTGCACCAGTTGTTCTTTGACGACCCGAGTGGTGTGGTGGTGGAGTTGAACTACCCCACTGACGAGAAATACGCGCTCGACAAAAAACGCGCGGCCGGCTTGGCCGCTTGAACGCAAGGTCAACACACATGGCGCGGATACTGATTGTTGGCGGATCACTGGGTGGCCTGATGGCTGCCAATATGTTGCTCAAAGACGGCCACGATGTGCGTGTGCTTGAAAAAGTGCGTGGCTCGATGGACGGGCGGGGTGCTGGCATCGTCACCCACGACGCCTTGACCGATGGCTTGAAGCGTGCCGGCTTGGACGACTCAGAGTCTTTGGGCGTGGCGATCGATGGGCGCATGTCGCTCAACCACGATGGGTCGGTGGGCATTGAAATTGACATGCCGCAGGTGCTTACCTCGTGGAGCCGCCTTTACCACTTGCTGCACCGCTTGGTGCCTGCCGAGCGTTATTTGCAAGGTGTGTCGGTGGAGCGCGTGGCGCAATTGGCTGACCGTGTGGTGGTGCATGCCCTCGATGGAGAACAGCGCGTCACGTTCGAAGCCGACTTGGTGGTGGCCAGTGACGGCATCCGCTCGGCGGTGCGTCAGCAGTTTGCGCCGCAAATCCAACAGGTGTATGCAGGCTATGTGGCTTGGCGCGGTGTGTGCGAAGAATCGGTGCTGTCCAACCTCACCCTGAACACGGTGTTCGACACCTTTGGCTTTTGTTTGCCGGTGGGCGAGCAAATCATTGGCTACCCGGTCGCCGGCCCCGGCAACGACACCCGCCGTGGTCGGCGTGCCTACAACTTTGTGTGGTACCGCCCCGCACCAGCAGGCCCGGCACTCGATGCCTTGCTCACCGACGCCGATGGCGTGCACCACCCGGGCGGTATTTCGCCCAACAAGGTGTCATGGCAAAACGTGTCCGACATGCGCCAAGACGCGCGCCGCATCTTGGCGCCGCAGTTTGCCGAGATGATCGAAAAAACCGCGCAGCCGTTTTTGCAACCCATCTACGACTTGGCCTCGACCCAGATTGCGTTTGACCGCGTGGCCCTGATGGGCGACGCCTCGTTTGTGGGGCGTCCCCACATTGGCATGGGCGTGACCAAAGCGGCCGAAGATGCGGCTGCCCTGGCCGACGCCATTCGCAGCCACGGCGCGACCGCCGAGGCCTTGCGCGTGTACGAGCAACAACGTTTGCCCCAGTGCCAGATGGCGGTGGACCGTGCACGTTGGCTGGGCGCTTACATGCAGTCACAAGCCGCTGGCCATGACACCCACGCCACCGAGCGCAACGCCCGCGAGGTGGTGGCCGAAACCGCGATTGACTTGGGCCGCTATGGCCATGTCACCGCGTTCAGGCCTACCCCAGCCCCGACACAACAACACGCTGGTGCCAAGCACGCCGAGCATTGATTTCATTTCAACCCCCACAGGAGACACGCATGAACGAGCATTCAAATTCCAAGCTTCCCAGCCGCCGCCAGCTGCTGCAAATGGGCGCCGCAGCGGGCGCTGCGGGCAGTGCCCCGTTTTTGTTCAACATGGCCAGCGCCCAAACAGCGCCCATCAAAATTGGCTTTTTGGTGCCTTTGACTGGGGCCTACTCCACCGAAGCACAAGACCAAGTGCGTGCGGCTGAGTTGGCCATCAAAGAGTTCAACGACGCCGGTGGCTTCAACGGCCGCAAGGCCGAGTTGCTGGTGCGTGACGACAAGCTCAACCCCGGCGAAGCGGCTTCCCGCACCCTGGAGCTGATTGAAAAAGACAAGGTCGACTTCATGGCCGGTTCTTTGTCTGCCGCCACGCAGTTGTCGATGAATGCGGTCACGCGCGAGCGCAAGATGATCTTCAACTCGATCAGCCAATCGGACGCCATCAACGAAGTCAAGGACTGGAGTCCTTACACCTTCCACGAAGCGCTCAATCCCCACATGACGGCGGGCGCCGTGGCGCGTTATGCGTTTCCTAAATTCGGCAAACGCGTGGTGTATTTGACCGCCGACTACGCCTACGGCCACGAAATGGTGCGCGGCTTTGAGCGTGCCGGTCAATCGCTGGGTGCGACCACACTGGCCGACATCCGTCACCCCATTGGTGCCTCTGACTTCTCGGCTTTCTTGCCACGCATTCAGGCGCTCAACCCTGACATCTTGGTGATGTGTAACTTTGGCCGCGACTTGCTCAATGCCACCAAGCAAGCCAGCGACTTTGGTTTGAAAGAAAAGACCCGCATCATCACGCCCGTGTTGTTGTTCACCGCACGCCAAGCCGGTGGTGCCGAGGTGTTCGATGGTGTGGTGGGTGGCACCTCGTACTACTGGGGCATCGAAGACAAAGTGCCCGCGGCCAAGGCCTTCAACGACAAATACCGCAAGGCCTACAACGGGGCCGTGCCCACCGACTACGGCGCATTGGGCTACGCCGGTATCCGCAGCATCTTGCAAGGCGTGTTGGATGCCAAGAGCACCGACGCCAACAAGGTCAGCGACGCCATGGGTCGCATGAAATACAACTGGTACAAGGGCGACCAGTACTACCGCAAGTGCGACCACCAGTCGGTGCAGTCGGTCATCATCGTCGAGTCCAAATCCAAGGGCATGAAAGACAAGAACGACGTGTTCAATGTGGTCAGCACCGACGCACCCAACGAGGCCACTCTGCGCAGTTGCACCGAACTCGGCCACAAGGCTTAAGCCACTCAGGAGACAAGTCCCGTGACAGACATCACCCTCAATTTGTTCATGCTGCAGCTGGTGACCGGCGTGGCCTTGGGCGCTGTGTATGCGCTCTTGGCCATTGGCCTGTCGCTGATTTTTGGCATGTTGACCGTGGTGAATTTTGCCCACGGGGCTTTCTTCATGATGGGCTCTTTTTTAGGCGTCTATTTCTTGGGACTGACCGGCAGCTTTGTGCTGGGCCTGTTGATTGCCCCGCTTGTGGTGGGCGCCTTGGGTTTGTTGGCCGAGCGCTTCTTGGTGCGGCCCTTGTACGGGCGCGGCATCGATTACCCCTTGCTGCTGACCTTTGGTCTGTCGTATGTGTTGATCGATTTGGCACGTGTGCTGTTTGGCATTGAAGGCTTGCCGTCCTCTACGCCAGCGGCGTTGCGGGGGGCGGTCAATTTAGGCTTTGGCCACTTTCCGTTGTACCGCTTGTTTTTGATTGCGGCCACGGCGGTGGTGAGTGTGGGGCTGTGGTTGTTCTTGGAGAAGACGCGCTATGGCTTGATCATCCGCGCCGGCTCACGCGACTCGGAGATCGTGCGCGTGCTGGGCGTGGACATTGCCAAGGTGTGGTTCTTGGTGTTTGGCTTGGGCACAGCGATTGCCGGTTTGTCGGGTGTGCTGGCTGCCCCCACACGGGCGGTCAACCCTGAGATGGGGATTCCGGTGTTGGCCGAGTCGTTCGTGGTCACGGTGGTGGGGGGCATGGGCTCGCTGCCGGGGGCTGTGGTGGCTGGCCTGTTGGTGGGCGTGGTGTTCAGCCTGACCTCGTTGGTTGCGCCTGAATTTGCCGAGTTGTCGATCTTTGTGTTGATGGCGCTGGTGTTGTTGGTTCGGCCACAAGGCTTCTTTGGCAAAGCGGGGGCATTGGGATGAGTGAAGTGTTCAAAGACGGCGTCAACTGGGTGGCGCGTCATCGGGTCGGCGCTGTGTTGGCCTTTTTGCTGGTGTTTCCACTGCTCATGCCCTACGAGGCTCTGGCGGTCAACATCTTGATCTTTGGTTTGTATGCCGTGGGCTTCAACCTGGTGTTTGGTTACACCGGCATGTTGTCCTTCGGTCATGCGGCCTTTTTGGGTGTGGGGGGTTACCTCACGGGTATCTCCATGGTGTTCTTCAACCTGCATTGGTTGCCTGCCATCGTGGTGGGGGTGATAGCGGCTTTGTTGGTGGGTTGGGTGATGGGTTACATCGCCATCCGCACGCGCGGCATTTACTTCTCCATGGTGACCTTGGCCTTGGGGCAAATCGTGTACTACACGTTCTACAAGGCCGAGAAGTGGACGGGTGGTGAAAACGGCTTTCGCGGCATCAAGCCCGAAGCCATCGACCTCGGGCCGGTGCATCTGGACTTTTTGAACCCCATGTCCAAGTACTACATCTTGCTGTTCTTTGTGGCCCTGGCCTTGTGGCTGGTGTCGCGGGTGCTGGCCTCGCCGTTTGGTTCGGTGATCGAAGCCATCCGTGAGAACGACAAACGCACCGCTGCTTGCGGCTACGACGTGGACCGCGCCAAGCTGCTGGTGTTTGTCATTTCGGCTGGCATTTGCGGCTTGGCGGGTTCGTTGCGTGCCTTGCATCTGTCGGTGGTGCCTGTTGATTCGCTGCATTACTTGCAGTCTGGACAAGCGGTGATGATGTGTTTGCTGGGTGGCATGGGCACCTTCTTCGGCCCGTTTGTCGGTGCTGGCGTGTTCTTGTACTTGGAAGACGTGGTGACCACGCTCACGCGTTATTGGATGGCCGTGGTGGGCATCTTGTTCATGGCCTTGGTCTTGTTTTTCCCACGCGGCATTTGGGGCACTTGGATGCACACCCTGGTCAAGCGCGGTGTGTTGAAGGGAGCGCACGCATGACGGCCCCTGCTTTTTTGGACGTGCGCAACGTCAGTCGCCACTTTGGCCACTTCAAGGCCTTGTCGGATGTGACGGTGTCTTTTGCACCCAACCAGTTGACGGCCATCATTGGCCCCAACGGTGCGGGCAAGAGCACGTTTTTCAATGTGCTCAGCGGTGCCCTGACGCCTACCACGGGTGAGATCTTCTTTCAGGGTCAAAACATCACCGGCCTGGCCCCGCACGAATACGCCCGACGTGGCATTGCCAAGAGCTTTCAGATCACCAACGTGTTCAAGCAACTCAGCGTGCACGAAAACGTTCGCGTGGCCGCGCAAATGCGCTACAGCCGCTTTGACATCCTCACGCCGCGACACCAGTTGCGCGAAGCGATTGACGAAGCCAATGCCTTGCTCGAACGCGTGGGTTTGATCCAGCTGCGCGACAAAACCGTGGCCGACTTGGCCCATGGCCAACAGCGCTCGCTGGAAATTGCCATGGCCCTGGCCGCCTCGCCCAAGCTGCTGCTGATGGACGAGCCCACGGCGGGCATGTCGCCCCAAGAGACCACCGCCATGATGGACTTGATTGTCGAATTGGCCGAGGAACGCACTGTCATCTTGGTGGAGCACAAGATGAAGTTGGTGATGGGGATTTGCGAGCGTTTGATCGTGTTGCACCACGGCGAGTTTTTGGCCCAGGGCACACCCGAGGACATTCGCAACAACGACGAAGTCCGTCGTGTTTATTTAGGTCAGGGTTGATGATGACAACACACACACCGTTGTTAGACGTTCGCGGTTTGAATGCCTGGTACGACCGCAGCCATGTGGTGCAAGACGTGTCGTTTCATGTCAATGCGGGCGAGATCGTCACGCTGATGGGGCGCAACGGCGCTGGCAAAACCACCACCTTGCGCACGCTGATGGGCTTGGTCACCAAATGCACTGGCAGCGCCGTGTTTGCAGGCCAAGAATTGCTGACCCAAGCCGCCCATGCGCGTTTTCATGAAGGCTTTGCCTATGTCCCGGAAGACCGCCGCATCGTGCCTTCACTCACCGTGCGGGAGAACTTGCAATTGGGGCTGCTGGCGAGTCGACGCAAGGTGGATATCGATGCCCGCATTGAGGTGATTGCCGAAACCTTCCCTCGCCTGAAAGAACGTCTGTTGCAAGAGGCCACCTCGATGTCGGGGGGCGAGCAGCAGATGCTGGCCATTGCCCGCGCCATGATGGCCGAGCCGCGCATGATTTTGTTGGACGAGCCCTCCGAGGGCATCATGCCGGTGCTGGTGGACGAGATGTTTGAGCTGTTTGCGCGCATGAAGGCGCAAGGCATCACCATTTTGTTGGTGGAGCAAAACGTGTCTCGTGCCTTGTCGGTGTCAGACCGTGCCTACATCTTGGACCAAGGCCTGATCGTGCACGAGGGCAGTGCCCAAGCCTTGTTGGCTGACGACGCCATTCAAAACCAATACTGCGCGGTCTGAATGCTGCGGGTTCAGCGCGGCGTTTGAAGCGCCCTGTGTGGTGCCCGCTGTCAGTCCCAAATGCAAACGGCCCGAAAGGGCCGTTGCTCTTGTCGCGGCTGTTAAATGGGTCGAATCAGCACCTTGCTGAATTTCACAATGCCGCTGCCGTACTGCAGCGCCAGATGGCCTTTGGCCAACTTGCTGTCGGTGGCGTCGGCCGTGACCACGCCGTTGAGCTTGACGATCAAGCGGTTGCCTTTGGCGGTGATTTCCAACTTGTTCCACTGACCACCCGCCTTGGGCATGGGTGAGACCTTGGCCACGTCCACAATCGCACCCGTGCCATACGAGGGGTCAGGCCGGGTGTCCCAGATGTTGATTTCGTAGCAGCTGTCGGCGCCAATTTTTTTCGCGTCCTGGCAGCGGATGAAGATGCCGCTGTTGGTCTGTGAGTCGACCCAGAACTCGGCATAGATTTCTTGGTCGGCAAAGCTTTCTTTGGTCACCAGATAGCTGGGCCCGACCTTTTGAATCAGGTCAGCTTGCAGCAAACCGTCTTGGATGCGCCAGTTGCCGTCGCCCACCACGGTGTAGCCGTTGAGGTTGCTGTGGCCATCGAACAAGGTGGTCCAGCTTTTGTCGTGCATGCTGAGGTTGGCGCAGGCGGTCAAGCTCAGGGCCGCTGCGGCTGCGGCAATTCGTTTCCAAGTGAAAGTTTGCATCTGTGTCTCCTGTTGTCGTGGGTTAAAAACTTCAAGCTGCCTCAAGGCTGACGGTGGCTGCGTTGTATTCAAACAGCCAGGTGTAGCGGGCATTGATTTTTTCCGTCGTCCATTCGCTGCTGACGTAGCTTTGTGCGCCTTGTGCATCGCTGAGCAATGGGTTGTGAAAACGTTTGGCATTCTCGGTTGAACCTACCACGATTTTGGAGGTGCGCTCCAAACGCACCGCCTCGTAGCGGGACAGGGCGGTTTCGGGCTGGTCGGCGAAGCGTTCCAAGCAGCGGGCCAAGACGATCGCGTCTTCAAGGGCCATCATGGCGCCTTGGGCCAAAAATGGCAGGGTGGGGTGGCAGGCGTCGCCCAGCAAGCTGATGCGCCCTTGCTGCCACGTGGGTAGGGGGGGGCGCCCCATCAACGCCCATTTGTAGGGGGTTTCGATGTGGGCAATCATTTCTTGCACATCGCTGTGCCAACCCGCAAAGTCTTGGGCACATTCGGCCTTGCTGCCGCGTTCGTTCCAAGATTCTTGCTGCCAGTCGTCGCGCTCGACAATCCCTACAAAGTTGACCAGCTCGCCTCGGCGCACCGGGTAGTGCACCACATGGCGCCCTGGGCCCACCCAGTTGATGCCGATCGGGCGTTGCAAATGCGCCGACAGTTGTTCGGCCGGAATCAGGCCACGCCACGCCATGCAGCCGGTGAACACGGGCTGGTCAGCACCAAACAAACAACGGCGCACCACCGAGTGCACGCCGTCGGCGCCGATCAGCACGTCGCCCACGGCAGACGCACCGTGCTCAAAGTGCAAGGAGACTGTTGGCCCTTCTTGCCGGATGTCTTTGACTTTGTGGTTCAGGTGCACGCAGCCGGGACGCAGTTGGTTCAAGGCATCGACCAACACGCGGTGCATGTCGGCGCGGTGCAGCATCAAGTAGGGGTGGCCGTAGCGCTCAATCGACTCGGCACCCAGGTCAAACAATTTCCAGGTCTGTCCAGAGCTCCACAGGCGTATTTCTTTGCCCGTGGGGTGGCAGGCCACGGCGCTGAGTTCATCGCCAAGCCCGAGTTCATCAAACAGACGCGAGCCATTGGCGCTCATTTGCACCCCCGCACCCACTTCGCCCAGAACGGCCGCTTGCTCGTACACCGCGACCTCAAAGCCTTTTTGGGCCAACGCCAAAGCGGCCATCAGGCCCCCAATGCCGGCCCCTGCAATCAGTATGCGCATGTCGATCTCACTCGGGTTTGATGTTGCGACGGGTCACGATGGTGCGCCACTTGGTGAGGTCTTGCTCAATGGCTTGACCCAAAAACTCAGCACTGGAGTTGACCGGCTCTAATCCACCCGCCACGATTTGTGCCCGTGTGTTGGGCTCGGTTACCACTTTGAGCAAGGCTTTCTCCAGCACCGCCGTCACCGCCGCCGGTGTGTTGGCGGGTGCCACCAAACCAAACCATGAATAGGCTTCCCAAGAGGCTTTGCCCACCAACTCTCCCATGGTGGGGATGTCTGGCAATCCCGGGTAACGCTTGGCGCCTGCCACCGCATAGGTGTTGACCTTGCCGGCCTTGATCTGTGGCGTCATGAACTGCGCGGTTTCAAAAATCAAATCGACTTGACCGCCGAGCAAATCGTTGAGAGCTGGCGCACCACCTCGGTAGGGAATGTGCACCAGGGATGCCCCCGTCATTTCTTGAAACAGTTCACCGGCCAAATGGCCAATCGAGCCCGTGCCTGCCGTGGCGTAGCTCAAGCGGTTGGTTTTGGCATAGGCCAGCAACTCGGCCATGGTTTTGGCGGGCAAGCCTGCACGACCCGCCAGCATCATCGGTCCGCGCACCACCATGCCAATGGGCTGGAATGATTTGACCGGATCGTAGTTGAGGTTGGGGTACAGCGCTGGTGCCACCACCAAGCTGCTGGTGCCGCCCCACAGCAAGGTGTAGCCATCGGCAGGGGCGCGCGCCACAAAGGTCGAACCCACGGTGCCACCGGCACCGGCGCGGTTGTCAATCACCACGGGTTGGCCCAGCACCTGAGACAGCTCTTTGCCAATCAGGCGGGCGTTGGCATCGGTGGGGCCGCCAGCCGGAAAGGGCACGACGATGGTGATGGCTTTGCTGGGAAATGTGTCGGCCAGTGCAGCACCGCTCAGGCACAGGCTGCCAGCCAAGACCAGCAAGGTGCGGCGAACGATGGACACAGGGTGAAACACAGCGGTCTGCAAGCGAGGCATGGGGAAAGACTCCAACAATCTGAGGTGAACCAAGGATACAAAACTACATTGGACGATGTTTCTTTTTCAGTCTGCGCAAAACTAATTTTCAACCCAAGCGTTGACGTTGGGCAGGACTGCTTCTAGAGTCTGCGCCATTCAATCTAAAGGACCGGGCATGACACACGAGATGGAACAACAACTTCGAATTCGCCAACTGGTGGAAAACTGGGCCGTTTGGCGCGATGCGGGCCTGTGGGACCGTTTCCGCACCGTTTGGCATGACGACGGCGTGATGATGGCCACCTGGTTTCAGGGGCCGTTTGAAGAGTTCATCCGTGTCACCATCGAAGGCTGGAACAAGGGCGTGAGCATTCTGCATTTTTTGGGCGGCTCGTCCATCGACGTGCAGGGCACGCGTGCGATTGCGCAAACCAAGATGACCATTTCGCAGCGCGGCTTGATCGAAGGTGTGTTGTGCGATGTGGTGTGTACCGGGCGCTTCTACGACTTTTTTGAAGAGCGCAACGGCCAATGGGGCTTGGTGCACCGTCAACCCATTTATGAAAAAGACCGTGTCGACCCCGTTGACTCGGCGGCCACCTTGCACATCGACCAAGCGGCCTTGGCCAACTTCCCTGAAGGCTACCGTCACCTGGCCTACATCCAAACCCGCATTGGCTACACCGTGAAGATGGACATGCCCATGCTCAAAGGCGAGGGCGTGCAAGACCTGTACCGCCGTGGCGCCGATTGGTTGGCCGGCAAGCCCCTGGAGCGTTGAGCATGGCCTACCCACGCCGCACCCACCTGAAACTCTTGGGCGCCCTGATGGCGGGGGCCTTGCCCTTGAGCGGCTTGGCCCAAGACGCTTACCCCAACCGCGCCATCCGCGTCATCGTGCCGCAGCCGCCCGGGGGCGGATTTGACTTTGTGGCCCGCGTGCTGGCCGACAAACTGGGCCAGGTGTTCAAACCCGGCGTGGTGGTGGAGAACCGCACGGGCTCTGGCACCTTGGTGGGCACCGATCTGGCGGCCAAAGCGCCGGCCGATGGCTACACCTTGTTGATGGGCTCGGTCTCCAACTTGGTGCTGAATGCAGGCTTGTACAAAAACCTGAGCTACGACCCGGTGAAAGACTTTGAGCCGATTGGCTTGGCTGTGTCGTACAGCTACACCTTGGTGGCGCGCAAAGATTTGCCGTTTGGCAACCTGGCCGAACTGGTGGCTTATGCCAAAGCCAACCCCAACAAAGTGAGCTACGCCTCGGCGGGCAATGGTTCAGGCCAGCACATCTTGGCGGCCGCCTTGTGGCATTTGGCGGGCGTGCAGTTCACCCATGTGCCCTACCGTGGCGCGCAGCCCGCTTACACCGATTTGATCGGTGGGCGTGTGGATGTGTTTTTTGACCTGTCTCCCACGGCACGCACGCACGTGGATGCGGGCAGCCTCAAGGCCTTGGCCGTGTCGGGTGCCACCCGTTCTCCCATGCACCCCACGGTGCCCACCCTGCGCGAAACCGGTGTGGCGCCGTTGGAACTGGAGTCGTGGTTTGGTTACTTTGCGCCTGCGCGCACGCCTGCCGCCGAGCTCAACCGCTTGCGCACCGAACTGCGCAAAGTCATCACCGCGCCCGATGTGATGGAGCGTCTGGAAAAGGCCGGCGGCAAACCCTTGGCGCTGGTGGGCGACGAGGCCAAGGCTGTACTGCGGCGCGACCTGGACCGATGGGTACCCTTGATCAAGGCGGCGGGCATTCAGCCGGAGTGACCTGGGATTCACCGCGCTTCAAAAACCCTGCTGCCCCGTCCACTTGCGCTCGTAGCCGTGGCGCTCAAACTCTTCCACCATGAAGTCGATGAAGCTGCGCACCTTGGCTGACAGGTGTTTGCGGCTCGGGTAGGCGAGGTTGATGTGCAGGCGTGGCAAGTCCCAGTCGTCCAAGATGGGGACCAAGCGGCCCGCCACGATGTCTTCGAACACGATGTAGGTGGGTTGCACCAAGATGCCCATGCCCTCCAGCGCCGCAGCGCGCAAGATTTGCCCGTCGTTGGACTCGAGCAGGCCCAAGGCCGGCACCACCACCGCCGCGTCACCTTGGGTGAAACGCAATTCATTGGGGTTGTTGGCATGCAGGTACACCAGCAGTTGGTGGGCTGACACATCGCTGGGGTGCTGGGGTGTGCCCATGCGGGCCAAATATTTGGGCGACGCCACCAAAATGCGCCGCGTGGTGGCCAGGCGGCGGATGGTGATGTTGCTGTCGGGCTCCATTTCACGGGTGCGCACCGCCACGTCGATGCCGTTGTCGATCAAATCCAAATAACGGTTCGACGCCTCAATGTGCACCTTGACCTTGGGGTAGCGCTGGGTGTAGTCGCCAATGCGCGGCGCAATGAGTTGCATGGCAAACGACAGAGAAGCGCTGATGCGCAGCGTGCCGCTGGGGTCGAGCGTGGCCGAGTTGACCTCGGACTCGGCATCGGCCAAGTCGTTGAGGATGGCGCGGGCTCGGCTGAAAAAAGCCTGACCTTCGCCGGTGGGGTACAGGCGTCGGGTGTTGCGCTCGACCAAGCGCACGGCCAAGCGAGCTTCGAGCGAGGCGAGGTGACGGCTGGCGGCGGCATTGGACAGGTCCAAGGCCAGCGCGGCTTTGCTCAGGCTGCCGGTTTCCACCACGCGGACAAACAGTTCTAGTTCTTTGAGGCGATCCATGTATCTTTCCGCTGGCCGGAACAATGATTTTCTATTTTGGGTCTTTCAATCGTCTGCTGCAAATCTTAAAGTCGCCGACACGTCATCACCCTAGGACACACGACATGCGTAATTTGAACCAAGACACCATCACCCAAGCCGTGATCGCGCGCTTTGCCAACACCCCCGACCCACGTCTGAAAGAAATCATCAACAGCTTGGTGCAGCACCTGCATGCGTTTGCGCGTGAGGTGCGCCTGACCGAGAAAGAATGGGAGCAGGGCATCGACTTCTTGACCCGCGTGGGCCAAAAGTGCGACGACAAGCGCCAAGAGTTCATCTTGCTCTCGGACACCTTGGGTCTGTCCATGCTGACGGTCGCCATGAACAACGACAAGCCAGAGGGCTGCACCGAAGCCACGGTGGTCGGGCCTTTCCATGTGGAAGATGCACCGCATTACGAACACGGCGACGACGTGGGCAACGGTGCCGTGGGCCAACCCTGCTTGGTACGCGGCACGGTGCGCGGCTTGGACGGCAAGACCATCTCCGGTGCCTCGATGGAGGTGTGGCAAGCCGATGCCAATGGCTTGTACGACGTGCAACTGCCCGACTACGCACATGCCTCAGCGCGGGGTATTTTGAAGTCGGGACCGAATGGCGAATTCCACTTCCGTTCCATCTTGGCCGAGTCCTACCCGATCCCCCACGACGGCCCTGTGGGCGAGATGTTGATTGCCACCAAGCGTCATCCCTGGCGCCCTGCGCATTTGCATTTCATGATCATCGCCGAAGGCTACGAGACCTTGACCACCCATGTGTTTCGCAACGACGACCAGTACCTTGATTCAGATGCCGTGTTTGGTGTGCGCCAATCCTTGGTGACGGACTGGACGCAGCAGCCCGATGGCAGCTGGCTGGTCGATTACGACTTTGTCTTGAACCCCGTGGCGGCTTGATGTGAGCCAGCAACAAGGCGAGGCCCCATGATCTTCACGTTCTTCTTGATCGACAAGCCCGACAGCGCCGCTTTGCGCACCGAGCTGCGCCCTGTGCACAAGGCGTACTTGGCGCAAGTGGCTGACCGCATCGCATTTGCCGGCCCCCTCACACACGACGACGGCCACACCATGTTGGGCAGTTTGTTGGCGATTGACTTTGCATCGCGCGACCAGGCCCACGCTTGGTTGGCCCAAGAGCCCTTCACCCAGGCTGGCTTGTACGCGCGCACCGAGGTGCAAGCGTTTGTCAACCTGTGGCCGCAGAAAGCTGGCTTTGCGCCGGCAGCGGATTGAAAGGTCTGCCTGTGATCAAACACATCGTGATGTGGAATGTCGAGGGCGACACGCCCGAGCGCAAACACACCAACCGCCAACTCATCAAGTCTGAGTTTGAAGCGCTGAAGGGGCACATTCCGGGGTTGTTGGCGCTGGAAGTGGGCATCGACCACAGCCATGTCGACTATGCTTGCGATGTGGTGCTCTACACTGAGTTCGACTCGCAAGAGTCGTTGGATGCCTACGCATCTCACCCGGCGCACTTGCGCGTGAAACAAACCCTGGGAACGGTGCGTATCGCCCGCCACCAAGTGGATTTTGTGAGCACAGTGGCTGCCTGATTTTTTCTATTTTTCTTTTCTTGAGGCTTTCATGACCATTTCCAAAGACGCCATCGACCATCTGTTCACCAACGCACGCACGGCCAACGGGTTCATTGACAAACCCGTGCCTTTGAGCCTGCTCAAAGAGGTGTACGAGATTGCCAAGATGGGCCCCACCTCGATGAACACCCAGCCCACACGCTACGTGTTCTTGACCACCCCCGAAGCCAAGGCCCGTTTGTTGCCCGCCTTGTCGCCCGGCAACGTGGACAAAACCAGCCAGGCACCCGTCACCGTGATCGTTGCCAACGACACCCAGTTCTTCGAGCACATGCCTGTGGTGTTCCCCAACAAGCCCGACGCCAAGGAAATGTTTGCGGGCAACGCTGGTTTGGCCGCAGGCACTGCCACCCGCAACGGCACCTTGGGCAGCGCCTACTTCATGATTGCAGCCCGTGCGCTGGGTTTGGACTGCGGTGCCATGAGTGGTTTCGATGTGGCCAAAGTCAATGCCGAGTTTTTCCCTGACGGACGCTTGCAAGCCAACTACCTGATCAACTTGGGTTACATGGACACCACCAAATTGTTCGGCCGCAACCCACGTTTGACGTTCGAACAAGCCACGCAAGTTCTGTGATTCACAGATCGCTTTCGCCATGACCACCTTGTCTCGTGCCACCTCCATCCCCCGCGCTTTGGCGCGTGTTGCCTCGGTTCTTGTGTCGGCGGGTATGGCGGGTATGGCGGCGGCCCCTGCGCTGGCAGCGGACCCGGCCTATCCCAGCAAACCCATCCGCTTGTTGTTGGGGTTTTCTGCCGGGGGTGGCTCAGACATCGTGGCGCGTTTGGTGGCCAAGCCGCTGGGCGAGCGCTTGGGTCAAAACGTGGTGGTCGACAACAAGCCCGGTGCCGGGGGCAACATCGCCTCCGACATGCTGGTGCGCGCTGCGCCAGATGGTTACACCCTCATCTTGTTGCCCAGCGGTCACGCCAGCAGTGCCGCCATGAAAAAGAGTTTGCCGTTTGACCCGGTGAAAGACTTTGCCTGGGTCAGCACCGTCACCACCTACCCGCTGGCGCTGACGGTGATACCGGGCTCGCCCATCACCTCGTTTGCCGACTTCGTCAAACGTGCCAAAGCTGAACCTAACAAATACACCTACTCCTCCGCAGGTGTAGGCACGGCCATGCACTTGGTGGCCGAATGGGCGTTCAGTGAAGCGGGTGTGCAGGTCACGCACATCCCCTTCAAAGGCGGTACCGCACCCATGACCGAGCTGTTGGCTGGGCGTGTCGATGTGATGATCGACACCATGACGCTCACAGCTTCGCTGCTCAAAGACCAACGCGTTCGCGCGATCGCAGTGACCTCACCGGTGGGCGGCAGCCCCTTGGCAGGCGTGCCCACGGTGGCAGACACCTTGCCTCAGGTGGTGTTTGAGTCGTGGTTGGGCATCGCAGCCCCAGTGGGCACGCCGCCCGCTGTGTTGGAGCGTTTGAACAAAGAGATCCGGGCTGTCCTGGCGCAAGACGATGTGCGCCAAAAGTTGATTGACTTTGGCGGTTCGCCGCGTGCCAGCAGCCCTGCGGAGTTCCGTCAGCGCGTCGAGCGCGACATCGGCAACCTCAAAAAAGTGGTGGCCGATCGCCGCATTGATCTGGAGTAAAACCCCTCGCGTTCAAAACGCGCAAGGGCACTCCATGCGCCATGAGCCTGCATCGCCAATGATCAAGGGGTGCTGGTGCCCCGCTTGGGCTGAGCGATTGGGCGTGGGTGCCTCCATGCCGGCACGCTTGTAATAGCGGCCATAGTCTTTCATGGGCAACCAATCTTGGTTGATGGGCGGTGCGGCTTGGGCCAAGGTCTCATAAGCACCGGCTCCGTACACCACGTTGCCCCCCACCATGGTGAGCACCGATTCGAGGTTCTTGATCTCATCGACTGGCATGTTGAAGTAGTCCCCCGACAAGAACACCAGGTCGGCAAACTTACCCACTTCGAGCGTGCCCTTTTTGTTTTCTTCGTTCGACATCCAGGCGCCGCCTGTGGTGTACAGGCGCAAGGCCTCGGTGCGGTCCAGCAGGTTGTGGTCGCCTTGGAGCTTGGCTCCGCCCAGAGTTTTACCGGTGATCAACCAATGCACGCCCACCCAGGGGTTGTAGCTGGTGGCGCGGTTACCGTCGGTGCCTGCGGCCAATGGAATGCCCATTTCACGAATGCGCTGGATGGGCGGCGCATTGGCCGAGACTTGCGGGCCGTAGCGTTTGAGAAAGGCCTCGCCATCCAAGGACATGCGGTTTTGGATGTTGATGCTGCCGCCTAGGGCCGCCACACGCTCCAAGGTTTGGGGAGACAGCGTTTCGCAGTGGTCCAAGCCCCAGCGCAAGCCGGTGAGGGGCACTTCGCGGTGCACTTGTTCCAGCACACCCAAGATGCGTTGTGCGGTGGCGTCAAAGCTCGCGTGCATGCGAAACGGCCAACGTTGGCCCGCCAAGAATTTGCCCACGGCCGTGAGTTGGCTCTCCATCACGGCAGGAATGGTGGGCGGTGCTTTGTCAAAGTTGGTCACGTCACCTGCGGCCCAAACGATGTACTCACCCGCGCCGAGCATGCGGAAGTAGTCGTCGCCTTCGCCCACTTGAACCATCTTGCTCCAGGCCTGGTAGTTGTCAATTTCCTTGCCACCGGCTTGTGCAAACAGCTCGTAGCCAATGCGCATGGTCATTTTTTTGTCGCGCGCCAACTGAGCAATGGCAGCGTAGTTGTCGGGGTAGTTTTGGCCACCGCCGCCGGCGTCGATCACGCTGGTCAGACCCAGGCGGTTGTTCTCGCGCATGAAATGCTGGGTCGACAAAATTTGGTCATCGGGCGACAGGCGTGGAATCTTCAACCAGGTGTTGACCAGCGCAGGCAGGCCAATGGTGGCCACCAACAAGCCGGTGGGGTTGCCCGCGCCGTCGCGCTCGATCTGGCCGCCAAAGGGGTTGGGTGTGTCTTTGTTCCAGCCCAGCACGCGCAAGCCGGCGCGGTTGATCCACGCACGGTCGTACAAGTGCATGATCATGGCGGGGGTGTCGCCCGTGGCGGCGTTGATTTCGTCCAACGTGGGGAAACGCTTTTCGGCAAACTGCGCCCAGGTCCAGCCGCCAATCACCTGCACCCAATGCGGGGAGGGTGTGCGTTGCGCTTGGATGCGTAAGATTTCTAAGCCATGGCTGAGCGACGACAAACCGTCCCAGCGCACTTCCATCGAGTAGGTCAAGCCACCGCGAATGAAGTGGGTGTGGGCGTCGTTCAAGCCCGGCACGATGGTCCGTTTTTGGGCGTCGATGACACGGGTGTTGGGGCCCTTGTGGCGCATCACCTCGTCTTCGCTGCCAATGGCCAAAATCTTGCCGTCGGCAACGGCGATGGCGCTGGCCGTGGCTTGTTTGGGGTTGAGGGTGGCGATGCGGGCGTTGAAGATGAGGGTCTCTGCCGTGGGCGCGGGCGCCAACAAAGTGGCGCAGCCGCTGATCGACGACAAACTGCCCACCGCCACGCCGCCGCCGATCAGGTCGCGTAAAAACTGGCGTCGTCCGAAGAAGCTTTGCGCGTTCTCCGAAGGGGTTTGGCAGGCGAGGTCGGTGCAGTCGGGTTGCAAGCAAATCATGAGGCGTCTCCAAGTTTTGCCGCGCATCATGGCTGGCCGTGCGCCATGAGGCTGACACGTTGGTGACTGGTTGAGGGCTGTCACCTAAGTACATACCCAAAGGGAAAACGCTGAGGTGTTGGCGCGCGATCGTCATTAGCATGCGAACAGTTTTTGTAGAAACCTTTTTCCTTCCAGGAGACGCCATGCCCAATTACGCCCTCAACGTCGACGGAGCCTCGCACACGGTCCAAGCCGAGGCCGATGAACCGCTGTTGTATGCCTTGACCGACAAGCTCAAACTCAAAGGCCCCAAGTTTGGTTGTGGTTTGGCGCAGTGCGGCACCTGCACGGTGTTGGTGGACGGCAAACCCACGCGGTCGTGTGTCACGCCCACCAGTGTGGCGGTGGGCAAGTCCATTCGCACTTTGGACGGTTTGTCGAAAAACGGCCAACTCCATCCCGTACAAGAAGCCTTTGTGCATGAGCAAGCTGCCCAGTGCGGCTACTGCTCGAACGGCTGGATCATGAACAGCGTGGCTTTGCTGGAGAAAACACCCAAGCCCACCCAGGCACAGATCAAGCAAGCCTTTGCCAATGTGCAATGCCGTTGCGGCACCCAAATTGCCATCATGCGCGCGGTCAAACGCGCCAGCGACACCATGACCCCCAACGCCAAAGCCTGAAGGAGCCACCATGAACACACCCAAGCTTTCCCGTCGTGAATTCATGCAGACCCAAGGCGCCCTGATTGTGGGTGCCAGTGGCTCTGTTTTTGTGGGCGATGCCCTGGCGCAAGCCGCCGCCCCGGTGGTGATTGGCCCACAACCCACGGCACTCGACACCTGGATTCGCATTGCCACCAACGGCCATGTGACGGCCAACTTTGGCAAGATGGATTGCGGCCAAGGCCTGGACACCGCCATCGCGCAGATCGTGGCCGAAGAGCTCGATGTCTCGATGGACGCGGTCACCGTGGTGATGGGCGACACCAGACTTACGCCCAACCAAGGCGGCGGCAGCGGCAGCACCGGTTTGCGCATGGGCTCCAACCCGCTGCGCAACGCCGCCGCTGAAGCCCGTCGTTTGCTGGTCGAAGCCGCCTCGGCCCGTTTGGGTGTGGCCGCCAGCGAACTGGCCACCGAGAACGGCCGTGTGTTTGTCAAAGCCAACGCCGCGCAAAGCGTGAGCTACGCCGACCTGATTGGCGGCAAAGACTTTGGCGCCTCTTTGAAATGGAACAACGCCATTGGCAACGGCATGAACGCCCAAGGCATGGCCAAGCCCAAAGACGTGTCGCAGTACAAGGTCGTGGGTCAAGGCTTCAAGCGCAAAGACATTGCCGAGAAGGTAGGCGCAAAAGAGCACTACACGGCGCACATCCGTCCTGACAACTTGTTGCACGCCCGCCCCGTGCGCCCCCCTGTGGCGGGCGCCGTCCCTGTGTCGGTGGATGCTGCCTCGATTGCCAACATCCCCGGTGCCAAGCACTTTGTCAAGGGTGGCTTTGTGGCCGTGTTGGCCGAGACCGAGTGGAACGCGGTGCGTGCGGCGCGCCAACTCAAGGTCACTTGGTCGGATGCCAAAGGGCCTTTGGGTGCAGGAGAAGCCAACGTGTTTGAGCACATCCGCTCGGCGCCTGTGACCGCATCCAATGCGATTCCCATTTTTGGCGGTAAGAAGGACTACGACCCCAAGCCCACCCTGGCTGCCTTGGCGACTTCCAAGCGCGTGATCGAGGCGGAGTACGAATGCAGCTTCCAAACCCACGCCCGCATCGCCCCTTCTTGCGGTGTGGTCGACGTCAAAGGCGACCAAGTGCAAGTGTGGGCCGATGTGCAAAAGCCACACTTTTTGCGCGAAGGCATTGCCAAGTTCTTGGGCTTGCCTGAGGCCAATGTGCAAGTGAAGTGGATGCACGGTGCTGGCTCGTATGGTCGCAGCGATGCCGATGAGGCGCCTTATGAGGCCGCGCTGTTGTCCAAAGAGTTTGGCCGTCCTGTGCGCATGCAATGGTCGCGGGCCGATGGCATGGCCTGGGGCCCCAAAGCGCCAGCCGCTGTGGTCACCCTGAAAGCGGGTCTGGACGACGCCAACAACGTCACCGGCTGGTTGTTCAAAGTCAAGGGCTTCAACGGCTGGGACGTCAAGTTCAATGCCGAAAGCCCAGAACACACCTTGGTGGGCATGCAAACCGGGCACAAAAAGTGGACGGCCTACAACTTCAACGTGCCCGAAGAAAGCTACAAGTTCAACAACCATGTGCACTGGTGGGAAACCATTCCGCCTTACATGGAGCAGGCCTCGCCCATGCGCACCGCCCACATGCGCGCGCCACAAGAAATGCAAACCCGCTTTGGCCAAGAATGCTTCATGGACGAAGTGGCGCATGCCACGGGCATGGACCCGGTCGCATTTCGCTTGAAGCACATGCAAGACCCGCGTGAAGCCGATGTGGTCAAAGCGGCCACCGACAAACTGGGCTGGGCACCGCGCAGCCAGCCGCGTGGCAAGTCGAACGCCAAGGTCATGACCGGTCGTGGCCTGGCCTTGCATGCCGGCTATGGTTCTTACGCTGCCGTGGCGTGCGAAGTGGAAGTGCACCGCGACACCGGGCGTGTCTGGGTCAAACGCTTGGTGATTGCCAACGATTGCGGCTTGATCGTCAACCCGATTGGTGTGCGCGCAGCGATGGAAGGGCAGATCATGCAGGGCATCAGCCGTGCGTTGTACGAAGAAGTGCACTTTGACGCCCAGCGCGTCAACAGCGTGGACTGGAACAGCTACCGCATTGCCAACTTGGACGACATCCCCGGTCAGGTGGAAATCGTGTTGCTCAACCGTCCCGACAAGCCCATCGGTGGTGCCGGAGAACCTGCCATCGTTTGCTTCCCCGCGGCCATTGCCAATGCGGTGTTTGATGCCACTGGCGTGCGCATCCGCCGCTACCCACTGGCCCCAGCGCGCGTCAAGCAAGCGCTGACCACCTGAGCGGCAAGGCCACCATGTCCACGTCGATGCACCGTCGCAGCTGGTGGTTGGCTTGTCTGAGCCTGGCACTGTGCAGCGGCGCACAAGCGCAAGACAAGTACCCCAGCAAAACCGTGACCCTGGTGGTGCCCCAAACTGCGGGCGGCGCCAACGACGCCATTGCCCGCGTGTTGGCGCAAAAGCTCAGCGAGCAATGGGGCCAGCCCGTGGTGGTGGAAAACCGTCCCGGTGCGGGTGGCAATGTGGGCACGGCCTCGGTGGCCAAGGCCAAGAACGACGGCTACACCTTGCTGGTCAACGCCGACAGCGCGCAGGTCATCAACCCGTTTCTCTACCAACGCACGGGTTTTGACCCGGTGAAAGACTTTGACCCCGTGGCCCCCTTGGCCAAGGCCGGTTATGTGTTGGTGGCCAACCCGGCATTGCCTGCCAACACCATGGCCGAGCTGATTGCCCTGGCCAAGTCCAAGCCCGAGCCGCTGGCGATCGCTTCAGCGGGCAACGGCACTTTGAACCACCTGATTGGGGAGATGCTGCAAAAAGCCACCGGCATTCAGCTGCAACACATTCCCTACAAAGGCGCGGCCATGGCGGCCACCGATGTGGTGGGCGGGCAAGTGCCGCTGTCGGTGCAAAGCATGCCGTCTTCGATTGCTTTCATCCGCTCGGGCAAGCTCAAGGTGTTGGGGGTGGTCAACGAAAAGCGCTTGGCGGCACTGCCCGATGCGCCCACGATTGGCGAGACCGTCAAGGGCTTTGGTGCCACGCCTTGGTATGGCATGTTTGCCCCGGCGGGCACGCCCAAGCACATCCTGGCGCAAATTCAAGGCGAGGTGGCCAAAGCGCTGGATGCCAAGGAAACTCAAGACAAGTTGGCGACTCTGGGCTGCGAGCCATTCAAAGGCACGGCAGACCAACTCGCTATCATCGTGCGCGACGACTTGCAACGCTGGTCGCGCATCGTCAAAGATTCGGGTGCGAAGGTTGATTAGCCACTTGCGAGAACACATGAACACACGACAGTTTTTAGCGGCACTTTTGGGTGCCGTTTTTTTTGGAGGGCTGTCTGCAGCACACGCTGCCGATCCCTTTCCCACACGGCCCGTCAAGTTGCTGATTGGCTTTGCCCCGGGCGGCAGCTCGGACACCGTGGCGCGCATCATGGCACCCCGCATGGGCGAGTTGCTCAAGCAGTCGGTGGTGATCGAAAACCGGCCTGGCGCCGGTGGCAACATCGCCTCTGAGCAATTGGTCAAAGCGCCCGCAGACGGTTACACCATCATGCTGGGCACCATTGGTTCGCTGGCGGTGAACCAACACATCAACAAGCTCAGCTACAACCCGGTCACCGACATGCAGGCCTTGAGCATGGCCATCGTGTTCCCCAACGTGTTGGTGGTCAACGCCAACAGCGACATCCGTTCCCTGGACGACTATGTGCGCCAGGGCAAGACCGAGCGCTCGCGGGTGTCGTTTGGCTCTTCGGGCATTGGCAGTGCAGGGCACTTGGCGGGTGAGTTGTTCAAGGCCACCGCCAATTTGACCAACCAGCATGTGGCCTACCGGGGTGGCGCGCCCGCCATGAACGATTTGTTGGGTGGGGTGCTGCCCTCGATCTTTTCCAGCCCGACCGATGCCATGCAGTTCATCCAAAACGGCAAGCTGCGCCCGCTGGCCGTGACCAGCGCCAAGCGCATGGACGTGTTGCCCAACGTGCCCACCATGGCCGAGTTGGGCTACCCCGGCTTTGAGGCTGTCAACTGGTATGCCTTCACCGCGCCGCTGCGCACCCCCCCAGAGGTGGTGAAGCGTTTGAACGAGGTCATCACCACCACCTTGAATGACCCCCATGTGGCCGCGCAGCTGCGCAAACTGGGATTGGTCCCCACACCCACCTCGCCCGAAGACACCGCACGCTACATGCGGGTGGAAAGCGACAAGTGGGGCGCGATTGTGCGCAATGCAGGCATCAGCGGAGATTGACATGAGCGCCACCATGGCTGAAAAAATACTGGCACGACGTTCGGGCCAAACCGAGGTGCACGCGGGCGACATCGTCGTGGCCCAGGTGGATTACGCGATGGTGCACGACGCCCGTGCCCCCAACGCCATTCGCATGGTCGAGAAGATGGACGCCAAGCTGCCCTTTGCCTCCAAGACCGCGTGGGTGCTCGACCATTACTCGCCCCCGCCCACGCTAGAGGCGGCACAAGGCCACAGCGCCATGCGCCGTTTTGCCAAAGAACACGGCAGCCAGCTGTACGACATTGGCGACGGCATTTGCCACCAGGTACTGCCTGAAGGCGGTCACCTGACCTGTGGTGACTTGGTGGTGGGCACCGACACCCATTCGGTCACCTACGGCGCGTTCAACGCCTTTGGCACCGGCATCGAAGGCACCGACGTGAGCGCCGTCATGGCCACCGGCAAGGTGTGGCTGCGTGTGCCCGAGTCGGTGCGCGTCACCCTCAACGGCCGTTTGCAACCCGGTGTCTGGGCCAAAGACCTGACGCTGTACATGCTGGGTCGCTTTGGCGCGGAAGGCTTGAACTACCGTGCCATCGAGTACGTGGGCTCGGCCGTGAGCGCCATGGAAATCGACGACCGCATGACCCTGGCCAACCACGCCGCCGAACTCGGCGCCAAGGCCGCGCTGCTCGAAGCCGATGACAAAACCTTCGCCTGGCTGGCGGCGCACGGTGCGCGTCCACCCCAGCCTGTGTTTGCCGATGCCGACGCGGTGTATGCCGATCGGCTGAACATCGACGCCTCGCAACTCGCGCCCCAAGTCGCACGCAAGCATGCGGTGGACGATGTGGTGGCCGCCCAGGAGGTGATCGGCCAAAAGATCAACTTTGCGCTGATTGGCACCTGCACCAACGGCCGCTTGGACGACATGCGCCAAGCCGCCGCGATTTTGAAAGGCCGCCGTTTGGCCTCGGGCGTGCGCATGATCATCACCCCCGCGTCGCGGCAAATTTATTTGGCAGCTTTGCGGGAGGGCCTGATTGAGACCTTGACCGAAGCCGGTGCCTCGGTGGAAGCCGCAGGCTGCGGCACCTGTGTGGGCATCACCAACCATTTGATTCCGGGTGACCGTGAGGTGGTGATTTCCACCGCCAACCGCAATTTCCAAGGCCGCTTGGGCAACCACGAGGCCGAGATTTGGCTCGGCTCGGCGGCCACGGTGGCCGCGTCTGCCCTGACCGGGCGCATCACCGACCCGCGCACGGTGGAAGGCGGTCAATGGGAGGCCAGCCATGTCTGAACACTTGATGGAAGCCACCGCCTGGGTGCTGGGCGACGACGTCAACACCGACCTCAACTGCTCGGGCAAATACCTGCCCGGTAAAGACGAGGCCTACATCGCGGCCCACGCCTTTGAAGCCGTCGATCCGAGTTTTGTGCAGCGCTTCAAGTCGGGCGACATCATCGTGGCGGGCACGCACTTTGGCATCAACTCCTCGCGGGAGCAAGCGGTACACATCTTGCGCCGCATGGGCGTGGCGGCCATCGTGGCGCCGTCGTTCGGGCGCCAGTTTTTCCGCAACGCCATCAACAACGGGCTCTTGGTGCTGGAGTGCGACACCACGGGGCTGCTCAACGGCGCCTCAGCGCGTTTGGACTTGCAGGCCCACACCTTCACGGTGACCCCAGCCGACGCCAGTCAGCCGCCCATCACGCGCAGTTTCAGGGCGTTGCCCGAGGCCATCTTGGCCATCTTGCGTGAGGGCGGGCTGATTCCGTTCTTGAAAAAATACCCCAACTGGGAAGTCACCGCATGACCACCACCTCTCGCGCCCCGGGCCGCGTCACCCGCATCCGCCAAGCTTTTCAGAAGCGCTTGACCACCGTCCAACAGCGTGCTTTGGTGGCACCCGGCATCTACGACGGCTACGGCGCACGCCTGGTCGCACAAGCCGGGTTCGAAGCTGCGTACATGACCGGCAACGGCGTGTCGGCCTGTTTGTTGGGTCGCCCCGATGTGGGCTTGATTGATTTGACGCAGATGGCCAACCATGCCCGCAACGTGGCGGCCTGCATGGACTTGCCGCTGATTTGTGACGCTGACACCGGGTATGGCGGCATCGTGGCCTTGCAGCGCACGGTAGCCGAGTTTGAGGCCGCAGGCGTGGCCGCCATCCACATCGAAGACCAATGCTCACCCAAGCGCTGCGCCCAGTTGCCTGGCGCGCGCACCGTGCTGCCGTTTGACGAGGCGGTGGCCAAAATTGCCGCGGCCGTGGCGGCGCGCAACGACCCCGACTTCATGGTGATTGGCCGCACCGACAGCGCGGCCTCCATGGGGCTAGACGAAGCCATCCGGCGTGCCCAAGCCTTTGCGCAGGCAGGAGCTGGGGCCGTGTTTGTGGAACTCAAAGGCCACGCGGGCATCCTGGCCGACATCCGCCGCATCGCCGATGGGGTGCCGGTGCCCTGTGTGGTCAACATCGACGCCGGTGGCGCACTGGCCGAGTTGACCTCAGACCAGTTGCACACCCACGGCATTGGCGTGGCGATTTACCCCGGCATGATCCGCAACGCCGTGGGTTTTGCCATGCGCGAAGCCTTGGGGCACCTCCAGCTGGACGGCAGCACCGCCCAGGTGCGCCCACGCATGCTGTCTTCGCGCGAGTACAACGACGTGTTGGGCTTGCCCGACGTGGAGGCGTGGGAACAGCGCTTCGACCCCAAGACCTGAGGGGTGTCCTGGGGTCTTGCGAAAGTGCTTTGAAGATGCGATCCCACCCGCCAAATTGACACCAAAGCGAGTGGCACTGATGCACCACTCGAAAGACGCCCAAGGTTCATTGGAGGTTTAAACTTACTCCATCGCTTCATGGAGAACGTGGATGTCTAGTTTGCTTGCCGAGTTGTCTGAACGTGCCCGTCAGCTCTCACCACAAGAGCGGGCGCAACTTGCTGAGGGGCTCCTAGAGTCGCTACAGGAACTGTCATCGCCAGAGGTCGATGCTGCTTGGGATGCCGAGATTCTTAAACGAATAGGTGAGTACGAGCGCGGCGAGGCTTTGCTTTTGCCCGCAGTCGATGTGTTTGCTGAAGCGCGTCGTCTCACGCAGTGATCAACGCACGCTTTCATAGCGAGGCTCGTCTTGAGTTCCTGGACGGGGTTACCTATTACGAAGCCATTGAGCGTGGCCTCGGAAACCGATTCCGTCAATCCGTTGAAGCCGCTGTGTCGTTGGCGCTGTCGATGCCACTTGCCGGGTCTCCCTACAAGCATGGAACGCGTCGCGTTTTTTCCAATAAGTTTCCCTTCTCAATTGTCTACATGGTGGAGGAAAACGAAATTGTCATATTTGCCGTCGCGCACTTCAGGCGCAAACCCGGGTACTGGAAAAGTCGTCGGCATGACACTTAGCGGGTCATTCCTTCCTAAGGCAACGCTTACCGCTGAATTGCGTTTTGACACCTCAGTTATCACCTTCTAGCCATCAATATGCGGGATCGTCACAGCTCAAGCATGCTGTCATCGCGCGAGTACAACGACGTGTTGGGCTTGCCCGACGTGGAGGCGTGGGAACAGCGCTTCGACCTAGAAAGTGAAAGGTTGTCGGGCGACTTCACTTGAAATTCACGTGCAAGCCCCACAATTGACCCTCCTGCAGCCTAGGGCTGTGTTGATTTTGAGAGGGTCAATCCATGTTGTTGAATGTTCCTAGCTTCTTAAAGCCCGTTTTGATGGCGCTGTTGTTGACAGTCTCGGCCTTGGCCATGGCGCTGCCAACCCCCAAAGACATTGAAACGGCCGTTCGTGAGGGCCACATGGCGCAAGCCGAGTCGATGCTGCGCGAGGTGATCCAAGAAAAGCCCCAAAGTGCCAAAGCCCACTACGAGCTGGGCCAAGTGCTGGCGCGCGAAGCCCGCTACCCAGAGGCCTTGACTGAACTCAAGCAAGCCAAAACCATCGACCCCACTTTGAAGTTTGCGGGCAGTGACGCCCAGTTCAATTCGGTCTTTGACAAGGTCAGCGCCGCTGCGACGCCAGCTGTCACGCACAGTGCGCCGGCCACCACCTCGGTGCAAGCCGCCCCGGTGCCACAAGCCCCAGCAACCAGCGGTAGTTCATCCTTGAGCTACATCTGGATTGCCATCGCCCTGGTGGTGGTGGTGGCCTGGCTGGCTCGCCGCTTTGTGACCAGCAACCCGCCGAGTGGTGGCGTGATGCAAGCCCCCATGCAGCCCGCCATGCAGCCTCAGCCTGCCCGTGGCTTTGGCGCGCAATTCACGCCCAACCAGCCGGGTTACGGTCCACAAGGTTATGCACCCCAAGCGCCCAGTGGCGGTTCCACCATGACCGGTGCCGTGGTCGGTGGATTGGCCGGAGTGGCCGCAGGCTATGCCTTGTCCAAAGCCTTGGAAGGTGACCACCACAGCAGCAATGCGCCCGCCGCAGACCACAACAACGCCAACGGCGGCTACGTGCCTTTCGATGCGCCTGCGCGCCCTGATTTAGGCAGTTTTGACGCCGGCTCTGGCAGTGGTTGGGACGACAGTGGCAGCAGCGACTCAGGCGGTGGGGACGACAACTGGTGATGGCCCGCCCGCCAGGGTGATGCCTTGTTCATCCAGCACGTGGTGCGCGCCTTAGCCCGGCTGGGCTTGCCCTAGCGTGTGACCCAACAGGGCCTGGCCCACCACCTCTTGCGTCACCCGCTGTGCAGCTTTGTGGGTGGTGGTCATCGGACGCCGCGCCGACCACACCAGCATGAGTTGGCTCAACAACTGGGGGCGCTCGATGCGGTGGGTGCTGAAATCTTTGGGTTTGGCAAAGTTGCTCAGGGTGTAGGCGGGCAGCACGGCGTAGCCCAAGCCTTCTTTGACCAGTTCCAAAATCGCGTTCAATCCATCGATCTCCAGCACGATGTGGGGCTTGCGGTTGAGGCGTTGCATTTCGGTGTCGATCAACAAACGAAACGCGTTGGGTCGGCTGGGCAAGATCAGCGGCAAATCAAACAGCGCTGACAAGGCCACCTTGGGTTGCAGCACAGCACCCGCCAGCTTCGCTTTTTTGCCGGCAATCAAAATCAAGGCGTCTTCGTGCAGCACCGTCATTTCTAAATCCGGCGAGGGCGGGGGGTTGTAGAGCACCGCCATGTCCAGGCGACCCGCTCGCAAGCTCTCGAGCATGGGCACCGAAAAGCCTTCGGTCAGCGACAACTGCGACTGCGGCAATTGGTCCCGAAACGAAAACGTCAGGGGCACGGTGATGAGCTTGGACAGGCTGGGCGGCAGCCCAATCGACACCCGCCCGGTCAGGGCGCCGCGCACCGAGGCCAGTTCTTCTTGCGCCACGGTCACTTGGTGCAAGATGCCGCGCCCGTGCTCCAGCATCACCAGACCGGCTTCGGTCACGGTCACGCCGCGGCCGTTGCGCAACAGCAGGTTTTGTCTTAACTCCACTTCCAGCTGGCGCACATGGCGGCTCAGCAGGGGTTGTGGCATGCCCAGCGCAATTGCGGCTTTGGTGAAGCTGCCGAGCTCCGCCACCCGGACAAAGGATTCGATTTGCTTGAGTTCCATGGCTTTTTTGAAAATGAATAACCTATTGTCTGTTATCTATATTCGTTATAGCAGCTAGTTCTCCCCAAAACCCCTGACATGGCACCTGAAACAGGGGGAGGTCTCTAGAATCCATCCCCATGCAAACTTCGACCTCTACACTTGTGCTGTGTGGCATTTCTTCGATGGCCACCAAAGCCATCTTGGCCGATTTGACGCAGGTCTACCAAGCTGAAACCGGCGTGGCAGTTCAGATCGAGTCCGTGGGCGGCGTGGATGCGGCCAAGCGCGTGCAAGCTGGCGAAGCCTTGGATGTGGTGCTGCTGGCGTCGGACGCGATTGACCGCTTGATGGCCTCAGGCCATCTGTTGACCGACAGCCGCAGCGACTGGGTGCGCTCGCCCGTGGCCATTGCGGTGCGTGCTGGCGCTGCGCATCCAGACATTGGTTCAGAAGCGGCGCTCAAAGCCGCTGTGCTGGCCAGCCCCAGCTTGGGCTTTTCTACCGGACCGAGCGGTACCTACCTGAACCAATTGCTGGCGCGTTGGGGCATTGCCGAGCAGGTGAAGCCGCGCATGGTGGTGCCGCATCCTGGCACACCCGTGGGTACCTTGGTGGCAAGCGGCGAGGTGGCTTTAGGCTTTCAGCAACTCAGCGAACTGATGGCCTTGCCCGGCATTGAGGTGCTGGGCACGCTGCCGCCCGAGGTGGCCTACATCACCACTTTTTCGGCCGGCATTGCGCAGGTGGTGGCCCATGATGCAGCGCGTGTTCAGGCGGTGCAGGCATTTTTGAAGTTCTTGGCTTCGGCTGACGTGGAAGACGTCAAGCGTCGCCAAGGCATGGACTGGCTCTGATTTTTTTCTCATCTCCAAACTTTTAGCCCTGAAGGTTATTTATGTCTCTCATCATCGACGTCCACGGTCACTACACCACCGCGCCCAAGGCGCTGGAAGACTGGCGCAACCGCCAAATCGCCGGTATCCAAGACCCTGCCTCCAAACCCAAAGTGTCTGAGCTGAACATCAGCGACGATGAACTGCGCGAGACGATAGAGACCAACCAGCTCGCCAAGATGAAAGAGCGTGGCTCAGACATCACCATCTTCAGCCCACGTGCCAGTTTCATGGCCCACCACATCGGTGACTTTGAGGTGTCGTCCACCTGGGCCGCCATTTGCAACGAGCTGTGCTACCGCGTCTCGCAACTGTTCCCCGAGAACTTTGTGCCTGCGGCCATGTTGCCCCAGTCGCCCGGTGTGGACCCAGCCACCTGCATACCTGAGTTGGTCAAGTGTGTGGAGCAGTACGGCAATGTGGGCATCAACCTCAACCCCGATCCGTCGGGCGGCCACTGGACCTCGCCCCCGTTGAGCGACAAGTCGTGGTACCCCATTTACGAGAAGATGGTGGAGTACGACATTCCCGCCATGATCCACGTCTCCACCAGCTGCAACAGCTGTTTCCACACCACCGGCGCGCACTACCTGAACGCGGACACTACCGCCTTCATGCAGTGTTTGACCAGCGACTTGTTCAAAGACTTCCCTACCTTGAAGTTCTTGATTCCCCATGGCGGCGGCGCTGTGCCTTACCACTGGGGCCGTTTCCGTGGCTTGGCGCAAGAGCTGAAAAAGCCCTTGCTGTCCGAGCATTTGCTCAACAACATCTTTTTCGACACCTGCGTCTACCACCAACCCGGCATTGACTTGTTGACCAAGGTGATCCCGGTCAAGAACATCATGTTTGCCTCGGAAATGATTGGCGCGGTGCGTGGCATCGACCCTGAAACTGGCCACTACTTTGACGACACCAAGCGCTACATCGAGTCCACCGCCAACCTGAGCGCCGAAGAACGTCACCAGGTGTACGAGGGCAACGCTCGCCGCGTCTTCTCGCGCTTGGACACGAAGCTGAAATCCCAAGGCCGTTGATTCATTGAATTGGGGTCAGAGCCCAATTGTTGAACCTCATTGTTTGAGCCCAAATTTTTTCAGGAGAAAACCACATGTACGAACTCGGCGTTGTTTACCGCAACATCACCCGCGCTGACCGCGCCACCACCGACAGCTTGGCCGCTTTGGGCTCTGCCACCGTGCACGAAGCCATGGGCCGTGTGGGCTTGATGAAGCCTTATATGCGTCCCATCTACCCCGGCGCGCAGGTGTCGGGCACGGCGGTGACGGTGTTGCTGCACCCCGGCGACAACTGGATGATGCATGTGGTGGCCGAGCAAATTCAGCCCGGCGACATCGTGGTGGCGGCCATCACGGCCGAATGCACCGACGGCTACTTTGGTGACCTGCTGGCCACCTCGTTCATGGCCCGTGGTGCACGCGCTTTGGTCATTGACGCGGGTGTGCGCGACGTGAAAGAACTCACCAAGATGGGTTTTCCCGCCTGGAGCAAAGCCATCAGCAGCAAAGGCACCATCAAGGCCACCATTGGCTCGGTCAACATTCCCGTGGTGTGTGCCGGCATGATTGTTCACCCCGGTGATGTGATCGTGGCCGACGACGACGGCGTGGTGTGCGTGCCCCAAGCGATGGCCGCCCAAACACTGGCCACGGCACAAGCGCGTGAAGCCAACGAAGGCGAGAAGCGCGCCAAGCTGGCTTCGGGCGTGTTGGGCTTGGACATGTACAAGATGCGCGAACCGCTGGCTGCGGCTGGTTTGAAGTACATCGACTGATCGGACAGATCCATGCGCGCACTGCACCGCATCTTGTGGCTGGGTTTATGTGCCGCTCTGCTCGGCTTGGGCGGGTGTGTGCGGACCTGGGAAACGGGCGCGGCGGTTCAGACTGCGCCTCTTGGGCAGCTTGCGCCTGAGGTCCAGCAGGCGCTGGCCCCCACCGGCGTGCTGCGTGTGGGCGTGTATTTGGGCAGTCCTACCTCGTGGGTGCGCGACGCACGCACCGGCGCATCGCAGGGTGTGGCGTTTGAGTTGGGCCATGCCTTGGGTTTGGCCCTGGGTGTGCCCGTGCAGGTGGTGAGCTACCCGCGTGTGGCCGAAGTGATTGAAGGGCTCAAGCGGGCCGAGGTGGACATGACGTTCACCAATGCCACCGCAGCGCGGGCCAAAGACGTGGACTTCACCCCGCCCTTGATTCAGCTGGAACTCGGCGTGCTGGTGCCTGCCAACAGCCGCCTCCAAAGCTTCACCGATGTCGACCGTGCGGGTGTGCGTTTGGGCGTGAGCCAGGGCAGCTCGTCGCAAGGCGTGCTGGGTGAACGTTTGAAGCTCGCGCGTTTGGTGCCGGTGGCGTCTTTGGATGTGGCGCAGCAGCTGTTGCAGCGCGGTGAGTTGGATGCCTTTGCCACCAACAAAGGCATCTTGTTTGAACTGTCTGAACAAGTGCCGGGCTCGCAGGTTCTCACAGACCGCTGGGGTTTGGAGAATTTGGCCATCGCGATTCCGAAGGGACGCGAGGCGGGTCGGGCTTATTTGAACGAGTTTGCCCAGGCGCGGGTGCGCCAGGGCGATGTGAAACGCATGTCTGAGCGCGCAGGTTTGCGCGGCTTGGCCCAGAACCCATAACTCCTTCAAGGAAGACCCATGAAATTGCTCACACGTTGGATGGCGCGGCTGTGCATGTGCCTGGTGGCCGGCCAAGCCTTGGCGCAGGCCTACCCCAACAAACCCATCAAAGTGGTGGTGGGCTATGCCGCAGGCGGTGCGGTGGATGTGGTGGCACGCACCATCGGGCAGAGCTTGTCCAGCAGCATGGGCCAGCCCGTGTTGGTGGAAAACAAACCCGGCGCGGGCACCAACATTGCGGTCAAGTCGGTGATCGGTGCCGAGCCCGATGGTTACACCTTGATGATGGCCGCCAATGCCTTGGCCGCCAACATGGCGCTGTACCAACCGATGCCCTTTGATGCCGAGCGCGACTTGTTGCCCGTGTCCTTGATTGGCCGCGTGCCGGTGGTGATTGCCGCCAACCCGAACGCGCCCTATGCCAATGTGAAGCAACTGATTGACGCCGCCAAGGGCAAGCCCAACAGCATTGCCTTTGGCTCGCCGGGCAATGGCTCCACCCCCCACATGGCGATTGAGCTGTTTGCACGCGCTGCGGGCATTGACTTGCAGCACGTGCCTTACCGGGGAGGATCGCCCGCCATCACCGACACCATTGGCGGACAAATCCCCCTGGTGGCTGTGAACGCGTTGGAGGTCATGCCTCACGCCAAGAGCGGCAAGCTCAAGGTGCTGGCGGTGCTCAGCCCCAACCGCAGCCCAATTTTCCCGGACGTGCCCACCATTGCCGAGTCGGGCTTTGCAGGTTTTGAGGCTTCGGTGTGGTACGGCTTGGTGGCCCCCATCGCCACGCCCAAACCCGTCGTGGCCAAGTTGCACGACGAGGTGCAAAAAGCCCTGCAAACCAAAGAAGTGCGCGATCGCATGAACGCGGTGGGTGGCGAAGTGGTGCCTGGCAGCGCCGAGATGTTTGCCAACCTGATCCGCTCTGAGCGCCAGCGCTACACCAAGCTGGTGAAAGAAGCCAATATCCAACCCGATTGAACACCTGTTACGAAAGAGAACTGAGATGGAATTTCCAAAGACCCCCGGCTGGCTCGACTGGTACAACGGCCCCAGCCAACCCACCTTCAAATTGCCCGCTGGCGCGGTGGATGCCCATTGCCATGTGTTTGGCCCAGGTGCTGAGTTTTCGTATGCGCCTGAGCGCAAGTACACCCCCTGTGACGCCTCCAAACACCAGCTGTATGCGCTGCGTGACCACTTGGGGTTCGCGCGCAACGTGGTGGTGCAAGCCACCTGCCACGGCGCCGACAACCGCGCCATGGTGGATGCCTTGGTCCACTCGGGCGGCAAAGCGCGTGGCGTGGCCACGGTCAAGCGCAGCGTCAGTGACGCCGAGTTGCAAGCCATGCATGATGTGGGTGTGCGCGGTGTGCGTTTCAACTTTGTCAAACGCTTGGTCGACTTCACGCCCAAAGACGAGTTGCTGGAAATTGCAGGTCGCATTGCCAAATGGGGTTGGCATGTGGTGATTTATTTTGAAGCGGTGGACCTGCCTGAGTTGTGGGACTTCTTCACCGCTTTGCCCACCACCGTGGTGGTCGACCACATGGGCCGCCCCGATGTGACCAAGCCGGTGGATGGTCCCGAGTTTGAGTTGTTTGTGAAGTACATGCGCGAGCACCCCAACGTGTGGTGTAAGGTGACATGCCCCGAGCGTCTGACGGTGGCTGGCCCTAAGGCCTTGCATGGCGAACAAAACGCCTACCAAGACGTGGTGCCGTTTGCCAAACGCATCGTGGACACCTTCCCTGACCGCGTGATTTGGGGCACCGACTGGCCCCACCCCAACCTGAAAGACCACATGCCCGATGACGGCTTGTTGGTCGATTTCATTCCGCACATCGCACCCACGGCGGCCCAACAACAACAGCTGCTGGTGGACAACCCGATGCGCTTGTACTGGCCTGAAGAGGTGGCATAAATGGCACTCGACAAACCTTACCTGGACGTTCCAGGCACCACGATTTTTGATGCCGAGCAATCGCGCAAAGGCTACTGGCTCAACCAGTTTTGCATGTCGCTCATGAAGGCTGAGAACCGCACGCGCTTCAAAGCCAACGAGCGTGCTTACCTCGACGAGTGGGACATGACCGAGGAGCAAAAGCAGGCGGTGTTGGCGCGTGACTTGAACTGGTGCATCAGCACCGGGGGCAACATTTATTTCTTGGCCAAGATTGGCGCCACCGATGGCAAGAGCTTCCAGCAAATGGCGGGTTCCATGACGGGCATGACCGAAGACGAATACCGCCAGATGATGGTGGCCGGCGGACGCTCAGCCAACGGCAACCGCGTGGTGGGCGAAGACGGTGACGCGCAAGCACAGAACCAACCCCAAGGCGCCGCAGGCACGATGAAAGACTGACATGGCAAAAATCACCGCATCCGTTTACACCTCCCACGTGCCCGCCATTGGCGCGGCACTCGACATGGGCAAGACCCAAGAACCGTATTGGCAGCCTGTGTTCCAAGGCTATGAGTACTCCAAGCAGTGGCTCAAGGACAACAAGCCCGATGTGATCTTTTTGATCTTCAACGACCACGCCACGGCCTTCAGCCTGGAGATGATTCCCACCTTTGCCATTGGCACCGCAGCCCAATACCAACCGGCTGACGAGGGCTGGGGCCCGCGCCCTGTGCCCGTGGTGCAAGGTCACCCCGATTTGGCGGGGCACATTGCCCATTCGGTGATTCAGCAAGACTTTGACCTGACCATCGTCAACAAGATGGACGTGGACCACGGTTTGACCGTGCCCTTGTCGTTGATGTGTGGCGAGCAAGACCCCCTCCAAGGCGCCTGGCCTTGCCCGGTGATTCCGTTTGCGGTCAACGTGGTGCAGTACCCCGTGCCCAGTGGCCAGCGTTGCTTCAACCTGGGCCAAGCCATCCGCAAAGCGGTGGAAAGCTATGACAAAGATTTGAACGTGCAGATCTGGGGCACCGGTGGCATGAGCCACCAACTGCAAGGCCCCCGTGCAGGCTTGATCAACAAAGAGTTTGACAAGATGTTCTTGGACAAATTGATTGCCGACCCATTGGCCGCTGCGGCCATTCCACACATCGACTACGTGCGCGAAGCTGGCAGCGAAGGCATTGAGTTGGTGATGTGGCTGATCGCGCGTGGCGCAATGTCTGACATCCAAGACGGCAAAGTCACGGGCCCTGCGCCTAAATTGAAGCACCGCTTCTACCATGTGCCCGCGTCGAACACGGCGGTGGGGCATGCGATTCTTGAAAACCAATAAAACCCCGGAGAAAAACGCATGAGCAAAACCATCAAAGTCGCCCTGGCTGGCGCAGGTGCATTTGGCATCAAACATTTGGACGGCATCCAAAACATCGACGGCGTGGAAGTGGTCTCGTTGATCGGTCGTGAGCTGGAAAAAACCAAAGAAGTGGCCCACAAATATGGCATTGGCCATGTGACCACCGACTTGGCCGACAGCTTGGCCTTGCCCGAAGTAGACGCTGTGATTTTGTGCACACCCACCCAGATGCATGCTTCACAAAGCCTGGCTTGCTTGAAAGCTGGCAAGCATGTGCAAGTGGAAATTCCCATGGCCGACAGCTGGAAAGATGCGGACGAGGTGGTGCGCGTGGCCCAAGAAAAAGGCTTGGTGGCCATGTGTGGCCACACCCGCCGCTTCAACCCCAGCCACCAGTGGGTGAACCACAAAATCAAGGCCGGTGAATTCAACATCCAGCAAATGGATGTGCAGACGTATTTCTTCCGCCGCACCAACATGAATGCGCTGGGCCAAGCCCGCAGCTGGACCGACCACTTGCTGTGGCACCACGCGGCCCACACGGTGGATTTGTTTGCTTACCAAGCCGGCAGCCCGATTGTCAAAGCCAATGCGGTGCAAGGCCCGATTCACCCGACGCTCGGGATTGCCATGGACATGAGCATTCAGTTGCAAGCTGCCAACGGTGCCATCTGTACCTTGAGCTTGTCGTTCAACAACGACGGTCCTTTGGGCACGTACTTCCGCTACATCGGCGACACGGGCACTTACTTGGCCCGTTACGACGACCTGTTCACCGGGAAGGAAGAGCAGATTGACGTGTCCAAAGTGGCGGTGTCAATGAATGGCATTGAGTTGCAAGACCGCGAGTTCTTCTCTGCCATCCAAGAAGGCCGCGAGCCCAACAGCAGCGTGGCGCAAGTGCTGCCTTGCTACAAGGTGCTGCACGAGCTTGAGTTGCAACTGAACGCTTAACCCCACACCACAAGACCTGCCATGCAACAACGCCAGATTGGGCCTTTCTCTGTGTCAGCCATTGGCCTGGGCTGTATGAACCTGAGCCACGCCTATGGTGCGCCGCCTGCGCCCGAGGTGGCCACCGCACTGTTGCACCGCGCGCTGGACTTGGGCTGCACGCTGTTTGACACGGCAGCCCTGTATGGTTTTGGGGCCAATGAAACGCTGGTGGGCAAGGCGCTCAAGCCGCACCGCCAGCAGATCACGTTGTGCAGCAAAGGCGGCATGGCGGGCGTCACGTTCCCCGACGGCGTCAAGCGTGTGATTGATGGACGGCCCGAAACCATCCGTCAAAACTGTGAAGACAGCTTGAGTCGCTTGGGCACCGATGTGATCGATCTGTACTACCTGCACCGCTGGGACAAAAAAGTACCCATTGAAGACAGCGTGGGCGCCATGAGCGACTTGGTGCGTGCGGGCAAGGTCCGCAGCATTGGTTTGAGCGAGGTGTCGGCCACGACGCTGCGCAAGGCGCACGCGGTGCACCCCATTGCGGCAGTGCAAACCGAGTATTCGCTGTGGACGCGCAACCCTGAAATTGCGGTGCTGCAAACGTGTCGTGAACTGGGCGTGACCTTTGTGCCTTTCAGCCCCGTGGCGCGCGGATTTTTATGTGGCGACTTGCGTGAGGTGGGCGGTTTGGCGGCCAACGACATTCGCCGTGCCATGCCGCGTTTTGCGCCTGACACGTATGCCGCCAATGTGGTGCTGCTGGACGCTTACCAAGCCTTGGCGCGTGAGCTGGGATGCACGCCTGCGCAACTGGCCCTGGCGTGGTTGTTGCACAAAGACAGCACGTTGATTCCGATCCCCGGCACACAAAATATTCGCCACCTAGAAGACAACATGGCCGCAGCGGCTGTGGTGCTCACGCCAGAGCACATGCAACGGGTGGAGGCCTTGATCAACACCCAGACCGTCAAAGGTTTGCGCTACAACGCGCAGAACATGACGGAAGTCGACACCGAAGAATTTTTCACGGCCTGAGCTGGGCGCGGGCCTCACTCAGTCGATGGTGACGCCGCCGTTTTTGATGACTTGACGCCAGCGCTCGGTGTCTTCCCGCATCCATTGGGCCATCTCTTCGGGGGTGTTGCCCACGGGCTCAGCGCCGGCTTCTGCAAAGCGACGTGCGATGTCGGGGCTGCGCAAAACTTCGGCCAGGGCGGTCGACAACTTTTGTGCAATGGCGGCAGGTGTTTTGGGTGGCGCGACCACGGCAAACCACGTCACGGCAATCACACCCGGCACGATCTCTTGCATGGCAGGAACTTGGGGCAACTGGCTTTGACGCTTGCTGCTGGTGACGGCCAACATCTTGAGCTTGCCGGTGCGCAGGTGAGAGGTGGCTTGCGAGACGTTGCCAAACATGAGGTGCACATGCCCGGCCAGCAAGTCCGCCATGGCAGGTGCGTCGCCTTTGTAGGGCACGTGCACCATGCGCACGCCTGTTTTTTGTTTGAACATCTCCGCCGTCAGATGCGAGGTCGAGCCATTGCCTTGGGAGGCATAACTGAGTTTGTCGGGATTGGCCTTGGCGTATTGGATCAACTCTTGCACGGTGTTGGCGGGCACCGAAGGGTGGACCATCAGCGCGTTAGGCACCATGCACAAGATGGTGATGGGCGTGAACTTGGCCGGGTCGTAATTGATTTTCGGGTAAAGGCTCACGTTGATGGACAAGGAGGGCGGTGGAGCCGCCATCAAGGTGTAGCCATCGGGTTCGGCGTTGTAGATGTACTCCGCTGCGATGTTTCCCGCAGCACCGGGCTTGTTGTCAACCACGACGACTTGTCCGAGCTTGGTGGCCAGGGGCTCTGCGATCCAGCGCGGAAACATATCGGCCGAGCCCCCCGCTGGGTTGGGGACCCAGAGTTTGATGCTCTTGCTGGGCCAAGCCGGTGGTGTTTGCGCAGTGGCTGTTGAATTCGCCACAGGCAAAGCCAAGGCGAGCGAGTAACTCAGGAAGTCGCGACGGTGTGGGTTAGCGGCCATGGTGGAGTTCCTTCACAGATCAAAGGGGGATGACAAGCAAGGTTTCCACAATGCGCGAATCGTAGACAAATCGACGGCTTTTGAATCTGGGGCCTTCGGGGGTGATGACCACCTCATCTTGGCATTGACCCGTGGAGAAGACTTTCATGTCACCGTCCAAGTCCATGGTCCGTATCACCAGGTAGTTGGAGCGCACCTGCAGCACGTCGCCATCCAGCCCCACGATTTGCACACCGGAAATGATGTGTCGGTAATGATGGGGTTGGTAAATGTTGGCGATCCGCATGGACATGATGCGGTCTCTGAGCTGCGCTGCGCTGTGGGCGTCAATGATGGCCATGGGCAGCTGCCGGTCACGGTTGAACTTGGACTGCACGGTGTAGCGTCCATCGTCTTGCAACAACTGGGTGACGGCCTCGACCTGATCTTCGTCAATCAGACGCGCCCACTCGTAGATCAGGTTTTCAACGGCGCGATGGTGTGATTCAGCGTACATCTTCATGCCAGCCCCATGTCGTTGCGGTAGTTGTGCCAAAAGTTGCGGATGGCGCGTTCCGAAAGTTTGCTGCTGCCGCCACTGACCAAGTCTTTGCCGCCCATTTCAATGAATGATTCGCCGCTTTCGCCATCGGCCATGGCCTTTTGCATCATCTCGCACACGGCGGCGTCTTCAACCGAAATCATGCCGGCAGAGCCAGCCAAGTTGGCCTGGGTCAGGCGCACTTGGGTGGTGGCTTCGTCGTCGTCTTCAAATCCAAAATAGGTCCATACCAAATCGCATTGACCAGGTCCTTTGGGCAACAGTTGCCGGGTGGCCAAGCTGTTGGCAATTTGGTGCAACACAAACGAGGGGTAGGTGGTCAAAATTTGAACGCTCACGCCATCGCCAAATTCATCACGCCACTTCAAGATGCTGGGGTCTTCCAGTTTCAAACCTTCGTTGTGCGAGCGCAGGTCGGAGGCTGTTTTGTCAAAGTCTTTGGAAGATTTCTCAGTGCCTGCCTTGGTGTAAAAGTACACGTGCCGCCCGCTGGCGTCCAAGGTCATGCCGGACTCTTGGGATTGCCGTGACAAGCCAAACGTCCCATAGAAGGTGTGCAAGATGTTGGCGTGGTAGGAGTCGCGCGGGTTCTCGTGGTAAGCCTTCCAGTTGGCATGGATGCGTTGTGTGTCATAGCCCAACACTTTGAGCGGTTTGTGGAGCACGCGGCGAATGCCTGCTGCCACGTCACCCAACCAGTCTTCCAGGGAGGGGGTGTCGTCGCTGAAACTTGCAAAGACCAAGCCACACAGGGTGGCAACCCGCAATTTGCGCAAGCCGTGCTCGCTGTTTTTGAAATCTTTGGGCAGCCCGCCTTCACCGCGCAGGCCGTGGGCGAAGGCTGCGTGTGTCAAGTCGCCTTGCAAGTTGTAGTTCCAGGCGTGGTAGACGCAGTAGAGTTTTTTGGCTTTGCCAAAAGCCTCACGGCACACCATGTTGCCGCGGTGGGCACAGCGGTTGAGCACGGCATGCAAAGAGCCGTCTTCCGCACGCGTCAGCACCACCGATTGCTCACCGATGTAGGTGGTTTTGAAACTGCCTGGTTCGGGTACCTCGGCTTCTAAACCAAGATAGTTCCAGGTTTGTCCTTGAAAGATGCGGACCTGCTCTTGGGCATAAATGTCTGGGTCGGTGTAGACCCAGTAAGGCGCACGGCTGCTGCCTTCGGCGGGCCACTTGCGGTCATGCTTGGGCGCGATGGAGGGGGCGGCTGGCACGATGGGAATGGTGGCCTTGGCGTCTTGAGGGCACATGCTGCGTTCCGTGAGAAATAAAGGGGGCCAAAGATACACGCCACGCTGCAGGTCATGTGTCTTGCACACGACTGAGGGGAGACGTGGCATGTCAGAAAAGTCACAGCTGCCGTCGCTTAAGATTGCGTGTTGTGAATTTCACTTCTTTACCCGTCAACCAACGTAACAAAGACACCATGGCTGCTGACAAATCCAAAATTATTTACACCCTGACCGACGAAGCCCCTTTGTTGGCCACTTACTCCTTTTTGCCGATTGTTCGCAGCTTTGCTGCACCCGCTGGCATTGAAGTGGCTGAGAGCGATATTTCTGTGGCAGCTCGTGTGTTGGGCGAGTTTCCTGAGTTCTTGACCGAGGCACAAAAAGTGCCCGATAACTTGGCCGAATTGGGCCGTCTGACCTTGTTGCCCGACACCAACATCATCAAGTTGCCCAACATCAGCGCCTCGGTGCCCCAGTTGATCTCGGTCATCAAAGAGCTGCAAGGCAAGGGCTACCACTTGCCCAACTTCCCAGAAGATCCAAAGACCGATGCCGACAAAGCCATTCGTGCGCGCTATTCCAAGTGTTTGGGCAGCGCCGTGAACCCCGTGCTGCGTGAAGGCAACTCTGACCGTCGTGCACCTTTGGCTGTGAAAAACTTTGCCCGCAAAAACCCACACAGCATGGGTGAGTGGAGCATGGCTTCGCGCACCCACGTGGCGCACATGAAGCACGGCGATTTCTACCACGGTGAAAAGTCGATGACCCTCGACAAAGCCCGTGACGTGAAGATGGACCTGGTCACTGCCAGCGGCAAAACCATTGTGCTCAAGCCCAAAGTCTCGTTGCTGGCTGGCGAGATCATCGACAGCATGTACATGAGTAAAAAAGCGCTGTGCGATTTTTACGAAGAGCAATTCGAAGACGCGCGCAAGACCGGCATGATGCTGTCCTTGCACGTCAAAGCCACCATGATGAAGGTGTCTCACCCCATCGTTTTTGGCCATGCTGTGCGCATCTTCTACAAAGAAGCGTTTGAAAAGCACGGCAAGCTGTTTGATGAGCTGGGCGTCAATGTGAACAACGGCTTGGTCAACCTCTATGAAAAGTTAGACACCTTGCCAGCGTCTTTGCATGATGAAGTCATCCGCGATCTGCACGCTTGCCACGAGCACCGCCCTGAACTGGCGATGGTCGATTCAGCCAAAGGCATCTCCAACCTGCATGCGCCCAACGACGTGATCGTGGACGCGTCCATGCCCGCCATGATCCGTATCGGCGGCAAGATGTGGGACGCCAACGGCAAGCCCAAGGACACCAAGGCCTTGATTCCAGAAAGTACCTTTGCGCGTATTTACCAAGAAGTCATCAACTTCTGCAAAACCAACGGCAACTTTGACCCCATCACCATGGGCACCGTGCCCAACGTGGGCTTGATGGCGCAACAAGCCGAAGAATATGGCTCCCACGACAAAACCTTCGAAGTGCCAGAAGCCGGTGAAGCCCGCATTGTGGACATCGCCACCGGCGAAGTGCTGTTGACGCAAAACGTCGAAGAGGGTGACATCTGGCGCATGTGCCAGGTCAAAGACGCACCGATCCGTGATTGGGTCAAATTGGCGGTGACGCGCGCACGCAACTCTGGTACGCCTGCGGTGTTCTGGCTCGACCCCTACCGCCCTCACGAAGCCGAGTTGATCAAAAAAGTGGAGCTGTACCTCAAAGACCACGACACCACTGGTTTGGACATTCAGCACCTGTCACAAGTGCGCGCCATGCGCTACACCTTGGAGCGCGTTGTGCGCGGCATGGACACCATCTCGGTGACCGGCAACATCTTGCGTGATTACCTGACCGACTTGTTCCCCATCATGGAGCTGGGCACCAGCGCCAAGATGTTGTCCATCGTGCCTTTGATGGCCGGTGGCGGCATGTACGAAACAGGCGCTGGTGGCTCTGCCCCCAAACACGTCAAGCAGTTGGTGGAAGAAAACCACCTGCGTTGGGACTCGTTGGGCGAGTTCTTGGCCTTGGCCGCCAGCTTGGAAGAGTTGGGCATCAAAACCCACAACGACAAAGCCAAAATTTTGGCCAAAGCACTGGACGCCGCCACCGGCAAGCTGTTGGACAACAGCAAGAACCCATCCCCCAAGACGGGTCAGTTGGACAACCGTGGCAGCCAGTTCTACTTGGCCATGTATTGGGCCCAAGAGTTGGCTGCACAAACCGAAGACAAAGACTTGCAAGCCAAGTTCGCACCTTTGGCCAAGACACTGAGCGACAACGAGGCCAAGATCTTGGCCGAGTTGCAAGCGGTTCAAGGCAAGCCTGTGGACATCGGCGGGTATTACTTGTTGGACACCAAGAAGGTCTCTGAGATCATGCGACCCAGTGCCACTTTGAACGCAGCTTTGAGCGCTTTCTGACGCTGAACGCGACTGTGGTCGTACCCAGCCACCGCTGACTTGGTTTGCGGTGGCTTTTTTATGTGCTGGTGTTGCTTCGGCTATTGCCATCTGGCGCGAAGATCAGTGCCGATTCGGCGTCACCGTTGTCAATCAGGCGCTCATAGTTCTTTTTCAAAATGATGCCGGCATAAAGCACATGCTCACGCATCAATTGCTCTGATCTAGCACAGTCACGTGTTTGAATGGCCTCGACTATTCTGTGGTGGTCGCCATGCGATCGCAGAATTACCGCATGGTCGTCCCACAAAATGATTCGATCAGAGGCAAAGGGGATGTGGTGGGCTTGAACTGCAAAACGTGAAACCCAGGCATTTCCGGATGCCTCGAGCAACGTTTCATGGATGTTGACGTTGATTTTTTGGTAAGGCTCGTGGTCCTCGGGCTTGAGTAGCCCCGCAGACAAGATGTGGTCGCCTTGCGCTAAGCTGGTTTCTAGACGATGCGCTTGCGATGCGCTCAGCCCCTTTGCTGCAGCGCTGCGACAAGCCAAGCCTTCTAGAACCGATCTCACTTCATAGGCTGCCACGATGTCTTCGATTGCAAACGCACGGATGACATATCCCCGTTTGGGTTGGTGATCAATCAAACCCTCGTTGACCAAAGTGCCTAAAGCGGCTCGCACGGGGGTTCGTGACACGCCCATTTGCTCAGCCAATGGGATTTCCTCAATGCGTGTTCCTGGCTTGAATTGCCCATGCAAAATCGCGTCCCGCAAAGTGTCTGTCACGTCTTGCGCCAAGGTTTTCATGGAGGAGGTTTTTACGAATAAAACTGAATTCAAGTATACATGTTGGCAAGTAAATAGATGAATTAAGGGTTTTCTCCGGGGTCAATGGGATTCTCGGTATACATAATTCCGGGCATGCATTCATCAAAGACGAACGCCGTGACCTCTCAGGTGACATCTAAAGACTCTCTCTCCGTGGGTGCCGTGCAAGATTGGCTTGGCCTAGCTGGACGCGTCTGCGTGGTCACAGGTGCTGCCGGAGGTATTGGGACAGAAGTGACTCGGCAGCTGTTGTCTATGGGGGCTCGTGTGGCGATGTTGGACCGCGATGCCTTGCTGTTGAATCAAGCCATACAAGCTTTGCAGTTACCCGGTGCGCAGGTGCAGGGCATTGCATGCGATGTCACCGATCAGGCCAGCCTAGTTTCTGCAGCCCATCTCGTACAAGCGTCCTGGGGACCCTGCGAGGTGCTGGTCAACAACGCAGGGGCCTTGTACCCAGATGCCCTGATGGACATTGAATTGTCCAAGTGGAACCAATTGCTGTCGGTCAACCTATCGGGCTACTTGTTGTGTGCTCAGTTGTTTGGTCGCCAGATGCGCGCCAAGGGGCGAGGGGCGATGGTGCACATCGCTTCTATCTCCGCAAGCATTCCTCAACCCTTCAGTGGTGCCTACAGTGTGAGCAAAGCAGGTGTGAAGATGCTCTCGCAATTGCTCGCCGTTGAGCTCGGAGAGCATCACATTCGCAGCAATGTGGTGAGTCCGGCCATGATTCGAACACCCATGAGCGAGGGGATTTACCTCAATCCAACAGTGCTTCGCCAACGCGAAGACATGGTGCCGGCAGGACGCATCAGCACCCCAAAGGACATTGCAGAATCGGTGCTCTTCTTAGCCAGTGATCGCGCCAGTTACATCAGCGGTCAAGAAGTCTTGGTCGATGGTGGCTTGACCCAGGCTTGGTTGGGTTTGGTGCCTCGCCCCGGATTCGAAAAACAAGATGCCGTGACGTCGGCTTGATGATTGCTTCATTTTTTCACCCAGCCCCAAGGAGACTTCAAGTGATACTTCAAAAAAAATATGTGGCAATGATGGCTGCCAGCCTTTTCTCTATGAGTGCCGTTTGGGCACAGAGTGAACCTGGCTTGACCGACAAAACCATCAAGATTGGTGTGTTTGCCCCGCTGTCAGGTAACGCGATGGCCTATGGTTTTGACGTGCTCAACGCCGCAAAGATGTACTACGACAAGGTCAACAAAGAAGGCGGCGTGCATGGCCGAAAGATTGACTTGGTGATTGAAGATGACCGTTGCAGTGCCAACGACTTGTTGGCCGCCGTCAAAAAACTCACTGAGCAAGACAAGGTGTTCATGCTGAATGGAGGTTCTTGCTCAGCTGCTGTGGTGGGCGCTCGTGAGTATGTCGAACGCTCGCAGATTCCTTATGTGATGCTCAACGCTTCGGGTGATGGTGCCCTCTATCCCCCATCTAAATACATCTATGGTGCGTTTTCAATTTCCCAACGTGCAGTCGGTGGCTCGATGGTTCAGTTTGCTGCCGAGCACCTCAAGGGCAAAAAGATTGGCTACATCAACCATGATGATGCTTACGGCAGTTGGAACTTAGAGGCCGCAGACTTCCAGGCCAAGAATTTGGGTGTGGATTTGCAAGTTCAATCCATCAACCCGACCTTGACCGATGTGACCGCACCCATGCTCAAGATCCGTGCAGCCAATCCGGATGTGCTGTTGATCACCACCTACGCGCGTCCTGTGAGCTTGTTGGTCAAAAAGGCGCATGAGTTGGGATGGAACAAGCCGATTGTGATTGCAGTCAATGGCACAGCCGACCTCAAGCAATTGGTCGAGAACGTGGGCAACAAAGAGGCCTTCAAGAACGTCTATCTGCAAGAGGTGATGCTGGACGTGGCGGGCGGACCTAAGCTCAAGTGGGTCTATGACATGTACAAGGCGGCGTACCCTGAATTGGCGGCCAAGCCTGGGCATCCCCAAACTTATATGCCTTACGGCATTCCTTCCGCCATGGCGGTGGTGAATGCATTGAAGGCGGCTGGTCCCAATCCAACCCGTGAGAAGGTATTGACGGCTTTGTCACAAACCAAGTTTGATTCAGGTGTGATGGCCGGTCCGATTGAAATGACTGCGGTGGACCATGCAGCGCAGAAGTCGGCCATTTACCTCAAGTTCGACGGTGATGCGATGAATGTGGTGCCAGGCTCTTACCGCAGCTTGTGGACCTACCAACCTAAATAACGACGGATGAGGAGAATGCAGCATCGACCCTGAGGTAGATGCTGTCTCACTATGAGCTACAGCGATATTTGGTTGTTCCTTCAGCAGGGCGTGCTGTCCGGTTTGGTGACGGGCAGTGTGTATGCCTTGCTGGCCTTGGCGATCGTGTCGGTCTTCAAGACCACCGATGTACCCAATTTCGCGCAAGGCGAAATTTTCATGATGGGTGGCTACATCGCCTTGACTTTGTTGTTGATCTTTGGTTTTTCATATGCCTTGGTCATTCCCCTGACTTTGATCGGCATGGCCTTTGGCGGCGCGCTGTTTCAGCGGGTGGTGATGGAGCGGGTGACCGGCTCAAAAGGCGTGGGGGTTCAGTTGGTGATTGCCACGCTGGGTTTGGCTTATGCGCTCAAGGGTGCGGTGCGTCAAACAGGGCTAGGTGATACGCCGCGTTCATTACCAGCCTTGGTGCCGACCGATGCGATCTTGATAGGAGACGCCGTACTGACGAAGTTGGACGTGGCGATTTTCCTCGTGGCTTTGTTGGTGATGGGCTTGATCTATGTGATGTTCACCCACACCCGAATTGGCAAGGCGATGCGCGCTGTGGGCATGAATCCGCGTGCAGCGCAAATTGTGGGTATTCGTTTGTCTCATGTGCGCATGTTGGTGTGGGCCATGTCAGGCTTGATTTCGGCTCTGGCCGCTTTGTTGATCACGCCAAAGGTGTTGGTCACGCCAGAAATTGCCCACATCGCCATCTTGGCCTATGCCGCCGCGATTGTGGGCGGCTTCACCAGTCTGCCTGGTGCGGTGCTGGGTGGATTGATCATTGGCATTGTGGAGAACTTGGTGGGACTTTTTGTTTCCACCAATGCCATTGTGGTGGCTCCATTTCTCGCCATTTTGGTCACCTTGATCGTACGTCCTCAAGGTTTGTTGGGCGGTCAGCCACAGGTGAAAAAAGTATGAAACCCTTCTCTCTTGACCATTGGGCCTTGGCCTTGGGGGCTGCGTTGCTGTTGGCTTTGCCGTTCGTTGCTTCGGGCTATGTTCTGTATGTGGTGAACCTGTTGATGGTGTTTGTGGTTCTAGCCTTGGGGATGCATGTGGTGATCGGTGAAGCAGGGCAGTTTGCGTTGTCGCATGCTGCGTTTTATGGCATTGGCATTTACACCGCAGGTTTGATCAACACCACCTGGCATCCACCTTTCTTGTTGTCCATCCTGGCTGGCGGTGTGGTGTCGGCGATGTTGGGTTATGTGATTGGTTTGCTGGCTTTGCGCATGCGCGATATTTATCTGGCCTTGGCGACGTTTGCTTTTGGCGAGGCTATGCAGTGGGTGTTTTTGAACTGGGAACCTGTGACGGGAGGCTCGAATGGCATGCGCATGCAGCCCGCGCAACTTTGGGGCTATCAATTGACCAACGATGTGCAGGCTTATCCCTTTGTGGTGGCTTTGACGGCGCTCATGTTGTGGATCACGGTGGCTCTGGCACGTTCGCAATACGGCTCGGCTTTGCGCGCGGTGCGTGAGAGCGATGTGGCGGCCATGGCCATGGGCGTGAACGTCAAGCGCATGAAGCAAACAGCATTTGCGCTGTCTGCCGCGTTTGCCGGAATTGCGGGGGGAATGTATACCTTGTTCACCTCGTTCATTCACCCAGAGAGTTTGGGTTTTCAGACCACGATCTTGGTTTTGACCATGGTCGTGGTGGGGGGCATTGGTTCTGTGCGCGGTGCGGTTGCTGGGGCCCTTGCCTTTGGCTTGATTTCTGAGTTGTTGCGTCAGGCCTTGTCGGTCCAAGAGATTATTTACGGCGCAATTTTGATGGGGTTCATGATGTTCAAGCCCAAGGGGCTGTTTGCAGACCGCTCTCAGCGCGCGGCTCGACCTGTGCTGCATGGAGAATCTGCATGAGTACAGTCACCTCTTTCTTGGATATTCAGGGCATCACGGTGCGCTTTGGCGGTTTGACGGCGGTCAACAAACTTTCTTTTCAGGTTCAGCAAGGGAGCATCCATGCCTTGATTGGCCCGAATGGTGCAGGCAAGTCAACGACCTTTAATTGCATTTCCCGTTACTACCAACCCACCGAAGGTTGCATTGTGTTGGATGGTCAAAACATCACGCATTGGCATCCCGACCGCATGGCGGGTGTGGGGGTGGCACGCACCTTCCAAAATTTGGAGTTGTTCGGTGAGCTCAGTGTGTATGAGAACGTGCTGTTGGGTTGTCATGCCCACAGTGCCAACACCTTGGCTCGATTGTTCAGCCGTCCCAGTGCTCAGACTCGTGAATGGGTGGACAGTTTGATTGAGCGTGTGGGTTTAAGCCACGACCGTGACACACGCGCCAATGAGTTGGATTTTGGCCATCAAAAATTACTTGAAATCGCCCGGGCCTTGGCCCTTAAGCCACGCTTGTTGCTGCTCGATGAGCCCGCGGCAGGTTTACGTAACCGGGACATCGAAAACTTGGACCGTTTGTTGACCGAGTTGTCACAGCGCGATGGCATCACGGTGCTGTTGGTCGAACATGTGATGCAGTTGGTGATGTCCATTTCAGACTGCATCACGGTGATGTCCTTTGGCGAAAAAATTGCCGAAGGGACACCCAAGGAAGTGCGCGACAACCCGCAGGTCATTGAGGCCTATCTGGGCAAAGGAGCGACGCGTGCCTAAAAATTTGTTGGAAGTCCGATCGTTGAGTGCTTCGTATGGCGCGATTCAGGCTTTGTTGAAAGTGTCTCTGGTGGTGCCAGAAGGTGGGATCGTTGCGCTGCTGGGAAGCAACGGCGCAGGGAAAAGTACCACGCTCAATGCCATTTCAAAGTTGATCAACCCCAGCCACGGTGAGGTGCTGTTTGATGGCCAGCCCATTCACACCTTGCGCTCCGACGACATCGTGCGCATGGGCTTGGTGCAAGTGCCCGAGGGGCGAGAAGTCTTCAAAGAAATGAGCGTGCAAGAAAACTTGGAGTTGGGCGCTTTTCTTCAACATCATCGCCGTGAAATGGCTGCAGATTTTGACAAAGTGTTCACTTTGTTTCCTCGTTTGAAAGAGCGCTCTGACCAAAAGGCTTCGACCTTGTCAGGGGGGGAGCAGCAGATGCTCGCCATTGGGCGTGCGTTGATGGGGCGACCTCGCTTGATCATGTTTGATGAGCCTTCGATGGGCTTGTCACCGCTGTTGGTGGCGCAAATTTTTGAAACCATCTTGCGCCTTAACCGTGAGCAAGGCTTGACGATCTTGCTGGTTGAGCAAGATGTGCGGTTGGCCTTGAGTCTGGCTTCGCATGCCTACATCCTGGAAAACGGCGAGGTCAGCCTGCAAGGTCCTGCCAAACAATTGATGGATGACCCGGCAGTGCGCCGTGCTTATTTGGGCGTTTGAGCGTCAGTCACGGAAATAACGAGGTAAGTCATGGGATTGATGAACAACAAATTGGTGTTGGTCACTGGCGCCGGTGGCGGCCTGGGAACGGCGATTGCCTTGGGTTTTGCACGTGAAGGCGCTCGCGTGATCGTGGCTGATATTGACCCTGCACGTGCGCAGCACGTGGCTGCGCAGGTGGAGGCTGAAGGCGGTGTGGCCTACTGCGAGACCTTGGATGTGACCCAACGTGAGGTTACCCAGCGCTGGGCACAAGACCTTAGCCAACGCATCGGCTCCATTGATGTGTTGGTTAACAATGCGGGCATATCGGGTAAAGGCAAAGTCGATGATCCCGACGCGCCAGAGCTGTGGGACCGAATTTTGAATGTGAATTTGGAGGGGCTCTTCAATGTGACCCATGCCTTCATTCCTGCGCTCAAAAAAACACGGGGAAGCATCATCAACTTGTCATCCATCGTTGCATTTGTCAGTGGAATTTCTTCTGCGGGTTATGTGGCGTCCAAAGGCGCAGTGCGCTCGTTGACCCAAGCATTGGCTCGTGACTTGGCACCCTTTGGTGTCAGGGTGAATGCGGTAGCGCCCGGGCTGATGTTGACCGACATGGTCAAGCCGCAATTGGCGGTGCCGGGCGGCACCGATTGGTTCATGCAACGCGCCCCGATGGCGCGAGGCGGTCAACCCGAAGAGGTGGTCGGGCCCATTATTTTTCTTGCTTCCGAGATGGCCAGCTACGTCAATGGCGTGGTGTTGCCCGTGGACGGTGGTTTTTTATCGGCCTGACGCGCCAATTGAGTTTCAGATAAGGAATAACCAATATGAACAAACGTCTTGCCTTGGTCACGGGTGGTGCCAGTGGTATGGGCCTGGCGACGGTTGAGCGGCTGGCGCGTGACGGCTTCCATGTGGTGATGGTCGACCGCGATGCAGCACTGGCTACCAAAGAAACGCACCGACTTCAAGGCTTGGGCTTGGATGTCGTGTGCCAGGTGTTGGATTTGACCGATGAGGCTGCGGTGCGTGGCTTGGTCAGTGCCTTGCCGCCAATCAATGCCTTGGTCAACAACGCTGGAATTTTTGACGAACGCAAATTCTTAGAAGTCACCAATGCAGATTTTCGTCGGGCCTATGAGGTCAACTTGATTGCGGTTGCGACCTTGACCCAAGAGGTAGCCAAGCGCATGCCCGACGGTGGGCGCATTGTCAACATTGCCTCGCGTGCTTATCTGGGGGCTAAAAATCATCCGCACTATGTGGCCTCCAAGGCTGCCGTCGTGGGCTACACCCGCGCCAGCGCCATGGAGTTGGCACCGCGTGGCATTTTGGTCAATGCGATTGCACCAGGCTTGATTGATACGCCTTTGCTGCGTGCGCTTACACCAGACCGCATGGCCCAACAACTGGCTCTGCAACCCACGGGCAAAGCCGGGTTGCCCCAAGACATTGCACACACAGTGTCGTTTTTGGTGAGTCCGCAGACGAGTTTCATCACCGGACAAGTGTTGTTTTTGGATGGCGGTAAATCTTTAGGAGGCAGTGGCGCATGACAAGCATGACCTGGGATGAGGAAGTGGATGTGGTCGTTGTCGGCTCGGGCGCTGGTGGTTTGTCTGCGGCCATCACTGCAGCGCATGCCGGCCTGAAGGTGCTGGTGGTTGAAAAAACTGACCGTATAGGCGGTTCAACCGCAGTATCGGGCGGCGCGGTTTGGGCCCCAATGAATGCCCAAACAGCGGCTGTTGGACACCCCGACAGTGCGGACCAAGTGTGGACCTATATGCGCCAAGTTGTGGGGGATGCGGCACCAGCGCATATGCAACATGCTTTTCTGAAGGCGGCCCCTGAGATGGTGGCTTGGTTTGACCAATACACCGACGTCAAGCTGTTGGCCCGAACTTATTCACCAGACTATTACCCTGACCGAGAGGGCGCTGCGCTGGGGGGACGATCCTTGGATCCCTTGATGTTCGATGGACGCTTGCTTGGTGAACATTTCAAGCATTTGCGTGATCCTCTTGCTGAGTTCATGGTGTTGGGCGGCATGATGATCACCATGACCGATGCCAAGCATTTGCTGGCAGTCACCCAGTCGTTCACTTCTTTGCGCGAAGGCGTGAAATTGGTGTTGCGTTACGTGGTCGACCGCTTGCGCGGTTTTCACCGTGGCACACGATTGGTGCTTGGAAATGCCCTGGCTGCACGTTTGTTCAAAACGGCACTTGATTTGAAAATCCCATATTGGCTCAATGTACCGCTGCAACAGCTGCATCTGGATGGACATCGGGTGGATGGTGTGACCGTGATGCGCGCGGGCCAGCCAGTGACAGTGCGCTCGCGTCGTGGTGTGGTCATGGCCACGGGAGGGTTTCCGTGGAGCGATGCGTTGCGTCAAAGCTTGTACCCACAGCCAACGGGGCCATGGTCGATGTCACCGCAAGGCAACAGCGGCGATGGCATTGCGCAAGCTTGTGCGGTGGGTGGTACTTTGGGTTCAGGCCATGTGAGTCCGGCATTTTGGGCGCCTGTGTCGATTTTGAAGCGTGCCGATGGCACTGAGTTGCGCTATCCCCATTTGGTTTGGGATCGTGCCAAGCCTGGGCTGATGGCAGTCAACGGCGCAGCTGAAAGATTCGTCAACGAGTCGACTTCGTACCATGAATTTGTCAATGCCATGTACCGTTCGCATGAGAAGGTGCCCACGCTGCCTGCCTTTCTCATATGCGATGCACCCTTCATCGAGCGCTGGGGCATGGGCTTGGCATTGCCGGGTGGTCGTCCTCGCGAGCATCTGGTGCGTGCAGGCTATCTGCACAAAGCTGACACACTCGAGGCGCTGGCTGCGCAACTGGGTTTGGATGGTCCCAGCTTGCAGCGAACGGCCAGTCGATTCAACCAATGGGCCAACATAGGCCAAGACGATGACTTTGGCAAAGGCAGCACTGCGTACAACCGCTATTTGGGTGATGCCAATCACCAACCCAACCCTTGTCTTGGTTCGGTCCAGTCGGGGCCGTTTTATGCGGTCAAGGTTTATGCCGGTGACATCGGCACGGCCGTGGGCATTCGTTGCAACGAGCATGGGCAGGCATTGAATGCGCAAGACCAGCCAATTGTGGGTTTGTACGCAGCAGGCAATGACATGCATTCTGTGATGGGTGGAGAATACCCAGCGCCAGGCATCACCTTGGGGCCTGCTTTGACCTTTGGCTGGTTGGCGGCGCGCCATTTGGCCCGAGATTCACACTGAAGAAAAGAGTTCCTCCATGAAAATTTTGTTTTCTCCTACCTCACCCTATGTGCGCAAATGCATGGTCATGGCCATGGAGTTGGGATTGGATGCGCAGATCACCTTGCTGCCATCCAGCGCCCATCCGGTCAACCGCGATCGCAACATCATTGCGGCCAATCCTTTGGGCAAAGTCCCCACGTTCTTCACCGACGACGGACACGTGTTGTATGACAGCCGGGTGATTTGTGAATACCTCAACGACTTGGGGCAAGGCCGTTTTTTCCCTGCCGCAGGACCTGAGCGCTGGACGTCACTGACCTTGCAGTCCTTGGGCGATGGCATGTTGGATGCGGCGCTGCTGGCCCGCTACGAAGATGTGGCACGTCCTGAGGCGTTGAAGTGGGCGGATTGGCGTGCAGGTCAACTCGACAAGATCGACACATCGTTGCAAGCGCTCGAAGTTGCACCCCAGACCTTGGCGAATCGGGTCGACATTGGCAGCCTCACCATTGGTTGTGCGTTGTGGTACCTGGACTTGCGGTTTCCAGAATTGAACTGGCGCGAGCGCTACCCACACGTCGCTGCTTGGTATGCCAGCTACAGCCAGCGCCCAGCGATGCTGGCCCATTGGGCATTGCCGGCTTGATCCTGTGCTGTCAGGGGGGTGAGCTTTGTGGCCTCAGGCCGAAGCAAACAGTTGTGCCCGCAGCCAAGCGTGGACCGGATCGTCTTGGTGCCGCAAGTGCCAAATGGCATACATCGGCATCTGTGGGGTCACAAACGGCAATGCCGCATCGGCCAAGCCATGCAGCAAGCCTTCACGCAACAAGCCGGGCAGGGTGGTCAAACGGTGCGTGCCGCGCACAAAGGCTGCTATGCCTGCAAAGCTGCTGAGGGTGACGGCAAAGTGTCGCTGTATGCCGCGTTGGCGCAGCACGTCGTCGATGTCCAGTGCCCGTTTGGGTTGGTAAACCACGCTCACGTGTTCTGCGGCCTCATAGGCTTTGAGGGAGCGGGGCGCTTTGCGAACTTGCGGGTCGTAAAACACCCGGTAGCTGTCGCTGAACATTCGCTTGTGTTTGATGTCGGTGGCGTCGGGCGGCCGTGGGCTGATGACCAATTGGCACTCTTGGTCACGCAGCATGTCCGCGCTGGGAATGTCCGAGGCCAGCACCCGCAACGTGACCCCCGGTGCTTGGGCGCGCAGGCGGTTCAACAAACCCGGTAGCAGCAAATCGCGCTGCATGTCATTGGCCGCAATGGTGAAGCATTGGCTCAGACGCGCAGGTTCAAAAGCACCGACATGCACAAACCCTTGCATCTGGGTCAGCAGGTTTTGGGCTTGCTGGGCCAAGGCCTCGGCGCGCGCGGTCGGCACGATGCCCCGCCCAGATTTGACAAACAAGCTGTCGCCCACGATGGCGCGCAAACGATCCAGTTGATGGCTGACCGCCGACTGGGTGACACCCAGGGTGAGGGCAGCTCGGGTGACCGAGCCTTGTTCGATGACGGTGCTCAAGAGTGTGAGCAAATGGCCGTCCAAATCTAAATGATCAAATTTTTTCATGGGATAGATGAGCTTTGCGCTGTTTATTTTATGGGTAGAGCGCCACATACTTGGATCCATACACACGCTTTGTGTTTCAGGAGACTCCATGCAAACCGCCCATACGCCCATTCCAGGCACCACCTTGTTTGACGGCGAGCAAGCCCAAAAAGGCTATGCACTCAACAAGATGTGTTTTTCTTTCAACAGTGCGGACAACCGTCATGCCTTCAAGGCCAACGAAGAGGCCTACATGCGCCACTACGGCTTGAATGCGCAACAAGCCGATGCCATTCGCACACGCCATGTGCTGGGGTTGATAGCCGCAGGTGGCAATGTGTACTACCTGGCCAAATTTGCCGGTATTTTGGGTTTGGATGTGCAAGACCTGGGCGCCGCACAAACAGGCATGAGCAAAGAAGAATTCAAAGCCAAGCTGCGCGCAGCGGCCAACTCATAAACACACAGGAGCACACACCATGGCACACATCGTTGGCGGCCTCGCCACCTCACATATTCCTTCGATTGGCGGCGCCATTGCCAAAGGCTTGCAGCAAGACCCGTACTGGAAACCATTTTTTGATGGTTTTCCTCCCATTCGTGAATGGCTGGGCAAAACCAAGCCCGATGTGGCGGTGGTGTTCTACAACGACCACGGCTTGAACTTTTTCCTCGACAAGATGCCCACCTTTGCGGTGGGTGCAGCGGCGCATTACAACAACGCCGATGAAGGCTGGGGCATTCCCACCTTGCCACCGTTCAAAGGTGCGCCCGACTTGTCATGGCACATCATCAACCACTTGGTTGAGAAAGAGTTTGATGTGGTCACCTGCCAAGAAATGCTGGTGGACCACGCCTTCACGTTGCCCTTGAAGTTGTTTTGGCCTGACGACGTGTGCCCGGTGCTGACGGTACCCGTTTGCATCAACACCGTGCAGTTTCCGCTGCCCTCGGCCAAGCGTTGCTACAAGCTTGGTCAAGCTGTGGGGGACGCCATTCGCAGCTGGGACAGTGATTTGAATGTGGTGGTGCTGGGCACGGGTGGCTTGAGCCATCAGCTCGATGGTGAGCGTGCCGGTCACATCAACAAGGCGTTTGATTTGGAGTTCTTGGAGAGTTTGAAGCACAACCCAGAATGGGCGACGCAGTTCAGCATCCATGAGTTGGTGGAAAAAGTCGGAACCCAAGGCATTGAGCTTTTGAATTGGTTGGCCATGCGCGGTGCCTTGGGCCAAACCGTATCGACGGTGCATCAGAACTACCACATCCCCATTTCCAACACGGCCACAGGTGTGCTGGCGTTGCAGGTGGCGTGATTCGCTGAACGCATGAAAAACCCCCGCCAAGCGTTGGCCGCTTGCGGGGGGTTAGTTGTGTCCCAACGCCAGGTTGGGAGGCGCAGGATTAGATCGTGTCGATGAAGCTGCGCAGTTTGTCGCTGCGGCTGGGGTGCTTCAATTTGCGCAAAGCCTTGGCTTCGATTTGTCGAATGCGCTCGCGCGTGACGTCAAATTGCTTGCCCACTTCTTCCAGGGTGTGGTCGCTGGTCATCTCGATGCCAAAACGCATGCGCAGCACTTTGGCTTCGCGTGGGGTGAGGCCGTCCAAGATGTCTTTGACCACATCGCGCAAGCCCGCTTGCATGGCGGCTTCGATGGGGGCGGTGTTGACGCTGTCTTCGATGAAGTCACCCAAGTGGCTGTCGTCGTCGTCGCCGATGGGGGTTTCCATCGAGATCGGCTCTTTGGCGATCTTCATGATCTTGCGGATCTTGTCTTCTGGAATTTCCATCTTCTCAGCCAAGACACTGGCATCGGGCTCAAAGCCAAACTCTTGCAAGTGTTGGCGGCTGATGCGGTTCATCTTGTTGATGGTCTCGATCATGTGGACCGGGATGCGGATGGTGCGTGCCTGGTCAGCGATAGAGCGCGTGATGGCCTGACGGATCCACCAAGTGGCGTAAGTGGAGAACTTGTAACCACGGCGGTATTCGAACTTGTCGACGGCTTTCATCAAACCGATGTTGCCTTCTTGGATCAGGTCGAGGAACTGCAAGCCACGGTTGGTGTACTTTTTGGCGATCGAAATGACGAGGCGCAAGTTGGCTTCGATCATTTCTTTCTTGGCGTTGCGCGAGTTGCGCTCGCCTTCGTTCATGCGTTTGTTGATGTCTTTGAGACGCTCCAAAGGCACGACCACGCGGGACTGCAAGTCCATCAGTTTTTGTTGCAGCTCTTGAATGGGCGGGATGTTGCGGCCCATGGTGGCTGACCAGGGCTTGCCGGCAGCAGCTTGTTTTTCAACCCACTTCAAGTTGAGCAGGTTGGGTGGAAAGTCTTTGACGAAGGTGGCTTGTGGCATGCCACATTTGTCCACGATGATGCGGCGCAGTTCGCGTTCTTTTTTACGCACTTCGTCGACTTGACCGCGCACCATTTCGCACAATTTTTCAATGGTTTTGGCTGTGAAGCGGATGGTCATCAACTCTTCGGTCAATGCCGTTTGGGCCTTTTGATAAGCAGGTGTTCCGTAGCCTTCTTTGTCGTAGGTCTTGCGCAGTTTTTCAAACAGCGAAGACATGCGGTCAAAGTGTTCCAGGGCTTGGTTTTTCAGTTCTTCCAGCTTCTTGGTCAGGGCTTTAGAGCCGCCTTTGCCATCGTCGTCATCGGCTTCGTCGAACTCGTCAAAGTCTTCTTCGGCCACATAGTCGTCGGCTTCGTTGAGGTTGTTGAACCCGTCCACGACGGTGGAAATCACCACCTTGTTTTCGCGGATGTCGTTGGCCATTTCCAAGATGGCGGAGATGGTGGCTGGTGAACCGCTGATGGCTTGCATCATGTCCATCAAACCGCCTTCGATGCGTTTGGCGATTTCGATCTCACCTTCCCGCGTCAGCAGCTCCACCGTGCCCATTTCGCGCATGTACATGCGAACGGGGTCGGTGGTGCGGCCGAATTCGCTGTCCACGGTGGACAGGGCGGCTTCGGCCTCTTCTTCGGCTTCTTCTTCGGTGGCGGCCGTGGGGGTGTTGTTGTTGAGCAGCAGGGTTTCTGCGTCAGGGGTGTGTTCGTAGACGGCAACACCCATGTCGTTCAACATGGAGATCACCACTTCCAGGGTTTCGGCGTCCACCAACTTGTCGGGCAAGTGGTCGGAAATTTCGCCATGGGTCAGGTAACCGCGTGTTTTGCCCAGTTTGATCAGGGTTTTGAGGCGCTGACGGCGTTTTTGCATGTCTTCTTCAGACAGCACGGTCTCGTCCAGACCAAATTCTTTCATCAAGGCGCGTTCTTTGGCCTTGCTGATTTTCATGCGCAGGGGTTTGACTTTTTCGGTCGTGGCCACCTCTTCGACTTCGAGGTCCGCCTCGATGTCGCTCATGTCTTCATCGAGAGCAACTTTGCTTGCTTTGGCTTTGCCGTCTTTCTTGGCAGGAGCTTTCGCAGCCTTGCCTTCAACAGCTGCGGCTTTCTTTTTGGGTTCTTCGACTTTGGCCTTGGCTGCTTTGGGGATGGACTTGACGACGACAGGTTTGGCGTCAGCTTTGGCTTTGGTTGCGGGCACTGGTTTGGCTTTCGTGGCTGGCTGGTTTGCTGTTTTGGCAGCAGGTGTCGCAACGGGTTTTTTGGTGGTTTGGGTAACTGCCTTGGCAGTGGCTTTGACGACAGGCTTGGCAACAGCTTTGACGACAGGTTTGGCCGTCGTTTTGGCTGCTGGTTTGGCTACCGTTTTGGCCACTTTGGGGGCAGGCTTCTTGGACTTGTGGTCAGCAGGCATGAATACTCCTAGACATCAAAGAAACAAATACTCAGCACCAAATCACCCGGTGCAGGTAAAAAAGGGGGACGTTGGGCATTGAAGGCAAGGGGGATGGGCGAACATTTGGAATGCAATCCTTGCGGTAATTTGGCGAGTCGTGCGCTGTGTGTCACGTTTGGCCGGTCCGGAGGTGTTGCTGTCGCTCTTGCCGAAAAAATGGATTATACCCAACGATCAGGGCCGTACCGCTCCAGCTGGCACTTTCAACTCAGGTTTCTTGTGCCGCCAGGTGCGCCGATTCGAGCTGGCGACGGCGCGTTTGCAGGCTGCGGTAGCGCTGCAAGGCCGAGGGGTCGTTCTTGGAGGCTTCAATGGCTTCTGTTTCTTGCGCTTTGAGGCTTTCAATCAACATGCGGTTGAGCATGCCGCGCAGTTCTAATTGGGCTTCGTGAGCCAAGGCCTGCGGTGTGGGCGCATCTTTGGGCAGGTTGCCGTCTTCGTCAAGCACGGGGCTGAATGCGGTGGCCATGACACGAACCGCCAAGTCTTCGCTCTCGTGCCCACGCAAGCCTTCGCGCAAGGCGCCCCAGGGCTGGGGGCCGTGTTCGTGGTGCTGATGGTCCAGCCACGCAAACAAGGGGCCGTGGGGTGGCGCCAAGTCACACAGCAGGTTGTGGTCTTCGCTGGAAAGGTCTTCCCAGATGGCCATGTCCGACAGCAGCACCCGAGCAGCATGGTTGGCACGCCCAGCGGGTATTTGGCGCACGTTGCTGCGCTTCCAGTTTTGTGGGCTGCGTTCGCGTGGACGGTAATCTTTGGATTTTTGAAAACTGCCTGAGCGTGCTGCCGGTGATGCTGCCTGTGGTGGGAGCCAAAGTTCTTGCAGTTCGTGGGTGCCCAAATCGGCCAAGCTGGCAATTTCACCCAACAACTGCCGTTTGAGTGCGCCCTCAGGCAGTGCCATCCACAGTGGCTTGGCGTTGCTGGCCATGTGGGCGCGGCCTTCCGCCGTGTGCAGGTCGCAGCCTTCGCGTGCCACCTCAATCAAAAAGCGGCTCAGCGGCATGGCCTCGGTCACGCAGTGGGCAAAGCCCTCTTTGCCAAATTCGCGGATGTAGCTGTCGGGGTCATGCTCTGCGGGCAAAAACAAAAACTTCACGCTGCGCACGTCGCTGGCATAGGGCAGTGCGCCGTCCAAGGCTTTGCGTGCGGCGCGGCGGCCGGCGCCATCGCCGTCAAAGCTGAACACCACGGCATCGGTGAAGCGAAACAGTTTTTGTACGTGGTCCGCAGTACACGCGGTGCCCAGTGTGGCCACGGCATTGGGAAAGCCCAGTTGGGCCAGTGCCACCACGTCCATGTAGCCTTCGGTCACCAGCACATAGCCCGCATCACGGAGGGCGTGGCGAGCTTCAAACAGGCCGTAGAGTTCGCGGCCTTTGCTGAACACCGGGGTTTCGGGGGAGTTGAGGTACTTGGGTGTGCCTTCACCCAGCACACGACCGCCAAAGCCAATGCATTCGCCTTTGACGTTGCGGATTGGAAACATCACGCGGTCTCGGAAGCGGTCGTAGCGTTTTTCGTCTTGGCCATCTTCCTGGTTGACGATGACCAAGCCACTTTCGGCCAACAACGGGTCTTGGTAGTCCGGAAACACACTCGCCAAACTGCGCCAGCCCTCTGGGGCGTAGCCCAAGCCAAATTGCTTGGCGATTTCCCCGCTCAAACCCCGACCTTTGAGGTAGCCCACCGCTTTGGGAGATGACTTGAGGTGTTTGCGGTAGGACTCACCGGCTTTTTCCAGCACGTCGGTGAGGGTGGCTTGCTTTTCACGTTGCTGGGCGGCGCGCTCGCGGTCTTGGGGGGAAATGTCTTCTTCAGGCACTTGCAGTCCAACGCCTTGGGCCAGGTCTTTGACGGCTTCGACAAAGTTCATGCCGGCGTGCTCCATCAAAAAGCCGATGGCGTTGCCGTTTTTGCCGCAGCCAAAGCAGTGGAAAAATTGTTTGGCTGGACTGACCGAAAAGGAGGGGGATTTCTCGCCGTGGAAAGGGCACAAGCCCATGAAGTTGGCCCCCCCTTTTTTGAGCTGCACATAGCGGCCCACCACCTCGACCACGTCAACGCGGGCGAGAAGTTCTTGAATGAAGGATTGGGGGATGGCCATGTGAAAAAAGGGTGAAGCCCGATTTTAGGCTTCACCCTTTGTTCAGAGCCTTGGGTTTTATTTCGGGGCGAGGCGAATGGCGCCGTCCAAGCGAATCACTTCGCCGTTGAGCATGTCGTTTTCAAAAATATGCAGTGCGAGTTTGGCGTAGTCCTGCGGGGTGCCCAAGCGGGAAGGGAAGGGCACGCCTGCGGCCAGCGCGTCTTGCACTTCTTGGGGCATGCCAAACAACATGGGGGTGCCAAAGATGCCGGGCGCAATGGTCATGTTGCGAATGCCGTTGCGTGCCAGGTCGCGTGCGATGGGCAGGGTCATGCCCACCACACCACCCTTGGACGCGCTGTAAGCCGCTTGGCCAATTTGCCCGTCATAAGCGGCAACCGAGGCCGTGGAGATCAGCACACCGCGCTCACCCGTGGCTTCGGGTTCGTTGTTGCACATGGCGTCAGCCGCCAAGCGGATCATGTTGAAGCTGCCCACCAAGTTGACCATGATGGTTTTTGTGTAGACGCTCAAACTGTGTGCTCCGTTTTTGCCCACGGTTTTTTCGGCCGGGGCAATGCCTGCGCAGTTGACCAAGCCCATCAATTTGCCCATGGAGACCGCTTGGTCAACTGCGGCTTGTCCATCGGTCTCACTGCTGACATCGCATTGGACATAAGCGCCGCCGATGTCTTTGGCCACAGCTTGGCCCTTGTCTGATTGCATGTCGGCTATCACCACTTTGCCGCCCCTTGCAGCCAAGGCGCGGGCTGTGCCCTCGCCCAAGCCTGACGCGCCGCCTGTCACGATGAATACCTTGCCCTGGATGTCCATAAAAAACCTTTTGCGTTGAATGGTTGACGTTTACGTTAACGTCAATTATCTGCCAAGCGCAGCTTCCCGGACAATGGCAGATGAATGCATGCCAACCTGAATGTGATGACCTTTTCTTCTAACTTCTTTGACCGCGCACAGCACAAGCTGCGCTTTGCTTTGCTGTGGGTGTGCGTTGTCGCGCTGACTGCTTGCACCACCCCCGGGCCTGTGGCTCCCGTGACGGACTCGAAGACCTTGCCCGTTGCCCCTGCAGCGGACGTGCCTCTGCCTAAGCGCCCGCCGCGTTTGGGCTTGGCGTTGGGTGGAGGGGCTGCACGCGGGTTCGCACACGTCGGCGTGTTGCAAGTGTTGGAAGAGGCGGGGATCAAGGCTGATTTGGTGGTGGGAACGTCTGCGGGCAGCGTGGTGGCTGCGCTGTATGCCAGTGGCAAGACCGGGGCCCAGCTTCAGGTGGTCGCTGAAACGATGGAGGAGGCCTCGATCACCGACTGGACGGTGCCGCTGTTGGGGCGAGGCATGATGCGCGGCGACGCCTTGGCGCGCTATGTCAGCGCCCAGACGGGAGGGCGGCGGATAGAAGAGCTCAGAATTCCCTTGGGGATCGTCGCCACCGATTTGCATTCCGGCCAAGGGGTGTTGTTCCAACGCGGCGATGTGGGGACTGCGGTGCGTGCTTCTAGTTCAGTGCCATCGGTGTTTGAGCCGGTTCGCATTGGCACCCGCGAATACGTGGATGGTGGCCTGGTGTCTCCCGTTCCCGTGCGTTATGCCCGTCAGATGGGGGCTGAGTTTGTGCTGGCCGTAGATATTTCAAGTGCACCAGAGACAGGCAAAACGGGCGATATTTTTCAAATTTTGATGCAAACCTTCACCATCATGGGTAAGAGCATCAATGCCTTTGAATTGCGAGAAGCCGACTTGGTGGTGCGCCCAGCCTTAGGTCATGTGGGCAGCGCTGAGTTCAGTGCCCGCACCCGATCCATCGAGGCCGGTCGCGCTGCCATGCTGCAAGCACTGCCTAAATTGCGTGCCGCTTTAGCTGCCCAATAAGTCGGGTGGAAAAAAAAGGGGCCCACCAAGCGGTGGGCCCTTGAAGGGATCCCTGCACCCGATGGTGACCACAGGACCCGAGGAGACAATCGTTGACGAATTAACGCTTTTTGGCAGCGGTTTTCGTGGCTTTGACAGCGGTGTCTGTCACAGCTTGCAGGTTGGTTTCAGCCAAGTCAGCGGCTTGCTTGACAGCTTTTTGAACCGATTCCACAGCGTTGTTGCCAGCGGTCACAGCTTGCTTGAAGAAAGCGACAGCAGACTCAGAGCCGGCAGGCGCGTTTTTCAAGGCTGTGTCGACAAAACCCAAAACGGCTTGGTGGCTTTCGGTGGCTTTGGCTTCGATGGCTTTGCCCAAATCCGCGCCTGTGCTGGAAGCGATGTCATAGATGTGACGGCTGTAAGCTGCGGTTTTTTCAGCCAAAGGCTGGAGCAGACCTGCTTGCAGGGCCAGCAACTCTTGTGCGTCTTTCACGCTCAAAAGGGCTTTGGCATGGTCGGCTGATTCAGACAGTGCAGCACGCGCAGCTGTCAGGTTGAGTTCAACCAGTTTTTCCACGCCTGAGAAGGCTTGGTTGGTCAGGCTGAACAAGTTGTTCAGGTTGGCTTTGTTGGTGGCGATGACTTGTTCGGCGTTTAGCATGGTGAAGCTCCAAAATTTGAGGTTGAAAACATGTTGCAGTGCAGCATGGGTGGAAGTTTAGGGTTATCCCTGTGTTTTGCAAGCGGGTTGAGTTTGTTTAGAGGCGGCCTTCTAAATCTGAAAGATCTGGGGCCTTGGTCACAATCCAGTCATTGCCACTTGGCCATTCCTTCCATGCGCGCCTTTTACTCCGACCAGTTTGTCCTGTCCTTACCTCCTGGGCACCGCTTCCCAATGGCCAAGTACGCATTGCTACGTGAACGATTGGCGCGTGAACTGCCCACCATTGAGCTACACGTAGCCGAGCCCGCCAGCAATGGTGAATTGGCTTTGGTGCACACACCGGGTTACATCCAGTCGGTGACCGAGGGCACGCTCAGCGAAGCGGCCCAGCGCGAGATTGGTTTTCCCTGGACGCCTTCCATGGTGGAGCGTTCACGCCGCTCGGCCGGAGCTACCGTGATGGCTGCGCGTCTGAGTTTGTTGGGAGGCGAGGGGGTTGCCGCTAATTTGGCGGGTGGGACACACCATGCGTATGCGGAACATGGCAGTGGCTTTTGTGTGTTCAACGATGCCGCGGTCGCTGCCCGTTTGATGCAGGCGGAATGGGCGCGCAGCCACGTGCAGCCATTGCGCGTGGCGATCATTGATTTGGACGTGCACCAGGGCAATGGCACGGCGGCTATTTTTGCCAATGACCCGGATGTCTTTACCTTGTCTATGCATGGCGCACGTAATTTTCCCTTTGACAAGGAGCGCAGCGATTTGGATGTGGAGTTGCCAGATGGCTGTGGTGACGACGATTATTTGCAGGCCTTGGACCAGGCTTTGTTGGATTTGAGTTCGCGGTTTGATCCAGGTTTGGTGATTTATTTGGCGGGAGCCGATCCACACGAGGGGGATCGGCTGGGGAGATTGCGTCTGAGCTACGACGGCCTAGAAGCACGTGATCGGCGGGTTTTTGATTGGGCTTTTCAGCGCCGTGTGCCCTTGGCCTTTGCCATGGCTGGCGGGTATGGACGTGTGATTGAGGACACGGTTCAGGTGCAAGTCAATACCTACCGTGTCGCCCAGGCGTACTGGCAGGGCTGGCAAAATCGGGCGCGATGACACAAACCTCTCATGACCGAATTCAAGCCCAGGCGCGAAGCACTTTCAAAGTCTTTCGCCGCATTGACACCCGTTGGATGGACAACGATGTGTACGGCCACGTCAACAATGTGGTGTATTACAGCTGGTTTGATACTGCGGTCAATGCCCATTTGATTGAACAAGGCGCCCTGGACATTCACCATGGCGAGACGATTGGTTTGGTGATTGAAACCCATTGCAACTACTTTTCATCGCTGGCATTTCCGCAAGTGGTGGAGGCCGGAATCCGCGTAGCGCGCATCGGTGCCTCGAGTGTTCGCTACGAAGTGGGTTTGTTTGCGCAGGGCGAAGATCTGTGCGCAGCCCGGGGACATTTCGTGCACGTCTATGTCGACAAGAAAGACCGCCGCCCTGTTAAGGCATTGCCTTCGAATTTGAAAACAGTTTTGGAGAAACTTGTATGAGTGCTATGCAAACCCCCAGCGACGCCAGCGCCGTCGACCATGCCATCACGTCGCGCATGTCAGCGCGCGCCTTCACCTCACAACCTGTGCCACGTGCGTTGATCAGCGAGATTTTGCAGGTGGCCAGCCGTGCACCATCGGGTACCAACACGCAACCTTGGAAAGTCTATGTGTTGCAAGGTGCCAGTCGCGACAGCTTGGTTGACAAGGTCTGCGCCGAGCATGATGCCCTGCGTGCCAACCCCGAGTTGGCTAAAAATTACCAAGAGCAGTATGACTATTACCCGACGCAATGGGTCAGTCCTTACATTGATCGACGCCGTGAGAACGGCTGGAGTTTGTACGGTTTGCTTGGTATTGGTAAGGCCGACAAGGACAAGATGCACCTGCAGCAGCAGCGTAACTTCCGCTTCTTTGACGCGCCCGTGGGCTTGATGTTCACCATCGACCCCATCATGGGGCGAGGCTCTTTGCTGGATTACGGTATGTTTTTGCAAAACATCATGTTGGCTGCGCGTGCGCGTGGTTTGCACACCTGTCCACAGGCCGCATGGAATGCGTTCCACAACACCATCTTGCCGCACATCGGTGCCGGTGAAGGGGAACGCATGGTGTGCGGCATGTCCTTGGGTTGGGCCGATGACGGCGACAAAGTCAACACGTTTGCCACCCCGCGTGTGCCGGTGGAAGAGTTCACCCACTGGGTGGACTGAGCGTCATGATCATCACGAGCCTGCTCGACACCGACTTGTACAAGTTCACCATGATGCAAGCGGTGTTGCATCAGTTTCCGAGTGCGCAGGTTTCTTATAAATTCAAGTGCCGCAACCCCGGTGTGCAACTCGCCCCCTACGTGCAAGAAATCCGCGATGAAATTCGCTCGCTGTGCAGTTTGCATTTTCAAGATGCAGAGCTTGCGTGGCTGCGCTCATTGCGTTTCATCAAGAGCGACTTCGTGGATTTTTTGGGGCTCTTTCGCTTGAATGAAAAATACATTGAGGTGAAAGCACTGGCCGATGGAGAAATTGACATCAGCATTCAAGGGCCTTGGTTGCACACGATCTTGTTTGAAATTCCGGTGTTGGCCATCGTCAATGAGGTGTATTTCCGAAACACACAAAAAGTGCCGGATTTTGTAGAGGGGCGTAAACGCCTGGATCAAAAGATTGAGGCCTTGCATGCGGAACGCTTGAGCGATTTGAAAATTGCGGACTACGGCACACGCCGGCGATTTTCAAAGGCTTGGCATGAAGAATTGTTGCGGGTGCTCAGCGCCAAATTGGGAACAGCCGGTCAAGGTCAGTTTGCAGGCACCAGCAATGCTTTGTTCGCCATGAAACTCAACCTCACGCCTTTGGGCACCATGGCGCACGAGTACTTGCAGGCCTGCCAAGCCTTGGGCCCGCGCCTGCGTGACAGCCAGGTGTTTGGTTTTGAAACCTGGGCGCGTGAGTACCGTGGAGACCTCGGAATTGCGCTGAGCGATGTCTATGGCATTGAGCCGTTCTTGCGCGACTTTGACATGTACTTTTGCAAGTTGTTCGATGGTGCGCGCCATGACAGCGGAGACCCGTTCACTTGGGGTGAACGCATGATTGCGCACTACCGCAAGAACCGCGTGGACCCACTCACCAAGACCCTGATCTTCAGCGATGGCTTGACGGTGGAACGCATCATCGCGTTGTACCAACAGTTCCGAGGCCGGTGCCAGTTGGCGTTTGGCATCGGTACCAACTTGACCAACGACTTGGGCTATGAGCCGCTGCAAATCGTCATCAAAATGGTCCAGTGCAATGGTCAGCCTGTGGCCAAGTTGTCGGATACCCCCTCTAAAAACATGTGCGAAGACCAGAAGTATTTGGCTTATCTGCGGCAAGTTTTTGACATTGAGCCACCGGTCTGAGCACGGCACATGAACTACGTCAAAGTTGCTGTGCTGTTTGGCTTGGCATGGGCTCTGAACCGTGTGGCCCCTGGCGTGCTGGATCACTTACAACATTTGCCTGGTGTTGAGGCACCCATGGCTTTGTCTCTGTGGTGTATCAGTGTGTTTTTGTTGTTTGGATGGGCCAGCAGCAAAGCCGCAGAAGGCACGGTGTTGCCAAGTTTCACGCTTCAATTGTTGGTTGGCATCGTTTTGCACGATGCGCTGTCTCCACTGGCTTCGCAGTTGACCTTGTCGGTCGTGGTGTGTACGGCAATGGCCGCGATCATCCTCAAATCTGGGGGCGATGAGATTGAACGCAAAGTCTTTTTGCAAATTGCCTTTCCCACTCTGATGCTGGCCGTGGTGGGGTATTTGGTGACTTTTTTTGTGATGTTTGGTTTGCTGGCCGCGCTGGGTTTAGACGGTCGAACCGCCGCGTTGTTGTCGGCCATCTTGGGGTCTACCGATCCGGCTGCATTGATTCCAACGCTCAAACGCTTGGTTTTTAAAAAGCACTACCAGCGGGTGACGCACTTGTCTGTTGCTGAAAGTGCTTTGAACGATGCCGTGGGCGCCATTTTCACCGGGGCCGTTTGCTTGATGATCTACACCGGCGTTGAGCCCACTGGCATGGTTCAGTTGGGTGCTGGGTTGTTCAGTGGCGACAATTTGAACCACCTGGGCCAGCAATTGATCTTTGGCGTGTCAGCCGGATGTGCGGGTTGGTTCGGCATGTTTGTTTTTGAACGTTACAAGTCGAACCCCCTGCGTCAAGGCGAAAACGACAAACCCTATGACTTTGCCATTGTGTTGGCTGTTCCCTTGGCCACCTTTGCTTTGGCACAAGCCATCGATGGCAATGGTTTTCTAGCAGCCTTTGTGGCGGGCTTGTTGGCCAATTTCAACCACGGCTCTCACCACTTTCATGGATTGCTGCGCAGCATGGAAGTGAAGATTGAAAGTGTGGCCAAGCCCACTGTCTTCATGATGATGGGGCCCTTTGTTGCGATCGATGCCTTGCTGGAGACCGCGTGGCTCGGATTCTGTGTCTCGTTGCTGTTGATGTTCGTGGCACGCCCGGTGGCTGTTTGGGTGTCTTTGTGGCCCACACACATCACGTGGCGAGAAAAACTTTTTGTCTGTGCAGTCCGAGAGACGGGCGTTATTCCGGTGGTGTTGGCCGTCATCACGCTGGCGCAGCTTCCCGACTTGTCACTTCTCTTACCCCTGACAGCCTGGGTGGTGATTTGGACTTTGACTTTGTTGCCTGCGATCACGCCGTGGTGGGCTCAAAAACTGAATATGCTTGCCTTGACCCCCACCCCTTCATTCACTGAGAAAGACCTGGTATGAAACCCAAAATCATTGTTGCGCGTCCCATCTTTGACAGCATCATCCAGCGCCTGGGTGAGCATTTTGATGTCACCCACAACCAAGCCGATCAACCCTGGACCAAGGCAACTTGGACCTCTGCACTGGCCCAACATGCGGGGGCTTTCACCACTGGAACGGACCCGGTGGATGCCGAGGTGTTGTCGGCTTGCCCGAACCTCAAGATGTGCGCCAACATGGCGGTGGGGTTCAATAATTTTGACGTGCCTGCCATGACCTCTCGCGGCGTTTTGGCCTCCAACACGCCTGATGTGTTGACAGAGACAACGGCAGACTTTGGTTTTGCCCTGCTCATGGCCACAGCGCGGCGCATGACCGAAAGTGAACACTATTTACGCCGTGGCGAATGGAAGCAATGGCGCTACGACATGTTTGCCGGCACCGAAGTGCATGGCAGCACCATGGGTATTTTGGGCATGGGCCGCATTGGTCAGGCCATTGCACGTCGTGGTGCGCACGGCTTTGGCATGAACGTGATTTATCACAACCGTTCACGCTTGTCGCCTGAGTTGGAGGCCGAATGCAAAGCCCTTTACGTGAGCAAAGAAGAGCTGCTTCGCAGTGCCGACCACGTGATGTTGGTAGTGCCGTATTCGGCGGCTTCTCACCACACCATCGGCGCGGCAGAGTTGGCACTCATGAAGCCGACCGCGACCTTGGTCAACATCGCGCGCGGCGGTATCGTGGATGATGCAGCGCTGGCAGCGGCTTTGCGTGAGCGTCAAATCGCTGCAGCCGGTTTGGATGTGTTCGAAGGCGAGCCCAAGGTCCATCCCGACTTATTGACCGTCCCGAATGTGGTGTTGACGCCGCACATCGCCAGCTCTTCCATTCAAACCCGCTTGGCGATGGCCAATTTGGCCGCAGACAACTTGATTTCGTTTTTTACCAAAGGCAAAGCTTTGACGCCTTTGAACACGCTGCCATGAGTTTGGATCTTGGTGTGTTGCTGGCGTTCGGGCTGTTCAACACCGTTTTGCTGCTGGTGTTGCTGCGGCGTTCCGGACTCAAGGACAACCCCGAAGCACAAGCGGCGTGGGTGCTGAGTTTGCAGAGTCTGCAAGACAAGCTCGAACGGATGGAGCGCGAACTGCGCCATGACATTGGCGAAGCTTCCAGAGGCGGTCGCCAAGAGATGACGCAAAGCTTGGGCACCTTTCAGCAAAGCCAAGTGCAGCAGTTGACCTTGATGCAAAAGTCGATCAGCGACACCTTGAACCAGCAACTGCAACAGCTGCAACGCAGCAACGCCGAAAAGCTGGACGAAATGCGTCGCACGGTCGATGAGAAGCTGCAAACCACGCTTGAAAAGCGCTTGTCAGAGAGTTTCAAGCAGGTGGCAGAACGACTTGAGCAGGTACACAACGGCTTAGGCCAAATGCAAAAACTGGCTGATGGCGTGGGCAGCTTGCAGAGGGTGCTGACCAATGTCAAAACCCGTGGCATGTTCGGCGAAGTGCAACTCGAAGCTTTGCTGGAACAAGTGCTCACCGTGGAGCAATATGCCAAACAGGTAGAAACCAAGCCGCGCAGCAACCAACGGGTTGATTTTGCGATTCGTTTTCCGGGCCGAGGCGGACTTGACGGCGACCCCGTTTGGTTGCCAATCGATGCCAAGTTTCCGCGCGACGACTACGAGCGTTTGCTGGACGCCCATGACCGGGCCGATGCCGTGGCCGCTGAATTGGCAGCCAAGGCCTTGGAGGTTCGCATTCGCACAGAAGCCAAGAGCATTGCTGAGAGCTATCTGGCGCCACCGCACACCACCGACTTTGCAATTTTGTTTTTACCGGTTGAGGGCTTGTACGCCGAGGTGCTGCGCCGTCCTGGTTTGATGGACAGTTTGCAGCGTGATTACCGTGTCACCCTGGCAGGGCCTACCACGCTGTTGGCCATGCTCAACAGCTTGCACATGGGCTTTAGGACCTTGGCCCTGGAGCAGCAAGCCTCGGAGGTTTGGAAAGTCCTTGGGGCTGTCAAAACCGAGTTTGAGCGCTATGGGGACTGGGTGGAGAAGGTGCGTGAACAAGTGCAAAAAGCCGCCGACACACTGGATCGTGCCGATACCCGGAGTCGACAAATGCGTCGTGCACTCAAAAATGTCGAGGCCTTACCCGAAGGGGAAGCACAGGCTTTGCTGCCCAAGTTGGACGAACCAGACGACGCGGATGCACAGTGAAGCGTGAACTTGCCAAGCTGATTGCAGGACAGGTGTGCTTGCACGCCTGCATGACCGGCATGCGCATGGCGGCTCCCTTGATGGCCTTGCGCAGTGGACAAAGCGAGGCTGCTGTGGGGGTCTTGCTGGCTTTGTTTGCGTTGACTCAGGTCTTCTTAGCCTTGCCAGCTGGGCGTTACGCCGACACGCATGGGTTGAAACGCCCGGTGATGTGGAGCGTCTTGACGTCTTTTGTAGGTGCCGGCATGGCAGCGCTGTGGCCCATATTCCCTGTGTTGTGCGTCAGTGCCTTGTTGACAGGCGGGGCGACGGGGGCTGCGGTGATTGCATTGCAGCGCCACGTGGGGCGTGCGGCCCAAGACCTGACACAACTCAAACAAGCCTTCAGTTGGCTGGCGATTGGGCCTGCCATTTCCAACTTCATTGGGCCCTTCACGGCAGGTTTGTTGATTGACCATGCCGGCTTCCAATGGGCCTATGGCGCAATGGCGCTGTTGCCTCTCTTGGCTTGGTGTTGGGTACGCAAAACACGCGAACTGCCTAGCTATGTCAAACCAGAAGGGCACGAAAAAAACAGCGCCTGGGATTTGTTGAATGCGCCGATGTTTCGTAGGCTGATGTTGGTGAATTGGTTTTTGTCGGCTTGCTGGGACGTGCACACATTTGTGGTGCCCATCATGGGGCATGAGCGAGGCTTGAGTGCATCGGCCATTGGCTCGATCTTGGGCGCCTTTGCCATTGCTGCCGCCTTGATTCGCATTGGCTTGCCTTTTTTGGTGGCTCACTTGAAAGAGTGGCAAGTCCTGACGGGTGCGATGTTGATCAGCTCGGTGTTTTTAGCGCTTTATCCCCTCATGAACACAGCTTTGAGCATGGGGTGTTGTTCCGTGTTGCTTGGGTTTTCACTGGGCTCTGTGCAGCCCATGGTGATGAGTACCTTGCATCAAATCACACCCGAGTCGCGACACGGCGAAGCCATTGGCTTGCGCTTGATGGGTATCAATGCATCGAGTGTGGTGATGCCCATTGTGTTTGGTGCGGCAGGCGCGGTGATCGGGATCGGGGGGGTGTTTTGGTCTGTATCAGCCTTGGTAGGGCTGGGTTCGCGCAGCGCTTATTTGCTCAGAATTGGTAAAAAGAACGGATGACTTGCCACGCGTCATCCACGCTGTCGACGTATTGAAACAGTTCCAAATCCTCAGCTGATACCGCGCCTTCTTCTACTAGAACTTGGAGGTTGAGCAGGCGCTTCCAGTAATCTGTGCCGAATAGAACCACGGGCACGGGTTTGGCTTTTTTACACTGAATCAAAGTCAGCGTCTCAAACAACTCATCCAAAGTGCCAAATCCACCGGGGAAAGCGACCAGTGCTTTGGCACGCATCATGAAATGCATTTTCCGCAGGGCGAAGTAGTGGAATTTGAAGCTCAGGCCTGGCGTGATGTAGGGGTTGGGTGATTGTTCATGGGGCAGGGCGATGTTGAGCCCCACGCTGATGCCCCCTGCTTCATGGGCCCCCCGGTTGGCAGCTTCCATGATGCCAGGGCCACCGCCCGTGCAAATGAACATTTTCTGTGCTTGGCTTTGAGCCAAGGTGTGCTGCGTGATGACTTTTCCAAGTTCTCGTGCTTGCTCGTAAAAGTGCGCGTTACGTACCAACGTGTGCGCACGAGACAGGGCGTCGTGCGAGCCCTCAGCTTGCGCCAAGGTCAGTTGCTGGGCTGCCGCCTCTGCGCTGCGAAATCGGGCGCTGCCAAATACGACCACAGTGTGCTCTATGCCCTTCGCCTGCTGCGCCAAGTCTGGCTTGAGCATTTCAAGTTGGAAACGAATGCCACGGGTTTCACGTCGCAATAAAAACTCAGGATCAGCAAAGGCCAGTCGGTTGGATTCGGGAACCAGGGCATCGGTTCCTTCATGCTGGGCCTTGAGAACTTCCCAAGCTTCGGCCAGGCGTCTGTCGTGAGGGTCGAGCATTCCGTCCATAAGCAGTTGTCACTTTCTTTCAGGTGTGAAAAAGGCCCCTGAAGGAGCCTTTGTTTTCATGGGTGTTGGCGGGTTAGACGCGCTTGCGGTATTCGCCTGTGCGCGTGTCGATTTCAACTTTGTCACCTTGTGCCACAAAAATTGGCACGCCAATTTCAAAGCCTGTTGCGATCTTGGCTGGCTTGAGCACCTTGCCCGATGTGTCACCTTTGACAGCAGGCTCGGTCCAAGTGATCTCGCGGACCACGTTGGTCGGCAGTTCAACTGAGATGGCCTTTTCGTCATAGAACACCACTTCAAGTGACATGCCGTCTTCAAGGTAGTTCAGTGCGTCACCCATGTTGCTGGCTTCAACTTCGTATTGGTTGAACTCGGTGTCCATGCACACATACATGGGGTCAGCAAAGTACGAGTAGGTGCATTCTTTTTTGTCCAAGATGACTTGGTCCATTTTGTCGTCTGCGCGGAACACAACTTCGGTACCAAAGTTAGCGATCAAGCTTTTGAGCTTCATGCGAACAGTGGAAGAGCCACGTCCGCCACGTTGGTACTCGGTGCGAAGGACAACCATCGGGTCTTTGCCGTGCATGATGACGTTGCCTGCGCGGATTTCTTGAGCGGTTTTCATAAGATAAAGGGGTAGTTGAGTGAAATAGGGCCCCAAAGCAACTCAAGCTGAGCAGGGCTAACCAAGCAACAGATTTTAGCCGTTTTCTCAGCGCACACGCCGTTGCTCCACCCAGTTGACCAACTGGGTGCACAAATCTGGTTGAGCCGTCAAGTCGTTGCGGCAGGTTTGGCCCCATGCCGCCCAATCCGTGGGTTCTGTGTCAGGCCAATCCAGCACGGATGCGGAGGAGATGCCATTCCACACCTCATGCACGCGACGCAGGCTGTTGGGCATGTGGGTGGTGTTGAAGAACGCACGGAGTTTGTCGTGGTGTGCCAAATCATGTTGTGGGTAGATGTGCCAGACCAAGGGTTTGCCGGCCCACAGGGCGCGAACCAAAGAGTCTTCGCCTCGCACAAAGTTCAGGTCACAAGCCCACAGCAAATGGTCGAACTCGGTTTGGCTCAAGTGCGGCAATGGGGTGATGTGCAGACGATCGGTGCCAAACAATGGCCATCCCAGTGCTTGACAGGCCTGATTTGTCGCCGATTGTGCTCGGCCCGCTGTGACGCACACACGGGTGGGTTGGCTGCTGCGACTGAGCTCGAGCATCAACGCTGCCAAGCCTTGGGGTTCGTAGCAAAACAAAGAGATCCAACGCTCTTGGGCACGGATGGCTTGTTGGCCGCTCATGGCTGATCGCCAGGCCGCAACATCGAATTGAAGCTGCCGCGCGGCCAAGTTTGCTTCGCGTAGCAATCCGCCGGTGCCAGGTGTGAAACCAGGGTAAAAAAACCATTTGGTACAACCTTTTGCCGGGCCCTGCATCACAGGCGAGGGCAAGCCGTGCGAGCGTGTGACGTAGTTTTCGGCGCTGAGGTATTCAAGGTTGATCCAGACTGTGTGGGGTTGTTGCGCAATGGCGCGTTCAACAGTCTCGGGCAAGAAACAACCAAAGGCTTCAACCACCACGTGACCCACCTCGGTGATCTGTGACGCGGATTCCCAAGAGCGAACTTCCACGCCCAGGCTGCCTGAAGGCGCCATCCAAGTCAGGGCCGCACCATCGTCTACCCACAGGCGCACGTGGTGCCCGCGCGCACCCAGTTCGGCGCACAGTCGCCAGCAAACGCCCAAGTCACCATGGTTGTCGATGACGCGGCAAAAAATATCCCAAGTCCAGTTGGTTTGTTTCACCGGTGGGATTGTCCACAATACGGGGATGCAAGAAGAACCCGTTCACCGTCATTCCTTCGATTTGTTGCAACAAGTAGCCGCCTTGCCTGCATTGCCAGGTGTGTACCGTTATTTCGATGCGCAAGAGCAGTTGCTGTACGTGGGCAAGGCCAACAGTTTGAAAAAGCGGGTTGCCAATTATTTTCAGAAAGACCATGGCGGCTCGCGCATCGGGCATATGGTGAGCAAGATCGTGCGCCTAGAGACCACCGTGGTTCGCTCTGAAGCAGAGGCGTTGCTGCTAGAAAACAACCTGATCAAGTCGCTCAAGCCCAAATACAACATCTTGTTTCGGGATGACAAAAGTTATCCGTACTTGAAGCTCACCCGTGCTGTGCCAACCAAGTCCCCGTCTTCTGCGACAGAGCCTGCATCTGCGCTGCCCGCTGCCCAAGTGCCTCGGGTGGTCTATTACCGAGGCGCTGTGGACAAACGCCATGACTACTTTGGACCGTATCCCAGCGTGTGGGCGGTGCGTGAGGCGATTCAATTATTGCAAAAGGTTTTTCGTCTGCGGACATGCGAAGACACGGTGTTCAGCAACCGAACGCGACCTTGTTTGCTGTTTCAAATCAAGCGTTGTTCGGGTCCGTGTGTGGGGTACATCACTGTCGAAGACTACCAACGCGACGTGAACAGTGCGATGCGTTTGCTGAGAGGTGAGACACAAGAGGTGATGACTTCGATCGAGCAGCGCATGATGTTGCATGCCCAGAAGTTGGAGTTTGAGCAGGCGGCGGAGTTGCGCAACCAAATGAGTGCCTTGTCCAAAGTGCTGCACAGCCAAGCGATGGACACGGTCGGTGACCAAGATGTGGATATCTTGGCTGTCAAGGTGCAAGGTGGCAGGGCCTGCGTGAATTTGGCGATGGTGCGCGGGGGGAGACATTTGGGAGATCGTCCTTATTTTCCTGTTCATGTTGAGGATGCTGAGCCAGTTGAAGTGTTGGAAGCATTTTTGAGTCAACACTACTTGGATGTGCCCGTCCCGCCCGCACTGATCACCAGCCATCAAGTGGATCCCGAGTTGATTCATGCGCTGATTGAACAAACCGGTGTGAAGATATCTGCGGTGCACAACCCGCGAGAGCAGCGGCGGGTGTGGTTAGAACTGGCCCAGCAAAACGCTGATATTCAATTGGCCCGTTTGCTGGCGGAAGAAGGGTCGCAACAAGCACGCACACGTGCATTGGTGGACGCACTGGATCTGGCTCCTGAGGACTTGGATGGTTTTCGCATGGAGTGTTTTGATATCTCGCACACGGCCGGCGAATCAACCCAAGCCTCTTGCGTTGTGTTTCACCACCACAAGATGCAAGGCAGTGAGTACCGGCGCTACAACATTGAGGGCATCACGCCAGGGGACGATTACGCAGCCATGCGTCAGGTGCTGACACGTCGCTACAGCAAATTGGCCGAGGCAGTGCGCGCGGGCGAGGGCAAGTTGCCTGACCTGGTGTTGATTGACGGCGGCAAAGGCCAGGTGTCTATGGCGCGCGAGGTGTTTGAGTCCCTGGGGTTGGACTTGTCGCGCATTGTGGGGGTAGAAAAGGGTGAGGGCCGCAAAGTGGGCTTGGAAGAGTTGGTGTTTGCCGACGGCCGTGAGAAAGTGTATTTGGGGCGTGACTCCGCAGCCTTGATGTTGGTGGCCCAAGTGCGTGACGAGGCGCATCGTTTTGCCATCACGGGCATGCGTGCCGCGCGCGCCAAGGTTCGTGTGGGTGGCAGCAAACTTGAAGAGATTGCGGGGATTGGTCCCAAGAAGCGCGCCAAGTTGTTGCAAAGGTTTGGTGGGGCTCGCGGCGTGGCAGAGGCCAGCGTGCAGGACTTGATGTCAGTTGATGGTATTTCGTCAGAGCTCGCGCAAACGATCTACCAAGCTTTGCGATGAACCATTCAGGGCCTTAGGTGTTGATTTACGGGGGTGTCGGGTCAGGGTTGGAGCACTTCAAGCAAGCGATCCAATCCCCCTGCATTGATGGCCACCATGGCCTGTTCACGAACTTTGGGTTTGGCATGGTAGGCCACCGACAAACCTGCCGCGCCCATCATCAACAAGTCGTTGGCACCATCGCCCATGGCGATGGCTTGTTGGGGGGCGATGCCAAGTTGGGAGCAGGTTTGGAGCAACATCTTTCGCTTTTCAGCACCGTCACAAATATCCCCCCAAGCTTGGTCTACCAATTTTCCAGTGAGGTGTCCGTCAACGATTTCGAGCACATTGCTGCGTGCAAAGTCGATGTTGAGAAGGCCACAAACTCTGTCTGCAAAAAAGGTGAAGCCACCACTGACCAACAAGACTTTCAGGCCATGGGCTTTGCAAGTATCGATCAAATTTTTCGCACCGGGGTTCAAGCGCAACCGGTGTTCAAAGACTTCTTTCAAAGCGGTCTCTGGTACCCCCTTGAGCCATTGAACGCGGCGACGCAGGCTGTCTTTGAAGTCGGTGATTTCACCACGCATGGCAGCTTCAGTGATGGCTGAAACTTCAGCTTTTCGACCTGCGGCATCCGCCACTTCATCGATGCATTCGATGTTGATCAGAGTGGAGTCCATGTCAAACGCAATGAGCTTGAAGGCTTTTAACCGAAGCGGTGGGGTGAAGCCTTGGACCAGCAAGTCAGGAGTAAATTCGTGCGTCATGTGTGTGTCAGTGGATGGCTGAATGTGGTGCAGTTGGGGTCTGTTTGGTTGGGGTGCCCAGAGCACGCAGCACATCGCGAATCATTTGGGCCCTGGCTTTTGGCTCAGGCAGCTCGCGTTCAATGCGCAGGCGGTCATTGCCAGCCAGTTTGATGTGTTTGTTTTTTTGCACCAACTCGATGATGCGCATGGCATCAAAGGGTGGGTTGGCTTTGAAGCTGATGTGGATGACGCCAGGGGCTGCATCGACTTTGGTGACACCATAGCTGCTGGCCAAAACGCGCAAGCGGTGCACATCGATCAGTGTTTGAGCTTGTGTGGGCAGCTTGCCGAACCGGTCGACAATTTCTTCCAGAAGGACGTCGATGTGGTCTGAAGTTTTGGCCGTGGCTAATTTTTTGTAAAAAGACAATCGCAGGTGCACATCCCCACAGTAGTCATCTGGCAACAGGGCCGGTGCATGCAGGTTGATGTCTGTGGTGGCGCTCAACGGGCTCAGAAGGTCAGGCTCTTCGCCATTTTTGAGCGCTCGTACAGCTTCATTGAGCATCTCGTTGTAGAGCTGAAAGCCGACTTCAAGCATGTTGCCGCTTTGGTTCTCGCCCAACACTTCACCGGCACCGCGAATTTCCAAGTCGTGCATGGCGAGGTAAAAGCCAGAACCCAGCTCTTCCATTTGTTGGATGGCTTCTAGGCGCTGCGAGGCCTGTTTGGTCAGACCTTGTGTATCGGGCACCATCAGGTAGGCGTAGGCTTGGTGGTGACTGCGCCCGACGCGACCGCGCAATTGGTGCAGTTGAGCCAAGCCAAATTTGTCGGCGCGGCTCATGATGATCGTGTTGGCGCTTGGGACGTCAATGCCTGTCTCAATGATGGTGGAGCAGAGCAGCAAGTTGAAACGCTGGGCCACAAAGTCGCGCATGACGCGTTCAAGTTCACGCTCGGGCATTTGACCGTGTGCCACGGCGATACGTGCCTCCGGCAGCAGTTCCTCAAGGCGAGCACGGCGGTTTTCGATGGTGTCGACTTCGTTGTGCAAAAAATAGCATTGGCCGCCACGTTTGAGTTCACGCAAAACAGCTTCTCGGATGACGCCATTGCCCTCGTTGCGAACAAAGGTTTTGATGGCCAGTCGGCGCTGAGGTGCAGTGGCAATGACGCTCAAATCACGCAAGCCTTCAAGCGCCATGCCCAAGGTGCGTGGAATGGGGGTGGCGGTCAGGGTCAGCACATCTACCTCGGCACGCATCGCTTTCATGGCCTCTTTATGGCGTACACCGAATCGGTGCTCTTCGTCGATGATGAGCAGCCCCAGATTTTTAAACTTGACGGATTCACTCAGCAACTTGTGGGTGCCGACCACGATGTCGACCTGCCCTTCAGCCAAACCTTTGGCAGCCGCTGTGATTTCTTTGGCTGAGCGAAAGCGGCTCATCTCGGCAATCTTGACCGGCCATTTGCTGAAGCGATCGGTCAGCGTTTGGTAGTGCTGTTCTGCCAGCAAGGTGGTTGGCGCCAACAAGGCGACCTGCTTTCCGCCCGTGACAGCCACAAAGGCGGCGCGCAAGGCAACTTCGGTTTTGCCAAAGCCCACATCGCCGCAGACCAAGCGGTCCATGGGGCGGGGGCTGATCATGTCCTGGATGACGGCGTGTATGGCAGCTCGTTGGTCAGCCGTTTCTTCAAAGCCAAAGTCGTTGGCGAACGTTTCGTAATCCTGTGGAGAGTAGCGGAATGCATGCCCTTGACGCGCGGCGCGACGCGCGTAAATGTTCAGCAGCTCGGCCGCAGCATCGCGCACTTGTTCAGCAGCTCGGCGCTTGGCTTTGTCCCACTGTGCGGAGCCCAATTTGTGCAAAGGCGCTTCGTCAGCACTCACGCCCGTGTAACGGCCAATCAAGTGCAACTGACTCACAGGGACATAGAGCACCGCGTGGTCTGCGTATTCCAGGTGCAAGAACTCTTGAAGTGCCGGTGTCCCATCGGCATTCTTTTCACCCAAGTCCATGTTGACCAGACCTCGGTAGCGGCCAATGCCATGGGCGTTGTGAACCACTGGGTCGCCGAGGTTGAGCTCAGACAGATCTTTGATGAGCGACTCGACATCGCTCACTTGCTCTTGCTTTTTGCGTCGGCGCGTGGTGGTCCCCGCTGCAAACAACTCGGTCTCGGTGATCAGGTCGATGCCAGCTTCGGTCCAGCTGAAACCCACGTTCAGCGGTGCAGTGGCGATGCCAATCTTTTCTTCGCTCGCTTGAAATTCAGCCAGGGAGTCAAACGCCGGTGGGCTGAACTGAGAGGCCCGCAAAAAGTCCAGCAAACTTTCTCGTCGGCCATCGCTCTCGGCCAGCACCAGCAAGCGTTGTTGGCTGTGTTTGGCGTGTTCTTTCAAGCGCAGCAAAGGCTCAGACGCTCCGCGCACGACGGTCAAATCGGGCAGGGTTTGGACAAAGGCATTGTCTTGGATGTCAGTGACTTGGGGGCGCAGAGAAAACTGAGCGTAACCATTGGCGGCCTTATAGAACTGCTCAGCGGATAAGAACAAGCTTTCAGGTGGCAAGGCTGGACGCTCAGGGTCGCCACGTACCAAACGAAAGCGGTCTTGGGTGTCCTGCCAGAACTGTTGGATCACCGGTTCCAAATCACCATGCAGCACCACCGTGGCATGTGCACCAAGGTAGTCGAAAACAGTTGCTGTTTCTTCAAAGAACAAGGGTAGGTAGTACTCAATTCCAGCAGTCGCTACACCATTGCCTATGTCTTTGTAGATTCGGCTTTTGGTTGGGTCGCCTTCGAGCAATTCACGCCAGCGACTTCTGAATTGGGCCCGCGCGGCATCGTCCATTGGAAACTCACGGCCTGGCAACAGCCGCACTTCTGGCACGGGATACAAGCTGCGCTGGCTGTCAGGGTCAAAGGTTCTGATGGAGTCGATCTCGTTGTCAAAAAGGTCGACGCGGTAAGGAACCAAGGATCCCATGGGGAAAAGGTCAATCAAGCCCCCTCGTACGGCGTATTCACCTGGGCTCACCACTTGCGACACGTGGCTGTAGCCTGCAAGGGTCAGCTGCGCTTTGAGTTTGGCTTCGTCTAGGGCTTGGCGTACTTTGAAGTGGAAGGTGTAGCCAGCTAGAAAAGCCGGCGGAGCCAATCGGTACAGCGCGGTGGTTGCAGGAATGAGCACCACATCGGCCTCGCCTTGTGAAATCCCCCACAACGTGGCAAGTCGTTCGCTGATCAGGTCTTGGTGTGGCGAGAAACTGTCATAGGGCAGAGTTTCCCAATCCGGGAATAGGACGCAGCGAAGGTCTGGCGAAAAAAACGCCATTTCCTCTTGAAGTCGATGCGCATCGGTTGCGTTTGCAGTGACGATGGCGACCCGCTGATGGCGATTTTTTTCCCGAACGCTGAGCTGGGCCAGCAGCAAAGCGTCCGCAGACCCAACTGGGCGGGGGATGGCAAAACGTTTGCCGGGACTCAATGAGGGCAGATACATTGATGCAATTCTAGAATGGAGCCCCGGACCAAGATCCGCACCTTTTAGCTTATGACTCTCAGCCCCACCTCCACTGACCGCATCTTTGCTTTGATTCCCTGCGCCGGCAAAGGCCATCGAGCTGGCACCTCTTTACCCAAGCAGTATCGATTGATTGGAGATGTGCCGATGGTGGTTCACACGCTGAGGGCGTTTGCAGCAGTTCCAAGGTTGAAGCATGGTTTGCTGGTTGTGGCCCCTGACGATGAGCATATGCAAGACATACTTAGGGCCCAACCGCAACCTCTTTTTTCCGTGATCCATGTGGGGGGGGAGAGTCGAGCCGCCAGTGTGCTGGCGGGTTTGAGTGAGCTTGAAAAGCATGGGGCGTTAAGCAGCGATTGGGTCTTGGTACACGACGCGGCGCGTTGCTTGGTGACTCCTGAGCAAATCAATGCTTTGATCGATGCTTGCCAAAGCGATGATGTGGGAGGGTTGCTTGCTGTGCCAGTGGCAGACACACTCAAGCAAGAGACCTTACTTCGAGTGAAAAACACGATCACGCGAGTGGGTACATGGCTTGCGCAAACGCCCCAAATGTTTCGATTAGGTCCGTTGACATCGGCGTTGAAACAGTCTGGCGTCGGTGTGACCGACGAGTCCAGTGCCATGGAAGCAGTGGGCTTTTCGCCGCTACTCATAGCCGGTAGCGCGCAAAATTTCAAAGTCACTTATCCTGAAGACTTTGCTTTAGCCCAGGCCGTTCTCATGATGCGATCAGAAAGTTAAGACGATGACAAAACCTCAGTTTCGTATTGGTGAGGGATGGGATGTGCATGCCTTGGTCAAGGATCGCCCACTGTTTCTAGGTGGGGTGCAGATTGATCATACGCATGGTTTATTGGGACATTCGGATGCTGATGTTTTGCTTCATGCAATCACCGACGCATTACTTGGTGCGGCAGCTTTAGGCGACATAGGACGCCATTTTCCAGACACAAGTGAAAAGTTCAAGGGCGCAGATTCATGGGTGTTACTTCAACGCACCGGTAACTTGCTGGTCGAACTGGGTTGGCGCATTGGCAACATCGATTGCACGGTGATTGCGCAAGCGCCGAAATTGGCTACTTACATTCCACAAATGTGCACAAGGATTTCACAGGCGTTGGAAATCGAAGTCGATCAAGTCAATGTCAAGGCCAAGACAGCTGAAAAAATGGGCCATGTAGGACACGGCCAGAGCATGGAAGCTCGGTCAGTCGCCTTGATTTATTTTCCTTGAGACTGCATGTTTGTTAAAGTAGACAAAGCTGATAAGGCATCTACGATTTCCCGAACTATTCGGCGGTGATCTGTGGACAGAGAAAAGTAATTGACCATGAGTTGCCTGTCTACCAAAGACAATGCATCTTCTTGGTCAGCGAAAAGTCCCACTTTTTGAGGGGGCGTGCCGAAAAGTAGACCTTCTGGAGATATCTTCAACCACTTGCATAAAACAAATAGCTTGTCTTGTTTTGGAAGAGACACGCCCATCAGCCAATTTCTTGCAGCGTGAGATGAGATTCCGTCGCCCCAATAGCGTAGATTGAATTGTGTAGCCACAACAGTGGCAGATCTTTGAACGCCTGCTTCTTTAAGCGCTTGACGAAGACGTTTTGCAAATTGGTCATTGGCTGCCATGTGTCTCACCCAAATAAAGTTAATTTAGTAAATTATAATTAAATAAATTTAAAAATGAATACTTGAGTATATTTATTGGGTTTGATCTTATTGGGCTGTCCATCCCCCGTCCATATTCCACGCCACGCCACGCACATTGTTTCCCGCATCTGAGCAAAGAAAGACGGCCAGCTCACCCAACTCTTGTGGTGTTGTGAATGCCATGGAGGGTTCCTTTTCGCCCAGAAGCAGCTTGGTAGCTTGTTCGTTGGAGAGTTTGAGCTCTTGCGCTTTGGCATCAACTTGCTTTTGCACCAATGGCGTTAACACCCAGCCAGGACAAATGGCATTGCAGGTCACGCCCGAAGTGGCATTCTCAAGCGCAGTCACTTTGGTCAGTCCCACAATGCCATGTTTGGCCGCCACATAAGCAGACTTTTGTGCAGAACCCACCAAACCATGAACGGACGCAATGTTGATGATGCGCCCCCAGTTTTTTTGTTTCATGTGTGGCAATGCCAAGCGCGAGGTATGAAAAGCACTGCTGAGGTTGATGGCAATGATGGCGTCCCAGCGTTCAACTGGAAAGTCTTCCACTGACGCTACGTACTGTATGCCTGCGTTGTTTATCAGGATGTCCACGCCTGCTGATGCGTCTGTGGCGAATTTCATCATCGCTTCAATCTCAGACACCTTGCTCATGTCCCATGGTATTGAACTTGAACTCCAAGTGCTTCCACTTCGGCTTTGGCCGAATGGTAGTCACCAAAGCCATTCAAGATGATGTTGGCACCTTGACTTGCCAAGCTTTTGGCTATTCCGAGCCCTATTCCACTGGTGGAGCCAGTGACCAGTGCTGTTTTGCCAGTAAGTGTGCGTTGCGACATGAGAGAACTCCATATGAATTACGATGAGAATTAATCGACATTATGGAGTTTTCAGTCGTCATTTCACTGAATCTATTGCCAGACTTTTATGAAACACACCTCAGAAACCTCACCGCAGTCCACGATGTTGGACTCGGCTTTGCAGGGCTCGCCTGACCAACCAGATACGTTGATGCGGGCGCGTGCCTTTGTGGTGCCATTGTTCAGTGGCGCCTCGTTGGACACAGGGGAAGATGTGTTGAACCATGCAGATGCGGTTGCGTCCATTCTCGGCCACATCGGAGGCTCCGAAGCGATGCAGGCCGCGTGCTATTTGGTATACGCCACAGAGTTTCTCAATAAACCGGAAGAAGTGATCGCCAAAGCTTTTGGCGACAGTTATGCAGAACTGGCGATGGAGACGGTGAATTTGATCCGTGTTCAACGGCAAGCGCGAACTGCGGCATCCGATCAAGCCTCTGCGCAACTACAAACCGAAAACGTGAGAAAAATGCTACTGGCATTTTCACGCGATCTCCGTGTTGTCTTGTTGCGATTGGCATCCCGTTTGCAAACCCTTCGCTATCACGCTGCGAGTAAAAAACCATTACCTCTGGGTTTGGCTCATGAGTCTTTGCATGTGTTTGCACCACTTGCCAATCGATTGGGTATTTGGCAAATCAAATGGGAAATTGAAGATTTATCGTTGAGGTTTCTTGAGCCTGAGACTTACCATGAAGTCGCTGGGTGGCTGGATGAAAAACGTGCAGAGCGTGAAAAGTACATGCTTGAACTACAGCAACAGATTTCATTTGCCATGAGGGAGCAGGGCATCGAGGCAAGTGTTCAAGGAAGGCCAAAGCACATTTACAGCATCGTAAAAAAAATGCGCGGTAAATCTTTGGGATTTGAGCGTGTGTTTGATGTGCGCGCACTGCGTGTCATCGTCGCTTCCGTACCCGATTGCTATGCTGTTTTAAGTTGGGTCCACACGCACTTCAGCCCAATCGTCGAAGAGTTTGATGATTACATTGCGCGTCCAAAGTCAAATGGATACCAGTCCTTGCATACGGTAGTTCGGGATCAAAAATCTCGCCCCATCGAAGTCCAAATTAGGACTCGCGCAATGCATGATCACGCAGAGCAAGGCGTGGCAGCGCATTGGGCTTACAAAGAGGCTGGGGCGCGAGGTTATGCCGGTGTCTCGGCTTCGGGGGCTTATGACGCCAAGATTGCCGTGCTTCGTCAGTTGCTCGCTTGGGAACGTGATTTAGCCTCTGCCTCCGATGATTCGTCTGTCGCGACCGTGACGACCAAGACGGACGCTTTGAGCGATCGTATTTATGTACTGACGCCCGATGCTTCAGTGGTTGACTTGCCTCAAGGTGCAACGCCGATCGATTTTGCTTATGCGCTGCATACCAACTTGGGACACCGCTGCCGCGGCGCTAGGGTGGACGGCGTCATGGTGCCACTGCACACTGTCTTGAAAAATGGTCAGACCGTGGAGGTTACGGCAGCGAAAGAAGGGGGACCCTCACGAGATTGGTTGAACTCTGATCTTGGCTTTCTTGCCAGTCCAAGGGCACGATCCAAGGTACGAGCTTGGTTCAATGCGCAGGCGATGCAAGAAACGGCAGGAAAAGGCCGAGAAGCCGTTGAAAAGTTGTTGCAGCGTGAAGGTAAAACGGCGGTCAAGTTGGAGGACCTTGCGGCTCAATTGGGTTTTAAGTCTGCGGAGGCTTTGTTTGAGGTCGTAGGCAAGGACGAATTCTCCCTACGCAATATTGAAACACTGCTTAATCCGACCCCGGCCCAAGCTGCCGCCGATGACTATGTGCTGTTGAAAAAAGCGCGCCATGCCGAGCAAACTTCCAAAGGCGGCGTTCTGGTTGTCGGCATTGACTCTTTGCTAACGCAGCTGGCAAAGTGCTGCAAACCCGCTCCCCCTGATGTCATCAGGGGTTTTGTGACCCGCGGCAAGGGAGTCAGCATTCATCGGGCTGATTGCAGCAACTTTCGCCAGATGGCGCTTCGCAATGGTGAGCGCGTGATTGAAGTCGATTGGGGAAAGTCCAAGCAGTCGCAAGCGCAGGTGTATCCGGTGGATGTCTATATTGAAGCTTTTGACCGCCAAGGGTTGTTGCGTGATATTTCCGAAGTTTTTTCTAAGGAAAAGATGAATGTAATTGGTGTGCAGACACAATCAATCAAAGATTTGGCGCTGATGACATTCACGGTCGAGGTCAGCGACTCTAGACGTTTGCAAAAAGTTTTGACGGGTGTTCGCGAGGTGTCCGGTGTCAAGTCTGTGCGAAGACGTTGAGTCTGCTACAATAACTGCTTCGAACAATTAGGCGCGTAGCTCAGCTGGTTAGAGCACCACCTTGACATGGTGGGGGTCGTTGGTTCGAGTCCAATCGCGCCTACCAATTGTTCCCCGTCCAGCCCGGCACTGCCACAGCAGTGGCGGGCTTTTGTTTATAGCGGGAGCTCACTCATGAGCAGCACAAAATACATCCCTCCTGGCGAAGTCGACACACGCATCATCAAAAAATACCCGAATCGTCGCCTCTATGACACGAAGTTGTCTAGTTACATAGCACTGAGCGACATCAAGCGCTTGGTCATGGATGATTTACGTTTTGTGGTGTTAGACGCGAAAACAGGAGACGATCTGACCCGCAGCCTCTTGTTGCAAATTATTTTGGAAGAAGAGACAGACGGTTCTCCTATTTTGACGGAGCGTATGTTGGCCAATATCATCCGTTTTTACGGGCATGCCATGCAGAGCTTCATGGGTGCCTATTTAGAAAAAAATGTACAAACATTCATGGACTTCCAAAGTCAGTTAACCCGAACGACCCATGACCAAGCCCCGCTGAACATCATGCAGGGGCTGGTGGGGCAATACGTGGATCAATCGACGCAAGCATTGACAGAAATGCAAGTTCAAATGCAAGAACAATTTAAAAAGCAAACTGACCAGTTGATGGACGTGATGAGGTTGAAACGCTGATGAGTGATGTGATACCTAAAGTAGGGTTTGTGAGCTTGGGCTGTCCCAAAGCTTTGACCGATTCTGAATTGATTCTGACCCAACTCAGCGCAGAGGGATACCAAACTTCAAAAACCTTCGCAGGTGCGGATTTGGTGATCGTCAACACCTGCGGATTTATTGACGATGCTGTCAAGGAAAGTCTTGACACGATTGGCGAGGCTTTGGCACAGAACGGAAAAGTCATCGTCACAGGTTGCTTGGGCGCGCGAAGCGGAGAGGGTGGTGCGAACTTGGTTCAGCAAATTCATCCCCGTGTGTTGGCTGTCACAGGGCCGCATGCTACGCAAGAGGTCATGGATGCAGTGCACGCGTTCTTACCGAAACCCCATGACCCTTTTCTCGATTTAGTTCCGCAAGCTTTTGGTGAGGCGGGTGTCAAGCTAACCCCCAAGCACTACGCCTATTTGAAAATCAGCGAAGGCTGCAACCACCGCTGCACGTTTTGCATTATTCCGTCTATGCGCGGTGATTTGGTGAGTCGCCCCATTGGCGACATCCTCAAAGAGGCGCGTGCTTTATTTGAGGGCGGCGTCAAAGAGTTGTTGGTCATCAGCCAAGATACTTCGGCTTACGGAGTCGATGTGAAATACAGAACAGGTTTTTGGGATGGACAACCGATCAAAACTCGTACGCTGGAGTTGGCGCAAGCATTGGCTAATTTGGCGCAAGGTTATGGCGCCTGGATCCGCTTGCATTACGTATACCCATATCCCAGTGTGGATGACATCATTCCGTTGATGGCGACAGGTCATGTGTTGCCTTATTTGGATGTGCCTTTTCAGCACAGCCATCCTGATGTGTTGAAGCGCATGAAAAGACCAGCCAGCGGAGAAAAAAATCTGGAGCGTATCGCTCGCTGGCGGGAGCTATGTCCACAGATTGTGATTCGAAGTACCTTCATTGCTGGTTTTCCTGGCGAAACAGAAGCAGAGTTTGAGCACTTGTTGGACTTTGTACGCGAGGCTCAAATCGATCGGGCAGGTTGTTTTGCCTACAGCCCTGTTGATGGTGCAATGGCGAATGAATTGCCTGGCATGTTGCCTCAATCAGTTCGCGAGGAGCGTCAAGCACGCTTCATGGCCGTCGCTGAAGAGGTGTCCATTCAGAAAATCAAACAACGCATTGGCTCCACTCTGCAAGTGTTGGTTGACCAAGCGCCTGGAAATGGTCGTAAAGGTGGCTTGGGGCGCAGTTACGCGGATGCTCCAGAGATCGATGGTCTGGTCAGGTTGTTGCCATCTGAAAAAATCAGCAAAGTGCTGAGAGTTGGCGAATTCACCCGCGCGCGCGTGGTGGCAACAGAAGGTCATGACCTTGTCGCATTGCCGATTTAAACTACAAAAACACAAAAGCCACCATGACGGTGGCTTTCATTTAACTTATATTGGTGCCCAGGAAGGGACTCGAACCCCCACGATGTTACTCGCTAGTACCTGAAACTAGTGCGTCTACCAATTCCGCCACCTGGGCATTTCAGGAAAGAAAGGCATTGTATCAAAAATTCATCAACCACCAGCGGAATGCTGGAAGAGTTTGAAGGCACCGTCTTCGGCCATCGGGATGGCCATGGCTTTGTACAACGTGACGATGGTGCAGCAGATATTTATTTGCCGCCCAATGAAATGCGCGCTGTTTTACACCGAGATCGTGTCAAGGCCCGTGTTGTGCGTTTCGATAAAAAAGGACGTCCAGAAGGACGCGTTGTCGAAATCGTGGAGCGTTCGACGCAACCCATCATTGGTCGGCTACTTCAAGAAAGTGGTGTTTGGTTGGTCGCGCCTGAAGACAAGCGGTATGGTCAAGATGTATTGATTCCGAAAGGTGCCACTGGTCGCGCAAGCACAGGACAGGTGGTGGTGGTCGAGTTGACCGAGCCACCAAGCTTGTACGGACAGCCTGTTGGTCGCATCAAAGAGGTCTTGGGCGAGGTCGATGATCCGGGAATGGAAATCGAAATCGCAGTGCGCAAATATGGCGTGCCGCACGAATTTTCTGAAGCCTGCTTGGCCTTGGCTCGAGGGTTGCCCGATAGAGTGCGCCCCCAAGATAAAAAAGATCGGGTTGATTTGACGGATGTGGCGTTGGTCACGATTGATGGTGAAGATGCGCGTGACTTTGACGATGCTGTTTATTGCGAGCCGGCCAAAGTGGGACGCGCTAAGGGATGGCGTTTGTTGGTGGCCATTGCCGATGTGAGTCACTATGTTGAAACTGGCAGCGCGATCGACATTGACGCCTATGACCGGGCAACCAGCGTGTACTTTCCGCGTCGAGTTATTCCAATGCTTCCGGAAAAACTCTCCAATGGTTTGTGTTCGCTCAATCCCGATGTAGATCGTTTGTGCATGGTTTGCGACATGTTGGTCACCGTCAGCGGTGAAATTCACGCGTATCAGTTTTATCCAGCCGTGATGCACAGTCACGCGCGTTTCACTTACACCGAAGTTGCTGCAATTTTGGCCAATACGCGAGGCCCAGAAGCGACCAAGCGCAAAGATCGTGTGGCAGATTTGATCAACCTTCACGATGTTTACACAGCATTGTTGAAATCGCGTCACGCACGTGGTGCAGTGGACTTTGAGACAACAGAGACACAAATTGTGTGCGACGACAGTGGTCGCATCGAAAAAATTATTCCACGCGTACGCAATGATGCGCACAAGTTGATCGAGGAGGCGATGCTGGCTGCCAACGTGTGCAGTGCTGACTTTATTTTGCAAAGCAAGCACCCAGGTTTGTTTCGGGTGCACGAAGGGCCTACACCCGAAAAGAAGGACGTTCTTCGCAACTACCTGAAAACAACGGGGGTGGGACTGACGATCACAGACAACCCTAAACCTGCAGAATTCCGAGCCATCGCAGAGGCAACCAAAGAACGTGTGGATGCCCAGCAAATCCATTCGATGCTGTTGCGTTCGATGCAGCAAGCCATCTACACGCCTATCAACAGCGGCCATTTTGGCTTGGCGTTTGAGGCTTATACCCACTTCACAAGTCCCATCAGGCGTTACCCCGACTTGTTGGTTCATCGTGTGATCAAGGCTATTTTGCTCAAGCGCCGTTACCAATTGCCGGTGTTGCCCACGCCGGGCGAAGCCCATGCCAAACTGGCACGTCGCTTGGCAACGCGTGTCCGGGAACCTTCACAAAAGCTGGAGCTAAAAACCAAACCCACACCCGATCAGCAGGCATGGGAAGCTGCAGGCTTGCATTGCAGTGCCAACGAGCGTCGCGCAGACGAGGCCAGTCGCGATGTAGAGGCATGGCTCAAATGCAAATACATGCGGGAACATTTGGGCGAAGAGTATGGTGGGGTTGTCACCTCTGCCACTGGGTTTGGATTGTTTGTGACTTTGGATGCGATGTACGTTGAGGGCTTGGTACACATCACCGAATTGGGTGGGGAGTACTTCCGCTTTGATGAGGCTCGGCAAGAGTTGCGAGGAGAGAGAACCGGGATTCGCTACGCCATTGGTTCGCGCGTAAGGATTCAAGTCAGCCGTGTGGACCTTGATGGACGAAAGATAGATTTTCGTTTGGTTCGTGACAGCGATGAGGTGCTGATGCGCTCATCCAAAGAAGTGAGCAAATCGCCCATGCAAAACTTCAAAGCAGCCGTGAAGAAGGCATTCACCAAATCGAGCGACAAGGGCGCTAAGTCCAACTCCAAGAAGTCTGGAGCACCTAAGAAAAGTAATCGTCGGCCTCGTCCGTGAACTAGCGTATAGATATCGCCAGCGTTTGCGCATCCAGAGTTGGGCCTGGGTTGGGCCATGTGTCTGCGGCAAATCCGTGGGCTCTTACACCATCACAGGCTGCATCAAAAGCGCTGAGGCCTTGTGCCATTTTTGCACCGATCATCCCAGCCAAGACATCCCCTGTGCCGGCTGTGGCCAACATGGCATTGCCAGTTGAGTTGATCACGGGTGTTGTTTGAGCTGCGGTAATCACAGTGCCAGAACCCTTGAGAACAACGACCGCGCCGGTTAATTCGGTCAATTGCTGTGCTGCTTGAATGCGGTTGCTCTGAATGTGTTGGGCCGTGCACTTTAGCAAGCGTGCGGCCTCAAGTGGGTGGGGTGTGAGTACCGTTGAAAGACCTTTGCGTGTTCGGTTTTTCAATAACCGAAAAAGTGAACTGTCCCTTGCGATGGCATTCAGCGCATCAGCATCTAGCAACAGCTGTGCTGACGCACTCAAGATTTTTGGCAACAGGTCGCGCACTTCGTCGCCGCCACCACAGCCACAAACGATGGACGCATGTTCCAGTTGCAAAGAGTGGATATTTCTCGCCATCAAGGCCGGGTATTGAGCCGTCGCGCTTAGCCCGAACGCCTTGTCTAGTAAGCAGGCATACACGCGTCCAGCACCTGAATGAAGGGCAGCTATGCTTGCCAAAACTGCAGCGCCCGCCATGCCTTGTGCTCCGCCAATCACGATGAGCTCGCCATAAGTTCCTTTGTGGCTGTTGTGGCGACGGGTGACAAAATTTCTGGGATTTGGGGATTGCAAGTAAGCGGTGGGATTGATCTGATGCCGAGGTGCCCCATCCGAATTCACCTCTAAATCATCGAACCAAACCTGTCCAGAGGCATCACGTCCGTCCGCTGTAAAAAGCCCAGGTTTGAGTGTCAGCAAGCTCAGGGTGTGCGTCGGCGACAAACGGGTGGGTGTGTTCGCTGGACGTAACCAAGTACCCGTGTCAGGGCTTAATCCCGTGGGTAGGTCAATGGCTAAAACTGGTTTGCCGCTGGCATGCATTGCATAAAGCCATTGCGCCATCAGTCCTTCAGGCGGTCGGTTGCAGCCCAGACCGAGCAGTGCATCAAGGCTGAGATCAAAAGTTTCCGGCGGTTTTGAATGAATGGCAACGCCGGCCCTTGTTGCGCGATGCCACGATCTCAGGGCGTCCTTTGGCGAATCTTGTTCATTGCCCAGCCAAGTGACCGTGACATCTTTGCCCCATCGCTTCAATTGAATGGCGGCCTCAAGTCCATCGCCCCCGTTATGACCCGGTCCGCAAGCAACCCAAATTTTGCGCGCGTGGGGCGCGATGGCCAATGCGAGATGTGCACTGGCCAGACCCGCTCGTCGCATCAAGCCGTCTTCAGGAAGCGATGCCTTGAATAGTGCCTCCAGGGCTCGTGTACCGGCAGCGTCAAAGAGAGGTAGAGCTCTAAGCTTCGAGATCTGAGATACGTTGCGAACATTGCAATTCATGGTTGAAGCTTCAATCGTTCCAACCCAAGACCTTCAAGATCAATCTCTGGCGTTCTACCGGAGATTTGGTCGGCAACTGCTCGAGCACATCCGAATGACAGCGCCCAACCACTTGAGCCATGACCTAAGTTCAACCAAACGCCAGGAATGCCGCTTGGTCCTATCACAGGCGGGCCGTCTGGAAGCATCGGGCGGGAGCCCTTCCACACTTGAACACTGTCTTGTGTCCGTGCTGCCCCTGGAAACCAATCATCGAGCACGCGGTAAAGCGTGCGCACGCTAGCCCCATGATGCTGGCGCAGGTTGCCCCCAATTTCTGCGCCGCCTGAAACCCTCACGCGTTGGCCAAGTCGAGAGATCGCAACTTTGTAACGCTCATCCATCACGCCGCTTCTAGGGGCATCCAGTGGTTCGCGCACGGATGCGCTGATTGAATAGCCATGAACTGCCGCTAATGGCAGTTGAATTCCCAACGGTGAAATCAAAGGAGCGCTTGCTAAACCTGCGCAGACGACCACTGTGTCAAAAGATGCGCCTTGATCACTGGGATTGAGTCGAATGCGCCGTGGTTCTTGGCGCTGTAGGGGCTGCACTTCGGCATTGAAATGAAATTTCACACCCAACGACTCCGCGATATTTTTCAAAATCAGCGTGAGTTGCCTGCAGTTGCCCACTTCGTCGTTTGGAAAATGGATGGCATGGGCCAACGGCGTTTCTGTGCTGAGTGCTGGCTCGATCTGACGCGCTTGAGCGGCCTCCAGCAATTTGAAGCTCAGGCCAGCGTCTATCATCGCCTTCAAAGAAGGTTTGATCAACTCATGTTCGCGCTCGCCGCGCAACAAAACCAAGTAACCCTGTGACCGGTCATGTTGAAGGTGAAGCCGTTCAGTCAGCAAGCGCATTCGCTCATGGCTGTAAGTTGCAAGCCGCAGCAAGCGGCCCCTATTTTCAACAAACGTCGTGTTGTCGCAAGCCTGCCACCATTTCCAGAGCCACTGAATCTCTGACCAGCTAGGGCGCGAAAACCGAACAGGGCTGTGCTTTTGCCAAAAATGTGTGAGGACATGCAAGGCCATGCCTGGTTTGGCCCACGGGGTCACATAACCAGGAGAGATGACGCCCGCATTTGCAAAGCTGCAGCCTTCAGCGGCTGAACTGCTTCGCTCGTAAACAGTGACCTCATGGCCTTGTTCGATCAACTCATAGGCCGTGGTGATGCCAATCACGCCAGCCCCAATCACGGCGACTCTCATGCGCGCAGCCTTGTTTTGCGCAAGGATTTGACGGTCATCTGTTGTACTTGCTGTGCTAGAATCATTGGGTTTTTCTAAGTGCCTCTTCTCTGAGGGCTTGGTCATAACATCACTCGCAAATCAGCCCCCTCAAGGTGTTGCCAAAGTTTTTCAAATGAAAAGATTGCGGCGATGACGGGCTGAATTTTAGACTCAACCTTTGGAGTAATCACATGTCAGTCACTATGCGCGAAATGCTGGAAGCAGGCGTCCACTTTGGTCACCAAACCCGCTTCTGGAATCCCAAAATGGCCCCTTTCATTTTTGGTCATCGCAACAAAATCCACATCATCAACCTCGAAAAGTCGTTGCCGATGTTTCAAGATGCAGCTAAGTTCGTGAAGCAACTTTCTGCCAACCGTGGCACCGTTTTGATGGTGGGCACCAAACGCCAGTCGCGGGAAATCGTTGCATCCGAAGCGCAAAGGGCTGGTGTTCCTTTTGTGGACCAACGTTGGTTGGGTGGCATGCTGACCAACTTCAAGACGGTGAAGACTTCAATCAAGCGTTTGAAGGACATGAAAACTCAACAAGAAGCTGGATTGGACGCATTGTCCAAAAAAGAACAGTTGATGTTCAAACGTGAAATCGACAAGCTCGAAAAAGACATAGGTGGTATCCAAGACATGGCGACTTTGCCTGATGCCATCTTTGTCATCGACGTCGGTTACCACAAAATCGCCATCGCTGAAGCCAAAAAACTTGGTATTCCTTTGATTGGCGTTGTGGACTCTAACCATTCCCCTGAGGGAATTGATTACGTAATTCCTGGCAACGACGATTCGTCCAAAGCTGTGACTTTGTATGCCCGTGGTATTGCTGATGCGATCTTGGAAGGTCGTGCCAATGCCGTGAACGACGTGGTCAAAGCGGTTGCTGAAGCGGACGACGAGTTCGTTGAAGTTGCTGCTTAAGCATTCGCCTAACTTTGAGAAGGGGCTCGTGCAGCCCCTTTTTCACACCCTGATTGAATTGAACTGAAGACGGAGAAACATATGGCAGCTATTACTGCAAGCATGGTCGCTGAACTGCGCGCCAAAACCGATGCCCCCATGATGGAGTGCAAAAAGGCTTTGACTGAGGCCGATGGCGATATGGCCAAAGCCGAGGAATTGCTACGAGTCAAGCTTGGCAGCAAAGCCGGTAAGGCCGCAAGTCGAATCACGGCTGAGGGCGTGATTGCCAGCCATATTGACGGCAATCAAGGCTCTCTCCTTGAAGTCAACTGCGAGACTGATTTTGTGACCAAAAACGACAGTTTTTTGGCTCTGGCGCAAGCCGCAGCCAAGTTGATTGTTTCTCACAACCCCGCGACGGTGGACGCATTGGGTGCGCTCTCCTACAGTCAAGACGGTTTTGGCCCCACTCTCGAGGATGTCCGTAAAGGTTTGATTGGCAAGATCGGCGAGAACATGAGTTTCCGTCGTTTCAAGCGCTTCGAAGGTGCACAAGTGGCGTCTTATCTGCACGGCACTCGCATTGGCGTTGTTGTGGAGTTTGAAGGCGACATGGTGGCGGCTAAAGACGTTGCCATGCATGTGGCTGCGATGAAGCCGGTGGCTTTGACCAGCGCCGATGTGCCAGTCGATCTGATTGAAAAAGAACGCTCTGTGGCCACAGCCAAAGCGGCGGAATCTGGCAAACCTGCTGACATCGCCAGCAAAATGATTGAAGGCTCTGTCCAGAAATACCTCAAAGAGGTGTCTTTGTTCAATCAGCCTTTCGTTAAAAACGACAAGCAAACCGTTGAACAAATGCTCAAAGCAGCCAACACCAACGTCAAAGCCTTTACTTTGTATGTGGTGGGCGAGGGCATTGAGAAAAAGGTGGATGACTTTGCTGCTGAAGTGGCGGCTCAAGTCGCTGCTGCTAAACAGACGGCTTAACCACAAAAAGGGGAGCTTCTGCTCCCCTTTTGACATCTACCTCGCATTCACTCGTACGACACACCAAGGAGCTTTACCATGACCCCAGCCCAGCCAGCCCACAAGCGTATCTTGCTCAAGCTGTCAGGGGAAGCATTGATGGGAGATGATGCATTTGGTATCAATCGTGACACGATTGTTCGCATCGTGAATGAGGTCTCTGAAGTGATTCACCTGGGCGTTGAAGTCGCCATCGTGATTGGTGGTGGTAATATTTTCCGGGGGGTTGCTGGAGGTGCTGTTGGCATGGACAGGGCGACGGCTGACTATATGGGGATGCTGGCGACTGTGATGAACTCTTTGGCGCTTGCCGATACCATGAACAAAGCTGGATTGACTGCACGCGTGATGTCTGCCATTGCCATCGATCAAGTGGTTGAGCCTTATGTGCGTCCCAAAGCTTTGCAGTATCTTGAGGAGGGTAAGGTTGTGATTTTTGCGGCAGGAACGGGGAATCCCTTCTTCACCACGGATACGGCTGCTGCTTTGCGCGGGGCTGAGATAGGTGCAGAAATGGTGCTCAAGGCAACCAAAGTGGATGGTGTTTATACAGCAGACCCCAAAAAAGATCCCGCTGCGACGCGCTACAGCAAGCTGAGTTTTGATGAGGCGATCAGTCAAAACTTAGGCATCATGGATGCCACTGCTTTCGCATTGTGTCGAGATCAAAAATTGCCTGTGAAAGTTTTTTCAATTTTTAAAAATGGTGCCCTGAAAAGGGTGGTTTTGGGCGAAGACGAAGGCACTCTTGTGCACGCTTGACCCTGACCGACAGACTCTGCACCCCTAAATTTTGGAGTATTCCATGACCATCGCTGACATCAAGAAAAACATCGAAACTAAGATGGATCAGACCATTGCTTCATTCAGCAACAGCTTGACCAAAATTCGCACAGGTCGTGCAAGCCCTGCTTTGCTGGATGCGGTGCAGGTTGACTACTACGGTTCAATGGTGCCGATCAGCCAGGTGGCCAACGTCTCATTGTTGGACGCGCGCACGATCAGCGTACAACCTTGGGAGAAAAGCATGTCTGCCAAGATAGAAAAAGCCATTCGTGACAGCGACCTTGGCTTGAACCCTTCGTCGATGGGCGAACTCATTCGTGTACCCATGCCTCCCATGTCCGAGGAGCGCCGAAAAGAATTGACCAAAGTGGTTCGCTCTGAAGGTGAAAATGCCAAAGTCGCAGTGCGTAACTTGCGCCGTGATGCCAATGAGTCGGTAAAGAAATTAGTGAAGGACAAATTGGCTTCAGAAGACGACCAAAAACGTGCAGAGGTGGACATTCAAAAGGTGACCGATAAACACATTGTCGACATTGACAAAGTGATTGCCAGCAAAGAACAAGAAATCATGGCGGTCTAACTACCCCATGCTCAAGCAACGCATCATCACGGCACTTGTGTTGCTGGCGCTATTCTTGCCTGCACTTGTTTCATCTGCCGCTGAGCCCCTTGCCCTGTTGACACTTGTTTTGATCGCAGCAGGCGCTTGGGAGTGGGGACGTTTGAATGGGCTGGGTATGCGTGGTGCATTGCGCTGCGCGGGCGTCTGCCTTTTGATGTGCTTTCTATCTTGGGCAGCACATTGGGCCTATCAACCGCCGGATTTCATTTGGCCTATTGTTGGAAGTTTGTGGGTGTTGGGCGGAGTGGGACTGCTTCATCGCGGTGCAGAGGACTGGCCGCGTATTGCACGAATACTTCGTCTGATGGGGGGTGTACTGGCTTTGTGGGTCACTTGGCTGGCGCTTTACCAAGCAAAAGTCATGGGCACCAATTTCATATTTTCATTGCTGCTTCTCGTCTGGGTTGCAGACGTAGGGGCTTATTTTTCGGGTCGCGCTTTTGGCCGTCGAAAGCTTGCGGTACACATCAGTCCTGGCAAAAGCTG
>NZ_JAVLFP010000029.1:0-45568 GCF_046052825.1 Limnohabitans sp.
ACCTCCACCCTCAAGCCAAGCTTAAAACCCCTCCAAAGCCCTTTTTCGCTGTCCTGCGGCCATCCTTTTGGAGGTGGCCGCAGCCACAGCCAGTTTCCCTTCAACAGTGGTTGGGCCAGTGCTCATGCCCCCGTGGTTCTTGCATCTACCGTTGGACAGTGCCTTGGCTTGGCATGGGTTACCAGTGCTTCGAGCATAGGCTCCGCAGGTCTGCTTGCGTCTCATTTGATTACCCCTCGTCAGTGTTTGTGTCTTTGGCGTAAGCCACAGTTCGGTGTTGTTGAAAGTGAAGCGGGCAGAGTAAAGCTACCAAGGCCAACAGCCACGTCTACAAGGCACCTCCACGACACAAGGTCTGAAGAGGCTTAAGCAACAGGGTGCTTGGCCTTAAAGCAACAAGACGGTTTGAGCGCCTCCTGCCCCAACTTCAATGTGTAGTTAATCCAGTCTTGGCTCCAGCACTCTTTGATGTGTGGACGCTGCTCAATCCACTTTGAACGCTTAAAGGCCCGGTCCACGAGCCTGCTGAACTGCATAAACGACATATCTGGCGGAGGCTCAAAGGCAATGTGGGCGTGGATACGCTCATATCGGCCTGTCCCTTCAAGGGCAGTAACTGCACCAATGGAATAGCCCTTGCGCTTCACACTGTTTCCATAGACTATTGTGTTTAACCGCTTGATGCCCTTACGCACCATTTCTTCAGCGTTGTGCTCACTAGGGCAAGTTACGTCAGCACCGCGTCCAGTCCCAAAGACTACGGTGACTGCTACTCCGGAATTGGCTAGGCTCTTAGCCCAATCAGTGAGAGCGTTCTGATATCGCCCAGACCTCTGAAATGTTGGTTGCCGCGGCATGATCAGTCCATCCGTACCAACTCATCGGTCGTTTGGTCTTCTTGGTCAGGCTTAAAACCCAGCATGTCAATCCAATCCAAGATTTGCTGGCTTTTCCAAACCTTGATTGTTGGGGACAGCGCGATGGGTTTGGGGAATTTTCCCTGCGCAACCCATAGGTTGATGGTGGACTTTGCTAATGAGGTGAAGTGGCTTACTTCGGTGATGCGAAGAAGTTGGTCGGAATTGGTCATGTTTGGACTCCGTTTGTAAGCTGGAGTACCAATAATCCCGCAGTGCCGAAAATCTACAAAGGCAGAAACTAGTTACTGCGCACTATTCTTCGTATGGCCTCGAAACGCGTAAGCAAAGTAAGCAATCCGAAGCTGTCCGCTGAGAAAAAGGTCGAGAAATATCCTCCACTTCCGCCTCCCAACCCACGCAGTGCTTGTAGGCATTTGGGTCGTCCGCTATGAGCTTTTTGCTTGTCATCAGACTAAGGTTTTCGGCGCTTAAATCTTTACCGTGCTTTTTGAAGTAAGACACCGCAATATCCCATGCGACATTGAATTCCTTTGACTTGGCTGGACGCCCACCAGCCTGCTTAGCTATTATGGGTGTCCCTAACCGCTCAAATGCGTCCACTAATTCCGGCATGGCGTTTTGGTAGATGCGGAGTTTTTGCAACAAAACACCTTCTGTCCTTTGCTCCTGTTCTGACAACCCTGTAAAGGACCTTTGAAGTTGAACAATTTTTTGAAGTGTTTCACCGAGCGACAGCCATGCATTACGGAGTTGATCCTTAGGACTATCGACTGAACTTTTTCTAATGGTCTTCTTTGTGTTTGAGTGTTGCCTCATGTAATTCCTTTGCTTTGCCCCTTCATTGTTAGTGGCAGGCGGTCTAATCACCTTACGCAATCCGCCGCCGCCCGATTCACCTTTTATGCAGCAGCGCTTACCAAGCGTAAGTCCTCCCTGTTGCCGACAATGCAAAACGTTTGCCAGTCTTGCATCAAGCAGCGGCGACGTTCGAGAAGGTTACCTCGACGGTATGCCTGCTCCACTTTATTCCCTATGGTGTGTGCCAACGCCATCTCGGCTACCTCCGGGTTGTGGTCGGTCTCCTCTGATACCCAGTCCCTGAAGCTGCTGCGAAAACCGTGCACCGTGAGACCAGATTGCAATCGACGCACCATCATCAACATCGCCATGTTGGACAGCGGCTTGCCATCACGGGAAAACAGATACTGGCTATTCGGGTCCAGACTTTGTGCAATCTGCATCAAATCTAGCGACCGCTGGCAAAGTGGGACTTGGTGCAACCGACCTGCTTTCATTCGATGACCGGGAATAGTCCATACAGTGCCTTGAACCTCAGTGCGCCGCGCCAGTAACACCTCCCCTGTTCGCGAGGCGTTCAGTATGGTGAACTCAAGCGCCAAGGCTGAAATACCATCGACTTCGCGTAGCCGTGCCATGAAGGCTGGGACGTCACTATAGGGAAGCGCCTCATGGTGTTTGTCGGTAGCTCGAGGTGTCGGCAACAAGTTTTCCAGATGGCCCTTCCACAGCGCTGGATTGCCTGCTGGGCGCAGCTTGCGGGTGATGGCTGCACTAAGGATGCGCTCAATGCGGCCGCGCAGCCGAACGGCCGTTTCTGTCTTGCTAACCCAAATGGGTGAAAGTATGTCCAGTACGTGATGGGTGTCAATCTCAGCCAGTGGCATTGCCCCAATGACAGGGAATGCGTAGTTTGAGACGGTAGCCACCCACTGGTCGCCATGCTTTTGGTTGCGCCACTTGGGGCGCATGGTTTCGATGTAGTCCAAGGCAAAATCCCGAAAACTTAGGCTTGCCGGAAGTAAGGTAGGGGCTGCTGGGGCATTTTTGATCTGCATGGGATCAAGGCCTTTGTTTATCTGGTTGCGCAGCTCTATGGCCCTCATACGGGCTTGTTTCAGGGTGACTTCCGGATATGCGCCCAGCCCAATTCCTTTTCGGCCACTGGAGCAGGTGTACCTTAGATTCCAGTACTTTCGGCCAGTATCCTTGACCCAAAGGTGCAAGCCCTTAGTTTGGTCGTCGGTATAGCGCCCGGGTGTCCCCAGCGCCTTGATTGATATGTCCGTCATTTGCATGTTTTTCTCCTATTGGTTACCACATTCGTTACTCCAGCAGGTGCTTAGTACGTGGTAGCAAGCCCTGCACAGCTAGCGTAGGGTCTTGGAATAGGTATGCAAAGGCGAAAACTAGTTTTTGCGAGAAATGTGCGGTGCAGAAAGGCTCTGAGACACGGGAATAGCAGTCAACACGTTACAAAGTCATCCAAGACTCTACATTTGTAGTTTCAGACTCCGTTTCCGCCAGCAAACCCTAAAAAGCCGTTGATTTTCAACGGCTTTTTTCTTTTATGCTCAGTAAAAGATACACCCAAAGATACACTTTTTATCTGAAATTTTGCTTAAATAATAGGCAAAATTTTCAAGATTAGCACGTCCAAAGACATTGGACAAGCAGCTTAAGTCACTCTTTTTTAGAGAAGCCCCCTTAGACGCTCTAAGCACTATTGACGCTACGTGTGTACTCTCAGAACAAATTGGAGCTGTTCTCGCTTGAATGTGGGGGCTTGTGTTGGATCTACTTCTTACGAGCTAGAGTCAGTTTTTGCTGCATCGCAAGTTCATGATTCACACGCTTCTGTCTCGTCTTGTAGCGTTCAATAGCTGTGTAAACGTCTTGCTTCGTGAAGTGTGGTCTGTTACTCATACTTGTGATTTTGTTCGTCAGCCATCTAACAAGTGGTTCGTGTTTGACTTCACTTGCTGTTGGTTGAACAATTCGTTGCTCGTTTAAGTGGATTTGGTTCACAGACACAACGTTCTTCTCGCCATACATCTTGCCAAGAAGTAGTCTTGCTTGACTAGCTGACTCAGCATCAATCATGGTTCTTGTTTGTGAGCCTTTGACATTGACAGTGGCTATGAACTTCTTGAGAGGGCTGATGACTTCATTGATACGCATGTAGTATTTATAAAAAATAAAATGAAAGTAAAAACAGTTAAAGCTAGACGTGTTTTAAGTGATGCCACTGAAGCACTTGAAAAATTTAATGACAAACCTATTGATGTGGACTTCAGACATCTAGTGGTTTTGTGCACTGTGTTGATACGTGCAGTTGGTCATGTTCTTGAATCAGAAAATGAAAATGACTCAGTTGCAGCAAAAAAATCAAATGACTACTATAAAAAATATATAGCTCATGATAATTTATTTAAAGGATTTATAAAATCAACAAGAGACTCTGCGATAAAGGAGTACACAACATATGTGGGATGGGCAAGCGTTACTACGATAGATAAAGACCATCGTATGGAATACTTGTTTAAAGGTGGCGAAAATGAAGGTAAAGACTTTAGGGATTTGATGAAAAAATCTGTAGACTTTTGGAACATTCATCTCACAAGAATCGAGGAATTATGAAGATCAAAAATATTTTTAGAGCTGCAATAACAATTACTTATTGTTTGTTTATGTATTCCAATGCTCAAGCAGCAAATCTTGAGGAACCAAATGAGTGCGCTGTAAATACAGTTCGAGGACAAAGTGGAACAATTCAAAACCCACAATTCGTAATGGCAAACTGTACAAAACAATACATAAAGAAAATTGAGCCATATTCCAAAACCGTCTCTTCAAATATCTTGACAAATGGAAAAATTCAGTTTGGAACCTCAAAATATTATGGTTGGGGAGGTACTGGATTAGTGGTCTCAGCAAAAAACAATTCAAATAATAAGCTTATATACATAACAATTTTAATTACTAATAAAAATACAAATAAAGAAGAGTATTTTCGCATGATGGCTACAGATATTTGTGATCCTTTTTCAATTTGTGAATTCGTAACTAATTATCCGTTGAGTGATGAAATGAAGAAAGACTTTTGGGTTGAAAATGGTTGGGATTTTTATAATGCAACTGCTATAGGTCGTTGAGACTTAGTGGATTAGTTATTTAAAATCTAAAAAAATAGAAAGTGAAACATGGCACGCACTGCAAACACGTAAGCTCCCCTAGACGGTGAACAAGTTGAAAATAGAGACTTCCATTTCTTTGGAGATGAGAGATGAGGAAGTCGAAATTTACGGAAAGCCAAATTGTTGGGATATTGGGTGAGGGCGAATCTGGTTTACCCGTCGCTGAGGTTTGCCGCAAGCACGGTATCAGCAACGCGACCTATTACCAATGGAAGAGTAAGTACTCAGGTGTATCCGCCAGCGAACTCAAACGCATCAAGGATCTTGAAGCTGAGAACAGCAAGCTCAAGCGAATGTATGCCGAGCTGGCGTTAGAGAACACGGCAATCAAAGATGTTTTGTCCCGAAAGTTCTAACGCCGACAGCCAAGCGTGCTGTGATTGAGTCGATGGTTGTGGACCATCAACTCTCTCGAAGCAAGGCTTGCAAATTAGTGGGTTTATCGCGGTCGGCGTTGTACAAACCTAAGACAGACTGGGCTGCCAAGGATGCGCCAGTAGTTGATGCATTGAATGAAATAGTTGCCGTACGTGCCCGCTGGGGGTTTTGGAAGTGCTTCACACGCATGCGCAAAGATGGGCGCCCTTGGAACCACAAACGTGTGTACAGGGTGTATTGCGAGATGAAGCTCAACATGAAACGGCGAACTAAAAAACGCTTCATCACACGCGAGAGGCAGCCGCTTGGCGGCTCAACGCAGTTGAATCAAGTGTGGGCGCTAGACTTCATGCGCGATACGCTCTATGACGGTCGGCCATTTCGAACACTCAATGTGATCGACGAAGGCAACCGAGAGGCATTGCGTATCGAGTGCGGGACATCTATTCCATCAGCTCGGCTAGTGAGGGCCATGAATCAGCTGATTGAGGTGTATGGTCCGCCAGAAGCGATTCGGATGGACAATGGCCCCGAAATGACGTCCGAGACGTTCACAGAATGGGCGAAGGAAAAGGGAATGCGCTGCTGTTTATTCAGCCTGGCAAGCCCAATCAGAATGCATTTGTTGAGCGATTCAACAGAAGCTTCAGGGATGAAGTGCTCGATGCCAATTTATTCAACTCAATTGCTGAGGCTCAAGAGGCTGCGGAGATTTGGGTGATGGATTACAACGAGTTCAGACCCCATGACTCCCTCGGCGATAAAACTCCCATGGAGTTCATGCCGAGGACATTTAAAACAGGAATCTCTAGTTTTGAATTGTCTACCTGATGGGGGAGCTTACGCACCCATCTCTGAAGTATCCAGTCAACGGGTCGTACGAGCATGGAACCAACGGAGTTCCAAGCACGTTGAGGGCTTGTTTCATTTTTTCCCTTCGAGCAAGTCAATGCCTTCGTGTTGCGCAATTTTTTCAAGTGCATTCTCAAACAAAGATCTGGCAGAACCCGAAATGGAGCGCAAGTAGGCGTGCAGATGCGCATCTTCTGAATTTTTATTCAAACACTCTTGGCTGTACTCTTCAAAACTTGCAAGTTGTGCTATCAATTCGGCAACATGTCGTGGGCACTCACACAGCACGTTGGTGGAGATGCTGGCAACGCGCATGAGTGTGTCATCTGAATATTTACGGCCAGCAATGACGGCGCCACTCGTGCCAAATTCTTGGGCGCGTTTTTTGTCTACAAACGCCACAGATTGCAAGAGCTCTGCGAGGTCGAGGTCTGAGATTGGCTCGCGCCTCACGATCAAGCCGGAAAATTTCATGGCTTGCACGACGGCTTCTGGTGCGAAGTTATAGATGACGATGGTTTGCGCAAATTGGTGCTTCTGTATGAGGGTTTGAATGCAAGAGTGAACACTTGTTTGTAGAGAGTTGACTTTGACAAGAAGTACGTGGGGTACCTCGCCAAAGCTTGCATGGCTTGCGGCCTCCATGTCCACCAAGACGCCTGTCACTTTGATTCTGTTGTGCATCAATCCAGATGCAAATTTCTTGGATTCGATTCGGTTGGCTAGGCTCAACCCCACAACAGCCAATGTCACAGGCTCATCTTGAGCCCTGGGTTTGAGGTGTGTGCTGTTTTGTAAATTGCTCAAGCTGCGTAACTGATTCACATCAAGGCCAGCAATGGCGCTGATGGCGTGCCCTTCGCTTGAGAGTTGTTTGAGCAATATGGCTTTAGACACATCCAGTTCTTCAAACATACGCTGCTTGCCTTCGGTTTTGACAGGGCTGAAAGCCCCATAGCGGGTCTCCCAAATTCGCAAGGTCGAGACAGGAATACCAGTTGCTTTCGAGACGGCGCCAATTCGAAAGATGTGATGGGTTGGGGTTGACATCAATAAAGATAGGTTGAGTAGGTATTGAGTTGATATTATCTCAATAAATATAAAAAATTGTGACTTGCGTAGATAAAAGCCTCAAAATCCTACTCATTGAGAGGTGAAGCCATGATTTCAAAGAAAACAATCAACGCAGTTGAACTCTGCGTCTTGCTGGCCGAGCAACGTGACTCCGGCTATTTCGCCACGTCAGAACTTTCATCGCGACTTGGGCTGTCAATTTCTTACCTAGAAATTATTCTCAAGGCCCTCAAGGATCACAACATTGTGACCTCGATGAAAGGGCCCGGGGGCGGTTACAAAATCCTTGGCGATGTGTCCTTGGTTTCAGTGGCAGATATCGCTTTTGTGTTTGAGCAGACCTTGGGGGATATCGGGCAAGAAAGCCACGCCTACCCTTCGTACGAGCGTGAACTTGAGCAGGTTATTCGAAATATGTTGAGCAGCTTTTCTCTGTCTGATTTTGTTGACCCCACCCGATCTGAGCACGCGTCTTTGGGTCAAGAAATAGGGCGTTTCAAGTTCAAGCCACTTGCCGCGACGTTCATCCCCAAAGCCCCGAACTCCGTCTTTCAACTGCACATGTCGTTCTGAAAACGGTTGAGTTCTATCGCTTTTTTCAACTGCGCAGATATGAAATTTGATGATCGGTGGATTGCCAATGGCCGACGTGACAATTGCTGATTCAGAATGAACGGAGCTACGTATGCAAGATGACCCCAGATGCTGCGGAACGGGTACCTGCCTCATCAACCATGAGGGTGTGTGTTGGTGTGGTCAAAAATGGGATGGCCAGAAAATGTGCTTTCCAACCCCTGACATGGAGCACAAGTCGGAGCACGGGGTCGAGCCTGACAAGACTCAGCGCTCGGATTGAATCGCGGATTCGAGCAAGCCATGTCTCTGAGTGAGTCCTTTTTGGACTTTGCTGCACTGGTGATTGGCGCGCGCGTTCGTTCAATCACAGGCTCTAAGTCATCTCTGGATGAATTTGCATCACCCAAGGGCGACAAAGGTTTGTTGGGGCCAGATTCAATCGCATGGCGGGTTCATGCTGATTTCACAGCCATGATGGTTGGGGGCCTTTCTTCGTTGATTGTTCAGGCTTTGCACCCACGCGCACTTGCTGCCGTTTGGGACCACTCAGACTTTAGAAACAAACTCAAAGACAGATTAGGCAGAACGGCATATTTCGTCGCAGCAACAACTTATGGTGGTGAAGCGCAGGCATTGGGGGCCATTGGTCGTGTGAACTCCATTCACGCAAACATCAAAGGTGTCGATCAGCAAGGACGCCCATACGTTGCCAACGAACCCGGCTTGATTCGATGGGTTCACCTTGTCGAAGTGACATCCTTTGTCAATGCATTCCAGCACTTGTCAAAACAACCTTTGAGTGAGGCCGAGTGTGATCGGTACATCCGCGAAATGACCAAGATAGGACATTTGTTGGGTGCCGTTGAACTGCCGATGACATGGCAATCCACACAAAATGAGCTTGCTGTGTTTCAGCAGGAGCTGTGTTTTGATGACCGGGCCAAGGAGATTCTTGAAGTGGTTGAGAACTATCCCGTCCACTTCATGGACAAGCCCTTCATGCGTTTGGTCATGGCCGCTGCATTTGATGTCATGCCTCAGTGGGTGCTTCAAAAGATCGACCAACAGCCGGCTTGTTTTCTTCAAGTTCAGGCCACTCAATATTCTCTGATTGCCGCCACCGAGCCTGTTCAGTGGATGCTTCGTAGGCAGGGCGTTTGCGCGGTGGCTCAGCAACGCGTATCCGGCGGGTGATCCCTCCTGCGCCGATTGGGCCAATACTTTGCATGCGTCGGGCATGACAAGCCCCAGTTCTTGATGCCTTTTCTAGGGAAAACGATAGGGCCCACTGGAGTTAAGTTTTGTACATTCAAATTTGTACGCATTGTGAATGTACGTGTGCGTACGATTTCACATGGCCAAGACATGGCTCCAATCCAAGCGAGCGCAAAGAATCTGTTGAAGCGCTTTTTCAAAGAGTCAATCAAGCATCCATTGAGAAATGAATTGTCTGATGTCATCAGGTCGCGTAATGCTGCCCAGTACTGATAAACCATTGGGCCCATTGAGATAAGCCGGTCGCCAAATCGGTTTTGGGTTGATAGCCGGTCGCATCGTACAAGCTGTCAATATTGGCCGATGTGTTGAGCACATCGCCCGGCTGCATCGGTTGCATGTTCAAGATGGCTTTGCGCCCTAAAGCATTTTCGAGGGTATGCACAAAGTCCAACAGTCGAACGGGGTTTTGATTGCCAATGTTGTAGATGCGGTAAGGCGCAGAACTGATGTCCGACAGCGGGATGCCCGGGTTAAATTCTGCTGAGGGTTGTGCCACACAAGCCATTGCACTGACCGTTCCTTCGACAATGTCGTCGATGTAAGTGAAGTCACGCGACATATCGCCATGGTTGAATAAGCGAATCGCCTGGCCGTTCAAAATGGCTTTGCTGAACAACCATGGAGACATATCGGGCCTTCCCCAAGGACCATAGACTGTGAAAAAGCGCAAGCCTGTCGTCGGTAAGTTGAACAGATGGCTGTAACAGTGGGCCATCAATTCATTGGATTTTTTGCTGGCGGCGTACAAGCTGACCGGGTGATCCACGTTGTGTTGTGTCGCGTAGGGCGTTTGCGTGTTCATGCCATACACGCTCGACGAACTCGCATAAACCAAGTGCTTGGTTTGACGTTGCCTGCAAAACTCTAAAACGTTGACAAATGCAACAATGTTATTTTCAATGCACGCTTCTGGGTGGTCAATCGAATATCTAACGCCTGGTTGCGCGGCCAAGTGAATGACGTGCTCAATATCAAATACTTTTAATTTTTCTTGAATTGATTTTGAGTCAATTAAATTCGTTTCGGAAAAAACAAAATGATGATTCTGTTTCAGTTGGTTCAACCGATCTTTTTTAATATCGGTGTTGTAGTAATTGTTTAAGTTATCGACGCCTATCACTGAATGGCCCATTTGGAGCAATTTCTTGGCGACATGCATCCCTATGAATCCAGCGCAACCGGTAACTAAAATATGTTTCATCTTTGGGCTATAGGTGAAAATTTAACTGTGGTTATGATTTAAATAATTGGGTATTGTCATTGTTGTTGCGAGGTGCCTTGATTCCAAAAAGCGCCGCGGTCAGTTGACTGCTGAAATAAACAGTCCAAAAAGCAAAAACAATATCGCTCAAAAAGTGACCGCCTTGCAGAATCCGACCCAATCCAACAATACTTCCTGAAATAAGACCAATCCAAAACCAGCGCCTACGCCTCAAAGCCCAGGTGAGCGTCAAGATGAAAAATCCACCGGATGCATGGCCGCTCACAAAGGAGCAGTTGCTCTCGCATTGGTTTGAGATTTCCAAGGGGGCAGAATATGTGTTGACGCCACCAAATTGAACAACTTCGTTGGGCCTGGCTCTGCCCCAATTTTGTTTGAAGACCTGGTTGACCACCAATCCCGGCCCAAGCAACAAGGCAATGATGATGAACAGTGCGTTTTTGGTGAGCGTGCTCTTGAGGCGAAAAGAAATGAGCTCTTTGAGAATCAGAAGAATTAATATGGCCAAATAAAAAAAATGAGCTTTGGAAAATATCAAATAAGAAAACTGTACCCAGGGGGTATTTTCATAAATAAATTTTTGATCGGGCGTCCACCATAAATTTGTAAAATATAAATCAAGATTTGGGAGCGCGGCAAAAAAAACCACAGACGCCAAAAAAAACAACCAATCACGCTTAAAGAATTGCGCCTGGCTGTAGTTTTGAATAAATGACATTCCGATGCGTCTTAAATGAGGTGCCGATGACTAGGCTAAAACAAGCTTATGCGATAATAGCATGACTTATGATTTTGTCCCCCAGAATAGTTAAGAATTCAGCAGCAATAGCCGTGAGCCTGTTGTTTCTGGGATGGCTTTTTGGGCATCAAGCCATGTCCTGGGCGGGCATCTACGAGCCTTTGTTGGCGCTACCTGCGGCAGTTTGGCTGATGGTCGTCATCGGGTTGCTGAGCACCTACGTGTTGCGCGGATGGCGAGTCGCCTATGAGTTTCGTGACTACGAGAAGCTGACCCTGTTGAGGGCGATCCAAGTGGTGATGTGGCACAACGCGACCTTGAATCTGCTGCCTTTTCGAAGTGGTGAGGTGGTGTTTCCTTTGCTTTTGCGCCAAGTGGCCGACATCCCTGTTTTGAATTCGGTCACTTCATTGATATACCTTCGATTTCAAGACGCTTGCACTGTCTTGATGATCGGCATTGCTTTTTGGCCGAATATAGATTTGAGTTTGCGGTTGCTGCTGTCCTTGCTTTTGGTGGTTGCCGCCTTGTTGTTTCAGCAGTGGGCAAAATCCACGGCATCCTGGCAGGATTCGAGCTGGCTTTTGAAAAGAAAGTTGGCTGCTTGGCGTGAGGCTTTGGCGCGGGGTAATCAACGTGCAGGCCTGAGTTGGTTGCTCACCGCCAGTAACTGGATCATCAAAATAAGTATTCAAGCCGCTTTGTACGGTTATTTGTTGCATTTGAGTTTTTCAATGGGTGTACTTTCCACATTGAGTACTGAATTGGCGGCATTTTTGCCAATCCAAGGTTTGGCTGGCATTGGGACATTTGAGGCCAGCAGTGCCATGGTCATGCGTGCTGAAGGCGTGCCATGGATGGATGCTTTGCAAGGAGCCGCGCAAGTGCATTTGATGATGTTGGCGAGCTCATTGCTTTGGGCATTCGTGAGCATGTGTGCATTACCCCTGATCAAACAAAAGAAAGTAAGTGTTTGAAATGAATCAAGAAACAAATAAGACTGCGCGCATTTCGATTGTGGCGCCGTTGTATAACGAAAAAGACAACGTCGAACCATTGGTTGAGCGCATTGTCAACGCCATGAAGATGGCAGATCAGGCTTGGGAACTGATTCTGGTGGACGACGGGAGCTCAGATGGTACGACTGAGCAATTGAAACAGACCGCCAATCAATATGGCGATTATGTCCGTGTGGTTGAGCTGGCCCGCAATTTCAAACAAACCGCAGCAATGCAAGCCGGTATTGATGCGGCGCGCGGAGATGTGATCGTCACGCTGGATGGTGATTTACAAAATGATCCAAGCGATATTCCTCGAATGGTCAAACGTTTATTAACCGAAAACCTAGACTTGGTGGCTGGCTGGCGTCAAAACAGAAAAGATGGCTATTGGTTGCGGAAATTCCCGTCCAAGATCGCCAATAAACTCATCGCGCGCATGACGGGGGTTGTATTGAATGACTATGGTTGCAGTTTGAAAGTGTTTCGTGCCAGTGTCATCAAACAAGTGCGTTTGTATGGCGAAATGCACCGATTCATTCCGGCTTGGTTGGTCACTGTCACCAGCAGCCGTCGAATTGCCGAAGAGGTGGTGCAGCACCACCCAAGAATTCATGGCGAATCCAAATATGGAATTTCTCGCACTTTCAGAGTCTTGTTGGATTTGTTCTTTGTTTATTTCTTCATGAAATTCCGCGCCAGGCCAGGCCATTTTTTTGGTGGAACCGGCCTCATGCTGTTGGCGCTGGGCGGCGCAATATTCACCTACCTGTGCGGACTCAAATTTATCTTCTCTGAAGATATTGGCGGTCGACCGCTGCTCACCACCTCCTTTTTCCTCATGATCGCGGGTTTTCAAATGATTACTACAGGAATTTTGGCTGAGGTTCTGGTCCGCGTGATGTTTGAGTCGGGACAAAACAAATCGTATGTTGTCAGGAATCTGCCCGAAGTGTCAGACGAGATGGGCTGGAAAAAATAAGTCAATATACCCATGGCATTGAACCCAAATTTCAAAGAGCCCACAGCGTCTGGCCTGTTACCCGTCTGGCTGCTCTGTATTGGGCTGGTGTTGATCGCCGCTTGGCGTTTTGACATCGCGTCCAATCTGCCGCTGTCGGTCGATGAGGCCTACTACGTGGCATGGTCAAAAAGTCCGGATTGGGGCTATTGGACCAAGCCGCCTTTGATCGCTTGGGCCATCGGTGGCGCAAGAATGGTGTGCGGCGAATCCATTGCATGCATTCGCTCGACGGCATTGATCGGATTTCCACTCACCAGTCTCGTGTTGGGTGTTCTTGCTTGGCGCATGGGCGAGTCGCTCAAATCAGCTTGTCTGGTGGCCTTTTTGTTTGTCACGATTCCGCTGTCTTCTTTTTATGGCATCGCCGCCACCACAGATACTTTCTTGTTGTTGATGTGGTCAACCGCGATGCTGTGTTTGTGGCTTGCCCTGCAGGGTCGTTTTTGGGCTTGGCCAATGCTTGGACTGGCGTTTGGCTTGGGCATGCTGGCCAAATACACCATGGTTGTATTTGGCATCAGCGCCTTGCTGATTTTGTTGCACCCACAGTGGCGCAGTCATTGGAAAACTTGGGGGCCATATTTGGCTTTGCTGGTTGCGGTGGTCGTTTTTTCACCGAATGTGGTGTGGAACTTGACCCATCAAATGCCCACATTCCAGCACACCGCCAACATCACCCATGGGGCCAAGAGCTTTGGCTTGTATTGGGACTCATTGGCCAGTTTTCTGGCGCAGCAAGTCTTGATCGGCAATCCATTCCTGGTGTTCTTCTTCTTGCTGGCGGCTTTTCGCTACGCCAAATCGGCGCCAAGCGCTCAAACTTGGTTCAGCCTGTCTGCCGCTGTTCCTATTTTGTGGGTGATCTGTGGGCAGGCCTTGATGACACGCGCCTATGCCAATTGGGCCGCGCCGGCCTATTTGGGTGTCTGTTTGCTGGCCGTGAGTCACATGTCGGCCTCATCTCGAAAAATATGGCTGAGCCTCGCTGTTGGGTTCAATCTTCTTTTTGCCGTCGTTTTGTATCACTACCAGGCGCTGGTGGCCACACCTTTTCACTTGCACGGCACGGCAGCCTCCGATCCATTTTGGGCATTGCGAAATTGGCCCAAGATCAACGAACAGGTGGCACAAGAGTTGGCGGGAAATTTGCCCAGGCCCGCATGGCGTATTGCTTCAGAGGACAGGGCCGTATTGGCGCAAACTCAGATGAGCTTGGTTTTGCGGCCCGGTCAGGTGCTCGGTTGGCAGCGCGATCCAGCGCCAGAAAATCATTTTGAACAACATTTCCCGTTGAAATCCGACACCACAGAGACTGTGTTGCTGGTCACCAAAGCTTCGCGTGATGACGTCTTACAGGCTTTTCCAAAGGCGACTTGGATTCGCGAAATACGGGCAGACCAGATGCCAGCAGATGCCTTGGTGTTTCAACTGTGGTGGTTGAATCCATAAAGAGAGGCCCATGTGAAGTTATACGAGACCTCCACCCGATCGGAACTGGCGCGAAGCTTCAGTCCAACCTTGTTGGTGCTGGGCACCATTGTGTTGACCACCATTTTGATCCGCACATTGGGACAGGCGTCCATTGGTCAAGTGAACCCCATCGAAGTGGGCTACATCATGGCGTTTAACTTCATTGGCCAACTCCCAACGATCATTTCGCTGAGTTTGTACATATGCGTCGTGGCGACGGTCTATCGCATGTACATGGATGGTGAGATGGTGATTTGGCAAATGAGCGGCAAAAACTTCTTTGATTTGGTGAAGCAGTTGTTTGCGTTTGCTTGGCCGTTCATCGTCATTGTTTTTTTCTTAGTCACCATTGCCTGGCCTTGGGTGAACTATCACACCGATGAAATGAAAACCAGATTCAGCAAGCGCAATGATTTGGCGCGTGTGGAGCCTGGCATATTTCAAGAGTCAGCCAATGGAAGTCGCGTGTACTTTGTCGACAAAAATACGGAAGGCAGCAAGTCTAAAAATATTTTCATCTTGTCCAATGAGCATGACAAGCAGATCATGACGTCGGCTCAGTTGGGGTTTCTTGACCGCAAAGAGGGCGATGATTACTTGATGCTTGAGAACGGTCAACGTGTCGAAGAGTCGGCGTCCGACGGTGATCTCAAAATCACTGAGTTCAAGCTGTACGGCTCGGTGGTTCAATCGAATCATGTGATCGAGAAAACTGTCAACACGCGTGCTATTCCAACGGATGAACTCATCACCTCGCCCAATCTGGTACACCGGGCGGAGTTTTTTTGGCGACTGAGTATCTTTATCGCCCCTTTGAATTATTTGCTGATGGCCTTGGCCTTGACCAGTCCCAATGCGCGGGTGGGAAGGGGCGGTAATTTCGCCTTGGGGATTTTATTTTTCCACTTCTACAACAACATGATCAATGTGGGCCAAAGCTGGGTCGCTGAAGGCCTGATCCATTGGCTGACGTACCTGCTGTTGCTGCACGGCCTTATTTTTTTGAGTGCCAGCAGTTTTTTATATTTCAGACAGCGATAAACACCACCGCGCAGATCGATCAGCAAGCAGTCGTCAGTGCGGCTCTGACTGCGGAGATGACTTCTTCATCGTTCCAAGGTTTGGTGAGGCATGTGTGGACATCGCCTTGGGTCACCGCTGATATGGCGTCCGTGAGTTCAATGGTTCCAGTCAGCATCAAACGCATGATGTTGGGGTGCTGAGCGCGCACCTTCATCAACAGCTCAGCGCCATTCATTTCAGGCATGAGCATGTCTGACAGCACCAAGTGAAACTCTTGGTTGGACAACATCTTGAGGGCCTCAGCACCGCTGTTGGCGATTTCAACTGAAAACCCGGCCAAGGTGAACATCCGCCGCAAAGACGACAAAATATTGGGCTCATCGTCTACGCACAGAATTCGAAAATCAGAAGCATCAAATTCGTGCAATGGCTCTTCAAATTGTGTATTTGAATCTTTCAATTATTTCTCCTCAGAAGACTGAACATGCCGAATAGGTATTTCGATGCGAAAGCGTGTGCCAACCCCCAACGTGCTTGAAACGGTCAGCGTGCCGCCGTGTCTTTGCACGATTCCGTAGGACACAGCCAACCCCAAGCCCGTGCCCGATCCAAGCGTTTTCGTGGTGAAGAATGGCTCAAATATCTTGTTCAAATTTTCTTTGGCAATGCCGGCGCCATTGTCAGAGACCTCGATCCACACTTTGTCGTTGACGGTACCGGTGCTGATGACGATTTTCCCGCGTTGACCTTGTGGTTGGGCTTGTGCTGCGTTGACGATCAGATTAAGAAAGACTTGGTTCAGCTGCGAGGGCAGGCATTCAACCTCGGGTATGTCGCCAAATTGAATGTCAACATCTGCGCGGTATTTAACTTCGTTGTTGACGATGTTGAGCGTCGACAAAATGGCTTTGTGCAAATCACTGCGAACAAATAAGTTGGTGTTGTCTGAGCGAGAAAAGTTTTTCAAATCATCGACGATGTTCTTGACTCGAACGATGCCCTCTTGGCTTTCATGGAGGGTTGCATAGATGTCTTCTTTGACAAACGCGTAGTTGAGTTTTTTCTTAAGTAAATCAGGGCTGTCTTGATCGGCAATGGGTGAAAAACTTGCTGAGGCAACGAGGCTTTCATATTTCGAGATGATTTTTTCGCAGATGCTGAAGTACTGCCGTAAGGTGCCTAAATTTGAATTCACATAGCCGATGGGGTTGTTGATCTCATGTGCGACGCCTGCTGCCAATTGACCCAATGCGGCTAATTTTTCGGACTGCGTGAGGCGCTGAGACATTTCAAACTCACTTTGCTTCGCGCCTTTCATGTCTGTATAGCTTTGCAGCAGTTCTGAGTTAAGTCTTTGCGCACGGCGAATCATCACGATGGCGATCGACGTGAACGCGACGATCAAAATGGACAGCAAACCGGCCAATGTCACATACGACCGCACCAACCTGTCGTACTCTGCGAGTGCCTCAGACTCTTGAATCCCCACCACCACAGCGAGCGGTTGATTCGTGAGCCGTTCAAACGCATAAATGCGTTTGACGTGGTCAAACAAGTCATCCGATACAAAATACCCTGACTCTTTGTCTTGAACTAATTTCGGCAGCACGATTTGTGGCACCGAGCCATCAATTTTTGAAACATCGCCGACCCTTAAGGTCCTCACGAAGCCATCGGTCCCCACCAGGGATGTGAAGCTCTGTGGGCCCAAATCTATTTGCTTGTGATAGTCGACAAAGTAGGTTGGGTCGAACGAGACCACCGCGACACCGTTGAAGTCGCCATTGGGGGTATTCAGTCGCTTGGTCAGTTGTATCGACCATTTCTTGCTGGCACGTCCTAAAACGGGTTTGCTGACATATACGCCGTAGGGATACGCTTCTTTTTGAACACGGTAATGCTCCCTGTCCGAGAGGTCGATCTTTTTATGGTTTTGCAGGTTAGAAAACTCATAAATCCCATCTTTGTTGATGATGCCGGCTTGGTTAAAAAAGCTCACATCGATCACATTTTTTTCAAAGTACTCATTGAGCAAGTTGAAGTCCTTGGCGCCTCTTGTCTCGTAGTGGAACTTGATGATGCGAAGTGCCTCGTCTGAATTGCGTATCGTCGCTTGGGAATGTTCTTTGAAGCTGATGGCAATGTTTTGTAAATTGGCAATCGATTGTTTCAACACCAACTCTTTGTCCTGATTGGATCTGTACGAGATGAACGTCCAGAGTGAGAACAATAAGATCAGTCCAGCGGTCACCAGATAAGTGATGGCCGTATTCTTTTTTGAGAAAGATTGAAGTTCCAAAGAAGGATCCGATCAGAGAAATGGTCGAGCCAAGCAAGGCAGGTGAACTGGATAAAAAAAGTCAGCGATAGCACTGTCCATGGACTCGAATGATCTTACACGGTGGCACTTCGTTCGAGGGTTCGAGTCGCTTGGTTTGCATGTCAATGACGCACGTATGGCAAACCTCAAAGATTTTGATGAGACATTGGTTCTAGGTCGTATTGACGATTGGCGTTGGCGTCCTTGCTCTCTAGCATGAGGGTCTGGAAAAACCAAGCTTCACTGAATATGTACACACCAAGTCTCATGCGTTCAGGCCTTTTGATATTCGCCTGCTTGATCATCCATCTCGCCGTCGCGCAAAGCGCAGTGGGTTCGGCCAATAAAGCGCGTGCACAGCCACTTCAGTTGGGCAACGATGAGAATACTTTTGTGTTCTCTGGGCGTTGTTCGAATGGTGAAACCTACCGTTTGGATTCGTACAAGATGGACGTGGATGGTTTGTCTTATTCCTCTTACCACTACGAAGGCCCTGTGGGCAAAGGCACGGTCAAAACAGAAACGGCGCCCAAAGTGTTGGCTGCCAGAGTGTGTCGCCAGTTCGCAGAAATCGTGAATGACAATTATTGGGATTGATTGACATGGTTTGTTGGTGCTGTTGATTTAAACAGTATCATCAATTCCATGCAAGCCACGTCAAATTCCTCTCACGCCGCCCCCATCCCTGTTGATTCAAGCCCACTGTGGCTAGACGTTTGTGGCTGGTTGGTGCCTGCCGGTTTTCCTTCACCCGCAGCCGATCACACCGAAGAACGGATCGATCTCAACAAGCAGTTGATCCGCAACAAGGCGGCCACCTACATCTTCAAAGTCAAGGGCGATTCCATGACGGGGGTTGGCATCTACGAGGGCGATGCTTTGTTGGTCGATCGCAGCATGGACCCCAAGCACAACCACATCGTGGTGGCCCAACTCAACAACGAGTTCACCGTCAAGCGCCTGTACCGCCGAGGGGGCGTGGTCAAACTTGTGGCGGAAAACCCGATCTATCCGTCACGCCTCATCAAAGAAGAAGATGACTTCGTGGTCTGGGGTGTGGTGACCAACAACATTCACAAGCTGTGCTGAGCGATGGCCGACGCAACCCATGCTGGGCACCCAATTGCCCCTGACTGTTTAGCCGCGCTGCCGCGCACACCCGGCGTCTACATTTTCAAAGGCGAGGGCACGCTGCCGCTGTACATCGGCAAGAGCGTGGACATTCGCAGCCGGGTGATGAGCCATTTGCGAGCGCCTGACGAAGTCAGCATGGTGGCGCAAACGCGGCGCATTGATTTTGTCGAAACCGCCGGAGAGATCGGTGCGTTGTTGCTCGAGTCGCGCATGATCAAAGAACAAAGCCCCTTGTTCAACCAACGTCTGCGGCGCTTGAGAACGCTGTGCGCCATCCGCTTGACGGCAACAGAATCAGGCCATGTGCCAGAAATTGTCGACAGCCAGGTGGTCAACTTGGGCGCGACCCCAGGGCTGTATGGCCTGTTCTCATCCAGCCATGCGGCGAAGGAAAAGCTCAAGGCCTTGGCCCAGCAGCACCTGCTGTGCATGGCGCTGTTGGGGCTGGAAAAAACTTCCACACGTGGTTGCTTTGGCCTGCAAATCAAAAGCTGTTTAGGGGCTTGCGTGGGCAAGGAAGACCGCCACACGCACGACCAACGTCTGTTGTCCGCCTTGGTGGACTCGCAGGTCGAGGTATGGCCGTTCGCAGGTGCGGTGGATGTGGTTGAAGCGTCCGGCGATTGGGTGCAACGCCACCGTGTGAACAACTGGTGTTATTTAGGAACGCAGTGTTCAAGGGCGGGACAAGCCACTCCGCTCAAAGCGCGCAAGCCACACGATTTTGACTTGGACAGTTACAAAATTTTGGTCAAACCCATCATGTTGCAAACCGTCCAAATTGAAACGGTGGATGCGCCATGACACCACAGCTTGCATTGGTGGACTGCAACAATTTTTATGTCAGTTGCGAGCGCGTCTTTCGTCCTGATCTGAAGCACGTGCCCATGGTGGTGCTGTCCAACAACGACGGCTGTGTCGTGTCACGCTCCAACGAAGCCAAAGACTTGGGCATCCGCATGGGACAACCGTGGTTTGAATGCCAAGCCTTGGCTGAAGCACATGGCATATTGGCCTTGAGTTCCAACTACGCTTTGTACGCCGACATGTCCAACCGGGTGATGTCGATCTTGAGCGACTACGCTGCCCGGCATGAGGTGTACTCCATCGACGAATGCTTTGTCGACCTCAGTGGAAGCCCCCGACTCAAGCAGACCAGCTACCAGATGCGTGAGCGTGTCATGGCGTGGACTGGCATCCCGGTGTGTGTCGGCCTGGGCCCCACCAAAACACTGGCCAAGTTGGCCAACCACATTGCCAAGAAACATCCCAGGTCCAAGGGCGTTTTCAATTACAACGAGTTGACGCCAGCGCAACAAGACAAGCTGTTGGGACAAATTGACGTGAGCGAGGTCTGGGGCGTGGGGCGAAAAATCGCTGCGCGTTTGGCTGAGCACGGCATTCACTCGGTGCAAGATTTACGCGCCGCACACACGCCCACGCTGCGGGCGCAGTTCGGCGTGGTCCTTGAAAAAACACAACGCGAACTTCAAGGCACCGCGTGCTTGGATTTGCAAGAGATGGTGCCTGACAAACAGCAAATCATCAGCAGCCGATCGTTTGGCCAAACGGTCACCGAGGTGGCGGTACTCAAAGACGCCATGAGCACCTTTGTCGCCAACGCGTGTGTCAAGTTGCGTGCCCAAGGCGCCCATGCCGCGTTGATTCACGTGTTCTTGTGCACCAACCGTTTCAGAAAAGATCAGCCGCAATACAACCCATCGGTCTCTGTGCCATTGCCGCAGCCCACCAACGACAGCCTGGTGGTCAACCGCTGGGCCGACCATTTGGTGGGGCGTTTGTTCAAGCCAGGCTATGGCTACAAAAAAGCGGGAATCATGCTCGGGCAGATCACGCCCGTAGGGCACACCCAGGCCGACTGGCTAGAGCCCGCGCCTGCGCGCGACACGCGCTTGATGGATGCTTTGGATGGACTCAACCAACGCTACGGGCGTGGCACGGTCAAGGTCTCGACACAAGGGGCCCATCACGCATGGCAAATGAAGCAAGAGCGCAAGTCACCCCGTTACACCACCGATTGGCAATCGGTGCCCTGCGTTTGAACACTGCCGCAAATCTTGCATCGTGATGTCGGGTTATTGCTGACGGTTCTCGCCTGTTTGCGCCACAAATCATTGGTATTCTCTTGTCAGAAAATTCATTCATCCAGAGAGGATCCCACGATGTTCGTTTCTATGCAGCCCCTGTTGAGTTTGTTGAGTCGCATTTTGTTGGCGATCATTTTCATTGCCTCTGGCTTGAACAAGGTCACGGGCTTTGATAACTCTGTGGCCTACATCCTTTCTAAAGGACTTCCTTTCCCAGAGCTTGGCGCTGCCGCTGCGGCTGCACTCGAACTGGTCGGTGCCGCAGCATTGATTGTGGGGTGGCGAACCCATTGGGCTGCGTTGGGCTTGGCCATTTACTGTGTGTTGACAGCCTATTTCTTCCACAACTTTTGGGCCGTGCCGGATGCGCAAGTGGCCGGCCAAACGATTCAGTTTTTGAAAAACATAGCCATCACTGGCGGTTTTCTTGGGCTGATGGCTTGGGGCGCTGGCCCGTTGAGCTTGGACGCTCGGCAAGCAGCAGCACAAGAAGATTTCTATTGAGCCGTTCTCGCGCCTGAACTTCGGTGCCCTGCCCGTCAGGGCTCGGTTCAGACGCTCTGCTGCGTCATGCGCGCAGCAATTCGATGCGTCACTCAGCGCACAAAGCCTTTGTCAGCCAGCCATTTCTGAATCAGTTGCGCAATCTGTTGGTTGTTGCGGTCCATCATCATCATGTGGCTGTTGCCTCGGATGCCCACTTCTGGCAAGTTCACCAAATCGGGTTGGCCACCAGCAGCGCGGATGGCGTCATGGAACTTGATGTTGTTGGCACGGATGGTGGGCCAACGCGCATCGCTGGCAATGTAGTCGCCATACATGCTCAAGCTGGGGATGTCTTTGAGCTTGGCCGCTTGGCTGATGTCGCCCACGCCTGCGGGCTCCACCAACACCAGCGCTTTGACTTTGTCGGGCCGCGCTTGCGCCACCTTGTAGCCAAAGGGGCCGCCTTGCGAGTGCACCAGCACCACACACGGACACACCTTGTCCACCAGCGCGATGTAGGCGGCAATGGTTGGCTCGTCGGTGCTGGTCCAGCGTGGCACCACCTGTTTGGTGAAGTTGTCGTAGCCCTCGGTCGGGAACTGGTTGCCCGGCAGCGGCTTCATCTTGGCCGGGTCGCGGTTGTAGCTGCCCGGGCCATTGCCGATGCGAAACCGCTCAAACGGGTTTTCTTTGGTCAAGAACACCGGGTCGGTTTGGGTGATTTCCGGGTACATGGCCCAGCCTGAACGGCCGCGCTCCACCGCGTCGCTGTTGTACACCGTCCAGCCTTGGCGGATGAAGTAGTTGAGCCAGCCTTCGCGACCGTCGGGCGTGGTTTCATAGGTCACGCCGCTCAAGCCGCCGCCATGCCACATCAACAAAGGCAGCTTGCCTTTTTCGGTGGCGGGCACAAAGTACTGCACATACATCTGCTCGACTTGGTACACCCCGTTCGGGTCCACCTTGGCGGGCACACCGCCTTGCGAGAACAGCACTTCTTTGATGGGTTTGCCAGACAGCTCCACTTCACGTCCCCCCACATGAAAGGAGCCCATGTCTTTGAGCGACAACGAACCTGAGGAGGTGCTGCATCCAGCCAGCAGCAAACTGCCAAGCGCGAGTGAATACGACAGCAGGTGAGAGAGTGGGCGTTTCATGCAGGTGTTCTCCGTGTTGTGGTCAAAGTTCAAGGGGATAGCAACTCAACGCCTTTCCATTGCCCGGTATGCACCAGGTGTTGGATGGTTGCTTTGAGTTCGCTGTGCACCGCGATGGTGGCCGGTGTCAGGCGTTCATGATCGGTGGTGTAGAGAAAATTGGGGCGCCTGAGCCTGGCATCGGAGATGGGCAAATAGCGCAGACCCTGAGCCATGCGATCTTCCATCATGGTGGCCGACATCGGCTTGATGGTCACACCCATGCCTTCTTTGACGCACAGCATCAAAAGCGACAGCGAATCGATTTCGGCCACCACGTTCATTTGCAAATTGCGTTGTTCAAACTCATGTGCAATGCGTCGGCGCAAGCCGTGGATGCCGGTGGGCAGTATCAAGGGCAGTTGCGATATTTCGTCGCAGCGCACACTTTTTCGGCGCGCGGCCACCAAGTCACTGTCCTCTGGCAGCATGAGGAAAAGGTCTTCTTCCAGCAAGGCCTCGTGGGGCAGGTCGGGCGCCTCATCGCGACCAAACAGAACTGCCAGATCGAGTTGAGTCAGGCGCATCATTTGCGCGATGTGGCCGCTCAGTCCCTCGACGATGTTGAGCACGATGCCGGGGTATTTGTCGCGCATGCGACGCATCAAGGGTGCGCCCAGTGCGCACAGCGTGGTGGAGGCCAGGCCCACTGACACCATGCCTTGGATCGAACCCGGCTCTTGGCGCGCAATGACCAAGGCTTGCTCGAGTTGGCGCAGCATGAAGCGCGCGTGTTGCAGCAAGGCGGCACCGTTGGGCGTGGGCACAACGCCTTTGGCCGATCGAATCAGCAGTGTTTTCCCTACCTCTTCTTCCAGCTTGGACAACTGTTGGCTCAGGGCCGGTTGCGCAATGTAGAGCTGTCGCGATGCTTTGGCCAGGCTGCCACACTCGACGATACGAACGAAATATTGCAGTTGTTTCAGATTCAAGGGCGAGGCTCTCCACGTGTGGGGCGAATATATATGAAAAACTTATAGCGTGTGACGGAAAACACTACTTTGCAAACCGTCAGAAGCTCCCTAGTATGCAGCGGCTAGCTTGATCAATGACTACAAGGAGACATTCATGGACATTTCCAAGAAACCAGGGCAGACCCAAGACGTGGCATCGACCGGACGTCGACAACTGCTCTCCACCGGTTTGGCGCTGGGCGGTGCGGCGACCTTCTCGATGCCCTTGTGGGCGCAGGGGGCGGCACCGATCAAAGTGGGGCACTTGACCCCAATGACGGGTTTTCTGGGCGCCTTGGGTGAGTACGCCGCGCAGGGCATCAAGATGGCCGCTGACGAAATCAACGCCAGCGGTGGCGTGATGGGCCGCAAGTTGGAAGTGCTGACCGAAGACTCGGTGAACCCTCAAGTTGCCGCCACCAAAGCCCAGCGCATGATCGAGCGCGACAACGTGTCGGTGTTGATGGGTGAAATTTCTTCCGCCTCCGCCTTGACGATTTCGCAAGTCGCTGGGCGCAACAAAAAACTGTTCTTTAGCATTGGCGCGCGCTCAGACGTGTTGCGCGGTAAAGACTGCAACCATTACACCTTCCACGTGGACATTCCGGTCACCGTCATGGTCAACGCCGTGGGTCAAGCCCTGGTGCGTGACAACATGGTCAAAGGCAAGAAAATTTTCAGCTTGACTGCCGACTACTTGTTTGGACACGACCTGACCAAAGTCGCGAAGAAATTCTTCACCGACAACGGCGGCACGTTGATTGGTGACGAGTTGGTGCCCACCGATGCCACCGACCTGAGCCCCTACTTGCTGAAAATTCGTCAAGCCAAGCCCGACCTGATCGCGTCCAACTTGGCCGGTAACCAGGTGACCAACTTCGTCAAGCAGTACGCAGAGTTCGGCTTGCCTTACCCTGTGGTGGGCTTTAACTTGAACACCGCGGATGCGTGGGCGGCAGGCGAGGGCAACTTGGGTGGCATTTGGCCCACCGTGTGGCACCACGATTTGCAAACCCCTGCGTCCAAAACCTTTGTGGCGAATTTCGAGAAGCGCTTTGGCCGCATCCCAGAAAACCACGCATGGATCGAGTACATCACCCTCAAGATCATGGCGCAGGCCATGAACGCCACCAAGTCCACCGACAGCGAAAAACTGATCGCTTACTTAGAGACAGGCGCTGAGTTTGACATCCTCAAAGCGCGCAAAGGCTACTTCCGTTCGTGGGACCATCAGTTGATGCAAGAGGCTTATCCCTTCACGGTCAAGCCCAAAGGTCAAGCCAAGAACAAGCAAGACTTCTTGCAGTTTGGCGATGCGGTGCCCGCGCCCAATCAGTCGCTGGAATTGCTGGCCACCAACAAGGCCGATAACACCTGCAAGATGTGATCCTGCGTGTGTCGATCTGTCCATGCTGACGCTGTCAGCATGGCATTTGGTTCCTTTGGAGTGACATGGAAATTGTTTTTTTGCTCGAACAAGTGGTCAACGGCTTGGTCTTGGGCGGTTACTACCTGTTGATGGCCTTGGGGCTATCACTGATTTTCAGTGTTGGCGGCATCGTGAACCTGGCACATGGCGCTTTTTATGCGCTGGGTGCCTACATCTCACTCGAGGTGATCAAGCAACTGGGTTTTGGTGCCAGCATCTTCATCACGCCCGTCTTGGTGGGGTGCTTGGGCATTGCGTTTGAGCGGTACTTGCTGCGACGCTTTTACAGCGCTGATCCGATTTTGAGTTTGCTGCTGACCTTTGGCTTGGCCATGGTGGTCGAGCAGTTCATTCGCATGCTGTGGGGCGCTGCGCCCTTGTCGTCCATGATGCCGGCGGAGTTCAAAGGTGCTTGGATGGTGGGGGATATGATGTTCTCCAAATACCGCATTTTCATACTCGCTGTGGTGGTGGTCATTCTGTGCGGCATCTGGTTGCTGCTGCATAAAACCGCCTTTGGCCGCGTAGTGCGCGCGGGGGTTCAACGCCCGGACATGGTGGCGGTGTTGGGCATCCGCTTGCAACCGTACATGACGGCCATCGTGGTGTTGGGTGTCGCCACCGCTGCCTTGGGCGGTGTGTTGTTTGGTCCCATTGCCACCGTTCACCCCGCCATGGGCACCGAGATCATGACCGTGGCTTTTGTGGTGGTCATCATCGGTGGTCTGGGTAGTTTTTGGGGCGTGGTCTTGTCGGCCTTGTTGGTGGGAGTGGTGCGTGGCATCACGATTCACTTTCAGCCTGCGGCCAGCGAAGCCTCCATGTATGTCTTGATGTTTTTGGTGCTCATGCTGCGCCCCCGTGGTTTGCTGGGCGAGCGGATCGAGCGTTTTGAATGAGCAGGATGTCCTTGAACTCGAAATACCAACCCCTTTGGATCGCCGCAGCGAGCTTGGTGCTCTTGCCGATTGTGTTTCAAGCCATTGGCTTGACCACCGATGCCGCGACCGTGGTGGTCATCTTGGCCATGGCGGCGATGGGCTTGAACCTGCTGGTGGGCTACACCGGCTTGGTGTCGTTTGGACACAGTGCGTGGTTTGGCATTGGCGGTTATGCGGCCGCCTTGTCACAGCGGCATTGGATGCCTGGGCAGACCTTGCTGCCCTTGCTTTTTGGCGTGGCCTTCACCGCCGCGCTGGCGTGGGTGGTCGGTGTGTTGGTGTTGCGTCGAAAGGGGGTTTACTTCTCGCTCATGACCTTGGCCCTGTGTGCCTTGACCTTTGCCATCTCGTTTCGCTGGACCAGCCTCACCGGCGGTGAGGGTGGTTTGGGCGGGATCGAGCGCAACAGCATCGGTCCGCTCAGCTTGGACGAGCACATCAACTACTACATCTTCATAGCCGCCATTGCGTTTGCTGTGGTGTTTGCCTTGCTTCGCGTGGTGCGATCACCTTTTGGGCACACCTTGGTGGCGCTTCGTGAAAACGAGCAGCGCGCCACATTCCAAGGCTACGCAATTGACCGCTACAAACTGTTGGCATTCGTGATCTCGGCCACGATCACCGGTTTGGCCGGTTCGTTGATGGTGTTTTTGCATCGTTTGGCTGCAGCCGAGTCCACCACCGTGGCGTTTTCGGGCGAGTTGTTGGCGATGGTGGTCATCGGTGGCATGCGCAGCTTTTTGGGCCCGGCCTTGGGCGCTTTGTTCTTCTTGCTATTTCGTGAACTGTTTTCGATTTACACCGACAACTGGTTGCTTTGGTTTGGCTTGATCTTTGTCGGCTTCATCATTTTTTCGCCTACCGGATTGGTCGGCATTTGGGCGCAGTTGCAACGGCGCTGGCATCCGCCTGCTGAAGATTCAGCGGCCATGAGCAAGCGCAAAATTTACGAGGGTTTGCCACTGCCCGACTTCTTGCGGCCAGCCCCGCACCAAGGTGCCGTGCTGGAGGCCAGCCACATCAGCAAACAATTTGGGGGCATTCAAGCGGTCAAAGACACCTCGCTGGTGGTGGAGGCGGGACAAATTCATGCCCTCATTGGCCCCAACGGCGCCGGCAAGACCACGACTTTCAATTTGGTCTCGGGCTTGTTCACCTCCGACACCGGCCATGTCCGGTTGCATGGTCAATCGATCGGGCACCTCTCGCCCGATCAAATATGCCAAAGCGGCTTGGCCCGCTCGTTCCAGATCACCAACCTTTTTAAGGGGCTGACGATCTACGAAAACCTGCGCTTGTCTCTGCAAGCCCAACATGCGGGACGCTTCAATGCATGGCGTGATGTCGACGACTACCCACACGTGCATGCAGAAACCGCCGAGTTGATGAAATTTCTGGGCCTGCAAGGCATGGAGCATGTCGAAGGCGGCGAGTTGTCTTACGGTGGGCAACGCTTGGTCGATCTTGGCATTGCGCTGGGCTGCAAGCCACAGGTGCTGTTGATGGACGAACCGCTGGCGGGCTTGGCCGCCGCCGAGCGCGAGCGGGTGTCGAACTTGGTCACCACCATCGCCAGCAATATTCCGGTTTTGATCGTTGAGCACGACATCGACCGCGTGCTGGCTTTTTCGCACTGCGTCACGGTGATGAACCAAGGCGAAGTGTTGATGAGCGGTAGCCCAGATGCTGTGCGCAACGACCAACGCGTGCAGGAAATCTACACCGGTCATGGCACACCGCCTGTCACCGGCAGAAGCGCGACTGTCCACACCGCACCCACTTTGCTGCTGGACTTTGACCAAGTGAATGCGTTTTATGGCAAGAGCCACATCTTGAACGATGCCAGTTTGCGCGTGCACGAAGGCGAAATCGTTGCTTTGCTCGGGCGCAATGGCGCGGGCAAATCCACCTTGCTCAAGGCCTTGGTTGGTTTGCTCCCGCCCAAGAGTGGTCAAGTGGTGTTTGCGGGGCAAAACATCGCCGGTCTGTCGGCCCCTGACATTGCCCGCATGGGCATCGGGTATGTGCCCCAAGGCCGGGGGCTGTTTGCCGGCATGACGGTGGCTGAGAACCTGAGTCTGGGTCGATTGGCGCGCGCCACCGATGGGCAATCGGGCGTGGTATGGGACGAGGAACAAATCCTCCAATACTTCCCCCGTCTGCGGGCGCGCATGCATGTGGCGGCCGATTACCTCTCCGGTGGTGAACAGCAAATGGTGGCAGTGGCGCGGGCTTTGTCGGGCAATGTGCGCTTGTTGTTGCTCGATGAGCCCTTTGAAGGTTTGGCACCTGCTGTGGTGCAAGAGCTGTTCACCGTGTTCGATTTGTTGCGTCAACACATCTCCATCGTCATCGTGGAGCACAACCTCGACCTGGTGTTGGCCCTGGCCGACCGTGTCTATGCACTCGAGCGCGGGCAGGTGTTCCACGAAGGCCCGGCCGAGCCCTTACTGACCGACTTGACCTACCGTAAAAAAATCTTGTGGCTTTGAGCCGCATCTGTCTGCGCCGCCCCTCCTCAATACCTCTTTTTGAAAGCCCATCCATGACGACCTCTTCAAAACCCCGCGCCTTGGTTGAAAAAATGGCCAACATCCCTTGGCAGCAATTTCCTGGTCACTTTGGTGGGGCCTTGTCCAAAGCCTTGGTCGGCCCGGGCAATGCCGACACCCACCGCATGGACTTTCGCATTTCGCGCTACGCGCCGGCCGCCTTTGTCGAAGAGCATGTTCACAAAATTCAAGAGCAGGTGTATTACGTGCTCGAAGGCGAGGGCGTATTGACCACCGACGACGAAAAACACCTCATGCGTCCCCATGACTACGTGTATGTGCCCCCGGGCGTGCGCCACAGTTTCACCAATACCGGCACCAACGGTTTGGTGTTCTTGGTAGTCACCACCCCCACCGATGATGAGCAGGAGATGCGTTGATGACTGACCCTGTCACCTACTTACAGCACCTGATCCAAGGTCAATGGGTCGACGGTGCGGGCGTGCGCGTCACCGTGCGCAACAAGTTCACGCTTCAACCTTTGTCAACCCTGGACACGGCCGATGAAGCCCAAGTGCGACATGCGGTCGACACCGCAGAAGCTGCGTTTCGCCGAGGGCCCCTGACGCCATATGAGCGCGGTGCCGTGCTCGAGCGTGCAGCAGCTTTGCTGGAGGCGCGCATAGACGACTTCGTACAGACCATGCAGCGCGAGGCCGGGTTCACGCAATCGGATGCCACGGGCGAAGCTCGCCGGTGCGTCCAAACCCTCAAGCTCTCTGGTGAAGAGGCGCGTCGCTTGTCGGGCGACATGATCCCGCTCATGGGCGCCCCACATCAAAAAGGGCGCATTGGCTTCACCTTGCGCGTGCCCCTCGGCGTGGTGGCGGCCATCACGCCTTTCAATGCCCCGCTCAATACAGTGGCGCACAAGGTGGGGCCAGCGTTTGCAGCAGGCAACGCGGTGATTTTGAAGCCCTCGACCCAAACCCCGCACATTGCTTGCAAGTTTGCGCAGCTGTTGTTGGACGCGGGCATGCCCACAGGTTTTTTGACGGTTTTGCATGGCAGTGCCCCGGTGGTCAAACACCTGCAAGACGACGCCAGGGTGCGTTATTTTGCTTTCACCGGCAGCACCGAGGTGGGTCGAAAAATTCAAGAAGCTGCAGGCTTGCGGCGCACTCAGATGGAGCTCGGGTCGATCGCTTGCACCATCGTGTGCGATGACGCCGACCTCGACATGGCCTTGCCCAAGGTGATCAATGCCAGCTACCGCAAAGCGGGGCAAGTGTGCACCTCGGTGCAGTTGCTGCTGGTGCACAGCTCGCGCGTGCAAGAGGTGGAACAACGCTTGGCCAGCATGGTGCAAGCTTTGAGCTTTGGCGATCCACAAGACCCCAACACCTTTGTGGGGCCTGTGATCAGCGAAGACGCAGCCATTCGCATCGACGCTTGGATTCAAGAGGCAGTGGCCAGCGGTGCCACGCTGTTGGCCGGGGGCGCGCGCCAAGGGGCAGTCATTCCGCCCACCTTGCTGACCCACGTGCGCGACGACATGAAGGTCGGTTGCAACGAAATTTTTGGTCCTGTCATGTGCGTCATGCCGTTTGATACATTGGCACAAGCGATCGCCCGCGTGAACGCCACGCCTTACGGCTTGGCTACCGGCATGTTCACCAACCGCTTGACCGATGCCCTGGCAGCGGCGCACCAACTCGAAGTCGGCGGGGTTCATATCAACGAAACCTCGAGTTCCCGTGTCGATTTGATGCCTTACGGCGGCTCCAAAGACAGCGGCTTTGGCCGGGAAGGGCCACACTATGCGGTGCACGAGATGACCGAAGAGCGCCTTGTGACCATTACCACTTAATTTCATCCAGAAAGCACATCATGTCGACAATGAAGGGGGGCGAGCTCATCGCCGAGTACTTGGTACAAGAGAAAGTGCCTTATGTCTTTGGCATTTGCGGCCATGGCAACGTGGGCATCTTGGATGCGCTCTACGACGTGCGTGACAAGCTCAAGATGGTGTCGCCGCGGCATGAGCAGTGCGCCGGTCACATGGCCGATGCGTATTTCCGCGTCAAGCACAAGCCTGTGGTCACCCTGACCTCGACCGGGCCGGGGTCGGCCAACATGGTCATGTCTTTGGCCACGGCCTTGTCGGACTCGTCGGCCTTTTTGGCCATCACCTCCAATGTGCCTACCTCGCAGCACAACCGCGCGCCGTTTCAAGAACTCTACAAACACAACCAGGCCGACTTTGCGCAAGTCATGCGCCCGGTGGTCAAGCGGGCATTCCAGCCCACCCGCGTGGACATGTTGCCCCTGGCCTTGCGTCAGGCGATGGACACCATGGTCACCGGCCGACCCGGCCCTGTGAACTTGGACATTCCCTACAACGTGTACCAAGAAGAGGCCGAGGTCAGCGTGCCCGAGAGCTCGCACATCCACCGCATGCACCGCCCCGGCGCAAGCGATCATGACATGGCCGCCACACTCGACTTGCTGGCGCAAGCGCATCAACCGGTGATCTTTATTGGCCATGGCGCCACGCTGTCAGAAGCCGGCCCCGAAATCACCGCCTTGGCTGAACGCTTGGGCATCCCCGTTATCACCTCGCCCAATGGCATGGGCTGCATTTCAGGCGACCATCCTTTGGCGCTGGGCTTCATTGGCCGAAACGGTGCTTATCCCGCCAACGAGTCGGGCCGCCATGCCGATTTGGTGCTCACCTTGGGCACCCGCTTTGACGACCGCAGTTCATCGAGCTGGCACGTGGGCTACTCGTGGAACTTCCCCAAAACCAAATTGCTCCATGTGGACATCGACCCGCAAGAGCTGGGCCGCAATTACGCGCCCACGTTGGGCGTGATCGCCGACATCAAGGTCTTCACCCAGCAGTTGCTCACCGCGCTGGACAAGCGTCCCGAGATTCAAGCCGCGCGCTACGCCCCTTGGTTGGCGCAAGTGCAAGGCTGGCAAGCCCAGTGGGAGATGTTCATTCGCCCGCACTTCTCCGATTCGACCAGCCCCTTGCGGCCAGAGTTTGTGGTGGGCACTTTGCAAAAAATCTTGCCCGATGACGTGATCTTGTCGCTCGACTCCGGCGTGCACCACAACTGGTTCATGCAGTTTTGGAAGGCCAAGCGGCCCCAGAGCATGCTCAACAGCTGGGGCTATTCGTCGATGGGCTTTGGCGTGTGCGGTGTGATGGGCGCACAACTTGCAGCGCCCGACCGCCCCTGCGTGGCGGTGGTCGGCGACGGCGGCTTCACGATGGCACCGTATGTCTTGTGCACTGCCGTCGAATACAACCTGCCGGTGGTGTGGATTGTGTGGAACAACTTTGCCTGGGGTGCCATTCGCGACATCCAGTACGGCATGTTCGATGGCCGCGAGATTGGCACGGCTTTCTACCATGGCCAAACCGGCGAGCGCTACAACCCCGACTTTGCCGCCTGGGCCCGCGCGTGTGGTGCCGATGGCTACACCGTCACACGCCCGCAAGAGTTGGCCGCAGCGGTGGAGATGGCGCTCAAGAACAAACGTCCTTGCGTCATTGACGTGCACGTGGATCCCGAAGTGCGCCCACCCTCCACGGGCACTTGGCAGTTACCACCGACCCCCTTCAAAGAACCGATCTACGGCAAACCGTACATCGCCTAACCCTGATTTTTATTGTTCAAAGGATTTCTCATGAGTCAAAAAATTGCCCTCGTCTTTGGCGGCACCCGTGGCATTGGCGCGGCGTGCGTGCATCAGTTTGCCGAACAAGGCTTTGATGTGGCCTATACCTACGTCAGCAGCGCGCCCAACGTGGCCAAGCACATCGGTGGCTCACGCACCCAAGGCTACGCGGTGGACATCTGTGATGCGGCCCAAGTGGAGCAAGTCTTTGCCTCGGTGGCAAAAGACTTTGGCGCTGCCCCTACCTGTGTGCTGGCCAATGCGGGGATCAATGTGCCACCCGGTCCCTTGGCGCAATTCAAGCCCGAGAGCTTTCGCCAATTGGTCGAGGTCAACATCGTTGGCGCTTTCAACGTGCTCAGCGCCGCAGCGCGTCATGTGCAAGATGGTGGCAGCATCTTGGCGCTGACCACCTCGATGGTGCGCGTGGGTATTCCGGGCGGTGGCCCTTACACCGCCACCAAAGCAGCGGTTGAAAGCCTCTTGCGCTCGATGGCCAAAGAAGTCGCACCGCGTGGCGTGCGGGTCAACGGCGTGGCCCCTGGCCCGGTCGACACCGATTTGTTCCGTGCGGGCAAAACCGATGAGGTCAAGGCACGATCTGCCGCTCTCAGCCCGTTCAATCGCATTGGCACACCCGAGGAAATTGCCGAGGTGGTGTGCTTCTTGGCCTCTGACAAAGCTTCTTGGATTCACGGCCAAATCATCCAGCCCAACGGCGGCATGGTCTGAGGCACGGTATGACAGCGCTTGCGTTTGATGTGGTGGTCATTGGCGGCGGAGGCTCTGGCCTGGCGGCGGCCATCGAGGCCCAAGCCCATGGGGCCAGCGTGCTATTGCTGGAAAAAAACGATGCCCTCGGAGGGTCCACCGCGTGGTCGATTGGTTCGGTCACGTCCAGTGGCACTCCGCACCAACAACGCGTTGGCATTGACGACAACTCCGAAGACCATTGGGCCGACATGCCCGGTTTTGCCGGGGACTTGGCCGACCGCGACAACCACGACTTGCGACGTATCTTGTGCCAAGACATTCCCGACACCTTCCAGTGGCTGCTCGACTCGGGCGTGCGCTTCATGGGCCCGATGCCCGAGCCACCACACCGCGTGCCGCGCATGCACAACGTGCTGCCCAATTCACGCTCGTTCATCTACCACCTCAGTCGCCGTGCGCGGGACGCGGGTGTGGACATTCGCACTGGGCATTGTTTGACACAGTTGCTGCTGCACGAAGGCCGTGTCACGGGCGTGGAGGTTCGCCATGCATCTGGTGTTCAGCGCATCACGGCACGCCGTGGTGTGGTGTTGGCGGCAGGTGACTTCACCAACAGCCCCGAACTCAAGGCGCGCTTCATGGGGCCGCAAGAAGCCAAGGTCGAAGCCGTCAACGTGACCGCCACGGGCGACGGCCAACGCGCGGCAGAAGCGCTGGGCGGGCGCATCCTCAACGGCGATTTGGCACTGGGCCCGGAGATCCGTTTCATGGCGCCCACCCACGAAACCTTGATGCGACGCTTGCCCCCTTGGCGTTGGCTGGCGGTGTTCATGGCTTGGGCCATTGACCATGTGCCGGGGGTGGTGTTGCGCCCCTTCGTCATGAAGTTTTTGACCACCGCCTTGGCCCCTTCGACCACGTTGTTTGACCTTGGTGCAATTTTGGTCAACCAGCGCGGCGAACGCTTGGGCAACGAGTGCGACCGTCCGGCCCTGCGTTTGCCGGATCAACCCGACAAGGTGGGCTACATCGTGCTCGACCAATCCCTGGTGCAGCAGTTTTCGGCTTGGCCGAACTTCGTGTCGACCGCGCCCGGCATTGCCTATGCGTATGTCGACGACTACCGGCGCAACCGCCCCGATGTTTACACCCAAGCGCCCACGCTTGACGCCTTGGCCCAGCGCTTGAAGATGGATCCGACCGCCTTGCGCCACAGTGCCCAATCGGGTGGTGTGCGCGCCTTGCAATCTGGCCCCTTTGTGGCCTTGGGTCCGGTGCGCTCGGTGTTTGTGCACAACGAGGGCGGGCTCAAGGTCAACGCGCATCACCATGTCTTGGATGCGGCCGATGCGCCCATCGCTGGTTTGTATGCCGCAGGCTCTACCGGCCAAGGCGGCTTGCTGCTCAAAGGCCACGGTCATCATTTGGCCTGGGCGTTTGTGTCGGGTCGCCGCGCAGGGCGGTTTGCAGCACAAGGTCTCTAGCATGTCGGCGCAACCTTCGCCGTCACCGCGCCGCTTGCTGGTGGTGGGTCAGGGCGCAGCCGGTCTGTGCGCGGTGGTCTCGGCCTTAGGCCAAGCGCGCCGCTCTGGGTTGAACGTGCAGATCACCGTGCTCGATGCGGCCAGCGAAGCCGACAGCGGTGGCAACTCGCGCTGGAGCCCGTCCAACATTCGCTTGCAAGCTAACCACCAAATGGCACCTGGTTTTGTCGACGAGGTCATGGCGGAATCAGAGGGCCTCGCCGACCCCGATTATTTTCAGCAGCTGGTTGACCAGGCCCCTGCCATGGCCGATTGGCTGGTCACGCTGGGTATCACCTTTCTCAGTCCGCCTTACTACTTGGCCAAGGGCCCAGCGCGCATCCAGCCTCAAGGCGGCGGCGCGGCCCTGTTGCAAGCCTTGCGTGCGCAGGCGCAGGCCGCGGGCGTGGAATGGGTCGATCGCTTCACCCTCACCGAAGTGCTGGGCGACGCCCACCGGGTCACCGGCGTGGTGGGCACCGATGCAAACGGACAGTGGCAAACCTGGCCAGCCGATGCGGTGGTCTTAGCCTGCGGCGGTTTTCAAGGCAACCCGGAGATGCTGCACACTCACTTGGGGTCTGCCGCCAAAAACTTTCGTCTCATCGCCAAGGGCACTGCCTTCAATGATGGGGGAGGCATCCGTGCCGCCTTGGCCTTGGGTGCGCTGCCGTCTGGCGACTGGCACACCGGTCACGCTGAGCCCATTGACCCGCGCAGCCAAGGCCCCGCTCCGGTGGTCTTGGTCTACCCCTATGGGGTGGTGGTGAACGCGCAAGGCCAGCGTTTTTTTGACGAGGGTGCAGGCTTGATGCATGAAACCTGGGAGCGTTTTTCTCACCAGATGCAGCATGATTTGCCCGAGCAACAAGCCTGGACCATTTTGGACGCCAAGTTGCTCACCATTGCAGACTACTCCCGTGCGATTCGCTCTGACGTGCCCCCCGTCTCAGCCCCCAGCCTGGAGGCCTTGGCCCAAGCTTTGGGTTTGCCTGTGGATGCCTTGGTGCGCACGGTGGGCGACTTCAATGCCGCTTGCCATGGCACGCCAGCGCAGTTTGACCCGACCCGCAAGGACGGCTTGGCTTGCGCACCGGTGGGGCAGCCGCCCAAGTCCAATTGGGCCCGAGCCATTGACCAAGGCCCCTTCTTGGCGTGGCCCCTGGTGGGGGCTTTGGTCTACACCTTTGGCGGTGTCAAAACCAACCCACAAGCCCAAGTGCTCAGTGCACACGGCACGATTCACGGCTTGTATGCAGCGGGCGAAGTGACGGGGCATTTTTACCGTCAGGCGCCCAACTCGGTGGCCATGTTGCGTGCATTGGTGTTTGGCAAGATCGCAGGCGAGCAGGCGGTCCATGACCTGCTGTCGCAGGCGTGATCAATCGACCTTGGCGCCCGAGTCCACCACCAGCTTGGCCCACATCGGCGCGTCTTTGAGGTTTTGCGCTTGAAACTCGGCGGGGGAGGCATTGGGTGCCGGGTCCATGCCTTGCGTGGCCAGTTTGTCGCGAATGTCGGGGCGCTTCAACACTTTCACGGCCGCATCAAACACTTTCTTGATGTCCTCTGCGCGCATCGCAGAGGGGGCGTACAAACCAAATGAAAAGCTGATGTCGTAGTCGGGCAGTGCGGCCTCTTTCATGCCCATGATGCCGGGGATGGCGCCCGACTTTTCTTGCGTGGTGATGGCCAAGGCGCGAATGCGTCCGCCGCGCACCTGAGGCAACACCACAGGCGAGGTGCCGTAAATCACTTGGGTGTCGCCCGCAATCACCGACTGCACTGCGGGTGCGCCGCCCTTGAAGGGAATGTGCAAGATGTCCAGGTCTGACACGCTGTTGAACAACACCCCGGCCATGTGCGGCGCCGAGCCGTTGCCGCTCGACGCAAAGTTGAGCTTGCCAGGGTTCTTCTTGGCATACGCAATCAACTCTCGGATGCTGTGGACTGGCAAGCTGTTGTTGACCGCAATCACCATGGGCCCGTTGGCCAACAGGGTGACGGGTTGGAAGTCTTTCTCGATGTCGTAGGGCAACTTTTTGTACAGCGCCTTGTTGATGTACGGGTTGCTGCCCACCAACAAGGTGTAGCCATCGGCGGGCGCTTTGAGCACGATCTCGCTGGCCAAGTTGCCCGCAGCGCCGGGGCGGTTGTCAATCACGGCCGACTGGCCCAGCTCTGCGGCAATCGCCTCACCCACGGTGCGCGTCACAAAGTCGCCCGAGCCGCCGGGCGGGTAGCCCACCACAAAGCGGATCGGTTTGTTGGGGTAGGGTTGCGCCAAGGCCGACAGTGCACAGCACAAGCAGGCAGCGCCTAACCACTGAAACGAGCGACGTGACAAACCGTTGAACATGGGCGTGTACTCCTAGTGACCATTGAAAACAGGGGCGCGTTTGGCAGCAAACGCTTGGCGACCTTCTTGGTAGTCTTGGCTGGCAAAGCACGCGCTCACCATGGCTTGCACCAAGGCCATGTCGCGCTGCTCGGGGTTCTTGCGCAGCTCCAACAACGCGCGCTTGGCAGCAGCCAAGGTGAGCGGTGCGTTCTCACACACCGTGCGTGTGTAGTCGTCAACAGTGGCCGACAAGGCTTCTGGCGCAACCACTTGCTTGACCAGTCCCATGGCCAGCGCATCTTGGGCGTCAAAAATGCGGGCGCTGAAAAACAAATCGGCGGTGTGGCTCACCCCCACCACCTCGGTGAAGCGCTTCACCCCATCGAAGGCATAGCCCAGACCCAGGCGCCCGGCCGGCATGCGAAATTTGGCGTTGCTGGCACAAATGCGCACATCGCAGTTGAGCGCGAGGCCCAAACCGCCGCCCATGCAGATGCCTTGAATTTGGGCCACGGTGGGTTTGGGGCAGTCCAGCACGGCAGCGTACCCGGCTTCGGAGGCTTGCGAGTAGACGATGTTGGCGTCGCCGGTGCGCATGGTGTCGAATTGGCTGATGTCGGCGCCCGAGACAAACGCTTTGTCGCCGGCACCGCTGAGCACAATCACCCGGACGTCGACGTCGTCCACAAAGTCTTGCATGACTTGGGGCAGGGCGGCCCACATGTCATAGCTCATGGCATTGAATTTTCTGGGGTTGTTGAACACGACATGGCCAACGTGTCCGCGTTTGAAACTTTGCAGTGTGCCGGGGGCGTGGGGTTCAGGTGTGGACATGTCAGATGACCTTTTTTTCTTGCCATGCGGCGATTTGTGATTCGGTGTACCCCAGGCTGGTGAGCACCTCGTGGTTGTGTTCGCCCAATGGGGGTTGGCTCGACCGCACACTGGCTGGTGTGCGCGTGAGGGTGATGGGCTGCGCCACCACCCGAATGTCACCGCGCTTGGCGTTGTGCACCGTGACGGCGGCGTTCAAGTGTTGAACCTGTGGGTCCTCAAACACCTCTTGCATGTTGTAGATCGGCCCACAGGGCACACCCGCTGCATTGAGGCAGTCCACCCAGTGTTGGGTGGTGTGTTGGGCGAAAGCGCGGTTCAGCTCGGCGTTGAGGTAGTTGCGGTCTTGCAAGCGCCCGGGGTTGGTTTGGTAGCGTGGTTCATCGCGCAGGTCCAAGCGACCGAGCACGGTGCACAAAGCGCGAAACTGCGTGGTGCCCGAGGCGCCAATGTTGAAGTGCCCGTTGGACGATTGAAACGTGCCCATGGGCGTGGCAAAGGGGTGGTCATTGCCGGCTTGGGGTGGGACGTCGCCCTCGATCAAATAACGCGCGGCTTGGAAATCGCACATGCCAATCATCGATTGCAACAAATTGGTCTGCACCCATTGGCCACGGCCCGAGGTTTCGCGCTCCAGCAGCGCCACCATCACGCCCATGGCCGCAAAGTTACCGGCACTCGAATCGGCAATCGCAATCCCGGCGCGCACCGGGCCTTGACCGGGCAAGCCCGTGACCGACATCATGCCGCCCATGCCCTGGGCAATTTGATCGAATCCAGGGCGCTCGCGGTAAGGCCCGTCCTCGCCGAACCCCGAAATGCTGGCCAAGATGATGCGTGGATTGATGGCTGCCAGGCGGTCGTAATCAAGACCCAAACGAAACTTCACATCGGGGCGAAAGTTCTCCACCACCACATCGGCGGTTTCCACCAGTCGGTAAAAAATCTCTCGCGCTTCTGGTTCTTTCAGGTTGAGCGTGATGGCGCGCTTGTTGCGGTGCAAATTGAGCATGTCGTAGGTTTCACGCCCACCCAAGGCCCCTTCATTGGGGTCAACACCCGGGGGCGACTCGATGCGAATCACATCGGCCCCAAAGTCGGCCAACACACGCACACAGGTCGGGCCTGAACGCACGCGGGTCAAATCGAGCACCTTGAAGCGAGCCAGGGCCAAAGAAGGGGGAGGGGAAGACATGAAAACAGAACCTGACCTGAAGGAATGAAGCAACGCAGACCCAAAGCTAACGGCCCCCCGTTTGAATGACAAGGGTGGAATCCATAGGCCATGTCACGCAGGTGTCGCCTGGGTGAATGTCAAAATCTCGGCCTGACTTTGGAGCACCGTCCCTTGAGCCGTTTAGCACTCACCCGAGAAAAGATCTACAAAACAGTCGCGCGCCAAATGCATGGCGTGGTACCTTGCTGGGTATGCGGGCAACATGTGCCGCACGACACCGCCACCTTGGAACACATCCAGCCTTTGAGTCAAGGGGGCAACAGCCATTTGGAAAATTTGGCCATCAGCCATGAACACTGCAACAACCAACGCCATGCCTCGCGTGCCGCATGAACCGCGCGCACACTGTTTGAAACCCTTTTCATCTCTTTGTGCGCGCGTGCTGCAGCGGCTCATCCTCGCCTTGGGTGTGTGCTCCGGGTTGGCATGGGCACAAGCCGACGCCCAGGTGCAGCGCTTCATGCTCGACAACGGCATGACGCTCCTGGTCAAGGCCGACCACCGCGCCCCCACCGCGGTGCACATGCTGTGGGTGCGCGTGGGCTCCATGGACGAGGTCGACGGCAGCAGTGGGCTGGCCCATATGCTCGAACACATGCTGTTCAAAGGCACGCCCACCGTCAAAGCGGGTGACTTCTCGCGCCAAGTGGCGGCCTTGGGTGGGCGTGAAAACGCTTTCACCAGCAAAGACTACACCGGGTATTACCAACAAATCCCGGCTCAGCGTTTGGCCGATGTGATGCGCTTGGAGTCCGACCGATTTGCCAACAACCAATGGCCTGACGACGAATTTGTCCGCGAGTTGGAAGTGGTCAAAGAAGAGCGGCGCATGCGCACCGACGACGCGCCTCGGGCTTTGTTGTTTGAGCAACTCAGTGCGACCCAGTTTGTGGCGTCGCCTCACCGCCGCCCCATCGTGGGTTGGATGAACGACTTAGAGGCCATGAAGCCGCAAGACGCGCGCGACTTTTACCGCCGCTGGTACGTGCCCGCCAACGCCACCGTGGTGGTGGTGGGTGATGTGGAGCCCCAAGCCGTGCTCAAGCTCGCACAGGCCACCTATGGCCGTGTGCCTGCGGGTGAGGTGCCTGCGCGTAAGCCGCGCATCGAGCCGCTTCAAAAAGGCATCAAGCGCGTCACCGTTCAAGCCCCGGCGGAACAAGCGTATTTGTGCTTGTCGTGGAAAGTCCCTGGCCTGTTGGCCTTTGACGACAGCCCCGGTACCCAAGACAGCTTGGCCCTCACCCTGTTGTCGGCCGTGCTCGACGGCTACAGCGGTGCGCGACTCGACCGTGCCTTGGCGCAAGGCCCCACGCGCTTGGCTGATGAGGTCGGTGCCTCGTATGGCTTGAGTGGCCGCGGCCCCCAGACGTTCATGCTCACCGGCGTGCCGGCCCAGGGCAAAACCACCGATGGCTTAGAGGCCGCCTTGCGCGCTCAGATCCAACGCATCGCCCGCGAGGGCGTGAGCGAGGCCGAGATGCGCCGTGTCAAAGCGCAATGGATGGCCGCCAAGGTCTACCAGCGCGACTCTTTGTTCAACCAAGCGCGAGAAATTGGCACCTCTTGGATCGAAGGCCTGCCCCTGGACAGCAACGAGCTTTTGCTCGACCGCCTGCAAGCGGTCACCCCCGAGCAAGTGCGCTCGGTGGCGCAGCGCTACTTTGACGACACGCAGTTGACGGTGGCGGTGTTGCAACCCCTGCCCATGCCCAAGACCGCTGCCAACGCATCGAAGTCCCAGGCCAAGCCGATGGAGGCCACACGATGAACACCTCACGTTGCACACGCACGTTCTTGGGCCTGGTGCTGGCCTGTCTGTCCTCATGGGCCCAAGCGGGCATTCCCATCCAACACTGGGTCATGCCCAACGGTGCGCGGGTCTACCTGGTGGAGGCACCAGGCTTGCCGATGGTCGATGTGCAAATTGACTTCGACGCTGGCGCACGCCGCGACCCGGCCCACCAAGTGGGGCTGGCATCGGCCACGGCTTTGATGATGAGCAAAGGCATTGCCGCGCACGGTGGTGCACCGGCGATGGATGAAAACGCGTTGGGTGAGGCCTGGGCCGACCTGGGGGCCTCGCTCAGCCTGGGGGCCAGCAACGACCGCTTCAGCGTCAACCTGCGCAGCCTCACCCGCGCCGAATTGCTCGACGGTGCGGTGCAACTGGCCGCCCGGCAGTTGGCGCAGCCGAGTTTTCCCACAGCGGTGTGGCACAGCGAGCGCCAACGCTGGCTGGCCTCTTTGGCCGAGGCCAAAACCCAGCCCGCCTATGTGGCGGCTCGCGCGTTTGCAACCGCCGTGTATGGCGTGCACCCCTATGGCCTAGACACCACGCCTGCGCATTTGCAGGCCATCGAGGCGGCGCCCATGCGGGCCTTCCATGCGCATCACCTGCAAGCTTGCCACGCGCGGGTCAGTGTGGTGGGTGCGCTCAACCGTGCCCAAGCCCAAGCCCGCGTGACCCAGTTGCTGGCAGGCTTGCCTCAGGGCAAAGCCTGTGCCGCCTTGCCGGGCGTGTCGCAGGTACAACCCTTGGCACGCGCCCAAAACATCGACATCCCGTTTGAGTCTGCCCAAGCCCATGTCTTCATCGGACAGCCCGGCATTGCGCGCCAAAGCCCCGACTTCTTGGCGCTGACCGTGGGCAACTATGTGTTGGGCGGCGGCGGCTTTGTGTCACGCCTGACCGAGCAGGTGCGCGAGAAACGTGGCTTGAGCTACAGCGTGTCCAGTTACTTCTCGCCTGGCATGCACGCGGGCGCGTTCCGCATCGCTTTGCAGACCCGCGCCAACCAGGCGGCTCAAGCGGTGCAGGTGGCGCGCGAGGTATTGGTCGACTTTGTGCAGCATGGCCCCACCGAGGCCGAAGTGCAAGCCGCCAAAGACAACCTGATTGGCGGCTTTGCGCTGCGCCTGGACAGCAACCGCAAGCTGCTCGACAACGTGAGCAACATTGCCTGGTACGACTTGCCCTTGGACTACTTGGACACCTGGAGCGACAAGGTGCAGCGCCTGACGGCCGCCGACATCCAAGCCGCCTTCGCACGCACTTTGCAACCCGAGCGCATGGTCACGGTGGTGTTGGGCGCCAAGCCCTGAGCTTCAAAACTTGGCCCGCTCGCCCGGCTTCAAGGCCAGCACCGGGATGCCACTGCCTTTCATGGCGTCGACAAACTGGGCGGCTGTGCCCTTGGCCAAGGGGTTGGCCCCGTAGTGCATCGGGATCACCGCTTGCGGTTTGAACCAGGCTTTCAGCGCATAGGCCGCTTCGGTCGGACCCATGGTGAAGTTGCCGCCAATCGGTACCAATACCAGGTCCGGTTTGTACATCTCGGCAATCAGTTTCATGTCGCCAAACACGCCCGTGTCGCCCATGTGGTAAATCTTGAAGCCGTTCTCCAAGGTGATGATGAAGCCCAGCGGTTCGCCGCCCACATGGGCTTCGTCTTTGCCGGTGCTTGGGTTCTTCCACACCAGCACCGACGAGTGCTCGGCGTGTACGGCGGTCACTTGGATGCCGGGTGCAGGCTCGACCGTGCCGCTTTTGTTGAAGCGCGGCAGCAACTCGGGTGGCAAGATGCCCAGCAGCGTGGCGGTTTGGTTCATGTCACCTGGGGCGTACATCTTCACGTGGTGCATCAACGCCAGGGCCGGGGCATCGGCAAAATGGTCCCAGTGCGCGTGGCTCACCAGCAGCACATCCACCTTGCCCAGGTTCTCCAGGTTTTTGTACTCGGGTGGTGTCAGCGGGTTGGCCTTGAGCCACGGGTCGGTGATCACGGTCTTGCCACCCGGGGTGGTGATCTTGAAGGCCGATTGGCCCAGCCACTGCACCTCGGTGCTGGGCGTTTGGGCCCACAGGGCGCTGGCACCCATCAACGACAGGGCCAGGGTGGTATGGCGCAATGTGCGGTTTAGAAAACGGTTGAACATGGGTGTCTCCTCATCATCGTGAGGCCCACTTTACCCGTTCAGACGATGGTTAAATTGGCACCATGTTCACCCCAGTTGTTTCTGATGTCGTCCACGCCTGATGTGCTGATCAGCGAAGTCGGCCCGCGCGACGGTTTGCAGTCGGTCAGCCGGGTCATGTCCACCGCGCACAAGCTGCGTTGGCTCGATGCCCTGGTGGCGGCGGGCTTGCGCGAGATCGAGGTCGGCTCGTTTGTGCCGCGCAAGCTGTTGCCGCAAATGGCCGACACCGCCGAGGTGGTGCGCCACGCCTTGACTCACAAGGGTCTGACCGTCATGGCCTTGGTGCCCAACCTGCGTGGTGCTGAGGCTGCGCTGCGTGCGGGCGTGCACAAGCTCACCATTCCGGTGTCGGCCAGTGCCGCGCACTCCATGGCCAATGTGCGTAAAACACGCGAAGACATGGTGGCCGAAGTGCGTGCCATCGTGCAGCTCAAAAACCTACTCGCGCCGCAGGTGCACATCGAAGCCGGCATTTCCACCGCCTTTGGTTGCACCTTGCAGGGCGTGGTGCCCGAAGACGACGTGGTCTGGCTGGCGCAGGCCGTGGTGGAGGCGGGGGCCGATGAGTCGGGCCTGTCCGACACCACCGGCATGGCCAACCCCGCGCAGGTGCGGCGTCTGTTTGCCAAAGTGCGTGCCGCCATTGGCGACAAAACCGGCGCGGCCCACATGCACAACACGCGTGGTCTCGGCTTGGCCAATTGCTTGGCCGCTTACGACGCGGGCGTGCGCACCTTCGACAGTTCGCTCGGCGGCTTGGGCGGCTGCCCCTACGCCCCCGGTGCTTCGGGCAATGTGGTGACCGAAGACCTGGTGTTCATGTTCGAAGCCATGGGCGTGCGCACCGGCGTGGACTTGACCCGTTTGATGGCCGCACGCGCACCTTTGCGCGACGGCTTACCCGATGAACCGCTGTACGGCATGACGCCCGAAGCGGGCCTGCCCAAGGGCTGGCTCTGACACTTGATGTGTTGCCCATGACCAATACCACCACCACACCATCCACACCCTCGCAGCCCGCGCCTTATGCGGGCCTGCGCGTGGTGGAGTTCACCCACATGGTGATGGGCCCGACCTGCGGCATGGCGCTGGCCGATTTGGGCGCCGAGGTGATCAAGGTCGAACCCATTGGTCACGGCCGCCACGGCGACGCCACGCGGCAGTTGATTGGCTCAGGCGCGGGCTTTTTCCCGATGTTCAACCGCAACAAAAAAAGCCTGGCGCTCGACCTGGAAACGGTCGAAGGCAAAGAGGCCGTGCTGCGCTTGATTGCCACCGCCGACGTGGTGAGCGAGAACTTCAAGAGCGGCACCATGCGCAAGCTGGGGTTGGATTACGCCAGCCTCAAAGCCTTGAACCCACGGTTGATCTATGTCAGCCACAAGGGCTTTCTGCCTGGGCCGTATGAACACCGCACCGCCTTGGACGAAGTGGTGCAGATGATGGGCGGCTTGGCCTACATGACCGGCCGCCCCGGTGACCCTTTGCGTGCTGGCACCAGCGTGAACGACATCATGGGCGGCGTGTTTGGCGCTTTGGGCGTCATGGCGTCGCTAGCGCAACGCGAGAAGACGGGGCTGGGCCAAGAAGTGCAAAGTGCCTTGTTTGAAAACAATGTGTTCCTGATGGCCCAGCACATGATGCAGTTTGCCGTCACCGGCAAAGCCGCCGCTCCCATGCCAGCGCGCATTTCGGCCTGGGGCATTTACGACGTGTTCCAGGTCAAAGACGATGCGCAAATCTTTTTGGCGGTGGTCAGCGACACCGCCTGGGGCATTTTTTGCAACGCCTTTGGCTTTGCCGACCTCAAAGCCGATGCCCGCTTGCACAGCAACAACGACCGCGTGCGCAACCGCGACTGGATGATGCCCATCTTGCGCGAACGCTTGGCCGCTTGGTCCGCCACCGACTTGGCCACTGTGTTTGAGCAACACGGCTTGCCGTTTGCGCCCATCACCCGTCCGCATGAGTTGCTTGATGACCCGCACCTGCAAGCCAGCGGGGGCTTGTCGCCCATCACCTTGCCCGATGGGCGCAGCGCCCCTGCGGTGTTGCTGCCGTTCACGCTGGATGGTCAGCGCCCTGGCATTCGCCTGTCACCGCCGCGCTTGGGCGAGCACAACGCGGTGGTGTTGGCTGAGCTGGGTTACAGCCCAGCAGAGATTGACGCCCTCAGCCACCCCGCGGGCGGCGCTACTCCAGCGTGATCTTGGCGTCTTGAATCACGCGGCGCCATTTGGCTGCGTCGCGTTGGGTCCACTGCAGCACCTCTTCGGCCGAGCCCGTGCGCAGCTCGGTGCCCGCCGCTTCCACCTTGCTGGTGAGGGCTGGGTTTTTCAGCGCACGGCTCAGAGCCTGGTTGATGCGTTCCACCAAAGCGGGCGGTGTGGCCAGCGGTGCGTACATGGCGTACCAGGTGGCGTATTCAAACTCGGGCAGGGTGGCCGACATCAGTGGCAAATGTTTGGTGGCCGGTGATTGGCTGGGCGCGGTAGCCGCCAGCAAGCGCACATAGCCCTTGTCGATCAAGCCTTGCAGCGAGGGCAGGCTGCTGAACAGTGCGCTCACTTGGCCCGAGATCAAATCGTTCACCGAGCCAGAGCTGCCTTTGTAGGGCACATGGATCACATCTGTCTCTTATACACATCTGACGCTGCCGACGACTAGTCGAGTGTAGAT
>NZ_JAVLFP010000030.1:0-46823 GCF_046052825.1 Limnohabitans sp.
TGGTGGATGACGCAGGCCAGGCCTTGCCTGCGGGTCAGCCCGGCAAATTGCTGGTGCGTGCCTGCTCCAACTTTGGCGGCTACCTCAAGCGCCCGCAGTGGAACGGCACCGATGCCGACGGCTGGTTTGACACCGGCGACTTGGCCCGCTTGGATGCCCAAGGCTATGTGCGCATCACCGGGCGCAGCAAAGACGTGATCATCCGCGGTGGCGAGAACATCCCGGTGGTCGAGATCGAGGCCTTGCTTTATCGCCACCCCGCCATTGCCATGGCCGCCATCGTGGCCTACCCCGACGAACGCTTGGGCGAACGGGCCTGTGCGGTGGTGGTGCCCAAGCCCGGCCAAAGCATCGATTTGCCACAACTCGTGGCCTACCTCAAAGAACAAAAAATCGCCGTGCAGTACATCCCCGAACGCCTGGAGGTGCGCGAGAGCATGCCGTCCACCCCATCGGGAAAGATTCAGAAATTCAAGCTGCGCGAGGACTTGCGTGCCTCGCTGGCTTGAGCCATCCAAGCCAACCGCAACCCTTGCGCCGACCCTGTTCCCCTGTGCCTTTCACCCTGTGCTTTTGAATTTTTACAACGGAGACAACCCCATGACAAACACCCCCAACACCCTGCGCCGTGCGCTCACCGTGGCCGCTGTGGCTGCGCTGGGCCTGGGCACCGCCCTGGCCAGCCACGCCCAAGCCTGGCCCACCAAACCCATCCGCATCGTGGTGGGCTTTGCACCCGGCGGCACCACCGATGTGCTGGCGCGCTTGATGGCGCAAAACCTCACCGACACCCTGGGTCAAACCGTGGTCATCGACAACAAGCCCGGCGCCAGCGGCAACATTGCAGCGGCTGAAGTGGCCCGCGCTGCGCCCGATGGCTACACGTTTTTGATTGCCCCCACCTCGGTGGAAACGGCCAACCCCTCGTTGTTCAAATCCACCTTGCTGCCCTCGCGTGACCTGACGCCCGTGGCCGGCATTGGCAAAACCCAGATGTACTTGGTCACCAAGCCCCAACTTGCCGCCAAAGACGTGCACGAGTTGGTGGCCATGGCCAAGGCGCAACCCGGCAAGCTGTCCTACGCCTCGTCCGGCGCTGGCACCCCTCCGCACCTGGCGTGTGAGTTGTTCAAGCAAGCCACTGGCACAGACATCGTGCACATTCCCTACCGTGGCGCGGCTCCCGCTTTGCAAGACGTGCTGTCGGGCCAAGCCGACTTTGTGTGCGACCCCGGCATTGCCTTTCCGCACATCCGCACCGGCAAGGTCAAGCTCTTGGGGGTGGTGAGCGAGAAACGTTCGCCCTTCTTCCCCGATGTGCCCACGGTGGGTGAGCAAGGCTTCAAAGGTGCCAACCTCGACATTTGGTTTGGCATGTGGTCGCCCAACGGCACACCACCCGACGTGATTGCCCGCGTCACCCGCGACCTGGCCAAAGCCTTGGCCATTCCCTCGGTCAAATCGCGCTACGGCGACTTGGGTGCCGAAGCCACCGCCTTGGACACCGCCGAGTTCAAAACCTTGCTGGCCAACGAAGGCAAGGTTTTGTCGACGTTGATTCGCGAACAAAAAATCACGGTCGATTGACCGACCCTGCTCAGGACAACACCCATGGCCCTCGACACCGAATCCTTCGATCTTTTGTTGCCCACGCTGCAGCGCTTCATCCGTGAGCGTTTGGTGCCGGCAGAAAACCACCTCGAAGAGCACGACGAGGTGCCTGCTGACATCGTCGAAGACATGAAGGCCATGGGCCTGTTTGGCCTGTCGATTCCTGAAGAGTTTGGTGGCATTGGCTTGTCCATGAGCCAAGAGGTGCAAGTGGCCTACGAGATCGGGCGCACTGCCTTGGCCTTTCGCTCGGTGTTTGGCACCAACGTGGGCATTGGCTCGCAAGGCATCTTGATGGACGGCACGCCCGAACAAAAGCGCGACTATTTGCCGCGCGTGGCCAGTGGCGAGCTCATCATGTCGTTTGCGCTCACTGAGCCCGATGCGGGCTCGGACGCGGCCTCGCTCAAAACCCGCGCTGACTTGGACGGTGACCACTATGTGCTCAATGGCACCAAGCGTTACATCACCAACGCCCCGCGAGCTGGGGCATTCACGCTGATGGCACGCACGGGTGGACCAGGTGCCGCTGGTGTGTCGTCGTTCATCGTGCCCGCAGACTTGGCTGGCATCTCGCTGGGAAAGCCAGACAAAAAGATGGGACAACGCGGCACCAAAACTTGCGATGTGATTTTGGACAACGTGCGTGTGCCAGCCGCCAACATCATTGGTGGCGTGCCGGGTCAGGGTTTCAAAACAGCCATGAAGGTGCTCGACCGGGGCCGCTTGCACATCTCCGCCGTGTCTTGCGGCATGGCGCAGCGCATCCTTGAAGAAGCCACTGCTTACGCCCGCAATCGCAAACAGTTTGGCAAAGCCATCGGTGAGTTTCAGCTCATCCAAGCCATGTTGGCCGACAGCCAGGCCGAGTTACTGGCGGGTTGGGCCTTGGTGCAAGACGTGGCGCAGCGCTTTGATGGCAAACCCGCGCATGTGTCTGACCCTGAGGTGTCGATGCGCGTGTCATGTGCGAAATTGTTTTGTACCGAAATGGTGGGCCGCGTGGCCGACCGGGGTGTGCAAGTGCATGGCGGAGCGGGCTATATCAACGAATACCCGGTGGAGCGTTTCTACCGCGATGTGCGCTTGCTGCGCCTGTACGAAGGCACCACCCAAATTCAGCAACTCATCATTGGGCGAGAACTCTTGCGCGCTTGACGTGTCGAGCCTCACTGGCTTTGTCTAGATGCTGAGGTTGTGCAACACAATCTCCAACACTTGCAATACCACCAGCAAGGCCAAGGGCGACAAGTCCACCCCGCCCACTTGGGGCACCACCCGGCGCAAGGGCTGCAACAGGGGTTCGACCAACTGGCCCACCGCATAGCCCACATCCGAGCCAGCGCGCACCCAAGACAACACGGCATAGACCAGCACCAGCCATACCAAGCTCGACAGCGAGAGCTTGAGCAGCTCCAAGCCCGACAGGGCCAACAGGTCGACCCAATACGGAATGTGACCGATCACCAGACCCAGCAACACCGACTTGGCCAGCACCACGGCATAGGCTGCCAGCAAGCTGGCCGTGTCTAAGCGGCCGATGGCCGGCACGCTGCGGCGCAATGGCAGCACCAGCCAGTTGGTGAGGGCAAACACAAACGGTGCCAGCGGGTTGCCCGATCGCAAAGACAGCGGGATGCGCATGAGGTGCATGTAGGTGCGCAGCAAACAAGTGCCCGCCACCAAGCCCACAGCGACTTGCAACAAGAGTGAGAAAATTTGGATCAACATGCCAAGGAGTTTAGTGCCCTCAGGCAAAATTTCAGTTGCCCCCTGTTGCGAAAGCCCATCCATGAAACAACTGCCACGCTTGATTTTTGCCAGCCGCTGGATTCAGCTGCCACTCTATCTCGGGCTGATTGCGGCGCAAGCCGTGTTCGTCTTTCACTTCTGGGTGGAGTTGGTGCATTTGGTGGAGGCCTCGTTTGGCAGCCAAACAGCCATCACGTCCTTGGTCAACGCGATTGGCTACAAGTCGGACGTTGCCATCACCCATTTGAACGAGTCGATCATCATGTTGGTGGTGTTGGGGTTGATCGATGTGGTGATGATCTCCAACCTGTTGGTGATGGTCATCGTGGGTGGCTACGACACCTTTGTGTCGCGCATGTACCTCGAAGACCACCCCGATGAACCCGAGTGGCTGAGCCATGTGAATGCCTCGGTGCTGAAGGTCAAACTGGGCACGGCCATCATTGGCATCTCGTCCATCCACTTGCTCAAGAGCTTCATCAACGCGGCCAACTACGACGAAAAAGTGTTGCTGTGGCAAACCGTGATCCACATCACCTTTTTGCTCAGTGCTTTGGCCATTGCTTATGTGGACCGTCTGACCCGTCACACCCCTGACAGCCATTGAATTTGAAAGTGCCCACGTGCCATTACCTGTTTCCCAACCCCGCACCCTGGCACACACCCGCCAAGTGAGTTACCAAGGCTTTCGCCGTGCCGATGGCCTGTGGGACATTGAAGGCCATTTGTGTGACACCAAACCGCACGCGTTTGACATTCCCGGTGAGCGCACTTGGGCCCCCGACGAGCCCATCCACAACATGCACATCCGGGTCACCGTGGACGACCAGTTGGTGGTGCGCGACCTGGTGGTGGCCATGGACGGCGTGCCGCACGGCGAGTGCCCCAGCGCGCAAGCACCCATGCAAAACATGGTGGGCCACAGCATGCGCTCAGGGTGGCGACGTGCCATTGACGAGCACTTGGGCAAAGCCAAGGGCTGCACGCATTTGCGCGAGCTGTTGTTCAACATGGCCACAGCGGCTTTTCAAACGGTGAGTGCAAGTTTCAAGCAGACCCAAGCCGATGTACCGCCCGCACACCTGGGCGGTTGTTTGTCTTGGGGTTTTGAGAGCCCTTTGGTGCAACGCCAATACCCTATGTTTTTCAAATGGCAACCCAAGAAGCCGCCCACGCGCACTGCACCATGACGTTCACGCCACACCTTCCCATTCACCGCAACGCTTTGGTTTTGTTTTCGGGCGGGCAAGACTCCACCACCTGTTTGGCCCATGCGCTGTCACAGTACGAGCGCGTGGAAACCTTGGCTTTTGATTACCGCCAACGCCACCACGTGGAGCTGGCGGCACGCTTGAATGTGTTGCAGCAGCTCAAAGCCACCTTTCCCCAATGGGCCCACAAATTGGGCGAAGACCATTTGCTGGACCTCGCGGTGCTGGGGCAAGTGAGCGAGACTTCGCTCACCCGCGACATGACCTTCAAGATGGAAGCCTCGGGCTTGCCCAACACCTTTGTGCCGGGTCGCAATTTGTTGTTTTTGACCTTGGCGGCAGCGCTGGCCTATCGGCGCGATTTGGACGTGATCGTCACCGGCGTGTGCGAGACGGATTTTTCAGGCTACCCCGATTGCCGCGACGACACCATGAAGGCCATGCAAATTGCGTTGTCGCTGGGCATGGACCGTCGCTTGCTGATCGAGACCCCGTTGATGTGGATCGACAAAGCCCAGACCTGGCAACTCGCGCACGACTTGGGTGAACGGGCGCAGGCGGGAGGGGGAGACGCCTTGGTGCAACTCATCGTCGAACAATCGCACACCTGCTACCTGGGGGACCGCACCCACCGCCACGACTGGGGCTACGGCTGCGGCACCTGCCCCGCGTGTGATTTGCGTGCCAAGGGCTGGGCACGCTGGCGGGCTTGAGCTGGGCAGAGCATTCGCCCGGGACTTACACCATCTCAAGCACAAACTTCTGTGCCCTGTCTTTCTGTGTGTTTAAGATAGGCGCATGAGCACCATGAATATTTCACTGCCAGACACTTTGAAATCTTTTGTCGATGACCAGGTCGGTCAGCGAGGCTATGGCAGCAGCGGTGAATATGTTCGAGACTTGATACGCAAAGACCAAGACCGCCAGCAGTTGCGATCTATGTTGCTGGTGGGCGCACATTCCGAATCTGCTGAGCCTGCTGATGCTGCTTATTTTGAGCGTCTGCATCAGCGAGTTAAACGAACGACACACCTCAAGTGAAGTTCAAACCAGTCGTTCCACGTGCAAAGGCGAACGAAGACGTTGAGCATGCGATCGACCATTACCTCAAAGAGCAGGCAGACGTCGCTGCTTTGGGTTTCATCAAGGCCCTAGAGCTTGCTTACACGCATATTTCTAGGCATCCGGCGACGGGTTCGCCTCAATACTCCCACCGTTTAGACTTGCCGGGTCTGCGCTCATGGTCACTGAATCGCTACCCCTATCTTGTGTTCTACATAGAGTCGGCGGATGTCATTGACGTTTGGCGCGTCTTGCACATGAGCCGCGACATACCTGCATGGTTGACACAAGAGCTGTGAACGGCTGGGCACGCTGGCAGGCCTGAGCAGGGCAGGGCAGGGCATGAGCCCCACGCCTACTTCACCTCAAGCACAAACTTCTGTGCGCTGCCTTCAGGCGCTGGCGTGAACACCCACTGGGTTTGGTGAAACGCAGCCACACCGGGGCGGTGGGCGATGGACACCAAGGCGCCACCTTGCGCGCGCACCAAGGCCAGCAGCTGTTGGTACAGCACGGTTTCAGCCGCTTCGTCGAGTGCGCTGGTGGCCTCGTCGGCAAATACCCAGCGTGGGCGTTTGAGCAGCACCCGAGCCATAGCCAAGCGTTGTTGTTCGCCACCGGAGAGTTGTTGCGTCCAGCGGCTCTCGGTGTCGAGTTGCGTCATCAGCTCGGGCAAGAGCGCATCGCTCAGGGCTTGGCGCAACGCGTCATCGCTGTGGCGATCTGGCGCATCCGGGTAGGCCAGGGCTTGGCGCAAGCTGCCTTCTGGAAAATACGGGCGTTGTGGCATGAACATGCTGCCTTCGGGCAAGGCAATGAGCGGGACCGAGCTTTGCCTTGGACTGCCAGTCGCCATGGCAGCATGTGGCGCAGTGCTTGAGACGGCCTCGCTGGTGGATGCGGCCACCGACGCATAAGGCCAGATGCCCGCCAGCACCCGCATCAGCGTGGACTTACCGCAGCCCGAGGGTCCGCGAATCAACACGCTGTCGCCCACGCCGACGTGCAAGCGGGTGTCGGCCAGCAGCACCTCGCCATGGGGCAAGCACACCGTCAAAGGCGCGGTGTTGAGCACATTCAAGCCGGCGTGAGGGGTTGCAGGGCCTGTGGTCATGGACACGGCCGCCATCTGGTCTTGAAAACTCGTCAGCCGCAAGGTGGTGGCTTGCCACGAAGCCAAGCGGCTGTAGTTGCTGATGAACCAGCTCAGCGACTCTTGCACTTGCCCAAAGGCGGAGGAGATTTGCATCAACTCCCCCAACTGAATGGCACCACTGAAGTAACGCGACGACGCCACCAGCATGGGAAACACCACCGCCGCTTGGCCGTAGCCCGAGTTGAACCAGGTGTAGCGCTTTTGCACCCGCAGCAAGCGCATGAAGTTGTCCAGCACCTGGCCAAAGCGCGTTTGCAACGCGGCTTGCTCGACTGCTGCGCCTCGGTCCAAGGCAATGGCTTCGCTGTACTCGCGCACGCGCATCAGGTGGTGTCGAAAATCGGCTTCGTATCGTTGTTGTGCAAAGTTGAGCGAGGCCATGGACTTGCCAATCCAGTGCCCAATCAAGCTGCCCGCCAAGGCATAGGCCAAGGCCATCCAGACCATGAAGCCCGGGATGGTGACGGCTTGGCCGCCGAGCTCAAAGCTGAACCCACCCGACAAGCCCCACAAGATGCCCACAAAGCTCAGCAAGGTCACCGTGGCGTCGAGCAGCCCGAGGCTCAAGCCCACCGTGTCGGCGGTGAACTGCTGCACGTCCTCTTGAATGCGCTGGTCGGGGTTGTCGGTTCCTGCCGCTTGGGTGGCGCTTGAACCGCTGCCAGAGCCGATGCGCGACTGCAACTCCAGTTGGTAAAACGTGTGGTGCGTGAGCCAGCGCGCCAAGTAGTCGCTTGTCATCCAAGCGCGCCAACGCAGCTCCAACAATTGCGTCAAATAAAAGCGGTACACCGCCACCAAAATGAAACAGGTGGCCAGCCCTGCAAACACGCCCAGTTGGTGCCAAAACACCTCGGCGTTGCGCTCTTGCAAGGCGTCGTAGAACACGCGGTTCCAGTCATTGAGCAGCACCATCAGGTAGACCATGCCCAGGTTCAGACCCACGCACGCGGCCAGCAACCCGCGTGCGCGCCACTTGTCCTCAGACTGCACAAAATAGGGCAGAGACAGCGCCCACACACGGCGCAGTTGCAAGCGGCTTTGCTGCCAGTGGTTCACCACGCTGTGGCTGACGGATTGAGCGGCGTTCATGGGCGTTGACTCATCAGGATCAATCAGCGGGGTTGCGCACACCACTGGCGACATGGCCTGCAGGCACGTGGCGGGCGGCGGACTCGATGTGCCCGGTTTGGTCATCAAAGAAAAAGTCGGGCTCAAACTCACGCAAGAACTCACCCTTTTCTAAGCCACCCAAAAACATGGCCTCGTCCACCTCGATGTTCCAGTTCATCAGCGTGCGAATGGCGCGCTCGTGCGCCGGTGCGCTGCGTGCCGTGACGAGCGCGGTGCGAATGCGCATCTGTGGCGTGCCCGCTTGCTGCAACACCTGCAGCGCGGCCAGCAGGGGCTTGAAAGGGCCGGCCGACAAGGGCAGGGTGGCTTTGTCTTTTTCGTGCTGCTGAAAAGCGCTCAAGCCTTCGGCTTGGTACACGCGCTCGGCCTCGTCGCTGAACAGCACCGCGTCGCCGTCAAAGGCAATGCGCACTTCGTGCGGGTGGGCTTGTGAGGCATGGGCCGAATGCGGGTAGACCTGTGCAGCCGGCACGCCAGCACCCAGGGCAGAGCGCACGTCGGAGAGGTGGGTCGACAAAAACAAGTTGGCGTTGAGCGGGCGCAGATACCGCCAAGGTGACTGGCCGCGTGTGAAGCTGCCGCGCTGAATGGTCAAACCGTAATGCTGCGCCGAGCGAAACACCCGCATGCCACTGACCGGGTCGTTGCGCGACAAGATCACCACCTCGACCCGCTGTGCGCTGTCGTCGTTGAACGCCAACATTTTTTGCACCAAAGAGAATGCCACGCCAGGTTTGGCTGGGGTTTCCAAGCGGTCGAGCTGCAGCTGCATGTAGGCGCGGTCATCGCCTTGTTCGAACACCAGGTTCTCTTGCTCAAAGTCAAACAGCGCGCGCGATGAGATCGCCACCACCAACTTGCCATCCAAAGAAACGCTCATGGTTTTTCCATCCGTTGGGTGAATTGGGGTCAGTGAATTGGGGTCAGAACCCAATTATCTGATCAGGTTGTTCAGTTGAATGATCGGCAACATCACCGACAACACAATGAGCATCACCATGCCGCCCATGAGCACGATCAGCAAGGGTTCGAGCACTGTGGCCAGTTGCAGGGCGCGGCGTTGTACTTCGGCACTGAGCTGGTTGGCTGCACTTTGCAGCATGGCGGGCAGGGTGCCGGTTTGTTCGCCCAAGCGCGAGAACATGACCAACAACCTCGGAAAACGTGGGTGCTGCGCCAAGGCCGTGGCCAAGGGCGCACCCTCGCGCACCAACACCAGCGCGTCTTGCGCGTCCTGGCGCAGGGCGGCGTTGGACAGGGTGTCTGCGGCGGCTTGCAAGGCTTTCAAAATCGGTACGCCCGCCGTGGCCAACATGGCCAGCGTGCTGGCAAAGCGGGCCGCGTTGTAGCCACGGGCCAAGCGGCCCACCAGGGGCAGCTTGAGCCAAGCGGCGTCAAAGCGCAAGCGCAGGGCGGCTTGCTTGAGGCCAAGCCGCGCCCCCACTCCTAGCGCGCACAACGACAGCACACCCACGAGCCAATAGCTTTGCACGGCTTCACTCAAGGCCAGCATGGCACGGGTCAACACAGGCAAAGTGCGTTGGCTGCTGGTGAACACCTGGGCCACTTGGGGCACCACATAAGCCAGCAAGAACAACACAATCACCAAGGCCACCAAGCTCACGATGGCCGGGTAAAGGCCCGCAGCCAACAGCTTGCCGCGCAGCTTTTGCTGGGCTTGTAAGTCTTCGGCCAAGCGTTCGAGCACGCCGCCCAAATGCCCACTTTGCTCACCCGCGCCGATGACGGCAATGTAGATGTTTGAAAACTCCCGTGGGTGCTGCCCCAAGGCTTTGGCAAACGGTGCGCCGGCGTTGACCTCACTGCGCAGGGCAGACACCAAGTCGCGCTGGCGCGGGGTGTCTGCCTCTTCGGCCAAAGCGCTGAGCGCGCGTTCGAGCGGCAAGCCCGCTCCCACCAAACCCGCCAACTGGCGTGTCCACACCGCCAGGGCAGAGCCACTGAAGATGCGCGATTCCCAAATGACCGTGTTGAGCCCTTGGTTGTGCCGCTGCATGGCGTCTACCTTGAGCGGCACCAAGCTTTGCGCCCGCAACTGGCTGCGCGCCGCGCGGGCCGTGTCGGCCTCCAACACGCCCCTGCGGGTTTGGCCTTGGGCGTCGAGGGCTTCGAAGGTGTAGGCAGGCATGGCGTGGGGCTTCAATCGCGCGTCACGCGCACCAACTCTTCGGCGCTGGTGATGCCTGCTTGCACCAGCCGCTCGCCGTCATCGCGCATCAGCGTCATGCCCGCGCGCAAAGCGGCGTCGCGCAGTTGGGCTTCGCTGCTTTGTTGGTGAATCAGGGCGCGGATGTCGTCGTTGGTGGTGAGCAATTCAAAAATACCGGTACGGCCTTGGTAGCCGCTTTGGCCGCAGGCGTCGCACCCGACCACGCCATAGCCCTGCCCAGGTTTGGGCGCGCAGTGGGTGCAGCGCTTGCGCACCAAGCGCTGGGCCAACACGCCCAACAGCGACGAGCTGAGCAAGAAGGGCTCCACGCCCATGTCGGTCAGGCGGGTCACGGCGCTGGCCGCGTCGTTGGTGTGCAAGGTGGCCAGCACCAAGTGGCCGGTGAGGGAGGCCTGGATGGCGATTTGCGCGGTCTCGTAGTCGCGGATTTCGCCAATCATGATGATGTCGGGGTCTTGTCGCAAGATGGCGCGCAGGGCTTTGGCAAAGTCCAAATCAATTTTGGGGTTGACCTGGGTTTGGCCCACGCCGGCGAGTTCGTACTCGATCGGGTCTTCCACCGTCATGATGTTGTTGCGGGTGGCATCCAGCCCCTGGAGCGCGGCATACAAGGTGGTGGTTTTGCCCGAGCCCGTGGGGCCGGTGACCAAGATGATGCCGTGGGGTTGCTGCACCAAGTGTTCAAAGCGGCGCAGGGTCTCGCCCTCCATGCCGACGGCTTGCAGCGTCAGGCGGCTTTCTGATTTGTCGAGCAAACGCAACACGGCGCGTTCGCCATGCGCACTCGGCAGGGTGGACACGCGCACATCGATGGCGCGTTGACCCAAGCGCAGCGAGATGCGGCCATCTTGCGGCAAGCGCTTTTCGGCAATGTCGAGCTCGGCCATGATTTTCAGGCGCGAAATCAGCGCCGCATGCAAGGCGCGGTTGGGTTGCACCACTTCACGCAGCGTGCCGTCGACCCGAAAGCGCACGCTGCTGTGGCGTTCGTAGGGTTCGATGTGGATGTCGCTGGCGCCGTCACGTGCGGCCTGGGTGAGCAGCGCATTGAGCATGCGGATGATGGGTGCGTCGTCAGCGGCTTCGAGCAGGTCTTCCACCGCAGGCAGCTCTTGCATCATGCGGCTGAGGTCGGTGTCGCTCTCGACCTCGCTCACCACGGCGGCGGCATTGCTGTCGGCTTGGGCATAGGCTTCGCTCAGGCGTTTGGCCAAGCTGGCTTTGTCGGTGTACTCAAAGGCTTGTACGTCATGACGGCGCAGCACCTCGCTCCAGGCGCCGGGGTCCGGCGCGTCGCTGTGCCACAGGGTGAGGGTGCGGCCATCGTCCTCCAGCAACAGCTGGTGGGTGCGGGCAAAGGCGTAGGGCAGCGGTCGGCGCATGGGGCTTATTTCTGGGCCGCCGATGGGGCGGGCACCATGCCGGGAGCCGCAGGCACTGTGCCGGGCAGGGCGGGCATGAGGGGGGCGCCGCCGGTGTCGAGGATGGCGTTTTGCGGCGGCTGCGCGCTTTGCTGCAAGCCCAACATTTGTTGGTAGCGGTTGTTGCTCAAGGCTTCGGTGGCGTTGGCGTCACGCACCACCACCGGACGCAAGAACACCATCAGGTTGGACTTGGTGCGGCTGCGCGTCTCGCTCTTGAACAACCAGCCCAAACCCGGAATGTCGCCCAGGCTGGGCACTTGGCTTTTGTTGCCCGCATAGTCGTCGGACAGCAAGCCACCCAACACCACAATGGCGCCGTCTTCCACCAACACATTCGACTCGATGGAGCGTTTGTTGGTGATGTAGCCCGAGGTGGTGGAGGTGCCAATGCTCGACACCTCTTGAAAAATGGTGAGCTTGACGGTGCCGGTCTCGCTGATTTGGGGTTTGACCTTGAGGGTCAAGCCCACGTCTTTGCGCTCGATGGTTTGGAAGGGGTTGACCGCGCCCGTGGCGGTGTTGCTGCTGGTGTACTGCCCAGTCAAAAACGGCACGTTTTGCCCCACCACGATTTTGGCTTCTTCGTTGTCGAGCGTGAGCAAATTGGGTGTTGAAAGGATGTTGGCGTCGGTGTTGGTTTGCAAAAAGTTCGCCAAGCTGCTGAGCACATTGGTGCCATTGATGTTGCGCACCGTGCCAATGTTCAAACCGCTCGAAATGCCTGCCGTCGCCGCAGCGGTGCCGCCTTGCGACAAAGAGGTGATGTTGCCGGTGCTGCCAAAGCTGGTGCCCGCCACCCCCGTGGAGCCCAAGGCCGATTGCCATTGGATGCCAATTTGTTGGGCCTTGCTGGCGTTGACCTCGGCAATCAAGCTCTCGACCATCACCTGAGCGCGGCGTTGGTCCAGCATGTCAATCACGGCACGCAATTGGCGGTACTGAGGTTCGGGCGCAGTGATGATCAGCGAGTTGGTGGCTGTGTCAGCCTGAATTTGTCCGCCCGTGGTGGCCGCGCTGGTGTTGCTGCTGCCCAGGGTGCTGCCGATGCTGCTGGTCATGCCCGTGGGCGCTGAGCCGATGGGGGGCGTGTTGGCCAAGCTGATGGGCGCGCTGGTGCTGGTCAGGGCCGAACCGCCGCTGACGGCTGCGCGCAAGGTGGCTGCGAGTTTGGTGGCGTCGGCGTTTTTCAGATACACCACATGGATGTTGCCGCTGGGCGCGCTGGTGCCGGGCTGGTCGAGCTTGTCGATCAAAGCACGCACCAGCGCCAAGCGGGCGGGGTTGGCCGCGCGCACGATCAAGGCGTTGCTGCGCGGCTCGGCCAGCAAGGTGGTTTTGTAGTCGCTGCCGGTTTGACCGGGTGTGGCCGTGGTGGCTGCAGCGGTGGTGGTGCTGCTGGGTTCGATCAGCCGGGTCACCAAGGGCGCCAAGTCCACCGCGATGGCGTGTTTGAGGGAAACCACTTCCACATCGCTGGCGTTGGACACATCCAGGGCCGCAATGATGCGGGCCATGCGTTGCAAGTTGTCGGCGTAGTCGGTGATCACCAGCGAGTTGTTGCCGGGATTGACGTTGATGGTGTTGTTGGGGCTGATGAGCGGACGCAGCACCGGCACCAGGTTGTTGGCTTGCTCAAAGTTGAGCTTGAAAATTTGCGTCACCACCTGGCCGCCAGAGGGGCCCTGAGAAGCGCCTTGCGTTGCACTGGGGTTGGGAATTTGCTGCACGCTGCCGCCTTGCAGCTTGGCATCGGCCTCGGGCACCACCTTGAACAAGCCTTGGGTCTCCACCACGGCAAAGCCTTGCAAGCGCAGCGCGGCCAAGAACTGAGTCCAGGCCTCGGCGGGCGAGACGGGCAACTCGGTGCTGAGGTTGAGCGTGCCCTTGACGCGTGGGTCAACCACCAGGTTTTTGTTGGACAAGGTGGCCAGTGTGCGGGCCACGCTTTCGATGTCGGCGTTGACAAAGTTCAGCGTGATGGGTTGTGCCGCAGCTGCTTTGGCTGCGGGGCCAGCGGCATGCGCCAAGCCGGCACCTAGGGCTGGCAACAGCCCCAAGCCCAAAGCCAGGCTGAGCGCCCATCGCCAAGCGCTGGGTGGGCATGGGCTGTGAGGCTTGCGGGTTGACATCAGGCGTGACATATGGGTTGGCATATGGGGTGACATATGGGGTGACATATGGGTCGTCATAAGAGGGGGCTTTGGGGTGTGGGGTTGCGACATAGGTCTTAACTCAGTTCCATGATGGATTTGTGACCCCGGCGTTGCCCCAGGATGTTCAGCAAATTAGACAGGGCTGCTTCAAATTCGGGTGCGGCAGATGCTTCGCCTTGAAAACGCAAGCGGTGGTTCACCCACTGACCGCTGCCTTGGAGCTGCAAGCTGCCCTCCAAGGTGTCGAGTGTCATGGCCATTGTGTCACCGCCGCGCAGTTGTAGGCGGTAGCTCCCCAAGGGGCGCAGGGTGGACAGGCGGGTGCTCAGTTGTTGCACTTGAAGTTCGGCCAAGCCTTGCAGCTGTTCTTGCCCGGCTTGGGTTTGCCAGCGCAGACCTTGGGTGCGCAGTTGCAACTGGGCTTGTGGCTGGATGGTGTTCCATGGAGCGCCCAAACCGACCAGCCACTGGGCGGGCCATTGCGACTGTTGGTCGTTGACGTCAACGCGCACACCGCCCCACAGGGGCGACAGTGCAAGTTCTAGGGGCTGAGGGGTACAGCAGTCGGCGCTCAGCACCAGCACCAGTGCCACGCCAGCGCGCCATTGCGGTTGCAACTGCCAGCGCACTGGCGTTGGCAATGCTTGGGTGTCTTGGGCCTCAGGCTGCCCGTTGCGCAAGCCAGGGCTGAGCACCCATTGGGCCGAGCCGTTCCATACCGTGCCTTGTGCGTTGTTCAGCAACACACGTTGGTGGCTGAGTTGCGCCACGCCGTATGCCAGCCAAGGCGCTGGGGCTTGCGTGATTAGGCCCACCACCAGCCCAGTCAACACACCAAGCCAGGCCCAGCGCTTGGCGTGAGCCGTTGCCGTGGTGCTGCGCGCTGAACGCAGGGCAGGGTTGGGACGGCGTAGCAAAGACAAGGGGGTCTACCTCAAGGGGCTTTGCTGGCCGGGCTGGGGCGTTGGGGCAAGCTCAGGACCAGCGTGCCGTTCCAGCTGACGGGCGCGCCAGGGTTGGCGGAGCTGGCTTGGCTCAGGTGTGCCTCTACAGGCAAGCTTTGCGCTTGCGTGCGCACCATTTGGAGCCATTGCGCCAAGGCCGAGGCGGGCAGGGCTTTGACCTGCACCGACACGCGTTCGCCTTGCACCGTGAGTTGCAGGCCAGAGCCAGCCGCGTTGCTCAGGCTTTGCAGGGTGCGCAGCGCTTCGTCGCGGGACATGGGCGTGCGTTGTTGCAAGGCTTGGGCCTGGGCTTGCAAGGCTTGCATCTGAGCCAGTTGGAGGCCGAGTTGCTCGCGTTGCGCTTGACTGTGTTTCAAAGTGCGCCAAGCGGGCGCAATAGCCACGCTGTACACCAGCGCTACGCACAGCACCCCACCCAACCAGGACAGGCTGCGCTGTTCGCTGCTGGAGAGCGCTTGCCAACGCGCGCGCAGCGCATCGCGTGCGCTGTGCCCAGAGGTGCGCGGCGTGCTCATGGGTTGACCTCGCCTTGGAGCAGCCAGGTGTCGTCACCCTCTTGGCGCAAGACCAAACCCAGGGCTTGCAGCGCACGGCTGGCGTGTTGACTTTGCTCAGTGTTCAGGCGCAGCCCTTGAACGCGCAAGACGCGGTCTGCAAAGTGCAGTTGGCTGGGTGTTTGGTCTGCCGGCAGCACGCTGGCCAAAGCCGACAGCAGGGGCTCAAAGTCGTTGCTGGCGGGGCTGCCCGAAGCTTGCTTCAAGGCGTTGAGTTCACGCCGCATTTGCAGTGGCGCATCCACCACCAGCGTGACCTGCGGGAAGGTGCGAGTCAAAAGGCTGGGCAAGGCCGCCAGCTGTTGGGCCAGGGCGCGTTGTTCGCGCCAAGCCAAGGCGTTGAGCCCGATCAGTTGTATCGCCAACAGCACCACCAAACCCCAGCGCACGGGGCGCCACTGTGGGTGGTGGCGCAAGGTTTGCCAGCTGCTTTGCAACCAGCGTTGCAGGCGTTGGGCGTGGCCTTGTGCCCATTCGCCTTGGGCCAGGTTCCACTCGGTCTGGTTGGCGGCTGCCAGCCAGCGTTGCGCCGCGCTTTGCAGCACGGGTTGGCGCTGGAACTGCTGTTGCACGTGTGCCACCATGGCGGGCTCGGCGTAGACCTGTAGCTCAGGGTCGCTCAGTGGGCCAAACGCCTGCCATTGGGCGGTGTTGGGTGGCAAAGCCAACACGCCACTGGCGTGGCTGAGCAGGCACAGCGCGTGGTCCGGCGTACCCGTGACGTGCAGCGTGGGGGTGTCACTGGGGCAAATTTCAGGCACCAAGCGCTGCACGGTCAAACCGGCGGCTTGCAACGGGGCCAGGCTTTGGCGCAGCCACTGCGCGTCGCACACGGCCACCACGGTGTGGCCCCCGCTTTTGGTCAGGGCCTGGGCTTGCTTGGGAAGCACCCAATGCAGTTGGGCCAAGTCGTCCAGCACCCGCTCTTCCAGCAGGCCTTGGACCACCGCATCCAAGCGCGCGCCGTGGCTGCCAGGTGGCAGTTGCACCGCCATCCACGACAAACGGCTGTGAGGCACCACGGCCACCACTTCACCTGCGTGCTGCGACAAAGTGGCGGGTCCTCCCGTGCCGCTGCGCAACACGCTGTGTCCGTCCGAGAGCGCGTACGCGACCTCAGAGGCAGCGGCGTTCAGAGAGTGGTCAAGGGCGATGATCAGCATGGATCAATCATTGTAGAGATGGGGTCTGTTGGCCCGCCCACATACCCGACTCGCGCCAGAGCACTTTGACCTCGGTTTGGTCACGCTGCACCACCGAGCGTTCTTGCACCAGGGTGTTGGCCATGCGCAGGCGTCCCCAGACCTCAAAAAATCGGGTGTTCACGCTGCGTGTGCTGTCGCTGTCGGACGTTGCGTTGCCACCGGCAGCTTTCTGAAAGTCAGCCACGCTGTTCCAGTGCGTCCGACTGCGCAGAGCCACCAAGCGCTGCGCATCGGCCAAGCTCAGGCCGCCCACGCTGGCATACAAGACCTCGGCGCTGGCGGTGTTCACGTTGACGGGTGTGGGCACCGGCAGCACCGTGATGTGGGGCGTCAGCCGATTCAAGGTGTCGCTGGAAACGCCCAACCAGCCCAGTTGACTCACCCGCTGGGGCATCGTTTGGGCAGGGTTGGTTTTGCGCTGTGCGTTCTCCAGGCCTTGCGCCAGCAGGCGCAGTTGCTCGGGCGGCAGGTTCAAGGCTTCAAACAAACGCGCAAAGCTCGCCAAGGCAGCGGGGCTGATGCGGTCACTCTCCAGCAAGTTGGTGACATTGAGCCGGGCTTGTAAATCGTTGATCTGGCCCGACAAAAAAACCTGTTGAGCCAGTTGGTCGTCGTCGCTGTTGCTGCTGCCGTCTGGCAGCGCCGACAAGAAGCTCGACAAACGCGCTTCTTGCAAGGGCACGGCCCAGGGCTCTGCCAAATGGTCGGTGGCGGTGGCGGTGTCGGCGCGTGCGTCCTCGCGCAAGATGACGCGCGCCCAGTCCAGGGCCCCTGCCAGCAACCAACGGGCTTGTGCGCGTTGTCGTTCTGCGCCTTCGACTTCGGTGCTGCGCCACTGCTGCCACAGTGCGCCCGCTGCCAAGGTGGCCACCAAGGCCACGGTGAGCATGGCGGCCAGCAAGGCCGCGCCTCGTTGCGGGGAGTGAGGGTGGTGCCGCTGGGTCATGACTTGGTGTTGCTGAAGTTGGGCCGCACCCAGTCGAGGGTCAGCCGACCACCCAAGCCGGTGCTGGCAGGCAGATCCAGCAGCAGGCGGATGGCGTCTGGCGTGCTGTTGACCGTAGATGGCGCAGCCGCAGCGGTTGGCTCGCCGGGGCTGGCCGCGACGGCCGCGCTGGACAAGGGGTTGGTCCACGCGTTGCCCCGAAAGTACACCAGCTGCCACCGGTCCAGAGGCGTCAACAGGGTTTGGCGGGCCAGGTCCTCGCTGCTGGGGTTTTGTCCCCAGCGCGCGGCTTGTTGCCAGGCTTGGTTGAGGGCGTTGCGTTCGGTCAGTGCCGCCGATTGCCAGCGCACCCATTGGCCGTGGGTGGTGCCTTGGCGGGTCCATGCCACCACCCACAGGCCGGGGTCGCTGCCATCCATTCGCCAAGCGCTGCTGCGCCGCGTGATGCGCAGCACTTGCCCGTCCCACAGCAAACCAGCGTCGCTGAGGCCAGGTACGGCTTGCATGGCGTCGAGGTCGGCCGTCCATTGGGCCAGCACGGTTTGCAGCACGGCGGTTTGGTCAACCCGCTGTTGTGTGGCTTCGCGCGTGCGCAGCAGACCATCCAGGCCACGCCAGCTCAGGCCCGCCATCACCGCCATCACGGTGATGGCGATCAGCAGTTCGATCAAGGTGAAGCCACGTTGGTTTTTCATCGCGACCTAATAGCGACCCAGCACGGTGGCCACGCGCAAGATGGGGGTCTGGGCATCGAAGACCTGGGCGTCGACACGCCGAAACGAGGGGTTGGGTGTGCTGCGCACCGTCAGCGCCACTTCTAAGTTGCGCTCGGCTTGCACGCACGGCACCCGGGTCTCACCCACGCCGGGCAATTGTTGGGACAGACGCAGTTGGTGAATGGCGTTGTCGGCGCAAATTTGTGCCAGCAACACCCCGGTTTGTCGTTGCGCGTTGAAGACCAAAGCGCCACTGACTTTCATGCCCGTCATCAAGGCCAAGGCCACGATGGCCAGCGCCACCAAGACTTCAATCAGGGTGAAGCCTTTGGCAGGGTGCAACGCGCGTACGCATGTCCGCTGGCGCGTCATGGCTGCACCTCAAAAGGTCGCAGCCCATCGGTGGCAAGGCGACGTGTTTGGGCGTTGGCGCCCGCTGTGGGGGGCGCCACCAAGGTGATGCTGGCCGGCGCGATGATGGGTTCGGGCCCCAACACCACCTGCGTCGCTGGGGGGCTTGCTTGCATGCCAGGGATGAGCCAGCGGTGCTCGGTGGGGGCTGGGTTGGAAGCGCGGCTGGCGGGCTGGGCTGAGTCAATGGCATACCCGGTGGGTGTGCTGCGCCAGACCAAAGGCATGCCACTGGTGCGCGACTGCGCGCGCGCTGCTTCGAGGTGGGCGATCAGGCGTTGGGTCTCCAACTCAAGCTGGGTTTGTGGGCTGTTGCGCAAGCTCAGGGCCACGCCAGCCAAAGTCAAGCCGATGATGGCCAGCACCACCAGCAGCTCCAACAGGGTCAGGCCACGTTGGCGCTGCATGCGCGGGGGGCTTATTGCCAGCTGCCGATGTCGGCGTTTTTGCCTTCGCCGCCGGGTTGACCGTCTGCACCCAGGGACAGCACATCGACCTCGCCTTTGACGCCCGGGTTCATGTATTGGTAGGGGCGGCCCCAGGGGTCGTTGGGCAACTTGTCCACATAAGGCTTCCAGTTCAGTGGCGCGGGGCCCGTGCTGGGTTTGACCACCAAGGCTTGCAAGCCTTGTTCAGCAGCGGGGTAACGCTGGTTGTCCAAGCGGTAGAGCTTGAGGGCTTGCATGAGGTTGTTCACGTCGGTGCGCGCTGCGGTGCTGCGCGCGTCGTCGGCGCGGTCCAGCACATTGGGCACGATCAGGGCTGCCAGCACGCCCAGTATGGCCAGCACCACCATCAACTCAATCAGGGTAAAGCCGCGCTGGCGCTTGGCTGTCGGAAGATTCTTCATGCGCTGAATCATAATCCGCGTATGTTGCAGACCCGTTACCCATTTTTGTTGGTGCGCACCGCCTCTTGGGCGGTGTGGGCGCTGGCCGCTTTCTCTGCGGTGGCCTGGGGTTTGCGTGGGTCGGTCAGCCCGGTGACAGACGCTCTGAGCCCTCTGGCACACACGGTTGCCGCTGACGTCAATTTGGATGCCGCAGCACGCAGTTTGGGTGCTCAGCCAGTGGCTGAGGTGGCCGCGCCGAGCTTGGCCAGTCGCTTCCAACTTGTGGGGGTGCTCACCGGTGGGCCTTCTCAGGGTGCGGCATTGATTGCGGTAGATGGCAAACCCGCCAAACCCGTGCGGGTGGGCGCGGTGGTGGCCGAAGGCTTGGTGCTGCAGTCGACCCAAGGCCGACGCGCAAACTTGGGAGCCAGCCTGCAAAGCCCCGCAGCGTTGACCCTTGAACTGCCGGTCAAAAAATAAGGCCGCCGACGCTTGGCGACCAGGGCGTTAACGCTGCAAAAACAAACGGTAGGCGGGGTTGTGGGTTTCTTCCACATAGGGGTAGCCCAAGGCCAACAAAAACTTGGCAAAGGCCTGGGTGTCGGACTTGGGGACTTGCAGCCCCATCAAGATGCGGCCGTAATCGGCCCCTTGGTTGCGGTAGTGGAACAGGCTGATGTTCCAGCCCGGGCGCATGGCCAGTAAAAACTTCATCAAAGCGCCCGGACGCTCCGGAAACTCAAACCGCAACAAACGCTCCTCTTGAGCCAGTGCCGAGTGGCCACCCACCATGTGGCGGATGTGCTCTTTGGCCAGCTCGTCGTGGGTGAGGTCAATGGCATCAAAGCCGTGCTTGGTGAAGTGCGCAGCCATCTTGCTGCTTTCGCCCCTGACGCCGGTGGTCAAGCCCACAAACACATGCGCCTTGGCTTGGTCGCTCATGCGGTAATTGAATTCGGTCACGTTGCGTGGGGTTTTGCCGCCGCCAAAGCTGGGCAATTTGCCAATCAGCTCGCAAAAGCGGCGCAGGCTGCCGGGCTGCTCGGGGATGGTGACGGCGAACAAAGCTTCGCGCTCTTCGCCCACTTCGGCGCGCTCGGCCACAAAGCGCAGGCGGTCGAAGTTCATGTTGGCACCGCACAAAATGGCCGCGTAGGTTTCGCCTTTGGTTTTGTGCTCGGCCACGTACTGTTTGATGGCGGCCACGGCGAGCGCGCCCGCAGGCTCGACGATGCTTCGGGTGTCGACGAACACGTCTTTGATGGCGGCACACACCGCGTCGGTGTCGACGGTGATGTAGCTGTCGACCAGCTTGCGTGAGATGCGGAAGGTTTCTTCGCCCACCAACTTCACCGCCGTGCCGTCGGAGAACAAGCCCACATCGCTGAGGGTCACGCGTTGGCCTTTGGCCACCGACTGCATCATGGCGGAGGAGTCGTCCATTTGCACGCCGATGACTTTGATCTCTGGGCGTACCGCCTTGATGTAGTTGGCCACGCCAGAAATCAAACCGCCCCCGCCAATGGCCACAAACACGGCGTCCAGCGGACCTTGGTGCTGGCGCAGCATTTCCATGGCGATGGTGCCTTGGCCTGCAATCACGTCGGGGTCGTCAAACGGATGCACAAAGGTCATGCCGTTTTTCCGCTCTAGCGTGAGTGCGTGCTGGTGCGCGTCGGAGTAGCTGTCGCCGTGCAACACCACCTCACCACCCAAGGCTTTGACAGCCTCGATCTTCAAGGCCGGGGTGGTCACGGGCATCACGATCACGGCTTTGGCACCCAAGCGGTTGGCGCCCAGGGCCACGCCTTGGGCGTGGTTGCCAGCCGAGGCGCAGATGACGCCTTTTTTCAATTGCTCGGGCGTGAGGTGCGCCATCTTGTTGTAGGCGCCGCGCAGCTTGAAGCTGAACACCGGTTGCTGGTCTTCACGCTTGAGGAGCACGGTGTTGTGCAGGCGACGGCTCAGGTTTTTGGCCACTTCCAGTGCCGACTCTTGGGCCACGTCGTAGACGCGTGCCGTCAAGATTTTTTTCAGGTAATCGGCAGGGGTCAGGGTGCGGGCTTTGGCGGTACGGGTAGACATGAAGCCATTGTCTCTTATGCCTGTGCCACTACACTGACAGCTTTACCAACACACCCCTGTTCAGTGCTACCCACCGCCGCCTCTTTATTCCAACAAACCGACGATGGCGCCGGGGGATCGCTGCAAACGTTCAAGCGCCGCTTGAAGTTCAATCTGCGCTACCTGTGGCAGCGTGTGCACATCCAGGCGGTGCACGAAAACCTCAACGCTCTGGGCTTGGTGCAGCTGCTGGATACCGACCCGCTGCTGCTGTTGCGTTGCACCCGGGCCTACCTGTGGACCGGGTTGGACGCACCAGGCCGCGCGGCGGCAGAGGTGGCCCACTTCGCTTGGTTGACGCACACCGTCAGCGCGGCACGTGTCATCGATTGGTACGCCCGCAATGGCTTGGTTTTGTGCGAGTTGACCCTCAAAGAACGTCAGGTGCGTGTGATGCTGCGCCCCGGGCGCGTGCTCAGCCGTGAGGGTGAGCTTGAGCTGCACTTAGAGCTCGACGGCCAAGCCGTCATGCGTGCCGCCTTCAGTGTGTTGCCCCACGCTTTGGTCGGCGGACATTCCTCAGCGCATGTGCTGGTGGTTGGCAATGTGCAAGGCTCGCAAGAGGGCAAAGACTTGGTCAAAGACTTCACCCAGTTGATGGAGCGCACGCGCCCCAGCGGCGTGCTGCTCAATGCGCTGCAAGGCTTGGCCCAAGGTTGGGGTTTGGCTGGCCTGGTGGGCGTGAGTGACCAGGGCCATGCCTATGCGGGCTACACCAGCTTGTCTCAGCGCGTGGGCATGAGCTACGACGCCTTGTGGCAAGAGCTCGGCGCGCCAGAGCAGTTGACACCTCAGCATTGGACGCTGCCGTTGACCTGGGAGCCTCGCCCAGAAAGCGAAGTGGCTTCGAGCAAGCGCTCGCAATTGCGACGTCGCAATGACATGCGCCAGCAGGTGCTCGACGCCTGTCTGCAGCAAGCGGCGCAGCAGCGGGCATAAAAAAACCCCGAGTCTTTCGACTCGGGGGTAAATCCACTTTTGAGGGTGGAGGAGACAAGCCCACAGTGTAAACATATTTTCAAACGCATATGTTTTTTCAATGACAATTGTTGCCATTCACACACGCACACCCCCTCAAGGAGACACAGACATGGAATGCACCGTCAGTTGGACCGGGCAAAGCGGCACCCGCTCCGGCATGGGTTTTGTGGCTGAAACAGGCAGTGGACACACCATCGTGATGGACGGCGCCCCAGACGCTGCCAAGCCCGAAAACGGCGGTCAAAACTTGGCGCCGCGCCCCATGGAAACCGTCTTGGCGGGCACCGGCGGCTGCACCGCCTACGACGTGGTGTTGATCCTGAAGCGCGGGCGCCACGATGTGCGCGGTTGCAGCGTCAAACTCACCAGCGTTCGGGCAGAGCAAGACCCCAAGGTGTTCACCCACATCAACATGCACTTCACCGTCACGGGCAAAGCCATTCCCGCTTTGGCCGTGGAGCGTGCCATTGCCATGAGCCACGATAAATACTGCTCGGCCAGCATCATGCTGGGCAAGACGGCGGAGATCACCACCAGTTTTGAGGTGGTGGAGGCTTAAATCCGATGTGCCACGGTGGTCATCACCTTGGCCATCCAACGCATCGCACTTTGCATGGGGGCTGGCAGCAGGGTGGCGCCGGCCAACTCGGCCTCTTTGGCGTGACGTGCCTCATCGTTTTTCATTTGCGCCACGATGGCGCGTGAGGCGTGGTCGTGGCTGGGTAATTTCTCAAGATGGCTCTGCAAATGGGCCTCCACCTGACGCTCGGTTTCGACCACAAAGCCCAGACTCACGCGGTCACCCCCTAACTTACCCGCGAGCAGGCCAATGCCAAAGGCGCCGGCGTACCACAGGGGGTTGAGCAGGCTGGTACGGCCCCCTAACTCGCGCAGACGCTCTTCTGTCCAAGCCAGGTGGTCGGTTTCTTCTTCGCAGGCCGTGATGAAGTGTTGGCGAAGTGCAGGATCGCGTGTGGCCAGCGCTTGAGCTGTGTACAGCGCTTGCGCGCACACCTCGCCCACATGGTTGACGCGCATCAAAGCCGCAGCCTCGCGCTTTTCGGTGTCTGACAGCGGCACGGACAGGGCGTGGTCCTCGTGGGCCAGACCGGGGTTTTCCCGGTGTGCGTGGTGTGGCGCAAACACCGTGCGCAAGGCGCTGTCGAGGGAAGAAATGAGGGTATCCATGGGTGCAATCTTAAGTGGTGTTGCATCTGTGCAACGAAATAGCCTTATTTTTCATGTTTCGAATGGCGAGGCAGTCAGGTCTCTGGTTCAATAGCCGCAACTTCCAGAAATGGTGGTTGTCCCGGTTAACCGGAGACCTTGTTCAAACCTTGGAGAACCTTGAAATGAAAAAAACCCTCGTTGCAATCGCAGCACTGGCAGCCACCGGCGCCTTCGCACAATCTTCTGTGACCATTTACGGTAACTTGGACCAAACCATGTTCCGTGGCACAGACAACGGCAAGACCTACTCTGACATCGCTTCTAACGCTGGCTCTACTTCCACATTGGGCTTCCGCGGTAAAGAAGACCTGGGTGCTGGCTTGTCTGCCAACTTCAACCTGTTGGGCGAGCTCAGCATGAAAGAAGGCCAAATGGGCTCGACCACTTCTGGCAACGCAGCGACCAACGGCGGTCAAAAGCCAAACATTTTCACCCGCGGTGCCACTGTGGGTATCGCCAGCGCCACTTACGGTTCGTTGGATGTGGGTCGCGTGACCGACCAAGCTTGGGTGACCCAAGGTACATTGAACAACACCGGCTTGAACTCTTTGGGCTGGAACGCTTTGACCGCTACGTCCACCAACCCTGGTGACAACGGCATGAGCACATTCACCGGCAAGTACGCTTACACACCCGTTACCGCTGCTGCTGCCGCTGCTGTGGGTGATGGCACCTTCCAAAACACTCGCTCTGCCAGCTACAACGCCAAGTACAACGGCGTTGTTACCATGCCAACACTGGGCGCTGCTAACACAGCCCAAACTGGTACAGCTCCTTTGAACTTTGGTGGCGGCTTGACCTACACCACACCTAACATCAATGGTTTGGTGGGTTCGATCCAAAGCTTTGGTACCACCAACAGCTACGGCACTGCCAAAGCCGGTGGCGGTTTGGCTTACTCTGCCAACTACACCACAGGCGGTTTGCGCTTGGCCTACGGCAACACCTACCGCAATGGTTCCAATGGCGAAAAAGCCATCAGCATGGACGTGTACGGTGCTGAGTACAAAATGGGCGCTTACACCTTCGTCGGTGGCATCACCCACACCAAGTTCAGCGGCACATTTGATGGCCTGCAAGACAACGTGACCGTCAAAGGTTTGGGCATTGGCTATGACGTCTCACCTCAGATCGAGGTGAAAGGTGCATGGACACAAATGCAAGACGACACAGTTGCCGACTATAAGACAACTATCACTGCTGTGACTGCACGTTATAAGTTCTCTGCCCGCAGCAGCGTTTACGCTGGTTACGGCAAAGCTGACAACAAAGGCGCTAACAACAAGCAATCTATCTTCTACGGTGGCACACAACCTTCCGTTGGCGCTACCAGCAACACCGGTCTGTTGGTGGGTATCAAGCACGCTTTCTGATCTGACGCTGGCATTAGCCAGCTGATGATTTAAAAGTTCAAAACCCCGTCACGTGCAAACGTGGCGGGGTTTTTCGATGGTAGTAAAAGTGTGTTTCAGATTGAATGGATCAAATCAATCTTGATATTTGCGTGAAAGAATTTTTATGAACCTTATTCGAACCTTGGCTGCGTGTGCCTTGTCCTTTGGCTTGCTGGCATGTGGGGGTGGCGGCAGCGGTACAACGACCACCAGCTCTGCACTGATTGGCGTTGCGCTGGACCGTTCCGTCAGTCCGACCAAGCTCTATGTCACCAATTCAGACAACGATACAGTTCAAGTGGTTGACCTCGTCACCAATGCCGTGACCACGTTGGCAGGTTTGGCCAACACAACAGGCACGGCAGACGGCACAGGCACAGTGGCGCGTTTCAACTCGCCTTATGGCATTGCCTTGAGTGGCACAGATTTCTATGTGGCTGACACTTACAACCAAACCATTCGCAAACTCACCACAGCAGGCGTGGTCAGCACCCTTGCGGGCTCCGCAGGAACTTCTGGGTCTTTAGACGGCACCAGTGCAGCTGCTAACTTTTACATACCCAAGGGCTTAGTGGGCGATGGAGGCACCAATTTGTATGTGGTCGACAGTTACAACCACACCATCCGCAAAGTGGTGATTTCTACCGGCGTGGTCAGCACCATCGCCGGCTATGGCGGCACTCCTGGCACAACGGACGGCACGGGCACTGCGGCCAAGTTCTACACGCCTTTTGGCATCACCTACGACGGCACAGATTTGTATGTCACAGACACAGCGAATCAAACGGTGCGCAAGGTCACGACTTCGGGTGTGGTGACGACATGGGCAGGTGTGGCAGGAACAGCCGGGTCGACAAATGACACGGGAACTGCCGCAAAATTCAATTACCCCACAGGAATTGTGAATGACGGCACCAATTTGTATGTGGCTGATTCAGAAAACCATGTGATTCGACAAATCGTGATTGCCACCAAAGTTGTGACAACTTTGGCGGGTACGGCAGGTGCGTCAGGCTCGACAGATGGCACCGGGGCTGCAGCGCGTTTCAATCGCCCCATTGGATTGACCATTGATTCTGCTGGCAACATGTATGTGGTGGATCAGAACTACACCAAGATTCGCAAGGTGACCTCTGCAGGCGTGGTGACCACGTTGTCAGCTTCCTTTTAAGGTGTGAATGGACTCAGCCATTTAAGGATCTCAAACTCTCAAACCCCGTCACGCGAAAGTGTGGCAGGGTTTTGTTTTGGGCGTTCGGTAAACTGCTTGACCTATGCAGGCCCATTATTTTCAAGCGCTGTGACGGCGACGGATTCTTTCAACGACGTGCTGCGCCAACGCCATTCGGTGCGTGGCTACCTTTGCACCCCGGTGCCAGATGAGGTGCTGCGTGAGGTGGTGTCGCAGGCGCGCTGGGCACCCAGTGGGGCTAATTTGCAGCCAGGCAGTTTCATCGCCGTGCAAGGTGAGGTGCGCCGCGCCTTGAGCGCAGACTTGGTTCAAGCCTGGCGTGACCAGCGCGCAGAACCCGAAGACTACAGTTACTTCCCGCACCCCATGCCCATGGCCTTGAAGCGCCGCCAAGTCGCGTCTGCCAAGGCTTTGTTCGACAGCTTGGGCGTGGTCCGCGAAGACCGCGCAGGACGCGACGCGCAGTTTGAACGTAACTTCTATTTCTTTGACGCCCCCGTGGCACTGGTGGTGACCATCGCGGCTGATTTGGGCAGCGGCTGCTACATGGACTTAGGCATGAGTTTGTATGGCTTGATGCTGGCGGCACAAGCCCAAGGCTTGTCAACCTGCGCCATTGGCGCCCTGGCCTCTTACCCCAGCCTGATTCGCCGGCACTTATCGCTCGAGCGTGACAACCACATCGTCTGCGGCTTGGCCTTGGGCTATGCCGATCCAGAGGCACCTGTCAACCAGACCCGTACCGAACGTGCGGCCTTGGGTGAGTATTTCAAAACAGTGGGGTAGTTGTCGTTCTTACTCAACTCGAACAAGAGCCCGACCCGCTCTCATCAACGCGCCACGACGGCCGCAGCACCCACACCGCCGGCCCCGGCAACGGCCACCAGACCTAGAGCGCCTGCTGGCGCATCCAAGGCCATGTTGGCCAGCAATTGCACCAGTGCGATGGCGCCTGAGGCGCCAATGGGGTGGCCGCGTGCCAAGCCTCCGCCGCGTGGGTTGAGCCGCTCGGGGTTCAGCCCTAAGGCTTGGGCAAAGCTCAAGCCTTGCACGGCAAACGCATCGTGCAACTCGATGCTGTGCAGGCTGTCCCCATTGGCCAGCGCGGCTTGTTGCAAGGCGTGTTGAGCCGCCTGTTGCGCAGCCAGCAAGGGGGTGTCGGGCGCGCAGCCGGCCGAGGCACTGCTGACCCATCGCATGTGCGTTTGAAGGCCGAGCTTGTCGCAGGCTGACGCACTGACCAGCAGCACAAAGGCGGCCCCATCTGCTTTGGCCGATATGCCTAGGCGGCTGATGCTGCAGTCAAGTGCAGGGGGGGCGAATTGGGATGTCGATTCGGATTCAGATGCGCTGTGGCTGTCGGTCTGTGCCTCGATGGGCATGCGCGCTGCGCGCAGGGCATCCATGGCTCTAGGGTACAGGTCGTGTTGCACGCTAGCGATGGGCACGATATTTTGTGCCACCTCTACCCGGTGCGCCACCGCGCGCTGGTGGCTGAGCACGGCGTAGGCGTCTTGCTGCACCCGTGTGATGCCTTGTTGCGCCGCATGGCGGGCAGCAGACAACAGCAGGTCTGGGTCGTGTGCCGGGTCGGGGGCAAAGGGCGGGCGCTCATAAGCCACGGCCTCTTCGCCGGGGTGGCGCGGGCGCGTGAGGCGAATGGGGGATCGGCTCCAAGCCTCCACGCCACCGGCCACCACCACCGAGGCTTGGCCGGACGCAATGAGGGCCGCCCCCAGGCTCACCGCATCCAGCCCCGAGCAGCACTGGGTGTCTACGCTCAGTGCGGCGCACTTCGCGGGCAAGCCTGCGGCCAGCGTCACCATGCGTGCCGGGTTGCCACCGGCTCCCAAAGCGTTGCCCACCACCACGGCGTCTACCGCCAGCGGGCTCACGCCCGCGCGGGCCAACAGGGCTTGCACCACGGGGGCTGCCAACGCGTGGGCATCCAGCATGCCAAAGGCGCCGTCTTTGGGCACCACGGCGCTGCGCGCCCACGCGGCAATCAATGCAGTGGCTTTAGACATGGCGTGGACGGGCTTTGGGGTGAGTGGATGAATTGGGTCAGCAGGTGGCCCAAGGCGGGGTGGTCGGTCTTGCCGCTGGGCGTGAGTGGCCAAGGGTCGCAGCTGAAAAAGCGCTTGGGCACTTTGTAGGCTTCCAACTGCGCGCGGCAGGCTTGGGCCAAGGCCAAAGCGCTGGGTGGGCGTTGTCCGTCGCCATGAGTTGCCGCGTGCACGATGGCCACCACTTGCTGTCCGCGCACCGGGTCTGGCACGCCGTGCACCGAGGCTTGGCCGATCAAGCCGGTGCGACACAAGGCGGCTTCGACCTCTTCAGGAAACAGGTTTTTGCCTTGGGTCACCAGCATGCGATTTTCACGGCCAACCAAGCACAGATAGCCTTGGTCATCGATGTAGCCCATGTCGCGCACCGACAGCCAGTCGCCATCGCGCAAAGCGGCGGTGGCGTCGTTCGCGCCGCCCACGTAGTCCATGAACAGCATGGGACTGCGCACATAAATCAGCCCGGCTGCTGGCTCGCTGCTGGCCTCCAAAGCTTGGCGGATGTCCAGCTCGACCCCTTGGAAGGGGCGTCCCACCGCTTGCGCGGGTGCCGCTTCGTCGGCGTTCATCCAAGCGATGAAGCTGGTCTCGGAGGCGCCATAAAACTCCACCACTTGGGCCTTGGGGAACAAGGCCTTGAGCTCGGGCGTGCGCTCGCGCATCCAGCGCGCGCCGCTGATCAAAATCAAGACCACCTCGTGCAGGGGGGCCAGCGCACGGCGCGCGGCATGCTCCAGCATCATCACCAACTGGCTGGGCACGGCCACCACGCACGGGGTGTGGCCCAAGCGCAAGGTGTCGAGCGCGCGTGCCGCCGAAAACCTGTCTTGCACCACCACGCCGGCACCGGTCCACAGCCCCAACAGCATGCCAAACAGAAACAAGGAGTGCGACACCCTGCCGGGTGCCAACACCGGCGTTTGCGCCGCCGCGCCAAAGGTGTCGACACACACCTGAAAGCTTTCGGTCCATGACCGGTGGTGCCGCTGAAAACCCTTGGGCAGACCCGTGCTGCCCGAGGTGAACCCAATGTAGAACGGCGACGTGGGCTGTGGCGGTATGCTGTGCCAGGCGTCGCGGCTGAAGTGGTTGTGCACCTGGGTACGGGTGGCGGCGGGCCAGTCGGGGTCGCTCACGGCGGCGCATCGGCCGCTGCTGACGATGGCCAAAAAGTCCACCACCTGATGCAGCGTGGACACCGCGTCGTTGACAAACACGGTGGCAGGCGCCTGGGCTTGGTGCAGGGCCTGCACACCCAGCGTCACGGCCTGGTGCAGTTGTGCAAAGCTGAGGGTGGTGGTGCCGTCATCCAAGGCAATGGCGTCACCGCGCAGACTGGCCCAGTGCGCCAAAGGGGCGTGCACCCCATCATGCGCGGCTGCAGGTACCCCCGCCAATGCCATCACACAGCGCGTCCACCAAAACGCCAGTCGGGCAGGCCACGGGCCACGGTGTGGACCACCACAGCGCACAGGCCGCACTTGATGAGGTCACCCGGCACAAACACCAAGGTGCCCATCACCGCTTGCGACACGCTGAGCTGGGCCAAATACACCAAGCCCACCACGCCGCACACATGCACCACCAGCAGCCCGCCCAGGGCCGAGGCGATGAAGGCGCTGGTGGCCGCAGCGCGAGGCGATTGGGCAGGCAGCACGGCCATCAGCGCGCCTGTGGCCAGGGCGCCCAAGGGCCAACCAATCAAGTAGCCGCTGGAGGGCGCAAAGAACACGCCCAACCCCCCGCGCCCGCCCGACAACAAAGGCAGGCCCAGGGCCACGGCAAACAAAAACAGCATCAGGGCTTGGAAGCCACGCTTGGCACCCAGCATGCAGCCAGCCAACATGACACCCAGGGTCTGCAAGGTGATGGGCACGCCCAAGGGCAGGTCAATTTTGGGAATCAGCCCCAACACCGCCAACAGGGCGGCAAACAAGGCAATCAGGGGAATGGCACGCAAGGAGGAGTTCATGACAAATCAATTCAATGGGGGCAGCGAAGGTGTCGACGCGGTGTCGACAGGGTGTCGAAAACTCACTTACCTAACCGAAGTTCAAGTGTATCTGCCACCCGGTTGGCCGCTTGCAACATCTGGATGGTCAAGGGGGCCAGCAAACGCCAGCCACCGCTGCGCCCGGTGCGCACGCGGTGCGCATCGTCCAGCCGCTGCCAGAGCACAAAAAAATGTTCGACAAAGCGCAGCATGAGGGCCAACATCAAGGCCAAGCGGTCAACCCGAAAGCCTAAGGTGCGCAGCGGCCATAACCAGCTTTCAAAAACATCAAGCAACGCGGTGTAGCGCGTGGTCAGGGTCAGCGCCACGCCCATCAGGGCGGTGCTCAGCAAACGCATCGCACTGGTCACGCCGAGCATGGGGTGCTGCATGACGGCGTGAAAACCCACCACCAAGGCACACGACACGGCAAGTGCGACCAACAGCTTGCGCGCGCCCAAGGTGGCGCGCCCGAGCGACACAAACATCGCCAGGCACAGCACGGTGCTGGGCAGCAGCACCTCCACGCGGTCGGTGAAAAAAAGACCAGCCCCCACCAAGGCCAGCACCCACAGCTTGACGCCAGCGGGCACGCTGTGCAGCCAGGTGCGGTGCTCGCTGTACAGGCTGCCCATGTGTGGCTTTACACCGCGCTCAAGCCGCACGTTGGTGCGCGTGCGGCGACATCGGCTTCGTAAGCGGCGCACACGTCCATCCCGCTGCCATCGCGTTTGACGGCGCCGCCATCGAGCCAGATCACCCGCTCAAAGTGGCGGATGTGGTGCAACACATGGGTGGAGACGATCACGTGCTGGGAGACGCTGGCCATGTCGCGCTCCAAACGCGCTTGGGCAGGCAAATCCAAACTCGAGAACGGCTCATCCAGCAACAGCAGGCTGTGCGAAGCAATCAACAAGGCCAACCAACAGACATGCTGGCGTTGGCCTTGACTCAGGCTGCCAATGGCACGCTCGGCCCATGGGCCCAAACCCCTGGCCTCCAACCAAGCCCGCGCATGGGCCCGGGCGGCTTGGCGCGACATGCCCGAAGCGTGCAAGCTCAAGCCCAGCTCTTCTTCCACGGTGGGAAAAATGATTTGCTCGTCTGGATTTTGAAACATCATGCCCACGCTGGATTCGGCCTGCACCCGCACGTGGCCTGTGGTGGGCTTGTCCAAGCCACAGATGAGTCGAAACAAGCTGCTTTTGCCAGCCCCGTTGTCGCCAATCAGGCCAATGCGGCGCTGGGTTAACTGCAGGTTGAGCCCTTCAAACACCGGGGTGTTGCCGCGTATCAGGGTGACGTTGTCGATCTGCACGCTCACGCCTGCCAAGGGGGCGTCGCTGGACCGCGGAGTGTGGGAGGGAGATGGGGAAAGGGTCGACATGTCGGGCTGGGTGAGCAGCCGCAATTATCGGCAACAAAGCGGGTGCAGATTTTTGGCCCATGCGGTGTGCGGTGGCCGAGCTGCACGGCTCAGGCCGGGTCGTCTTGGGCCAGGTTGTGCAACACCGCCAGCAGCACACGCCGGGTGGTGGCCACGTCTTGGGCGCTCACCCCCTGGATGCTGATGTGGTTGGCTTCTTCGGCCAAGGGCACCAATTTCTTTTGGAGGGCTTTGCCTTTGGGCGTGAGGTACACGTACATGTTTTTTTTGTTGTCTGGCAGTTGGCGCCGCTCGATGTAGCCCAGGGCTTCCATGGTTTTCATGGCGGCAAAGGTGCTGGGCTCCATCACGCCCGCACGCTCGCTCAGCTCACGCTGGGTCAAGCCGTCGCCGTCCCACAAGATGCGCAAAAACGTCCAGTGGCCAAAGGGCACGTCGTGCGCGCTCAGGCGCACTTGCAATGCACGCGCATAGGCCCGCCCGGCGTCGCGCACCAAGTGGGCCAAGCGGTCATTGGGCACAGCTTCTTGCCAGTGGCGCAAGATGAGTTGGGTGTCAGGCTTGGTTTTTTTCATACGCTGACGGTGGGTGCCACTTGAAATTCAGGCACCACGGGTTGGCCACTTTGAGCAGACTTCAAGATGGCCAAACTCAAGGCGGTGGTGGCGCGGGCCCAGACGCCGCTGTGCAAGACCGGTTGCTGGTGGACCACGGCGTTGTAGAACTCGTCGATCACCTCTTGACGTGGAACCGCTGTGGGCGCAATGGGATCCAGGGCCGACTGCCCGTCTCCATCGACCCACACGCCGTGGGGCGTGGGCCGCAAGTCGGCGCGGTCACAGCTGACCACCAAGGGCCCAAAGTGTTGGTGCAGCAAACCTGCAGGCGCCGCAGTGCTGCCCGCCCATTGCGGCGCGCCGTAGTTGCGTGCGGCTTTGAGGGCGGCTTCTTGTTCTGCATTGCTTGTTTGGCTCAGGCGGCGGCGGGCCGCGCCATGATCGTCTCGGCTTTTGGCTTGCCCGAGTTCGCCGATGTCCCCCATCCATTGGTCGCTGTCAAAGTGGCCGTAGCCGCTGTAACTCACGCTGGCAAAAGCCCCTGAGGCAAAGCCCAGCAAGGCGCTGTAGGCACCCTCGGTGGGCCGCTCAGGGTCCCAGGCGCCGGTGTGGGCCATGACCTGGGTGACCAGGCCGCCGCCCAGCAAGCGCACGATGTCGAGTTGGTGTGCCGCTTGGCTGAAGAGCACCCCCCCGCCTTGGCTGGTGTCGAGCTCTTCGGGGCGGCGAGGGCGGTATAAAAAGTCGGTGTAGTTCAAAGCCTGAATCATGCGCACGGCACCAAACTCACCGCTTTGAATGCGCTGGTGGGCCCGTGCGATGGGCGCGTTGAAACTGTGGCTGTGGCCCACCATCAAGACGATGCCTGCGCGCTGGGCGGCGTCGATCATGCGGGTGCAATCGTGCAGGCTCAAGGCCATGGGTTTTTCAACCATCACGTGCTTGCCGTGCGCGGCCGCTATGTCCACATGGCTGGCGTGCAGGGCATGCGGTGTGGCGATGTAGATGGCTTGCACATCGGGGTGGGCGCACAGGGCTTGCACACTGTCGACACACGGCACACCGAAGTCGCGTTCAAACTGGGCGCAAGCCAGGGCTTGCGGGTCGGTGGCACACACCAGTTGAATGCGCGGGTCGTTGGCCAGTGTCGGCAGCATGAGGGTGAAGGCGCGGCCCAAGCCCGCGACGCCTAATCGCAGTCGAGGCGCGCTCACAGGTCAAGCACCAATTCTGGGGTGCGCGCGCGCGATACACACACCATGATGTGCTGGGCCTGCTCGTCGGGGCGCAACACCAGGTCGCGGTGCTCGGCCTCACCAGACAACAAACCGGTGCGACACGAGCCGCAGGTGCCACTCTCACACGAACTCGACACCGAGTGTCCGCAAGCGCGCAAGGCATCCAAGATCGACAGGTTGGCGGGCACCTGCACACGCTCGCCCGACTTGTTCAGCACCACCTCGAAGGCGCTGTTGTCGGCGAAGCCGGTTTGTGCAGCGCCAAAACTTTCGAAGTGGATGCGCTCTGTCGGCCAGTGGCCCGTCATGTCACGCACGCTGTCCATCAGGCCTGTGGGGCCGCAGCAATACACATGGGCGTTTTGAGGGCGCTCAAACACGGGCCAAAAATCAAAGGCTTGGGCCAAGTCGCCGTGGTCGTGGTGGATGTGCACTTTGCCGGCCAATTCAGGGGCGCTGAGCTCTTGCATGAACGCGGTGCTGGCTGCGTCGCGGCCGCAGTAGTAGAGCTTGAAGTTGTCTTGGCCTTGACTCAGCAAGTGCCGAACCATCGACAAGATGGGCGTGATGCCAATGCCACCGGCCACAAAAATATACGACGCTGCGTTGGCTTGCAGTGCAAACAGATTGGCCCAGGGCAAGGTGGGCAGCAGGTCGCCTTCTTGCACGGTGTCGACCATGCTGCACGAGCCGCCTCGGCCCCGCGCGTCGCGCTTGACGGCGATGTGCCAGCGGTGGGTGTCACTGGGCAAGCTGCACAGCGAGTAGCTGCGGCGCACGCCGTTGGGCACTTGCACGGTGATGTGAGCGCCAGGGGTGAACTCCGGCAAAGGGTGTGCGTCAGGATGGGTGAGCTCGAACAAGACAATGTCTTGTGCCACAGATTGTTTGCGTGCAACACGCAAGGGCATCCAAGTTTCGGAGGTAGAGGTTTCTTGCATGTGATAATCTTAGCCGCCTAAGCTTTTTAAGGCAAGCTTCTGAACCAACGTGTGAAGCCAAGCCACTCCAAACCCAAAGAGGACGACCATGCTGACCCCTGAAGAAAACGACCTGTTGTGCCGCGTTGAAGGCCATGCACCCATGGGCCAGTTGATGCGACGTCACTGGCAAGCCGTGTGTTTGTTGGAAGAGGTGAGCGAGCCCGATGGCACCCCCATTCGCGCCCGCGTGTTGGGCGAAGACTTGGTGGTGTTTCGCGACACCGAGGGCCGCGTGGGGGTGATGGATGAATATTGCCCACACCGACGCGCATCCTTGGTTTACGGCCGCAACGAGAACTGCGGCCTGCGCTGCCTGTACCACGGCTGGAAGATGGACGTGGCCGGCAACGTGGTGGAGATGAGTTCAGAGCCTGTGGCCAGTGGCATGGCGGGCAAGGTCAAACACACCGCGTATCCGACCCAAGAGTGGGGCGGGTTTGTCTGGGCCTACATGGGGCCCGCAGACACCCTGACCGAGTTCAGCCCCCCGCCTTGGGCGCCCACCCAAGACGTGCGGGTGTCGATCGCCAAGATCATCATTCCTTGCAACTGGGCGCAAATTTTGGAAGGTCAAATCGACTCGGCGCACAGCTCCAGCCTGCACTCGTCAGACATGGTGCCGGCCCGCGTGAACGGGGCGCAAGCCACCGACACCAACTGGCTGCGTCCCTCGACCGACAAAGCACCGCGGATGCAAACCCAACGCGATGCGTATGGCTTTCGGTACGCCGCCATTCGACGCCCGATTCACAACGCTGCCACGCACGAGTACGTGCGCTCCACCGTGTTTGTGGCGCCCGCTTCGGCCTTGATTCCGCCCAATAACCTGTACAACGTGGCCAACATCAACACCGCCATCGACGACACGCACACCGCCTTTCACTTCATTGCGTGGGGCAACCCAGCCACCACGCCAGAGACCGCCACCTGGCGGCAGTTTTTGAGTGCCCAAGTGGGGGTGGATGTGGATGTGCAGTTCAAACCGCTGCGGAATGTGAGCAACCATTTCTTGCAAGACCGCCAAGCCATGAAAGCGGGCAACTTCACGGGCATACGCGGCATTCCGAACCAAGACATGGCCATGTGGGTCACCATGGGCCCTATCGCAGACCGAACCCACGACCGCTTGGGCGCGAGTGATTTGGCGATTGTCGAGTTCCGCCGCCAAATGTTGGATGCCGTGCAACGCTTTGCCAAGGGTGAGGCTCCGATTGGCGTGGGCGAATCGCGCATCCCGTCAACGGTATGCTCTTACCAGGGCGTGATACCCAAAGAAACGGACTGGCGAGACTTCGAAGCGACGCCGGTTTAAAACCCGCCCCACGTGTCGGGGCCGTTTGCAAAACGGCCCCTTGGACAGTGCCCTTTGTTCGCGCATGGACGCAGCGGATCCAGATCCTGGATTCGGCGTCACATGCCGGACTGTCAAGGTCCCCAAGTCCCGCAAGATTTGGTGATACTCGACGCCTCGGTCAAAGCAGCTGCCAACCCTTGGCCTTGACTGATTTTTGAATTCTTTGGAGATTTTCATGACCTTGACCTTGCGTGTGCGTCGACAGACCTTGCTTGCAGCCTTGATCACCCTGCCCGTGATGGCGCTGCTCGCGCCCGCAGCTTGGGCGCAAGCTCCGGCCTATCCGAACAAGCCGATCAAATTCATCATCACGCACGCCGCCGGCGGTTTGCCCGACACCGTGGCGCGTGTGTATGCCCAGAAATTGACCGAACGTTTGGGACAAGCCGTGGTGGTGGACAACAAGCCCGGTGCCAACGGCATGGTGGCGGCACAAGCCATGGCCACGGCACCTAAAGATGGCTACACCTTCATGGTGACCGATGGGTCGACCTTCTCGATCAACCCGGTGATCCACAAGAACCTGAGCTACGACTACAAGCGTGACTTTGTGACGGTGTCCTTGGCCGCGCGTGCCCCTTTGTATTTGGCACTCAACCCGAAAACTCCGGCCAGCAACTTGCGTGAACTGATTGCCTTGGCCAAGGCCAAGCCAGGCGTGTTGACCTATGGTTCGTCGGGCATTGGCAGCACCCACCACTTGACCATGGAAGCCTTCAAGTCGGCCCTGGGGCTCGACATCGTCCACGTGCCGTTCAAGGGCACAGGCCAGTCGGTGCCCGCCTTGATTGGCGGACAGGTGGACATGTTGTTTTCAGCGTTGCCGTCTTTGTCTGGGTTTGTCAAAAACAACCAAGTGCGTTTGGTGGGCAACAACGCAGCCAAGCGTTCGGCCCAAGAACCTCAGGTGCCTGCCATTGCCGAGTTGATTCCAGGCTTTGACTTTGCACCCATCGTGACGGTATTTGCCTCGACCGGCACCCCGCAAGCGGCGATTGACCGCATCAGCGCCGAGATGACCGCCATTGCCAAACTGCCCGATGTGGTGCTGTTGCTGAGCAACGCCGGCATCGAAGCCATTGGTGGCAGCCCGGCCGAACTGAGCCGGGCCATGAACGAAGAAATTGAACGTCTAGGCAAGGCGGTTCAAAACGCCAATTTGAAACAGGAATGATGATGAGTAAATTGAATTTGACTTTTGCCTGCTGGAACTACGACCGCACCCGTGCCTTGATGGACGGCACGGTCAAGGTGGATGGCATCGACCTGAACTACCTGAACTTGCCGGTCGAAGAAACCTTCTTTCGCATGGCCCGTTTCCGAGAGTTCGATATCTCCGAAATGTCGCTGTCGTCTTACTGTGTCACCTTGTCCAAGCCCGAGCGTCCGTTTGTGGCGTTGCCGATTTTTCCGTCGCGGTTTTTCCGCCACTCGTGCATTTACGTCAATGCCAACAGCGGCATTCGCGAGCCCAAAGACCTGATTGGCAAACGCATTGCCAGCCCCGAATACCAAATGACAGCGCCGGTGTGGATCCGGGGCATCTTGTCCGACCACTACAACGTGCCCGTGGACGCGCAACCGTATTTGTATGGCGGCGAAGAAGAGGTGGGGCGCATTGAAAAGATGAAGCTGGCCTTGCCACCTAATATCCAAGTCAGCCCCATTGCGCCGCACCAAACCTTGTCGCAAATGCTGTACGACGGCGAGTTGGACGCGCTCTACACCGCGCGCATGCCCTCGTCGTTTTTGAAGGGCGATGGCAAGGTCAAGCGCTTGTTTGAAGACTACCCCGAGGTGGAGCGTCGCTACTACCGCGAGACGGGTATCTTCCCCATCATGCACACCGTGGTGATGCGCCGCGAGGTGTACGAGGCCAACCGTTGGATTGCCCAGTCCTTGACCAAAGCTTTCATCGAAGCGCAGCGCCACACCTACGAAGACTTGAAGGACACTGCGGCCTTGAAGGCCATGTTGCCTTGGTTGTCAGCTTATGTGGACGAGACCCAGCGCGAATTTGGCGACGACTGGTGGCCTTATGGTTTGGAGAAAAACATCAAGACCTTGGACACCTTCACGCGCTACCACCATGAGCAAGGCCTGTCGCCGCGCAAGTTGGACGTGCAGGAGTTGTTTGCCCCTGAATCGCTGGAAGCGTTCAAGATTTAAGACCTGGTGTCTCCCAACAACAAAGGCCGCAGTTGCGGCCTTTGTTGTTGGATAAAGCGCAAAGCGCCGTGTCACTCTGCTTTGATGCCCGCATAGGCCGCCACACGGGCCCAGCGCACGAGTTCGGCGCGCATGTAGTCGGTGCCCTCTTCGGGGGTGGTGAAGAAGGCTTCAAACCCCAGTTTGTCGAACTTGGCTTTCATCTCGGGGGTCTTGCCCACTTTGACAAAGGCCGCATTGAGTTTTTTGATCACCGCAGGGGGCGTGTTGGCCGGCGCATAGACCGCAAACCAATTGGCGAAATCAGCGCCTTTGTAGCCTGACTCCAACATCGTGGGCACATTGGGCAGGGCCGGATAGCGCTGTGGGAAGGCCACGGCCAGCGCACGGATGCGACCTTGTTGGATGTAAGGCAAGGCGTTTTGCAAAGGGCTGAGCATGTAGGTCAGCTGTCCACCCACCAAATCGGTCATCGACTGCGATTGGCCCTTGTAGGGAATGTGATTGGTCTTGGTGCCTGCCAGTTGGTTGAAGAGCTCGGCATGGAAGTGCTGTGGACTGCCCAAACCGGCAGAGCCAAAGTTCAGCTCGCCTGGATGCGCTTTGGCCAAGTCGACAAACTCGCGCAGGGTGTTGGCTTTGACGGAGGGGTGCACCACCAGCACCACGCCGGTTTGACCAATCAGGGTCACGGTTTGCAAGTCTTTCAGCAGGTCGTAGGGCAGCTTTTTGTACACCGCCACGTTGGTGGCAATGGTGGCGGGGGAGACCAACAAGGTGTAGCCATCGGGTTTGGCCCGGGCCACCATTTCTACCCCAATGTTGCCGCCTGCACCCAGACGGTTTTCCACGATCAGGTTTTGCCCCAATTCTTCGCCGACTTTTTGACCCAAGGTGCGGGCCAACAAATCGGTGCCGCCGCCTGCGGCCACCGGCACGATCACTTGGATGGGTTTGTTGGGAAAGCTTTGTGCGCTGGCAAGCCCCAGCAAGCCACTGCACATCCACGCACACACAATTCTTGAATAACTACGCAACACCTTGTCTCCTTGGGGGCTGTCTTGAAAGCGTGCAACCAGTACGATCAACACATCTTTTGGAGGATATCAAATGGTTTCGGAAGTTTTGTCTGATTTGGTCGTGGCTAACCACATTTTGGTCAACGAAGGCGTGCTCGATGGCTTTGGCCACATCAGCGTGCGCGACCCCAGCAACCCCGAGCGCTTCTACATCGCCCGCAGCATGGCGCCTGCGTTGGTGACCCTTGAAGACTTGGTGTCGGTCGACTTGGACGGTGTGGTGCACGACGCCCAAGGTCGCCACACGTATTTGGAACGCTTCATCCACAGCGAAATTTTCCGGGCCCGTCCCGAGGTGATGTCCGTCATCCACAGCCATTCCCCTGCGGTGATTCCGTTTGGTGTGACCGGTGCGCGTTTGCGTCCCATCTGCCACATGAGTGGTTTCTTGGGGGCAGTGACTCCGGTCTACGAAATTCGCCACAGCGCAGGCGAAACCTCAGACCTGCTGATTCGCAACCAAGCTCTGGGTGTGTCGCTGGCCCAGTGCCTGGGCCAAGCCAGTGTGGCGCTCATGCGCGGCCATGGCAGCGTGACGGTGGGCACTTCGATCAAACAAGCGGTGTATCGCGGTATTTACACCGAGAACAATGCGCGCTTGCAGTCCCTGGCCGCGCCCTTGGGTGAGATCAACTTCTTGACCGATGCTGAAGCCCAAGCCACCTCGGACATGAACGACCAGCATTTGGACCGCCCATGGCAAATGTGGAAGCGCAAGGCCTTGGCCAACCCCTTCTGATTTGAAAGTTCAGGGTGCTTGAAGCGCCCGGGTTGTCTCTAGAATGACTTTTTTTACTTGTCGTTACTTTGAACTGGAGCAACTCATGAAAAAGCAGTTATTCGCCTTGGCACTGGCCACCTTGGTGGCTGGTGGTGTGCAGGCACAAGCCAATGACACCATCGCCAAGGTCAAAGCCTCTGGCAGCGTGACCATGGGGGTGCGTGACTCGTCAGGCGCGTTGTCCTACACCCTGGGCGACGGCAAGTATGTGGGCTACCACGTGGAAATTTGCCAACGCATCCTGGACAACCTCGAAAAAGCCGTTGGCAAAAAGCTCGAGATCAAATACCTGCCCGTGACCTCGCAAAACCGTTTGCCTCTGGTGCAAAACGGAACGGTCGACATCGAGTGTGGCTCCACCACCAACAACTTGGCGCGTCAAAAAGACGTGGCGTTTGCGTTCACCACCTATGTGGAAGAAGTGCGCATCGCCGTGCGTGCCAACTCGGGCATCACCGCCATTGGCCAGTTGAACGGCAAAAACGTGGCCACCACCACGGGGACCACCTCGGTGCAGTTGCTGCGCAAGAACGAGCGTGCCACTGGCGTGGACTTCAAGGAAGTGTTTGGCAAAGACCACGCCGACAGCTTCTTGCTGTTGGAGTCGGGCCGAGCCGACGCGTTTGTGATGGATGGCCAAATCTTGGCGGGCAACATCGCCAACAGCAAGTCCCCTGCAGATTTCAAAATTGTGGGTGAGGTGTTGAGCGTGGAGCCTATCGCCATCATGCTGCGCAAGGACGACGCCGCGTTCAAAAAACTGGCGGATGACACCATCGGTGCGCTGGCCAAGTCGGGCGAACTCGCCAAGCTGTATGACAAGTGGTTTGTGCAACCCATCCCACCTAAGAACATCCGCATGAGCATGCCCGCCAGCGACGCCAACAAAGCCGCTTGGGCCAACTTGAACGACAAGCCGGTCGAAGAGTACGCCAAGAAGTAAGTCACGCGCATCGACACCACTGCGCCCATCCACTGCGCCCTCCCGCTTCGCCCCATCTTCGATTGACAAGGCAAACCCATGGCACTTGATTGGCAGGTTTTTTTAGAAGACGACGGCGGTGGGCGCACCTACCTCGAGTGGATGTTTGAAGCCTGGGGCTGGACGTTGTCGGTGGCCGGCAGCGCCTGGCTGGTGGCCATGGTGGTGGGGGCGCTGATGGGCACCTTGCGCACCTTGCCGCCCGACAACGCGCTCCACCGCAGCTTGATTCGTGCGGCCAATGTGTGGGTGGAGTTGTTCCGCAACATCCCCTTGTTGGTTCAAATTTTTCTGTGGTACTTCGTGTTGCCCAAGGTTTTTCCGGCCATGCAACAGGTGCCGGGCTTTGCCCTGGTGGTGCTGGGACTGGGGTTTTTCACCTCGGCGCGCATTGCCGAGCAAGTGCGTGCAGGCATACAAGCCTTGCCGCGCGGTCAGCGCCATGCGGCCATGGCGATGGGGTTCACCACCTGGCAGACCTACCGCTACATCCTCTTGCCCATGGCGTTTCGCATCATTTGGCCGCCACTCACCAGCGAGTCCATGAACTTGCTGAAAAATTCTTCGGTGGCTTTTGCGGTGTCGATCGCTGAGCTCACCATGTACGCCATGCAGGTGCAAGAAGAGACCTCGCGCGGCGTGGAGGTGTACCTGGCCGTGACGGCGCTGTATGCGGTCTCGGCTTTTGCTGTGAACCGTGTGATGGCGTTGGTCGAGCGGCGCATGCAAATTCCGGGGCTCACCGTGGCCACGGCGTCCGGCGGGGGGCACTGACCATGGGCAACCTCGACCTGTCGTTTTTAGACTGGGACATCCTGAGCAAGTTTGTCTCAAAGGGCTTGTTTTTCAGTGTGGAGCTCACCATCGTTGCCACCGTCGGTGGTGTGCTGTTTGGTACCTTGCTCGCGCTCATGCGCTTGTCGGGCTACAAGTGGTTGGCCACGCCTGCGGTGGTCTATGTCAACGGCATGCGCTCTATCCCGCTGTTGATGGTGATCCTGTGGTTTTATTTGCTGATCCCCTCCTTGATCGGCCGCCCCATCGGGGCGGAGCTCTCGGCCACCATCACCTTTGTGGCGTTTGAGGCGGCGTACTTCAGCGAGATCATGCGTGCGGGCATCCAGTCCATCCCACGCGGCCAGGTGTTTGCGGGTCAGGCCTTGGGTCTGACCTACGGACAGAACATGCGCTTGGTGGTTTTGCCCCAGGCCTTTCGCAACATGCTGCCGGTGCTCTTGACGCAAACCATCATCTTGTTTCAAGACACCTCGCTGGTGTATGCCATTGGCGCTTATGACTTGCTGAAAGGCTTTGTCACCGCAGGCAAGATTTACGGTCGCCCCGAAGAGGCCTACCTGTTGGCCGCGGTGGTGTATTTCGTCATTTGTTATGGCCTGTCGGCCTTGGTGCGACGCTTGCAAGCGCGCATTGCCATCATCCGTTGAGCCTGGAGAAACCCTGTGATCGAACTCAAAAACGTCTCCAAATGGTATGGCCCTGTGCAGGTGCTGACCGACTGTTCCACCACCATCCAGCGCGGTGAAGTGGTGGTGGTGTGCGGCCCCTCGGGCTCGGGCAAATCCACCCTCATCAAAACCATCAATGCGCTGGAGCCGTTTCAGCAAGGCGAGATTTTTGTGGATGGCGTGGCCGTGCACGGCAAAGACACCGACCTGCCCAAGCTGCGCAGCCGGGTGGGCATGGTGTTTCAGCACTTCGAGCTGTTCCCCCATCTGTCGGTCACCGAGAACCTCACCATGGCGCAAGTCAAGGTGCTGGGGCGCAGCGCGGACGAGGCGCGCTCGCATGGCCTGAAATACCTGGAGCGTGTGGGCCTGATGGCGCACAAAGACAAATTCCCCGGTCAGCTCTCCGGCGGTCAACAGCAACGCGTGGCCATTGCCCGTGCCTTGAGCATGGACCCCATCGTGATGCTGTTTGACGAACCCACCTCCGCTCTCGACCCTGAGATGGTGGGCGAGGTGTTGGATGTGATGGTCGACTTGGCGCATGAGGGCATGACCATGATGTGCGTGACCCACGAAATGGGCTTTGCCCGCAAAGTAAGCAGCCGCGTGATTTTCATGGATGTGGGCGGCAAGATTTTGGAAGACTGCTCCAAAGACGAGTTCTTCAACCACCCCGAGAACCGCCAGCCCCGCACCAAAGAGTTCTTGAACAAGATCTTGCAGCACTGATCGAAGACAATGGTGGGCATGACGCAAGAACTCACCATCATCCGCCCCGACGACTGGCACCTGCATGTGCGCGACGGCGCTGCTTTGAACACCGTGGTGCCTCACACCGCCGCTGAATTTGGTCGGGCCATCATCATGCCCAACCTCAAGCCACCGGTCACCACCGCGGCCCAAGCTTTGGCCTACAAACAGCGCATCTTGGCTGCTGTGCCGCACGGCATGCACTTTGAGCCCTTGATGACGCTCTACCTCACCGACAACCTGCCTGCCGACGAAATTGCCCGCGCCAAAGACGCTGGCGTGGTGGCCGCCAAGCTCTACCCCGCAGGCGCCACCACCAACAGCGATGCCGGTGTGACCGATTTGCGCAAGACCTACAAGACCTTGGAGGCCATGCAACAAGCCGGCATGTTGCTGCTGGTGCATGGCGAGGTGACGTCCAGCGACATCGACCTGTTTGACCGCGAAGCGGTGTTCATCGACACCCAACTCATCCCGCTGCGTCGCGACTTTCCTGAACTCAAAATTGTGTTCGAGCACATCACCACCCGCGAAGCGGCGCAGTATGTGGCGCAAAGCGATGCTTTCACGGCGGCGACCATCACCGCGCACCACTTGCTCTACAACCGCAACGCCATCTTCACGGGCGGCATTCGCCCGCACTTTTACTGTTTGCCCGTGTTGAAACGCGAGGTGCACCGCCAAGCTTTGGTGCAGGCGGCCACCAGTGGCTCGCCCAAGTTTTTCTTGGGCACCGACAGCGCGCCTCACCCGGCGCAACTCAAAGAGCACGCCACCGGTTGCGCCGGTTGCTACACCGCGCATGCGGCCATGCCCTTGTATGCCGAAGCGTTTGACAACGCCGGTGCGCTGGACCAGCTCGAAGGCTTTGCCAGCTTTCATGGTGCCGACTTTTACGGTTTGCCGCGCAACAAGGGCACGCTCACCTTGCGCCGCGAAAGCTGGACACCGCCTGAGAGTTTTGCGTTTGGTGATGCCGAACTCAAGCCTCTGCGCTCTGGCGAGTCGCTGTCTTGGCGCGTGGTCTGACACCCGCGCCCAGCATTTTTGCGGGTGCAGCGCTGGCCGACATCGATTGGGCGCAGCCGTGGTTTGCGCCTTGGCAACGCCCTGGCGCGCAAGTGGCCCAAGACGCCCTTCGCACGCACAACTTGGCCCAAGCGCTCAACGCTCAGCAGCTAGAGAACCCCGGCAGTGGTGTGGAGTTCGTTGCGCAATCCGAGCTTGCGCCCAAGCAGGCTTATGAAGACTTCATCTTTCAGCAAGGCCGTGTCCCCACGCGCGATGGCTTGCATGATTTTTTCAACGGCTTGTGCTGGCATCGCTTTCCCCGAGCGAAGAGACGTCTGAACGCTCTGCAAGCGGCACAGATTGCGCAGCAAGGCGTGGGCGCCACACGCGGCCCGGTGCGCGATGCCCTGACCTTGTTCGACGAAAACGCCGTCTTGCTGCAACTGCCCGATGCGCTGTGGCAGACCCTGCAAGCGCGTGACTGGCGCAGCTTGTGTGTGGCTCAACGCGGCCTATGGACGCAGGTGCACATCGTGTTGTTTGGGCATGCCTTGCTGGAAAAATTGGTCACGCCTTACGCCTCCATCACCGGACACGTGTACCGCATCGCAGCCGACGTGGACGCCCATGACGATGCCGCCCTGGACGCGTGGTTGAGCGCCGATTTGCAGCCCGAAAAACTCGCCACCAAACCATTTGAACCTTTGCCCGTGTTGGGCGTGCCGGGTTGGTGGCCTGCCAACGAAGCGCCTGACTTTTATGACAACGCGCAGGTGTTTCGTCCTAAAAACCGTGGGGCTATCCTTTGACGCACTTGAATTGACTGGCTTTGTGCCTCATATTCACGTTCAGTGCGCCAACGGGCGTGCTGAACAACCAAAGGAACGTCACACATGAAACGCATTCTTCTGTTCGTCCTCACTAACCTCGCTGTCATGGTGGTGCTGGGGGTCGTCGCCAGTTTGCTGGGTGTCAACCGCTACCTCACAGCCAATGGCTTGAACCTCTCGGCCTTGTTGGGCTTTTCGCTGGTCATGGGCTTTGGCGGCGCCATCATCTCGCTCTTGATGAGCAAGTGGATGGCCAAGATGTCCACGGGTGCCGAGGTCATCACCCAAGCCCGCTCGCCAGACGAGGCTTGGATTTTGGACACCGTGCAACGCCTGTCGCACAACGCTGGCATTGCCATGCCTGAAGTCGCCATTTACGACGGCGAGCCCAACGCTTTTGCCACTGGCGCTTTCAAAAACTCGGCCTTGGTGGCGGTGTCCACGGGCTTGCTGCAAGGCATGACGCGTGAAGAAGTCGAGGCAGTGTTGGGCCACGAAATTGCCCACATCGCCAACGGCGACATGGTCACACTCGCCCTGATCCAAGGCGTGCTCAACACCTTCGTGGTGTTCTTGAGCCGGGTGGTGGGCTACTTTGTGGACGGCATGCTGCGCAAGAACGATGAGCAGTCGAGCGGACCCGGCATCGGCTACTACGTGACCAGCTTTGTGCTCGACATCGTGTTGGGTTTTGTGGCCAGCATGATCGTGGCCTGGTTCAGCCGCCAGCGCGAGTTCCGTGCCGACGCGGGATCAGCCCAGTTGTTGGGGCGCAAGCAACCCATGATCAATGCCTTGGGCCGTTTGGGTCAAATGCAAGCGGGGGTGCTGCCCAGCAGCGTGTCGGCCATGGGCATCACCGGTGACTTGGGCAAGTTGTTTGCCACCCACCCGCCGCTGGAAGAGCGCATTGCGGTGCTGCAAGCCACGCAAGGCCAATGACGACTCAATAGCCCAGTGCCTTTTCAATCGCCTGCCGCTTGACGGTGGGCTTGGGGCACTGGCCTTTGGGCAACTCAAACCAACTGCGCACATCGTTTTCTAGACCGATGCCGTGCATGAAGTTGTAAATCGCCTTCTTCAAACCACGTCCCAGCAGGTCGTGGTCTGTGCCAGTGGGGTCGACAAAGCCAATGTCGTTCTCGCCAAACGTCACCGGCGGGTTGGGCACCAGCGTGATGCCATAGGCTGCAGGGTCTTTCCCTACGGGTGAGTGCACCGTGCAGGCAAAGCGGTGGAAGAAGCCACTCTGAATGCAACCGTTCTCAAACAACTGGCGCACATACTCCAATGCATCCACCGTGTCTTGCAACGTCTGGGTAGGAAAGCCGTACATCAGGTAAGCGTGCACCAAAATGCCTGCCTCTGAAAAGCCCTTGGTCACGCGTGCCACTTGGTCGACCGAGACGCCTTTTTTCATCAAGGCCAGCAAGCGGTCGGAGGCGACTTCCAAGCCACCCGACAGGGCAATGCAGCCGCTTTCGGCCAACAGCTCAGCTAACTCGGGCGTGAAGGTTTTTTCAAAGCGGATGTTGCCCCACCACGAGATGCGCAACTCGCGGCGCAAAATTTCTTCGGCCATGGCCTTCAAGGCTTTGGGCGGTGCGGCTTCGTCCACCAAGTGGAAACCGGTTTGTCCGGTTTCGGCGACGATGGCCTCGATGCGGTCCACCAAGGTGTGGGCAGACGCGGCGTCGTAACGTGAGATGTAGTCCAGGCTCACGTCGCAAAAGCTGCATTTCTTCCAGTAGCAGCCATGGGCCACGGTGAGTTTGTTCCAGCGCCCATCGCTCCACAGTCGGTGCATGGGGTTGAGCATGTCCAGCAGCGACAGGTAGCGGTCCAGCGGCAGACCGTTCCAGGTGGGTGTGCCCACGTCTTCAAACGCCACATCGGGCTCTGCCCAGTTCACGTAGCGCACCTGGGCGCT
>NZ_JAVLFP010000031.1:0-10866 GCF_046052825.1 Limnohabitans sp.
CCCGTATCCATACCCGTATCCATCCCCCTATCCACCCCCTGTGAGACACCCATGAACCAATTTCCTAAACGCCACTGGCTCACGCGCCTTTGGGCCACAGCACTGCTGGCCACGCTGGGACTGTCATCGGCACAAGCCGCCGACAACGACTACCCCAACAAACCCGTCACCGTCATCGTGGCCTATGCGCCCGGTGGCCAAGGCGATGTGTTTGCACGCATGGTGAGCGACAAACTCTCCACGCTCTACAAGCAGCCGATGGTGGTGGACAACAAGCCAGGGGTCTCCGGCACGGTAGGCACACGCATCGCAGCCAAAGCCAAAAACGACGGCTACACCTTGTTCTTGGGCCAAACCGGTGAGATCACCGTCAACCGCGTGCTCATGAAAGACCTGGGCTACGACCCCATGAAAGAACTGGTGCCCGTGGTGCTGATTGGCAATGCGCCCTTGATCATGCTGGCACCCGCCGATGCCCCTTACAACACCGTGGCTGAGTTCATCCAAATGGCACGCGCCAAACCCGGCGAGTTCAGCTACGGCTCGGTTGGCGCTGGCACGCCCGGCCACCTGTCCGCCGTGGCCTTGGCCCTCGGGGCCAAGCTCAACATGGTGCACGTGCCCTACAAAGGCGTGGGCCCTCTGATGTCCGACCTGATGGCCGGTCGCTTGCAAGCGTTCTTCAGCAGCGCCTCAGCGGCCATGCCCCAAATCAAAGGGGGCAAGCTCAAGGCCTTGGGGGTGACCACCACGCGTCGCATGAGCTCTTTGCCCAACGTGCCCACGGTGGCCGAAGCAGGTTTGCCTGGCTTCAGTTACACGTTGTGGGGTGGTTTGTTTGCGCCAGCAGGCACACCTGCGGAGGTGATTGAGCGCTTGAACCGCGATGTCAACACCGTGCTGGCTGCACCTGAGCTCCGCGCACGCTTGGAAGGCGACAACATGGCGGTGCCCAAAAACACACCCGCTGAATTTGCCGACTATGTGCGCAGCGAAGCTGTCAAGTTTGAAAAACTCGTCAAAGACGCCGACCTCAAAGTTGAGCAATGACACCCCAACCCCTTGCATTTCACTTTCCTTTTGAACCCACGATCAGTTGTTTATGAAAATTGTTGTTTTACCCGGCGACGGCATTGGCCCCGAAACCATGGCGGTCACCGTCGATGTGCTGCAAGCCGCCTCCAAGCGCTTCAACCTTGGCCTGGAGTTGCTGCACGACATCGCGGGCCACGCCAGCTTGCAGCAGCACGGCGCGACCGTGACGCCTGCACTGTTGGAAAAAGTCAAAAACGCCGATGGCCTGATGCTCGGCCCCATGGCGACCTACGACTTCAAAGACGAAGCCAAAGGCGAAATCAACCCGTCCAAGTTTTTCCGCAAAAGCCTGGACCTGTTTGCCAACATCCGCCCTGCACGCACCTACCCCGGCGTGAAAACCATCACCTCGGCGTTTGACCTGGTGGTGGTGCGCGAAAACACCGAAGGCTTTTACGCCGACCGCAACGTGGAGTCGGGCAACAGCGAAATTTTGGTCACGCCCGATGTGGCCATCTCGCTGCGTCGCATCACCCGCGAATGCTGCGAGCGCATTGCACGCAGCGCGTTTGAACTGGCCATGCAGCGCAAGCGCCACCTGACCCTGGTGCACAAACACAATGTGCTCAAAGTCACCGATGGCATGTTCTTGGATGCCTGCCACCGCGTGGCCCAAGACTTCCCCGAAGTCACCGTGGACGACTTCATCGTCGACGCCATGATGGCCCACGTGGTGCGCGCACCGGCACGCTTTGACGTGATCGTGACCACCAACATGTTTGGCGACATCTTGTCGGACCTCACGGCCGAACTCTCAGGCAGCTTGGGGCTGGGCGGCTCCTTGAACGCGGGCTTGAACAACGCCATGGGCCAAGCGGCACATGGCTCGGCCCCCGACATTGCGGGCCAAGACATTGCCAACCCGTTCTCGCTGGTGTTGTCGGCCTCGATGTTGCTGAGCTGGCATGCCCAGCGCTCAGGCAACGCCGCTTACTTGCAGGCTGCGCAAGCCATCGACCAAGCCGTGGAAGAGTGCATTGCCAAAGGTGAATGCACGCGCGACGTGGGCGGCAAATTGGGCACGCACGCCACAGGTCAGGCCGTGGTCAAACGCTTGGGCTAACAACGAAACGCCACCCGAGGGTGGCGTTTGGAGCAGGTCAATTCAGATCTGTTTATGTCAAAACATTCAAGCCATGCTTTTGGACAACCGTTAACAACTTCAGCGCCATACCACTTGGGCTCTTGGCACCCGTTTCCCACTTTTGAACGGTGGACTCGCTGGTGTTGAGGTATCGCGCAAAAATAGGTTGACTGACATGGTTTTGTTCACGTATTTTTTTGATCAATTCCGGCTTGATGCTCTCTGGCATCGACGCCAAGCATGCTTCATCAAATTCGCGCAGCGTTGTTTTGCTGATTGCACCAACTTTCATCAGCGCTTGGGCAGATGCGTGTATGGATTCGTAAGCGTCAGACTTGTAACGAGGTTTAGTTTTGGTCATGGCATATCTCCAAGAATGCTTGGTCTCTGATGAGTTGATCCAGTTGGGACGTTGTCAATTTGGCATACGCTTTTGCAAGGGCACGAAACTGAAGCAACTCATCACTGTCAATGTTTGAACGGTCTTTTTTGGCAAACAAAAACTGATAAACCCACCCTTGCTCAGACTGGGTCAAGATGATGGACCGGTGCATGTTGTCGTTCAAGCGCTTTTTATAAACACCCGAGCCCAAGTCATCTGCTTGCCCTTTTTTCACTTGAGAAATTGCAAAGCACAAAGCGGCATCTGAGATACGTGCCTTCTTGGCAGCTTTGGCGAACCATGCCGTTTTAAACACACGATGGTGGGTGCTTTGCTTTATACGCATGTATTCATCATAGCACCAGGTGCTATGATGAATCAACCCAAACACTGAGCGAAATCGCGCTCAAAAAGATGGCCATCCAGGCCATGGCCTTCGTACTGAAGTGTTCAGGCACGTCCCAGCAAACGCTGGGCGTTGCGGCTTTCAATCGCCGTCAGGTCGTTCATGCTGAAGCCCATGGCCATGAGGCCTTTCACATGGTCGAGCGAGGTGCGGTATGGGAAGTCGGTGCCAAACACCACCTGCGACACATCCACCAGGTTCAAGAGCGACAGCAGCGCACCAGGGTGCGAGGCTTGCGCGGTGTCGTAGTAAAAGCTGCGCAAGGTGGGCAGCACTTGGTCGCTGGGCAAGATCTTGCCGAAGTTGGCGTTGAGCTTGGGCAGCATGGTGAGACGCTCCACCAGGAACGGCATGGTGCCCCCGGCGTGCGAGAAGATGAACTTGATGTCTTTGCAACGCGTGGCCGTGCCGCTGAACAACAAGCTGGTGATGGTGCGGGTGGTGTCGGTGGCGAACTCGATGGTGGAACCGGGCACACCTTCTTGCAAATTGCCGCAGCACTTGGGGCTGGACGGGTGGGTGTAGAGCACCAGCTTGCGTCGGTTGATCTCGTCCATGATGGGCGCAAATGCTTTGTCGCCCAACCATTTGCCGTCGTAGCTGGTGAGCATGGCAATGCCATTGGCCTTGAGCACGTCCACGCTGTAGGCAATCTCAGCCAAAGCACCCTCCACGTCGAGCATGGGCAGGGTGGCAAAGAAGCCAAATTGACTGGGGTAGTCACGCGCCAGCTGTGCGCCGTATTCGTTGCTCACGCGGGCCATGGCGCGCATGGTGGCGGCGTCGCCAAAGCTGGCCGCAGGTGTGGTGGGTGAGGTGATCGAGTACGTCACGCCTGCTTGGGCCATGTCGTCGAGCGTTTTGTTGAGCGACCAATTGCGCGCAGGTGGCTCAGCCAGTTTGCGGGTTTCCAGCTCTTTCAAAAACGCGGGGGCCCACACGTGGTGGTGCACATCGACCAAGCTGCGCTTGGCAGCGGCAGGCAACGGCGCGTCTTTGGACGAGGTGGCGCATGAGGGCAGCACCGCCGCCGCGCCAGCGGCCAACAGACCCGTCAAAAAGCCACGGCGTGGGCTGCATTGGTTGCAACCGTCTTGGAGGTGAAAGGGTTGGGCCACGAAAGTCTCCTGGGTCTGACAATGTTGGCGTGACTTTGCCAGAAGAGCCCGTGCTTGCCCATGGGGTTGGCACCAGTGGCCAGTCCCTCGGGCGACTGATTCAAATATAAGCATCTCTTGATATGCCTCAAGGGAAAGCGCATGATGAAGGGATCCAATGCAATGCCTGTATTGGCTCAACGCTTCATCGGAGAAATGTATGACATCAAATGTTGGCGGTATTGACCGCGTTTTGCGCATCGTCGTGGGTGCCGTGCTGGTGGCCCTTGCACTCACCCACACCATCGGCGCATGGGGCTATCTAGGCCTGATCGTGCTGGCCACGGGCGTGTTCAGTTTTTGTGGCATGTACACCTTGCTGGGCATCAACACCTGCCCCATCAAAACCGACACCGCTGACGAAGCCTCACATTAAGCTGATACAGGTTTGGACTTCAAGTGCCCTGACCACCGCAACCACAGCAGCCCCAAGCCCGCCAAGGCCACAGGCAGCAAGGACCCCCAGTTGAGCCAGGCCCAACCTTGGGTGGTGACCAAGGCACCTGACGCAAACGAGGTCACGGCCATGGTGGCAAACACACAGAAGTTGATGGCAGCTTGGGCACGGTTTTTCTCCGGCGGTGTGTAGGCTTGCATCGACAAGGTGGTGCTGCCGGTGAACAAGAAGTTCCAGCCCACGCCCAACAAGAACAAGGCCACCAAGAACTGCTGCAAGTCGGCGCCCGACAAGGCCACCGCAATGCAGGCCAAGTTCAGCAACACGCCCACACCCATCACGGGCAGCACCCCAAAGCGTTTGATCAAATGCCCGGTCACAAAGCCAGGTGCGAACATGCCAATCACGTGCCACTGCAACACCCATGCGGTGTCTGAAAATTCCAAACCACACACTTGCATGGCCAAAGGCGTGGCGGCCATGAGCAAGTTCATCACGCCATACCCTAAGGATGCGCAAAGCACCGCCACCATGAACACCGGTTGGCGCATGATCACGCCCAAAGGTCGCCCGGGTTGGTCGCTGCTGGACGCCACGGGTGCAGGCGGAAACTGAATGCATGCCATGACCCCCATCGACACCACGGCCACCAAGGCCAGCGCCACATAGGCGCCGGCAAAGGGAAACGCCAGCAAATTTTTGGTGTACATCGCCAAATTGGGGCCAATGATGGCGCCGATCAAACCGCCGGCCATCACCAAAGACACCGCCTTTTCGCGAAAGTCCACCGTGGTCAACTCAGCCGCAGCAAAACGGTACAACTGCGCATTGGCGCTGTAGTAACCGGCGATGAACGTGGTGGCCACCAGCAACCAAAACGACTGGATCAGCACCGCCCAAGCCCCCAGACCGGCCGATAACAAAGCCACCAACAAGCCCAACTGAAACGAGCCCTTGCGGCCAAACCGTTGCTGCGACTTGGCCACCAAACCCGTGCTCAGCGCACTGCCCACCACATAGCCCATCACAGGCAAGGTGGCCATCCAACCCACAGGCGCCAAACTCAACCCCACCAGGCCATTGATGGCGATGAAGGTGACGTTGTTGGTCAGGAACAAACCTTGCGCGACGGCAAGCAATAAGAGGTGACGGTTCATGAAATCCTAAGGTGTAGAGGTGCTGTGGGCTTGGCGCAGTGCGCTCAAGGTGGTGTTGGGTGTGATGGCTTGCGGGTCGGTGCACAACTCAATGACTGCACCATGCGGCGCGCGCAAAGACGCTTCGAAGGCACCTGGGAAATCGTCGGTGTAGTTGACCCGCCGACCTTCCAAACCATAGGCTTGTGCCAGCAGCACAAAGTCTGGGTTTTCAAGTGTGGTGCCATACACCTTACCGGGGAAATTGATTTCCTGATGCATGCGAATGCTGCCGTACATGCGGTTGTTGACCACGATGAAAACAATGGGCAGGCGGTGTTGCTTGGCCGTGGCGAGTTCTTGCTCGCTCATCAAAAAACAGCCGTCTCCCGCAAAGCACACCACCACGCGGTCGGGATGGACCACCTTCGCAGCAATGGCCGCGGGCACACCATAGCCCATGGTGCCGCTGATGGGCCCGAGTTGGGTGTTGAATTGTTGGTGCTGAAAAAAACGATGCACCCACCCGGTGTAGTTGCCTGCTCCGTTGGTGACGATGGCATTGGCCGGCAGGCGCTGGCTCAGCCAGGCCACGACGGTCCCCAAATTCACATTCCCTGGCACTTGCGTTGGCACCAAGGCTGCCAGGTAGTCGGCGTGTGCAGACTGCGTCCACTCGGCCCAGGCGCAGGGGCTGGGCGGCGCAGAGGCGGCCATGTGGGCCAGCGCCTGTGCACACGAGGACATGCTGGCTTGAATCAACACATCGGCCTGGTACACCCGCCCCAGTTCTTGGCTGTCGGAGTGAATGTGCACCAAGCGCTGCACGGGACGTGGCGCTTGCAACAGCGTGTATTCAGCGCTGGTGCTCTCGCTCAAGCGGGTGCCTATGGCCACCACCAAGTCGGCGTCTTTCACCCGTTGTGCCAGCTGGGCGTTGACGCCCGGCCCCAATGCGCCGGCATACAGCGCATGGGTGTTGTTGAACAGATCTTGTCGCCGAAAGCCAGTGCACACCGGCAGCTGAAATCGCTCGGCAAACAGTTGCAAATCAGCGCAAGCTTGCGCGCTCCAGCCACTGCCGCCCACGATCAACACCGGGCGACGCGCCTGCGCCAGTTCATGCGCCAATTGGGCCATCTCGGTGGCGCCCGTGTGCGTGACAACGGTTTGGTAAGCCCCCAAATCGGAGACCTGGGCTTGGGCGTACAACAGGTCTTCGGGCACAGAGACCAAGGTGGGCCCGGGCCGTCCAGAGACGGCGGCATGCAAACAGCGACTCAGAATTTCGGGGATTCGATCCACCCGATCGACCTGCTCCACACGCTTGACCACCGTTTGAAACACCTGGCCCATGTTCATTTCTTGCCAGGCCTCTCGGCCTAGAAATTCACTGTGAATTTGCCCCACCAACATCAACATCGGCGTGGAGTCTTGTGCGGCCGTGTGCAGGCCAATGCTGGCCTGGGTGATGCCGGGTCCTCGTGTGACCAAGCACACCCCTGGACGCCCGGTCAACTTGCCGTAGGCCTCGGCCATGTGGGCCGCCGCTGCTTCGTGACGGCACACCACCAAGCGGATGGTGTCTTGGTGGTCGTGCAGCGCGTCGATGATGGGCAAATGGCTCTCACCGGGCACACAAAACACCGTGTCCACGCCGTGCAAGCGCAAAGCATCAACCAAGACTTGGCCACCCGTGCGCAAGGGCGCTGGAGCGTGGGCACTCATTCGGCACTGGCTCCAGATTGTTCGATCACTTTTTTCCAGTTATCGCGCTCGCGCACAGAGGCGTGCTTCATGTCAGCGGGCGTGCCTGGCATGCCCTCAAAGCTGACGTCACGCAATTTGGCAGCAAAGTCGGGGCTGTTGAGCACTGCATTGAGCTCACGGTTCATGCGCGCCACCACGTCCGCAGGCACTTTGCTTTGCGCCACCAAACCAAACCAAGCCGAGGTGGTCATGTTGGCAAATCCGCTCTCACTCACGGTCGGCACATCGGGCAATTGGAACCAGCGCTTGGCCGAGGTCACGGCCAGCGGCTTGAGCTTGCCTGCACGAATTTGCGGCAGCAGTTGCGGCAAGTTGTCGGTGGTGAATTGCACGTCCCCGGCCAACAAAGCCGCCATGGCCGGCCCATTGCCTCGGTAGGGCACGTGGATGAGTTCGATGCCCACATTCGACTTGAACAACTCATTGAGCAAATGCCCTGCACTGCCCGAGCTGGAACTGGAGTAACTCATGGGTACGGGCAATGTCTTCGCGCGTGCGGCCAACTCCTTGAGCGAGGCCACGGGCATTTGGGACGAGACCACCAACACGTTGGGGGTTTGTGCAATCAAACCGATCGGTGCCAAATCAGCATCTGGGTCGTAGCCCATTTTTTTATACAAGAATTGGTTGATCGACATCATGGGCAGAGACGCCACCATGAACGCGTGATCGTCCAGAGCCGACTTCACAAAGTAGCTGGCAGCCACACCGCCGCTGGCGCCGCCCTTGTTGTCAATCACCACGGGTTGCGCCAAGGCTTCTGAGAGCTTTTGCCCCAAGAGTCGCGCCAAGATATCCGTCGATCCACCTGCGGGATAAGGCACCAACAACTTGATCGGGCGATTGGGCCAATTCGACTGCGCGCAAGTGCCGCTGCACACGAACAACGCCAGCGCAAGAGCAAACCACTTTTTCATACGGCAAGACCTCATTCAACAAACCCACGAACCATGCCCTCATTCTTGCGTCCTGGCCAGGGCTGAATGGGTCCAGCCCGGCGGGAAGTGACGCCCAGATGACAGGCCTGAGGGTCAAGCCATGGGCTTCTTGGCGACAAAGCCCACCAAGCCCGACATGCCGTTGTGTGCGCTGCCTTCAGAGACTTCTGCCTCGTAGGTTTGCAAATCCTTCACCTCGTAGCCAGGAAAAGATGTGCGCATCAAGGCCTCGTCATACAAGTGGTCCAGCTCGCCCGGGCCACCGGTGTTGAACTTGAGCTGCGCGGTGCTGTACCCCTGAATCACCATCACACCACCGGGCTTCAACGCAGCATCCATGCGCGCAAAGAGCTGCGCACGTTGATCGGGTCCAGCAAACTGAAAGAAGATGCCCACCACGTTGTCGTAGTGCGCACGTGGCCAGTTGAAAGACTGCCAGTCGCTGCAATGAAAATTCACTTGCACCAGGTGTGTTGCAGCCAACTGGTGTGCTTTGTGAACGGCGTTGGAAGAAAAATCAAACGCATCGACCTGCAAGCCCTGCTTGGCCAGCCAGACGCTGTTGCGCCCCTCGCCATCGGCCACAGACAAAGCCGTGCCGGGCATCAAGTGCTGTTGCTGGCTTGCCAAGTAAGCATTGGGTTGTTCGCCAAACAAATAGCCATCGATGTTGAAACGATGCTGCCAGCGCTCCAGTGGGTGGGTGAAAACCTTGCTCATGAAGGATCCTTTTGAAAATAGTTCATGCGATGTCAATCTATATTTATTGAATATGTTTTTGAATATACTAAAAAATCAGACGGACCCTATGCCATGAAGAAAAAAACCTTTGACCTCGCGAGCATGCATCAGTCAGCAGACCAAGCCTGCCGCTTGATGAAAGTGCTGTCCAACTCTGACCGACTGATGCTCTTGTGCCAACTCACAGAGGGCGAAAAATGCGTGAGTGAGTTGGAAACGCTGTTGGGCATCGTGCAGCCGACCTTGTCGCAGCAACTCGGTGTGCTGCGCAACGAGGGCTTGGTCAACACGCGCCGTGAAGGCAAAAACATTTATTACCAAATCTCCAGCCCTGAAGCCCTGGCCGTCATGCACGTCTTGTACGCCAACTTCTGCAACGCTTGAAGGAACGCCACATGACCGTCGATTGGAACCATTTCACCCCTGGGCCATCGTTGGCCGGTGGCGTGCTGCTGGGCTTGGCCTCGGCACTGTTCATTTTGCTCAATGGACGCATCTTGGGCATCAGTGGCATCTTGGGCGGACTCATCCCCCCACGCCGAGGGGACGCCATTTGGCGCATCAGTTTTTTGTTGGGGCTGCTCTGCGCGCCATGGCTGGTGCAATTCGTTGACCCGGCTCGGCTGCTGGAGGTACCTCGGATCGACGCCAGCACAGGCATGGTGATCGTGGCAGGGCTGTTGGTGGGCTTGGGCACCCGTTATGCATCAGGATGCACCAGTGGGCATGGCGTGTGTGGTTTGTCACGTCTGTCCCCGCGCTCCATGGTAGCCACTGGGGTGTTCATGGCCGCTGGTTTCGCCACCGTGTATGTGGTCCGTCACTTTTTGTAGAGGCCGCGCCATGCAACGCATCAGTGAATTTTTGGTGGGTCTGCTGTTTGGTGTGGGCTTGATGCTCTCAGGCATGACCGACCCAGGCAAGGTGATTGGCTTTTTAGACATCACTGGTCACTGGGACCCGTCACTGGCCTTGGTGATGACAGGCGCCATCGGGGCTGGATCTTTGGCATTCGCCGCTGCTAAAAAACGCAGCCACTCTTGGCTGGGCCAAGACTTTGATTGGCCTGCGTCCGAACACATCGATCGGCGTGTGGTGCTCGGCAGCTTGGTGTTCGGCGTGGGTTGGGGCTTGGCGGGCTTTTGCCCCGGGCCAGCATGGGTCAGCCTCGCCGCAGGCCAAGAGAAAGCCTTCTATTTCGTCGGGTCAATGATCTTTGGCATGATCGCGTACGAAAGTATTCAACGTTTCTATCCTCCCTCCTCATTAACAGAAAGTCCACCATGAACGCCAACCTGATTCAAGACAGCCAAGCCCTGCTCGACAGCTCCGTCGCTTCGCACACCGCACCGACACGCCGCCTGGCCTTGCAAACCGCCTTGGGGCTGGGCTATGCCGCAGCAGCCATGCCGTTGATGGCACAAACCGCCATCAAAACCTCCAGCGAAGGCTTGGTGACTGGCGAGGTGGTGATCGATGTCAACGGGTTCAAAATGCCCGCCTACCGCTCGGCGCCGGCTGGCAAAACCAACCTGCCGGTGGTGCTGGTGATTTCCGAAATTTTTGGGGTGCACGAGTACATCGCCGACGTGACGCGCCGCCTGGCCAAAGAAGGCTACTTGGCGATTGCGCCTGAGATGTTCATCCGCCAGGGCGACGCCAGCAGCTACGGCGAAATTGCCAAGCTGCAAGCCGAAGTCATCTCCAAAGTCCCCGATGCACAGGTGATGGGCGACTTGGACGCCTGTGTGGCCTGGGCC
>NZ_JAVLFP010000032.1:0-17566 GCF_046052825.1 Limnohabitans sp.
CTTTCATCAAAATGATGCCGCCGCGAGGGCCGCGCAGGCTCTTGTGGGTGGTGGATGTGACGATGTCGGCATGCGGCACGGGGTTGGGGTACACGCCGGCGGCAATCAGACCGGCGTAATGCGCCATGTCCACCATGAAGATGGCGCCCACGTCCTTGGCGACCTTGGCGAAGCGCTCGAAATCGATGGCCAGCGAATAGGCCGAGGCGCCGGCGATGATGAGCTTGGGCTTCGTTTCGTGCGCCTTGCGCTCCATGGCCTCATAGTCGATGGCTTCATGGGCGTCCAGGCCGTAGCTGACCACGTTGAACCATTTGCCGCTCATGTTCAGCGGCATGCCGTGCGTCAGGTGGCCGCCTTCGGCCAGGCTCATGCCCATGATGGTGTCGCCGGGCTTCAGGAAGGCCAGGAACACCGCCTCGTTGGCCGAGGCGCCGCAGTGCGCCTGCACGTTGGCGCAATCGGCGCCAAAGATCTGCTTGACGCGGTCAATGGCCAGGTGCTCGGCCACGTCCACGTGCTCGCAACCGCCGTAGTAGCGCTTGCCGGGGTAGCCTTCGGCGAATTTGTTGGTGAGCTGCGAGCCTTGGGCTTGCATGACGGCGGGCGAGGCGTAGTTCTCGCTGGCGATCAGCTCGATGTGGTGTTCTTGGCGCGCGTTTTCAGCTTGTATGGCGGCCCACAGTTCGGGGTCGGTCTGTTCGATCAAGATGTTGCGGTGGTACATGCTGGCAGTCCTAGTAGAGGTGGTCCCGGCGTGCCGACGCATCGGCACAGGGCTGCCCAGGCGAACGGCAAAACACCTCAAGGGTTGAGGCTGCGCGCTCCCCAGTGGTCAAAACTCCACGTCAGCGGTGCGGGGCACTGAACCCAACACGCCTATCGCCAGTTGCGCGCGGGGTGGAGTTTAGCGTGATTCCTCGTCGTCTTTGGCGGCATCGCGGCCAAAGGGGGTGAGGCGCTGGGCTTTTTCCCATAGGCTCTCCAGGCGGGCGGTGGCGGCTTCAGCGGCAGAAGACGGCGGTGGGGCGAGTGGCACTTTCACGCCCTTGGCCACTTGTTGTAAGCGGCCGTATTCGGCCACCACCTTGGCCGCGTAGCCGGTGTCTTCTTTGATGTTGGCCGCGCCCACATAGAGCCGCAGACCGCCCTCGGTGCTGCCGGCGCGGGCGATGCAGTCTTTCAGCACATTGACGCCAACCCGCACATTGGCCACTGGGTCAAAGGCGGCCAGCGAGCCTCCAAACCCAGCGTATTTGTCTTCATGCACCTTGGTCATGACCTGCATCAAGCCCTGCGCACCCACCGCGCTTTGGGCAAAGGGATTGAAAGCAGACTCGACGGCCATCACCGCCAAGATCAAGGTTGGTTCGATTTGGTTGCGTGGTCCCAGGTCATAGGCTTCGGCCACCAGCGCGCTCAGCGGCTCGGGGGCGACTCGGTATTTGCGGCTCAGCCAATACGCCAAGTAGGCCTGCTGCTTGGGCAGGTCGCGCGGGTCGGTGGCGGTGGCACGGTCGACCGCATCGGCGTCGGTGCTCAAGCCGGTGGCGTCGTACTGACGCTCTTGCAACCAACTGATGAGCTTGGTCTCTGTGATGGTGCGCAAGTCAGGCCGCACGGTGAGTGCGACGACGACAAAGAAAATCGACAAACCCACCACGGCCATGCCGTTGTGGGTGATGGCAAAAAAGCCCTGCGCCACATCGGCTGCGAAAGTGCGCAGACCTAATTTGACGTGGCTGAGGAAGGGCATGTAGATATTTATAAAAAAGAGGTAACGGAAAATTTTAAAGCCTAGGCGACAATCTACGGATATTTGATATGAGCCTGACCTGTGAACGATTCTGCTAACAAACCCCACGACCTGACTTCTTTAGATGCCTTGACCGGCGGTGCCTTCACCGCACCGACCTCTGGCGAGCGTGCCGCGCGCTTGCGCGATTGGCTGGTCAAAGACCCCGATGCCGAGCTGTTGCAAGCGGTTTTCACCGAGATGAGCCACCGCGACAAAGGGGCGGCCAAGGTGTTGCGCGAAAAGCTGGACGAGTTGCGTCGTGCCAAAGGCCAAGACGCATTGGCCCAAGAGTGGTTGGTCAAAGGCGAGGTGCTGCGCGACGCGGCACACATCAACTTGGCCGATGCCATGGCGTGGCAGCGCGATGCCGCCAAAGCCGGCGCGCCCTTGTCGCGCGAACCCTTGGCCAGCCTGAAGACGGCCTTGGTGGAGCGCGTCAAAGCGATTGAAGACTTGCAGCACCAAACCCAAGTGCAGCGCGAAGCAGCCGTGCTGTTGGCGCAACGCATCGAGGTGTTGTCCACCAAGCCTTGGCAAGATGCGTTGGCCCAGCGCACCGGCTTGCAAGCCGATTTAGACCGCTGGGTGGCACAAGCCCAAGCGCTGGCTGCAGATGCGCAGTGGCCCAATGTGGACGCCAAATTTGCCCCAGCCTTGCAAACCAGCACCCAACAAGTACAAGCTGTGTGGGTGGCGTTTTGCGAAGCCTTGGTCGTGACCGAGGCGGCTGCCGCTGACGCCGCGGCGCCTTTGCCCGCTGTGCCGGCCTGGGCCGATCAGTTGCGTGTGGCACGCGGTGAAACCCTGCCCCAAGCGGCCCCGGTCACCAAGCCAGAGACACAGCGTGTGGACCCGACGCGCAACGTCAAGCCAACGGCCGACAAAGCCTTGATCGATCAAAAGCGCCTGGAGTTGGCTCAGCAAGCCGAAGCTTTGTTCAAGCCCGCTCAGACGCCCAAAGCCAAGCCCGCTAAACCCGCCAAACCCGGCGCGGTGGATGTCGCGCCTGACGTGTCCCATCCCGTGGTGGCCGAGGAGGCGGCTGCACACACACCCGCCACCGAAAAGCCGGAGCAAGACGCTGGGCTGACCGTCACCGCAGAAGTGCCGACCGTTGCCGCTTCAGAGGACGCGCCAGCGTTGCCTGTTGCCGTGGAAGCGGCCACTCAAGTGACCGAAGACACCGCCGAACACCCGACCGAGGCAGCGACCGAGGCAGCGACCGACGTCACGAATGAAGCAGCTCAAGCTGAGGTGGCTGAAGTTGAAGTTGCCCAAGCCAGCAAAGTGGCACGAGCCGGGGTGCCTGCAGCGCAAGCGCCCGAGTGGGTGCCGGCCATGGGCGGTCGCAAGATGCAAGAGGCATTGCGCAACTTGCGTGACCAATGGAAAAAAATCGACAAAGAAGCCGCGCCCAACCCCGCGTTGTGGAAGCGCTTTGACACGGCCTGTAACCGTGCCCACCAAGTGGTGGACGCGTGGCTCAAAGAAGCCCGCGCCCAAACCGCAGCCCACAAAGCACAACGCTTGGCCTTGATCGAAGAGCTCAAGGCCTGGTCCGCAGAACACGCCCAAGGCCCTGACTGGAAGGGCGTGGCGCGACAGTTGCACCAGTTCGCCCAACGTTGGCGCGACAGCGGCCACCTGAGCGAGAAGATGTTTGCTGAATTGCAACCCCAGTGGAAAGCCGCCATCCATGCCGCCCACGAGCCTCTTGAAGTGGTGCAAAAAGCCAGCTTGGCGCGCCGTCACGCCTTGATTGCCGAAGCGCAAGAACTTGGCGCTGCGCCCGCCTTGCGCATTGACGCTGTCAAAGCTTTGCAACAGCGTTGGCAAGAAGAGGCCCACACCGTGGTGCTGGACCGCAAGCAAGAACAAAAACTGTGGGACGCCTTCCGTCAACCGATTGACGAAGCCTTTGCCCGCAAGTCCTCGGTGCGCGAGCAATCGCAAGCGGCCCTCACGCCACATGACCGCGCTGTGCTCGATGCGTCCAAGGCCCTGGAAGCGGCCATTGCCAAAGGCGATGGCGCACAGATTCGTGCCGCCATGCAGGTGTTGGAGCAAGTCTCACGCGGTGAGTTGCCGCCCGAAGCAGCCAAACCCGCAGCTCCTGTCGCGCCGCCTGTTCAAGCTGCCGTTGCTCCTGCAGCCGATGCCAGCACCGATGCCGCACCTGCTGCCAGCAACGAAGCGACTGCAACCCACACCGAAGCGCCTGTGGTGCAGACGGAACACACAGAAGCCGCCTCGACAGACACGGCCCAATCGGACACGGCCTCAGAGGCCGCCCACGAAGAAGGCACTGTGGCCGCTGCACCGGCTGCTCCTGTACCCGCTCCCAAACCCCACAAACCGGTGGTGGCGGTGCGTGGCGACGACCGCCCCGGCCAAAAACGCACCGAGGTGGCGCCTGCCGGATTTCGTGGCCGCGACGGCAAACCTGCAGGCAAGTTGGGTGACAAGCCTGGCTTTGGCCGTGACGGTGGAGCCCGCTCGGGGCGCGATGGCCGTGAGGGTGGCCGCGACGGTTTTGCACCGCGTGGCCCGCGTTTGGGCGATGCCGCTTTCCGTGCGCAACGCAATGCCTTGGACATGGCCCAAGATGCCTTGCGCAGGTTGGCCGCACAAGCCCATGGCGAGGTGCTCACACAGCTGATGCACGCTTGGGAGAAGCGCGATGCCAGCCAACTGCCCACGGCCCAGGCCATTGGCAGCAAGCTCACACCCGCACAACGCACGCAGTGGTCTCAGGCTTTGTCGACGGCACCGCAAGGCGAGGCGGTGACGCCTTTGCTGCGCCTGGAAGTCGCTGCCGAGCTGCCCACACCTGCCGCCCAAATGGACGCACGCCGTGCTTTGCAATTGCAAATGCTGACCCGCCGCAACGACCCCTCACCCCAAATGACGTGGGCCGCTGACGCGTCACAGGTGTTGGCGGGTGCTTACGACGAAGCTGCGGCGCGTCGCTTGCAAGCTGCTTTGAAGGTGTTGCTCAAGCGTTGAGTGAACGCAGGGGGCGTCGCACCAAGCCCCGGTTGGGGTGGTCTGCCTGTTCTTGCAGCCACGACACCACCTCCAAGCGTGGCGCCGTCTGGCTTGCATGCCAGTCACTCAAAACCCAGCGCTGCAAGCCATCGCCCAAGTCGTGCACGGCGGGCCGGTGGGTGTGGCCATGCAGCAGCACCTGGCATTGGGTGGCTTTCAACCACGCGCATGCAGCCGGTGTGTCCACGTCGGCATAGTCGGTGTGCGTGCGCTTGCGCGCTTCGCTTTGGGTGCGCATGGATTGACCGGTGGCTTGCCGTTCGGCATAGGGGCGCGCTAAAAAATCCGCTTGCCAGCCGGGCTGGCGCACTTGCGCCCGAAAGGCCAAGTAATCGTGATCGGCCAAGCACAGACTGTCTCCATGGCTCAGCAGCACGCGCAACTGGCCCAAAGTCAGCACCGTGGGGTCACCCAAGGCGTGCATGCCCGAGGCCCGCAAGGCATCGGCACCCAGCAAAAAATCTCGGTTGCCACAGATGAAATAAATCGGCAGACGCTGCGAGGTGCGCTTGAGCAGCGCCAGGCATTGCAAGGCAAAGGGGTCTTGGGTGTCGTCGCCCACCCACACCTCAAACAAATCGCCCAAGATGAACAAAGCATCGGCCTGGGTCTGCGCCATGTAATGGGCCCAAGCCTGGAAGGTCTCGGGCTCGTGGGCGTCAAGGTGCAGGTCTGAAATGAAATCTACCTGTTGCCAGGTGGAAGCCGCCTGAACGTGCGAAACGCCGTCAGGCAACGTGGGCGTTGAAAGGGCGAGCGACGGAGTGTGCATGTCGCAGCCCTCAAGTTGGCGTTTTAGAGCGCAACCGCTTTCTCGATCACCACATCTTCTTTGGGCACGTCGTCATGAAAGCCTTTGCGGCCGGTTTTCACGGCGGCAATTTTGTCGACCACGTCCATGCCGCTGACCACTTTGCCAAACACGGCGTAGCCCCAGCCTTGAGCGCTGGGGGCGGTGTGGTTCAAGAAGCCGTTGTCGGCCACGTTGATGAAGAACTGGGCGGTGGCCGAGTGCGGGTCTGAGGTGCGGGCCATGGCCACGGTGTAGTGGTTGTTCTTGAGGCCGTTGTTGGCTTCGTTTTCGATCGGTTCGTCGCTTGACTTTTGTGTCATGCCGGGCTCAAAGCCGCCGCCTTGCACCATGAAGCCAGGGATGACGCGGTGAAAAATGGTTTTGTCGTAATGGCCTTTGGCCACATAGCTCAAAAAGTTGGCGGTGCACTTGGGGGCTTTCTCGGCATCGAGTTCCAGCGTGATGACGCCGTGGTCCAGGATGTGCAGTTCGACGTGAGGGTTGCTCATGGTTTTATTTCTCAAGGGTTGCAGATTGAATGACGATGGCCGTGCGGGGCACATCGGTGGCGAAGGGACCGCCTGAACTGGTGGGCGCCGATTTGATACGTTGCACCACCTCCATGCCAGAGACCACGCGGCCAAACACGGTGTAGCCGGGTTGCTGTGGGCTGGGATCTAAAAAGCCGTTGTCGGCCACGTTGATGAAAAACTGCGATGTGGCTGAGTTGGGAACATTGGTGCGTGCCATGGCGATGGTGCCCACGGTGTTGCGTGGGCCACCCTTGGCCAAGGCCTCACGGCCTTCGTGCACCACGGGGGCGCGGGTGGCGCGCTCCATGTAGCGCTGGTCGTAGCCGCCGCCTTGGATCATGAAGTTGCCAATGACGCGGTGAAAAATCGTGCCGTCGTAGTGCTTGTCACGCACGTATTGCAAAAAGTTCTCGGCGGTCTTGGGGGCCTTGTCGGGGTAGACCTCGACCACGATGTCGCCCGCATTGGTGGTCAGTTTGACCCGAGGTGCGTCTTGTGCCCAGGCCACAGAGGTGGCCCATGCGCACAACAACCAGACGGTGGTGTGCAGGGTTTGGCGCGAGAGGTGGAAGAAGGTCATCATTTTCTTTCGCTGAGTTCAAGCGCAGGCTTGAGTTGCTGAATTTTTTTGTGGGCGCTGAGTTGCTTGGGCTCTAGGCTCAAGGCCCGCTGGTACGACTGCTGCGACATGTGCAACAGCACATCCCCCAAGTTTTCATGCGCCACAGCGTAGCTGGGGTTGTTGCGCACGGCCAAGTCAAAAGACGCTTTGGCCCGGGCGTAATCGCCTTGGGCGGCATACAGCACCCCCAGGTTGTTGTGGGGTTCGGGCAGCTCTGGGAAGTCTTGCGTGAGGCTCAAATAAATGGGCAGGGCTTTGTCGGCGCGATCGGTTTGTTCAAACACAAAGGCTTGCCAGAACAGCATTTGTGGATCACGTGGGTTTTTGGCCAAGCTGCCTTCAATCCAACTCAGGGCGGCGCTGTACTTGGCTTGGCGCAACAACTTGCGCACTTCTTGGTGCTCGTCGGTTTGGGTGGTGTTGGCCAATTCGCCGGGTTGCCAGGCTTGTGGCATGTCGGATTGCGAGAAGGCGGGCACTGCCACACATGCCCATGCCAACCCCAAGGCCGCGAGGCCTGGCAAGACGTGCCGAGGGCGCGAGCGGTCAGTGCGGACAAAAGATGGGGGAGGGTTTTTCATGTGCTTTGTATACTGAGAGCCATTGTAAAACAGCGGGTCTTCGTCACCCTTTGCCTTTGCACCCTTGTTGACCCGATCTGCGGTCTTTAACGATTCACTCATGACGCTTCGCATTCACAACACGCTCACGCGTGCGCTGGAGACCTTTTCGCCGCTCGAACCTGGACACGTCCGCATGTATGTATGCGGCATGACGGTGTACGACCTTTGCCATTTGGGCCATGCCCGTTCGATGGTGGCTTTTGACGTGGTCCAGCGCTGGCTCAAGGCCAGCGGCTACCGTGTGACCTATGTGCGCAACATCACCGACATTGACGACAAGATCATCAAACGCTCGGTTGAAAACGGCGAGACCGTGCGTGCCTTGACCGATCGCATGGTCGATGCCTTGCACCAAGACGCCGATGCGCTGGGCATTGAGCGGCCCAGTTTTGAGCCCCGCGCCATGGACTATGTGCCTCACATGCTGAGCATGATTGGTGCCCTTGAAACCAAAGGCTTGGCCTACCGCGCCAGCCATGGCGACGTCAATTACGCGGTGCGCAAATTCCCAGGCTACGGCAAGCTGTCTGGCAAGTCGTTGGACGAGTTGCAAGCGGGCGAGCGTGTGGCCGTGGACGACGGCAAGCACGACCCGATGGACTTTGTGCTGTGGAAGTCGGCCAAGGCCACTGAGCCCGATGAAGTGAAATGGGCCAGCCCCTTTGGCGCAGGGCGCCCAGGCTGGCACATCGAATGCTCGGCCATGAGTTGCGAGCTCTTGGGCGAGAGCTTTGATATTCATGGCGGTGGTGCCGACTTGCAGTTTCCCCACCACGAAAACGAGATTGCCCAAAGCGAAGGTGCATTTGGCAAACCCATGGCCAGCGTTTGGATGCACAACGGCTTCATCAATGTGGACAACGAAAAAATGTCCAAGAGCTTGGGCAACTTTTTCACCATCCGCGATGTGTTGAAAGAATTTGATGCCGAGACCATTCGCTTCTTTGTCGTGCGCAGCCACTACCGCAGTCCACTCAACTACAGCGATGTGCATTTGAACGATGCCCGTGGCGCGCTGAAGCGCTTGTACACCGCCTTGCATGCCGTGCCACCTGCAGCGGTTGACATCGATTGGACGCACCCCATGGCGGCGCGTTTTCAAGCGGCCATGAACGAAGACTTTGGCACGCCCGAAGCGGTGGCGGTGTTGTTTGAGTTGGCGGGTGAAGTCAACCGCAGCCAATCGGCATCAACCTCTGGCCTGCTCAAAGCCTTGGGTGGCGTGCTGGGCTTGTTGCAAGAGTCTCCACAAACCTTTTTGCAGGCGGGTGCCTCATTGGATGAAGCCGCAATTCAGGCGCACATTGCTGCGCGAGCCGCCGCCAAAGCCGCGAAAAATTTTGCCGAAGCCGATCGCATTCGCCAAGAGCTGGCCGCTTTGGGCGTGGTGCTCAAAGACGCGCCCAACGGCACCACCTGGGAACGTGCGTGATGATGGCGCGGCAAGACAAAATCACCATCTCGACGCCCGCTTACTGGGCCGACGCATGCAAACACCTGGTCAAGAAAGACCGGGTGATGAAGCGTCTCATCCCTCAGTTTGGCGACGCTTGCTTGCAGTCCCGTGGCGATGCTTTTGTGACTTTGGCGCGCAGCATCGTGGGGCAACAAATTTCGGTCAAAGCCGCCCAAAGCGTGTGGGATAAATTTGCGCTGCTGCCACGCAAAATCACGCCAGCCAATGTGCTCAAGCTCAAGGTCGACGACATGCGCGCGGCCGGTCTGTCAGCCCGCAAAATTGAATATTTGGTCGACCTGGCCATCAACTTTGACAGTGGTTCACTGCATGTGGGCCAATGGGCCGAGATGGACGACGAGCTCATCATCAACGAGTTGGTCGCCATTCGCGGCATAGGGCGTTGGACGGCAGAAATGTTTTTGATTTTTCACCTGATGCGCCCCAATGTGTTGCCGCTGGATGATGTGGGGTTGATCAATGGCATCAGCCACAGTTATTTTTCAGGCGAAGCGGTCAGTCGCAGCGAAGTGCGCGAGGTGGCGGCCGCTTGGGCCCCCTATTGCAGTGTGGCGACTTGGTATATTTGGCGCTCGCTAGATCCGCTGCCGGTGGAATACTGAGTGGCTAAGGAGTAATTGATTTTGGCTAAGAGAACTTTCCTCGATTTTGAACAACCGATTGCCGAGCTGGAAGGCAAGATTGACGAATTGCGCTACGTGCAAAGTGAGTCGGCGGTCGATATTTCGCAGGAGATCGATCAGCTCAGCAAGAAAAGCTTGCAGCTGACCAAAGACATTTACAGCAACCTCACGCCCTGGCAAATCACCAAGATTGCCCGTCATGCCGAGCGTCCCTACACCCTCGACTACATCAACGACATCTTCACCGACTTCGTCGAGATGCACGGCGACCGCCACTTTGCCGATGACTTGAGCATCGTCGGGGGCTTGGCGCGCTTCAACGGCAACGCCTGCATGGTGTTGGGTCATCAAAAAGGGCGTGACACCAAAGAGCGAACCACACGCAACTTTGGCATGAGCCGCCCTGAGGGCTATCGCAAGGCGTTGCGACTGATGAAAACGGCTGAGAAATTCAAACTGCCCGTGTTCACCTTTGTCGACACTCCGGGTGCCTACCCGGGCATTGACGCTGAAGAGCGCAGCCAAAGTGAGGCCATTGGCCGCAATATTTTTGAAATGGCCCAACTCGAAGTGCCCATCATCACCACCATCATCGGTGAAGGTGGTTCGGGCGGCGCCTTGGCCATCAGTGTGGCTGACCAAGTGTTGATGTTGCAGTACTCGGTGTATTCGGTCATCAGCCCTGAAGGCTGTGCTTCCATCTTGTGGAAAACAGCGGACCGCGCCGAAGATGCTGCCGAAGCCTTGGGCATCACCGCTCACCGACTCAAAGCATTGGGATTGATTGACAAAATTGTCAACGAGCCTGTGGGGGGTGCACACCGCGACCCCAAACAAATGTCCGCCCAACTCAAACGCGGCTTGAACGATGCGTGGCGCCAAGTGACAGACCTCAAGGTCAAAGAGTTGCTGGACAAGCGTTACGAACGTCTTCAAAGCTATGGCCGGTTCAGCGACACCAAAGCCGACGCCCGCTGACTTTCCGTCGCTGGACGCACTCCAGCAGGACTTGCCCCTGACGGTTGCTTTGAGCGGCGGGGCTGACTCCACTGCCATGCTGGTGGCCTGTGCCACACGTTGGCCAGGACAAGTGTTTGCGGTGCACGTGCACCATGGTTTGCAGCAGGCCGCTGACTCCTTTGAAGCCCATTGCGTGACCCTGTGCGCGCACTACCAAGTGCCCTTGGTGGTGCAACGCGTCAACGCTGCACACGCGAGTGGCGAAAGCCCAGAAGACGCCGCCCGCCAAGCCCGTTACCGCGCCTTGGCTGATGCGTTGAAACAGCATTGGGACGGCCAAGCCAAGCATGTGGTGTTGGCTCAGCATGCCGAAGACCAAGTGGAAACCTTGTTGCTGGCCTTGTCACGTGGGGCTGGCTTGCCCGGTTTGGCCAGCATGCCAAGCCGTGTGATGCGAGACGGCGTGACCTACCACCGACCTTGGTTGCAGGCTTCGGGCGCAGGCCTGCGTGACACGCTGCGTCGCTTGGGCCAACCCTGGGTGGAAGACCCCACCAACCAAGATGTTCGTTACACCCGCAACCGCATTCGCGCGCAACTGCTGCCGGTGATAGAGGCGGCGTTTCCTGCCTTTCGCGACACCTTTGCGCGCAGTGCTGCGCATGCCGCGCAAGCCCAAGAAATTCTGCAAGAAGTGGCTGAGCTAGATGTGCAAGCCGTGGGCGATCCACCGCAGATCACCGCCTTGCAAGGTTTGAGTGTGGCGCGTCAAAGCAATGTGCTGCGCCACTGGTTGGTGCAGCAGAAACAACCCGCCAGCACAGCGCAGTTGCACGCCTTGTTGGCGCAAGTCAAAGCCTGCACCACACGCGGCCATCAGATCAATATCAAGGTTGGGCGCGGCTTTGTCAGGCGCGATGGGGCAGTGTTGCGTTGCTACAATCTTTAGCTTTGCTTTGATCTTTAACCCTTTTCACGCAACATGGCATTGATTGTTCATAAATACGGCGGCACCTCGATGGGCTCGACAGAGCGCATCCGCAACGTCGCCAAGCGCGTGGCCAAGTGGGCCCGTGCCGGCCACCAAATGGTGGTGGTTCCTTCGGCCATGAGCGGAGAAACCAACCGTTTGCTGGGGCTTGCCAAAGAGCTGGCTCCTTCCAAAGCCGACGCCGCCTACAACCGCGAACTCGACATGCTGGCCTCTACGGGCGAGCAGGCTTCTTCGGCTCTATTGGCCATTGCGCTGCAAGCCGAAGGCCAGCCCTCGGTGAGCTACGCCGGCTGGCAAGTGCCCATCCGCACTAACAGTGCGTTCACCAAGGCGCGCATCGAATCCATTGACGACGCCCGCGTGCGTGCCGATTTGGATGCCGGCCGCGTGGTCATCATCACCGGCTTTCAGGGCAAAGACGAGCACGACAACATCACCACGCTAGGCCGTGGTGGCTCTGACACCTCGGCCGTGGCCGTGGCTGCCGCGATGAAGGCCCATGAGTGTTTGATTTACACCGACGTGGATGGCGTCTACACCACCGACCCGCGTGTGGTGCCCGAAGCGCGTCGTTTGCAAACCCTGTGCTTTGAAGAGATGCTGGAGATGGCTTCTTTGGGCAGCAAAGTGTTGCAAATTCGTTCGGTCGAATTTGCAGGTAAGTACAAGGTGCCGCTGCGCGTGTTGTCCAGCTTCACCCCGTGGGACATTGACATCCACGAAGAGGCCAAATCTGGCACGTTGATCACCTTTGAGGAAGACGAACAAATGGAACAAGCCATCGTATCGGGCATCGCATTCAACCGTGACGAAGCCAAAATTTCAGTGGTCGGTGTGCCCGACAAGCCAGGCATTGCCTACCAAATCTTGGGTGCTGTGGCCGACGCCAACATCGAAGTGGACATGATCATCCAAAACATCAGCAAAGGTGGTTTGACGGACTTCAGTTTCACGGTGCATCGCAACGACTTTGCGCGTACCACCGATCTGTTGAAAGAAAAAGTGTTACCCGCTTTGGGCGCCACCGATGTTCAGGGCGACACCAAGATCTGCAAAGTCTCTATCGTGGGCATTGGCATGCGCAGCCACGTGGGCATCGCCAGCAAAATGTTCCGTTCCTTGAGCGAAGAGGGCATCAACATCCAGATGATCTCCACCAGCGAAATCAAGACCTCGGTGGTCATTGATGAAAAATACATGGAACTGGCCGTTCGTGCCTTGCACAAGGCGTTCGAGCTGGACCAAGCTAAGGCATAATACGCACCTGCTGGAAACGTGACCGAGTGGCCGAAGGTGCTCCCCTGCTAAGGGAGTATGGGGTGTAGAGCCTCATCGAGGGTTCGAATCCCTCCGTTTCCGCCAAGTCAATAGGCTTTATGCGGGTTTGGTAAGTTTTGATGCAAAATTACCACATCCGTTACCACAAAGCTTGAAATATGGCCTCCTCGTGAGGCCATTTTCTATTGTGCTGTCTGTCTTATACGCATGATCGACTGGCGGCTTGTACCGAATTCCCGTGCCAACGCTGCGACGGTCTCACCTTTCGCAAGTCGTTGCTCCACCAGATTGATCTGATCATCTCCAAGGCTGCGTGGTCGTCCAAGTGATTTACCTTGGGACTTCGCTCTTGCCAAGCCAGATTGCGTTCGTTCGATAAGCAAGTCGCGTTCAAACTCTGCAACAGCCGCGATTACGCCCATAGTCATCTTGCCTGCTGGACTAGTCAAATCAGCCCCACCCAAGGCCAAGCAGTGCACTCTGACCCCAACTGATGCAAGTCGTTCAACAGTCGCCCGAACATCCATGGCGTTCCGGCCAAGTCGATCCAATTTGGTTACGACCAGCACATCCCCAGACTCCAGCTTGTTCAGCAAGGTCAAGAAACCCTTCCGCTCCATGGCTGCAACAGACCCCGAAACGGTCTCGGCAATGATTCGCCGGCTATCAACATGAAAGCCACTTGCGTGAATCTCTTGAATTTGGTTATCGGTGGTCTGCTCGGCAGTTGATACTCGGCAGTAGGCGAAGACCCTTGTCATAAAACGCTCCTTTGTGTCCGTAATGGATGTACGAATTATCAAAGGTGTACGAAACTATGTCAAGCTAATTTTTGGACAGTCTTTTGATGCGTGTCCGTAAACGGTCGATTTCGGACAACTTCAACTGATCCTTGACTGAGTGGTCACTTCGCGTTGAGGTGAAGCCCGTGCAAGTGATTTGCAAAAAAGGAGAGTCATAGTGCAGCAGTTGTTAGACACTGCTGGCAGGAGTTTCTAAAAGTTCCACTGTGCGATCTACAAGCACTCCGGGCTTCATGTCCATAGCCTGCGCTAGACGGAGTATCAGAACCAAATTCGGGAGATGCTCCCCTCGTTCAATCTTCCCCATGTGAGACCGCTCGACCAAAGCTCGGTTGCCCAGCTCCTCTTGAGACAGGCCAATGAGTAATCGATATTCACGAACGGCCTCGCCAAATGCATGCGCAGACGCTGGATCAAACGTTCTTGATCCAACGGGTCTCCCCCTCTTTATTGCGCTGAGCTTCTGCATTGACAGAAGCATGGCGAAAGGAGAAACTTATAACCACGTTAAATTTAACTCATGAAGGTGCCTATGCATACGTTTCCTCATCACCTAGTACGGATCACAGTTGTTTTGACATTACTGTGCTCACAATTGGTTTTAACGGGTTGCGCGTCGACAGCAGAACAACAGCAAGCGTATTCAAATTACCTCAATTCGACCTGCCGTGGCTATGGCTTTAGCCCAGGTACTCCTCAGTATTCACAGTGTTTAATGAGAGTAGATCAGCAAACAAAAGCTCAGGACGATGCAAGATCGCAAATGCTTTTGCGCGAATCGCAGCGACTACTCGCACCTCAGCAGCCGTCTACGCTGACTTGCACCCCATCAAACGGTGCTCCGTTTGGAACTTTATCGTGTAATTGATGCGAGCATCAAGCAAATGATTTACAAGCCAAACCACAAAATTGAGGAGTGTCTCAATCGGCTAGTTGAATTGAAGAACATCGAGTTATTTGCTCTATGGCAGCTCAGACAACTTGCTGTTGCCATATTGGCTGTTACTGCCTTTTGCGCGGTTACGCTTGCATGGCCATTTTTCGGAGCTGTAGCCGCTTTTTTACTTGGTGTCGGTTTTGTTTTGCCCAATTGGATGCTGATTGTTATTTTTGTTTACTTGGCAATTTTGTTAGTGTTCGAACGGAGAAAAAATCAAAATCAATTTCAAAAAAAGAATACCTTGTACAAACCATCTCATGGGCAAAAGAAAGCATGTGCAAAAGCTGAAAAAGCTAGACAAAATAGAGAGCGTGATGTCGAACAAGAAATGGCAGCTTATTTTGCAAGACTTAACCAATCTCAACACGATGTAGAAAAATCAATCAAGCGCACCAACTTATGAAATTTCTTACCGCTTGCTGCATACAAGTTATTGATCTTGGAACTCAAAGAATTAATGCAACCAATAGGGATTGGTGCGCTCGAAAGATCATGTTCACATGGGAAGTGGTAGGTGATCAGACAACCGAAGGACGCACGCATCAAAAGGTCTACAAGGCCTACGATATGAGGTTAACTGAAGGCTCAGAGCTGCGCCAAGACCTGCAAAGTTGGTTCGGTGATGAATTCAATGAAAGTAACAAAAGGTTCGATCTCAAATCAATCCTTGGTAAATACTGCTTGCTTGCGCTGGATTCTTCTTCGGGGGTAGAGGTTGTAGGTAATCAATCAGTCCAAAAGATCACACCACTGTCAAGCGATTTGGATCAAAACACACTTGCTAAGCCATTGACACGATATGGCATTTTTATGACATCAGAGCCAGACATGGATTTGTTTGACAGCCTGCCTGTCGAAATCCAAGAGCAGATAAAAAACTCGCCTGAGTATGTATCAGCACAGGACAGGCAATCATCAGAAGATTACGACTAGCGATACAGGCGTGCAACAAGAACGGGTCATCTACCCCTTGCCAATTCCATGGCAGAGGGTTTACAAAGCCATGTGCAGTTTTGCAGCAATGAACCCATGCGTTCCTGCCAGCCCACCAAGGCCGCCGATACTTGCAGGCTGGGTATATAGCAACGATCTGCAAAAGGGCGCTTGCTGGGCCGACTATGTGCGTTGGGCTGAGTCAAATGGATGTCCAGAGCTGTTGGAGATAAACCCAACTGATTTTTATATCACTGACACTCCAACCACTCATGAGGTCGGCCCAATGGGGGGGGCTTTGTATCCACACGCAACTCATGATCCGAAACCATACCCAGACAAGCTGGAGTTGTCGATCATGATGACCAAATTGCAAAGCAGTTGGGCGTCAATCGCTGGGACATCCCTCGCAGGCGCAACAAAGCCACTTCAGTTCACTGGAGAAAAGTCCCGTGCATTGCTTGTCGCTGCTAATTCTGAGTTCACACCAGCATGGGGGAGTTGGAAACATCTTTCAAAAACAGCAGCGCATCGGGCTGTCTTTAGTGAGCTGCGCACCAATGTGAACGCAGCCATTTATCCTCATGAAGTGGATCACATCAACTTCAAAGTCGGACATCTATCAGTAACCGCCAGCGGACATGCTGAGCGGGCACAGCCCGCAAAATGATGCAATTCAAAAAATCAGTCATCGCAGCAATCCTGACACTTCATTCTGTCGCAAGCATTGCTGGCTGGGTCTTGTTTGAAGGTACCGATGAGGTGGAAATTTATGTTGACCTTTCGGCCATCTTGAAGAACGAGCAAGTGGCTTCGGTCGAGTACTTGATGAATTTCAGCAATCTACAGCTTTCCAAGGGGGTGAAATCCGCTGTGGATGTTGCAGAGTTTGACTGCGAGCAGAAACGCAAAAGAACACTGTCAATGACCAACTATTCCGAACCCATGGGGCAAGGTAGAGTCCTCTTTAACAGCAAGGAGGCTACAAGATGGCGGCCAGTGAGCGTTGACGGAATGGACTACGCGCTATGGCAGTTTGCATGCAAAAAACCGTAAGCATGAAAAAAGTAATTTCACGCTTTGAGCTGTCTGCTGCAATCGATCTGATGAACAAGGATCAGAACACCGCTGCCATGTTGATCTTGAAGCGCTACCCCGACGATGCAGAGTGTCAGGTTCGGATGGCTGAGATCATCTACGGTGATAGCTCACAGCCTGATCATGAGGAGCGTGCGTTTGCACTCTTCAAAATATCCGCAGCTAAGGGGCACGCACATGCCTACTTTTACCTTGGATATTTTTATGAATGCGGCATCGGTGTTGAGCCTTCTCTGGAGGATGCGAAAGCTTGGTACTTGAAATGCATTGACTATGACAGCTCTGCTGGATTGAGCAGGTTGGCAGGCTTGTACGCAAGAGGAGTGGACGGTATGCCTGACCATGTTCAAGCTTATCGTTATTATTATTTATCATACATTGCCAGCGGCCAGCCCAAAGCGCTGGTTCACATGGACGATATGTTGTATTGCATGACACGAGAGCAGCATGAGAGAGCCTTGTCCCTCGCTGACGACTGGATCGAAGCTCAGTACAAGTTGCAAATCAAGGGACTCGATCAAGATGTTGATCAAGTCTTACAGACTGAAGCCGACTTTGACTACGTAAAGGGCAACTGCGAAACATCACTGACGTTCTTGCAGACCAAGCAGGTTCTTCGGCAGATCAAGGGCAAGCAATTTGATGCCGCTACTGATCTCTTGCAAAACCACATCAGTGATGCCTTCGGACAGTTTCTGCTGGGCTTGGTGAATTATTCGGATGAAGGCCGACAATCGGGCAAACAAGATTCAATTCAATTTTTCACTGCCGCAGCAATTCAAGGGTGTCCATTCGCATTTTTCAGGTTGGGGCATTGCATTGCAGAAGGCTTAGGCACAAACGTAAATGTCCCGGAGGCTGTTCGTTGGTACACGAAAGCGGCGCTTATGGGTGACTCGGTAGCTCAGCACAACTTGGCTCAACTGCACTACCGCTGTGTTGATCTTCCGCGAGACTACGTCAGCGCCTACAAATGGTTTTTTCTATCGCTTGCTCATGGGTGTCGACCAGCAGAGCATCAGTACGTAGGCTTAATCAACAAG
>NZ_JAVLFP010000033.1:0-78093 GCF_046052825.1 Limnohabitans sp.
GGCCTGATCGAAGTCGCCAGTGACGACCTGTACCAACGACACCCGCACGCGATTTTGGAAACCTTTGAACTGTACGAAAGCTCGGTCGGCATCAAAGGCTTGTCGGCCCGCACGCTGCGCGCTTTGTACAACGTGCGTCCGATCATGAACGGCAAGTTTCGCAGCGATCCAGTCAACCGCCAAACTTTTTTACGTATCCTGAAACAACCCCAGGGCCTGACGCATGCCATGCGCTTGATGAACCAGACCTCGGTCTTGGGGCGCTATTTGTGGGTGTTTCGCCGCATCGTGGGTCAAATGCAGCACGACCTGTTCCATGTCTACACGGTCGACCAACACATCTTGATGGTGCTGCGCAACGTGCGGCGCTTTTTCATGGCCGAACACGCCCATGAGTACCCGTTTTGCTCGCAGCTCGCTGCGGGCTGGGACAAACCCTGGATCTTGTACGCCGGTGCCTTGTTTCACGACATTGCCAAAGGCCGCGGCGGAGACCACTCGCAACTCGGGCGTGCCGAAGTACGGCGCTTTTGCAAAGACCACCGCATCGACAAAGACGATGCGGACTTGGTGGAGTTTTTGGTGTCCGAGCACCTCACCATGAGCCACATCGCCCAAAAGCAAGATCTGAGCGATCCCGATGTGATTCAGGGCTTTGCCAACCGTGTGGGCAACGAGCGCAACCTCACCGCGCTGTACTTGCTCACGGTGGCAGACATCCGCGGCACCAGCCCCAAAGTCTGGAACGCCTGGAAAAGCAAACTGCTCGAAGACCTCTACCGCTACACCTTGCGTGCCTTGGGTGGCAGAGCACCTGACCCAGACGCCGAAGTGGAGGCGCGCAAACGCGAAGCGCTCCACATGCTGGCTCTTTACGCACTGCCTTTTGAGGCGCACAAAGCGCTCTGGGACACCTTGGACGTGGGCTATTTCATGCGCCACGATGCATCTGACATTGCATGGCACACCCGACAGCTGTCACGCAGTTTGGCCCAGGCGAAAACCCAAGATAAATCGGTGGGTGTGATGGTGCGTGCCCGCATGTCGCCTGTGGGCGAAGGCCTGCAGGTGATGGTTTATTCCCCAGACCAAGTCGACTTGTTTGCCCGCATCTGTGGCTACTTTGACCAAGCCGGTTTCAACATCTTGGATGCCAAGGTCCACACAGCCAGCAATGGCTACGCCATCGACACCTTCCAAGTGGTGGCCTCGCGGTTGGAGGAACACTACCGCGATCTGATCAACATGGTGGAGACGGGCTTGGCCCAGGCCATCGATGCAGCAATCCCGTTGCCAGCACCCAGCCGGGGGCGCGTGTCTCGTCGCGTCAAGAGTTTTCCAATGGCGCCCCGCGTTTCGCTGCAACCCGACGAACGTGCCCAAAAATGGCTACTCAGCATTTCAGCCAGCGACCGCGCTGGCCTGCTCTACAGCGTGGCGCGGGTCTTGGCCAACCACAAGGTCAATTTGTTCTTGGCCAAAGTCAGCACCTTGGGTGAACGGGTGGAAGACACCTTTTTGATCGATGGCGCCGCCTTGCAACACAACAAATCGCAGCTGGCCATTGAGACGGAGTTGTTGGACGCGCTGCAGCAGGTTTGAGCGGGTTGCTTTCTCAGCCGGGATGCTTGTCAGAGCGCAAGCACGTCAGTCGTCGGCGCTGTCGAGTCCTGGAAACAAGACCTCTGTGAATCCAAACTTCGAAAAGTCACGCACGCGCATGGGGTAAAGCGTGCCCATCAGGTGGTCGCACTCGTGTTGCACCACGCGGGCATGAAAGCCCTCCACGGTGCGGTCAATGGTTTGCCCCAGGGTGTCAAATCCTTGGTAACGCAAACGCTGAAAACGAGGCACCACACCCCGCAGACCGGGGACCGACAAACAGCCTTCCCAACCATCTTCCAGCGCATCGCCCACAGGTGTGAGGCACGGGTTGATCAACACCGTGCGCGGCACCACAGGAGCGTCGGGATAGCGCGGATTGAACTCGCCCGAGCCAAAGATCACCACCTGCAGATCCACGCCAATTTGTGGTGCGGCCAAGCCAGCGCCATTGGCGTCCTGCATGGTGTCCTCCAAGTCTTGGATCAAGGCATGCAGATCGGGGGTGTTGAACTGAGCCACGGGTTGGGCAACGCGCAGCAGCCGCGCATCCCCCATTTTTAAAATCGTGCGTACCGCCATGTGTGTTTCTCTGTGCGACCTGGCCACTCAAGGCAGCGTTTGTTGACCGGCACTCGCCAGTACTGCATGTTCGCTGACCAGTGCCAACAAGCCCGCCTCGTCTAGCACCTTGATGCCCAGTTCCAGCGCTTTGTCCAGCTTGCTGCCTGCTTCGGCACCCGCCACCACGCAGTGGGTTTTCTTGCTCACGCTGCCTGCCACTTTGGCGCCCAAAGCTTCGAGCATCTCTTTGGCTTGGTCGCGGCTGAGGGTTGGCAAGGTACCGGTCAAGACAAAGGTCTGACCCATCAGCGGCAGGCTGGCCCCGGCAGTGGCTTCACCTTCTTGCCAATGCAGGCCACAGGCACGCAATTGCTCCACCACTTCGCGGTTGTGCGCTTGGTCAAAGAAGGTGCGCAAGCTCTGCGCCACGACGGGTCCGACATCGGCGACTTGCAACAATTGGTCGACGGTGGCGTCCATGATGGCGTCGAGCTTGCCAAAGTGACGCGCCAGTTCTTTGGCTGTGGCTTCGCCCACATGGCGAATGCCCAAGCCAAACAGAAAGCGCGGCAGCGTGGTCTGCTTGGATTTTTCAATGCTGGCCAACACGTTGTTGGCCGATTTTTCGGCCATGCGGTCCAAGCTTGCCAACGCGGTGAACCCCAAGCGGTAGAGGTCGGGCAAGGTGTTGACCACCCCGGCGTCCACCAGTTGCTCCACCAGCTTGTCGCCCAGGTCTTCTATTTCAACGGCACGACGGTGGGCAAAGTGCAGGATGGCTTGCTTGCGCTGTGCGCTGCAAAACAAGCCACCGGTGCAGCGGTGATCGGCTTCGTCTTCTTCGCGCACGGCGGCACTGCCGCACACCGGGCAGGTGGTGGGCATGGTGAAGATTTGCGCTTCATGCAAGCGCTTTTCAGCCATCACAGACACCACCTCTGGAATCACATCGCCGGCACGGCGCACCACCACGGTGTCACCCACCCGCACGTCTTTGCGGCGGGCTTCGGTCTCGTTGTGCAAGGTGGCATTGGTCACGGTGACCCCACCCACAAACACGGGCGCCAGCTTGGCCACGGGCGTGAGCTTGCCGGTACGCCCCACCTGCACTTCAATGGCTTGCACGGTGGTGAGTTGTTCTTGCGCTGGGTATTTGTGCGCAACGGCCCAACGCGGCTCGCGCGTGACAAAGCCGAGTTGACGCTGCCAGTCGAGACGGTTGACTTTGTAGACCACCCCATCGATGTCGAACGGCAGGGCGTCGCGTGCTTGCCCCATGCGCTGGTGAAATGCCACCAAGCCAGCCGCACCTTGTACCGTGCTGGTTTGTTCGGCCACCGGAAAGCCCCATTGACGCAAGGCCATCAGCAGCTCGTAGTGGGTGTCAAAGTGTGGCCCGCCTTCGGACTCGGGCGTCACTTCGCCCAGCCCATAGGCGAAAAAGCTCAAAGGACGCTCAGCGGCAATGGCGGGGTCCAGTTGACGCACCGCACCTGCCGCTGCATTGCGGGGGTTGACGAAGGTTTTTTCGCCCTTCATGCCTTGTGCAATGCGTGCGCGTTGGCGCTCGTTCAGCGCCTCAAAGTCGGCCCGTGCCATGTAGACCTCACCGCGTACTTCCAGCACCTCTGGGACGCGTAGACCGGGTTCGTCAAACAAGGAATCACCAGCCGGCGGGCTGTTGAGTTTGAGCGGAATTTGCCCAATGGTGCGGATGTTTTGCGTCACATCCTCGCCCATCTCGCCGTCGCCGCGCGTGGCCGCCTGCACCAGCACGCCGTGTTCATAGCGCAGGCTCATGGCCAGGCCGTCAAACTTCAGTTCTGCCACATAGTCCACCCAAGGGTCCGACTCGGTGAGGGACAGCTCTTTGCGAATGCGGGCATCAAAGGCTTCGGCCCCAGAGGCTTCGGTGTCGGTCTCGGTGCGAATGCTCAGCATGGGCATGGCATGACGCACGCTGACAAACGCATCCAAAGGTTGGCCGCCCACGCGCTGTGTGGGAGAGTCAGGGGTGATCAGCTCTGGATGAGCCGCTTCCAGGGCTTGCAACTCTTTGAAAAGGCGGTCGTATTCAGCGTCGGGAATCGTGGGTGCATCCAGCACGTAGTACAGATGGCCGTGGTGGTGCAACTGGGCTCGCAGTTGCGCAGCTCGGGCAGCGGGGGCGTTGATCGTCATAGGCCCGCAGCGGGCTTAACTGAACAAGCGTCGCGCCTGCGGCGACCCCGCCGACAAGTCGCGCGCATCCAGGGTGTCGTACAAGGCCAGCAAGTCTCGGGCAATGCCGCCAATGGCAGCTTCTGACAAACGCTGGCCGTTGTCGTCGGTCACCGTGCCATCCATCACTCGGGCCAACTCGTGGGCAGTTTGAACCATGCGCGCGAAGGGTTCTTCTTGGCGGTCCACTTGGGGCACGTCCAACGACAAGGTGAGTTCACGAATGGCCGACTGGGCGGGGTCTTCGGCCATCGCCGCTTGGGTGTCAAACATCAAACCCAGTACAGGGGGCAAGCCCACCGCAGGCGCGGGCACCACCATGCGGCCTGGTATCACGCCCGCCACAAAGCCCAAGCGCGCGGCGTTTTGTTGCACATAGCCCGGACTCCAGGCAGCCTTGGTGGCTTTGAGGGTGAAGCTCAGTTGCGCATCGTGGGCGCTGGCAAAGCTGTCGAGTTCACGCGCACGCGCCACCTCTTCCAGCATGTCCGGAAATTCAGGGGCGCCATTGATGGCGTCGGCAAAGCTTTGGGTTTTGACCACAAACTCTGAGAACTCAATCTCGTTGAGTGCGCCCATTCGGTTGGCCAATTGAACGCCAGCCTGGAAAGCGCTGTAGCGCTGGTTGTGACGGGGTTGCTCCCACAAACCAGACTCCGCATTCAAACCCTCTACCGTGAAGAGTTTGTTGCCCACGCGTCGGCTGGATGGCAATGCAGCCAACGTGGCTTCACCGGAGATGGGGCTGTCTATCTCAACGGCAGCCAAAACATCGATCAGCGCGTCGAGACTGGGGCGTTTTTCAATCGGCAAGGCCATGGAGGAGGCGTCGTCCATGACTTTGGCAATCATCGGTGCCATCCCGGGCTCGTGACTGTCTGCCGTGTGCTGCATGGCCCGCTGTGCGTTCACCCGGGCATCGGCGGCACGATCAGCGGCTTTTTCTGCCGCCAGACGTTGCAGCTCTACTTCGTCTGGCACACGCTGGGCATGTTGGGTCGCTTGTTGCATCATCACACGCGCCATGTCCGCCACCGGATCGTCACTGTGTGACGACGACCTGGCTTGAAGAGGCGCTTGCTCGGCGGGGAGACTGTCGTCGAAGGTGGGCTCTTGAGGCTGCTCCGCCGGGCCTGCATGCTGCGCAGAATGGGCGACCGGCTCTGGCAAGGGCTCAGCCTGACGCGGTTTGTTTTTGCGCGACGTCCAGGTGCTGTGGGCCACCACACCTGCCAACACCACGCCCCCGGCGATGGCTAAACCAATTTGAAGACTGCTCATGGGTTACTTTGAGGTCAAGCGGCTTCGACCATGGACACGGCCGACTCCATGTCAACGGCCACGATGCGAGAGACACCTTGCTCTTGCATGGTCACGCCGATGAGTTGTTCTGCCATTTCCATGGCGATCTTGTTGTGTGAAATAAAGAGGAACTGGGTCTCTTTGGACATGCTCGACACCAGCTTGGCATAGCGTTCGGTGTTGGCGTCGTCCAGCGGCGCATCCACCTCGTCCAGCAAGCAAAACGGTGCCGGGTTGAGCTGGAAAATAGCAAACACCAGCGCAATGGCTGTGAGCGCTTTTTCACCGCCCGACAGCAAGTGGATGGTCTGGTTTTTCTTGCCCGGTGGCTGGGCCATGACCTGCACGCCGGAATCCAAAATTTCTTCGCCGGTCATCACCAAACGCGCATTGCCCCCGCCAAACAGTTCGGGGAACATCTTGCCAAAGTGCTCGTTGACGATCTTGAAGGTGCCGCCCAGCAGTTCGCGGGTTTCGCCGTCGATCTTGCGGATTGCGTCCTCTAGGGTGTTCATGGCCTCGTTCAGGTCGGCCGACTGCGCGTCTAAAAAGGTCTTGCGTTCAGTGGCTGTGGCCAACTCGTCCAAGGCGGCCAGGTTGACAGCCCCCAAGGCCACCACCTCACGCTGCAGACGGTCGATCTCGGCTTGCAAGCCCCCCAAGCGCACGTGGTTGAGTTCGATGGACGCGGCCACAGCGGCCATATCGGCTTGTGCATCGAGGAGCAGCTGGGTGTATTGCTCCAGCCCCAAGCGGGCCGCTTGTTCTTTGAGCTGGAAGTCGGTGATGCGTTGACGCAAAGGCTCAAGCTCACGCTCCAGCTGCAAACGACGCTCATCGCTGGCACGCAGTTTGGTGGTCAAGTCGTCGTATTCGCTGCGTTTGGCACCCAAGGCGGCTTCGCGCTCAAGCTTGATGTTCAATGCATTTTGCAAGCCCGCTTGAGCCGCAGCATCCGTCAAGCGCGTCAGGTCTTCTTGTACGCGTTGTTCTTCCACCGCCACGTTGGCGGCCTGTTGGGTGGCCGTGTCGATGACGCGTTTGAGTTCGGCCTCGCGCGTGGCCAAGCTGCGCTGCGTGAATTGGGCTTCTTGGGCCTGGCGTTCTAGGCTGCGTTGTTGTTCGCGGCTGTCGTTCAAACGGCGTTCGGCGTTGATGACGGCTTCGTCCAACTGGGCATGGCGCTCTTGGCTGTCGGCCAATTGCATGTCGAGTTCTTCAAACCGTGCTTCGGCGTCCACGCGGCGCTCTTGCAACTCGGCCAATTGGGCTTCGACTTCGCCCAAGTCCCCGCTGATTTGTTCGCTGCGGGCGCGGGTTTGTTCAGCCAGTTGCGACAAACGCAAGGTCTCGACCTGCAAGGCGTGGGCGTTGGTTTGCGCCGCCGAGGCTTCGTTGCGAATGCTCACCAGGCGTTGCGAAGCGTCGCTGTAGGCGGCTTCGGCGCGCACCAGGGCGTGGCGGGCTTCGTCGCTGATCAGGGCTTGGGCCTTGGTGCTTTTGTCGAGGTTTTCAATTTCTTGCGCACGCGCCAGCAAGCCCGATTGCGCGCTGTCTTGGGCATAAAAGCTCACGCTGTGGGCGCTGATGGCGTGGCCCGTCGGCACATAAATCACCTGGCCAGGTTGCAAGCTGCTGCGCTTGGCCAGTGCTTCGTCCAGGTTGGGGGCGGTGAAGCATCCACTGAGCCAATCAACCAGCAGCGCTTTTTGACCCGCGTCGTTGAGGCGCAGCAGATCAGACAAACGTGGCAAAGACGCAGCAGGCTCCGGCACCGCCGCCAATGGGGGCGTGTAGAACGCCAGTTTGGCGGGAGGAGCGTCGTTGCTGAAAGACCGCACCATGTCCAATCGACTGACTTCCAGGGAGGCCATGCGTTCGCGCAAAGCGGCCTCCAGGGCGTTTTCCCAACCTGTGTCAATGTGGATGCGGCTCCACAACGCCTGCAAGCTGTCCAAGCCGTGTTTGACCAACCAAGGCTTGAGTTTGTCGTCAGTTTGCACTTTTTCTTGCAGGGCTTTGAGGGCTTCCAGACGGGCCGAGATATCGGCTTGCTTGGTCTGCTCAACGTTCACAGCTTGCTGAGCTTGGCGGCGCGCCTCATCCAACTCGGGCACGCTGGTTTGTAGGTCTTCCAGTTGCGCTGCGGTGACATCGGCCTGGGCCTGTGCTTCTTGCAACTGCGCTTGCAAATTGCTCAAACGGGCCTCGTCGGGGGAAGCCAAGGCATTGCGGTCGGCACTCAAACGCTCGTGGCGGGCGTTGAGGGCACGCGACTGTTCTTCGATGTTGCGTTGGTCAGCGGCCAGCACCTGGATGTGCTGCTGAACTTGCACCACGCTGGCGCGCTGTTCGTTGCTGCGTTGTTGGGCGGTGCGCAACGCTTCTTCGAGCTCGGGCAGTTGCATGGCTTGCTCTTCCACCTGCGCAGCCAAGAGCATGGCTTGCTCTTCACCGTTCAAAGCGTGTTCAGCCAACGTCTCAATTTCTTGCTGTGCTTGCTCGCTTTGCTGGGCCCAGTGGGCGGTTTGTTCTTTGATTTGCACCAAGCGGGCTTCAGCGCGTTGGCGCCCTTCCACCACAAAGCGGATCTCAGCTTCCAAGCGCCCGACTTCGGCGCTGGCTTCGTACAAGGCGCCTTGGGCTTGGTTGACTTGATCGCCCGCGGCGTAATGCGCTTGGCGCACGGTTTCCAGGTCAGCCTCGATGTGGCGCAAATCGGCAATGCGTGACTCGAGCTCGTTGACGGCTTTGTCAGCTTGGGTTTTGAGGCCCACTTGGTCAGCCTCTGCTTCAGCCCGGCGCAAGAACCACAGCTGTTGCTGCTTCAAAGTCACGTCGGCTTGCAGCGCGTGGTAACGGTTGGCCACCTCGGCTTGTTTTTCGAGTTTTTCCAGGTTGGCGTTGAGCTCGCGCAGGATGTCTTCTACGCGGGTCAGGTTTTCCCGCGTGTCGCTGAGGCGGTTTTCGGTTTCGCGTCGGCGCTCTTTGTATTTGGACACGCCTGCGGCTTCTTCCAAAAACAAGCGCAGTTCTTCGGGCTTGGATTCGATGATGCGGCTGATGGTGCCCTGGCCAATGATGGCGTAGGCGCGTGGGCCCAAACCGGTGCCCAAGAACACGTCTTGCACATCGCGGCGGCGCACTGGCTGGTTGTTGATGAAGTAACTGCTGGTGCCATCGCGGGTGAGCACGCGCTTGACGGCGATCTCGGCAAACTGGCTCCACTGGCCGCCAGCGCGGTGGTCGGCGTTGTCAAACACCAGTTCCACGCTGGAGCGGCTGGCCGCTTTGCGGGTGGTGGTGCCGTTGAAGATGACGTCTTGCATGGACTCGCCACGCAGCTCGCTGGCGCGACTTTCGCCCAGCACCCAGCGCACGGCATCCATGATGTTGGATTTGCCGCAACCGTTGGGGCCCACCACGCCGACCAACTGGCCGGGTAACAGGAAATTGGTGGGTTCCGCGAAAGACTTGAAACCCGATAACTTGATGGAATTCAGACGCACCGAAAGACCTCTTGAGGGAGAGGGGTGATCATAAACGGCTGGACCAAATGCGAACCTCGGCCAAGAGTGCCTCTAAATTGGGCAGGATCGATTGAAACCCCTCACGTGTGGCGTCCAAGGGTTGCTCACGGCTGTGTTGGTAGAGCTCGGCCACAGCTTGGGCCAAAGCGGGTGCTGAAAACAGTGACATGAAGCCCTTGAGGGCATGCAAAGAAAGCTCCACCTTCAAACCGTTGTTGGCCGCTAAGTTGCTTTGAATACTGGCCACTTCTTGGGACAGGCTGTGTTCAAAAGTAGCCATCAATTCGCGCATCTGGGCTTCATCCGCGGCAAATTCTTGGGCGCCGCTCAAATCAAGCCAGATAAAAGGGGGTGTGGTGAGGTTGTTCATAGGCGGGGCAGAGATAATAGCAGCCATGAATCCCTTGCTTTCTCGCCTCCAGCCCTATCCTTTTGAGCGGCTGAAACAGTTGTTTGCCCCCATCCAACCCAACCCAGCCTTCACGCCCATCAGCCTGGGCATCGGCGAGCCGCGCCATGCCACGCCGCCTTTGGTGTTAGATGCCTTGGCCCAGGCCACCCAAGCCTTGGCCGCTTACCCGGCCACCGCCGGCCTACCGGCCTTGCGAGAAGCTTGTGCCGAGTGGATGCAACGCCGTTACGGTGTGGTCCTGAATGCTGCCACCCAGGTGTTGCCGGTGAATGGCTCGCGCGAAGCCCTGTTTGCCTTCGCTCAAACCGTGATTGACCCCACACGGCAAACGCCCACGGTGGTTTGCCCCAATCCGTTTTACCAAATCTACGAAGGCGCAGCCTTGCTGGCGGGCGCTTCACCTTATTACGCGCCGAGCGACCCGGCCCTGAACTTCAACGTCAACTGGGGCAGCGTGCCCGACAGCGTGTGGGCCCACACCCAACTGCTGTTTGTCTGCTCGCCCGGCAACCCCACAGGGGCTGTCATGCCCTTGTCCGACTGGGAAAAACTGTTTGCCCTGAGCGACCGCTACGGTTTTGTGATTGCCAGCGACGAGTGTTACAGCGAGATTTACTTCCGCGAGGAGCCGCCTTTGGGCGGGCTAGAAGCCGCCCTCCAGCTGGGGCGTCACGATTTTAAAAATCTGGTGGCCTTCACCAGTTTGTCCAAACGCAGCAACGTGCCAGGCATGCGCAGCGGTTTTGTGGCGGGCGACGCCGCCATCTTGAAACAGTTTTTGCTCTACCGCACCTACCACGGCAGTGCCATGAGTGGCATGGTGCAAGCCGCCAGCGTGGCGGCTTGGAACGACGAGGCGCATGTGGTGGTCAACCGAGCCATGTACCGCGACAAATTTGCGGCCGTCACGCCCTTGTTGGCGCAGGTGATGGACGTGCGTTTGCCCGATGCAGGCTTTTATCTGTGGGCCGCAGTGCCAGGTGGCGATGACGTGGCGTTCGCACGGGATTTGCTGGCTCAATACAATGTGACCGTTTTGCCGGGCAGCTACTTGACGCGCGAAGGTCACTTCATTGGCGATGCCAAGGGCTTCAACCCCGGCGCCGGCCGAATTCGCATGGCCCTGGTGGCAGAAACCGCCGAATGCCTGGAAGCTGCGCAACGCATCGTGGCGTTCATCCGAAACACCAACCCTTCATCCACCTAAGAGAAGACAACCATGGCTCAACACCAAATCCAACACATCATCGACAACGCTTGGGACAACCGCGCCAACATCAACGCCACCAATGCCACCCACGAAGTGCGCGAAGCAGTGGACCACGTCATTGCTGAACTCAATGCCGGTCGCCTGCGCGTGGCCACCCGTGATGGCGTGGGCCAATGGACCACCCACCAATGGCTCAAGAAGGCTGTGTTGTTGAGCTTTCGTTTGAATGACAACGAAATCATCAAGGCGGGCGAGCTGGGCTTTTACGACAAAGTGAAAACCAAGTTCTCTCACCTCAGCGATGAAGACATGAAAGCCGCTGGTGTTCGCGTGGTGCCGCCCGCCGTGGCGCGTCGTGGCAGCTTCATTGCCTCGGGTGCGATCTTGATGCCTTCTTACGTGAACATCGGCGCTTACGTGGACTCTGGCACCATGGTCGACACCTGGGCCACCGTGGGCTCGTGCGCACAAATCGGCAAGAACGTGCACCTGTCGGGTGGCGTGGGCATTGGCGGCGTGTTGGAGCCCTTGCAGGCCAACCCCACCATCATCGAAGACAACTGCTTCATCGGCGCGCGCTCGGAAGTGGTGGAAGGCGTGATCATCGAAGAAAACTCCGTGCTGGGCATGGGCGTGTTCATCGGCCAAAGCACCCCCATCTTCGACCGTGCCACCGGCGAGATCAGCTATGGCCGTGTGGCCAGCGGTTCGGTCGTGGTCAGCGGCAACCTGCCGAAAACGGCCGCCAATGGCGCGCCTTACAGCATGTATGCCGCCATCGTGGTCAAGCGCGTGGACGCACAAACCCGATCCAAGACCAGCATCAACGACTTGTTGCGCGACTGATCGACTGTTCTGACAAAGCGCTCCCATGTCTCGCACGCTGCAACTCACTGAACAATTGATCTCCCGTCCCTCGGTGACTCCCGAGGACGCGGGTTGCTTGGATCTGATGGCAGCGCGCCTGAGGCCCCTGGGCTTTGCATGTGAGCGGCTCGACAGCGGGCCCGAGAGCTTTCGGGTGAGCAACCTGTGGGCGATTCGACGCAGCACACAGCCCAACGCCAAAACCCTGGTGTTCGCCGGTCACACCGATGTGGTGCCCACCGGCCCCATTGACCAGTGGTCCAGCGACCCCTTCACCCCGACCCACCGTGATGGCCTGCTGTACGGCAGAGGCAGCAGCGACATGAAGACGTCGCTGGCGGCCATGCTGGTGGCGTGTGAAGAGTTTGTGACCACGCAGTCAGCGCCTTTGATCAACATCGCCTTCTTGCTCACCAGCGACGAAGAGGGCCCTGCCGTGGATGGCACGGTCAAGGTCTGCGAAACCCTCAAAGCCCGCGGCGAAAAGTTGGATTGGTGCATCGTGGGCGAACCCACCTCGGTGCAACGCACGGGCGACATGATCAAAAACGGGCGCCGGGGCAGCATGAGCTGCAAGCTCACAGTCCAAGGTGTGCAAGGCCACATCGCCTACCCGCAACTGGCCAAAAATCCGATCCATGCTTTAGCCCCTGCCTTGGCCGATTTGGTGGCGATCGAATGGGACCGGGGCAACGAATTCTTCCCACCCACCAGTTGGCAAGTCAGCAACATCCACGCAGGCACGGGCGCGAGCAACGTGATACCGGGCACTTGCGTGGTTGACTTCAACTTTCGCTTTTGCACCGAGTCCACCCCCGAGCAGTTGCAGCAGCGCCTGTGTTCCGTGCTGGACCGACATGGCTTGCAGTACACATTGAGCTGGACCATCAGTGGCTTGCCCTTTCTCACACCACCAGGTGACTTGGTGGGCGCGGTGCAAACCGCCATCCGGGACGAAACCGGCATCGAGACCGAACTCTCCACCACGGGCGGCACCAGCGATGGTCGCTTCATCGCCCAGGTGTGCCCACAGGTGATTGAACTGGGCCCTTGCAATGCCACCATCCACAAGATCGACGAATGCGTGGCCGTGGCCGACATCGAACCTCTGAAAAACATTTACCGCCGCGTGCTGGAGCAGCTCAACGGCTTGGCCTCTGGCGCCCAAGCCTGATGACGTCTGCCCTCACCCTCAGTGCGCTGGTGGCCCTCAGCGCGCAACAGTTAAAGGTCGCCCATGCGGCAGGTCAACTCAGCTTTGGCCAAGGCACCACCAACGCCGACGATGAGGCCGCATGGTTGGTGTTGTGGCGACTCGGGTTGCCACTGGACATCGATTGGGGGGATCCAGCTTACGACGTGGCGCTGTCACCTCAGCAAGTCGCCGATGTGCAAGCCTTGATCCAACAACGCATTGATTCGCGCCAACCCGCGGCTTACCTCACGCAAGAAGCGTGGTTGCAGGGCGTGTCGTTCTACATTGACGAGCGCGCCATCGTGCCGCGCTCACTCATGGCCGAGGTCCTGGCTGAAGGCAGCATCGACCCCTGGTTAGATCCCCACACCACCCGCGTGCTTGATCTGTGCACGGGCAATGGCAGCCTAGGGATCCTGGCTGCCTTGGCGTTTCCGGACATCACCGTGGTCGGCTTGGATCTGTCCAAAGACGCGCTCGAGGTGGCTCACATCAACATCGAACGCCATGGTCTGCAAGCCCGCATGACGCTGGCCCAGTCCGATGGACTGCGTCAGGCCGAGGGACTGTTTGATTTGATTTTGTGCAACCCACCCTATGTGAACAGCCAAAGCATGGCCACTCTGCCCGCTGAGTTCAAGGCTGAGCCCGCCCTCGCGCTGGCCGGTGGCGACGACGGTATGGATTTCATCCGTCAATTGCTGCGCGACGCGCCCGCACACATGAGCGAACACGCGGTCTTGGTGCTTGAAATTGGCCACGAACGCGATCACTTTGAAGCAGCCTTTCCCCATTTAGATGTCGTGTGGCTATCGACCAGTGCTGGTGACGACCAGGTCTTACTCCTCACACACACCGCGTTAACGCAAGGCGCTCTCCCCCCATGATTACTTTGAAAAATGTCACCTTGCGCCGCAGCGCCAAGGTGTTGCTCGACAGTGCCTCGGTCACCCTCAATCCCGGAGAAAAAGTAGGCTTGGTCGGCCGCAACGGTGCGGGCAAGTCGTCGCTGTTTGCTTTACTGAATGGTGGCTTGCACGAAGATGCGGGCGAGTACTACATCCCCAGCCAGTGGCGCATGGGCCAGGTGGCCCAAGACATGCCCGAGACCGACCAAAGCGCCACCGAGTTTGTGATCGAAGGCGACACCGTGCTCACCGACGCGCGCATCGAGGTGGCCGCTGCCGAAGCCTCCGGCGACGGTGACCGCATGGGACACGCCTACATGGCGATGTACGACGCCGGAGAACACGATGCCGCCTCGCGAGCGCAAGCCTTGATCTTGGGTCTGGGTTTCAAAACCACGGAATTGCACAACCCGGTCAACAGTTTTTCAGGCGGCTGGCGCATGCGCTTGCAACTGGCGCGCGCCTTGATGTGCCCGAGCGATTTGCTGTTGCTCGACGAACCCACCAACCACTTGGACTTGGATGCTTTGGTGTGGCTCGAAGCCTGGCTCAAGCGCTACGAAGGCACGATGGTGGTGATCAGCCACGACCGTGAATTCTTGGATGCTGTGACCAATGTGACCTTGCACATCGACGCGGCCAAGTTGGTCCGCTACGGTGGCAACTACAGCAAGTTTGAAGACATGCGCGCCGAGCAAATGGAGCTGCAACAAAACGCGTTTTCCAAACAGCAAGACAAGATTGCCCACTTGCAAAAGTTCATCGCGCGCTTCAAGGCCAAAGCCAGCAAAGCCAAGCAGGCGCAAAGCCGGGTCAAAGCACTTGACCGCATGGAAAAAATTGCGCCGCTGTTGGCCGATGCCGACTTCAACTTCGAATTCAAAGAGCCTGCCAACTTGCCCAACCCCATGCTGTCCATGCAAGGCGTGAGCTTTGGCTACCCAGCGCCCGACGATGCGCCAGCGGGCACACCACCCACGGTGATTGTGCAAAACGTCAGCCGCTCGGTGCTGGCAGGACAACGCATTGGCATCTTGGGCGCCAACGGTCAGGGCAAATCAACCTTGGTCAAAACCATTGCGCGTGACTTGGCGGCCCTGGGCGGTGAAGTCACCGAAGGCAAAGGCCTGAACATTGGTTACTTTGCCCAACAGGAACTTGATGTGCTGCGCCCGGCGGACACGCCGCTGCAACACATGATTGATTTGGTCAAGAAACTCACCAGCGAAGGCAAGATTGCGGGCCAGGCCACCCGCGAGCAAGACCTGCGCAGCTTTTTGGGTCAATTCAATTTCAGCGGCGACATGGTCAAGCAGGCCGTGGGCAGCATGAGCGGTGGCGAGAAAGCCCGCTTGGTGCTGTGCATGCTGGTGTGGCAACGCCCCAACCTGCTGCTGATGGACGAGCCAACCAACCACTTGGACCTGGCCACCCGCGAGGCCTTGAGCATGGCGCTCAACGAGTTTGAAGGCACGGTGATGTTGGTCAGCCACGACCGCGCCTTGTTGCGCGCCGTGTGCGACGAGTTCTGGATGGTGTCGCGCGGTGGTGTGGCGCCCTTTGATGGCGACTTGGACGACTACCAGCGCTACTTGCTGGACGAAGCCAAGCGCTTGCGCGCCGAGGCCACAGCCGCTGCCAACTTGGCAGCGAAAGCACCTGTCTCTGTCAGCGTGTCTGCCCCTGCGGTGGCGGCAGTGCAAGCATCCCAAGCCAAAGCGCCGATCGCTTCGCGCGACCAACGCAAAGACGATGCCCAACAGCGCAAAGAGATCCATGAGAAAAAACGTCCGCTGAAAAAAGAGCAGGACGGCATTGAAAAAACCATGGCTACCCTGGAAGCTGAAAAGCAAAGCCTGCACGACAAGCTGGCCAGTACGCTGGCACCCGCTGAGATTGCAGAAGCGGGCAAACGCCTCAAGACCGTCGAAGACGAGTTGGCCGCACTGGAATTGCGTTGGCTAGAGCTGACCGAGGCGATGGAGCAACTCGAGAGCGCGGTTCACTGAAACTGGGTGGCACACCAGAGGATGGCGGGAAATGACGCCAACCAGGCCCAGAAAAAGCGGTTCAGGCCAAAGAACCAAAACACCAAGAAGTGAAACACCGCAGCCACGCCACAAAACAGCGTGGCGAGTTCGAGGCTGAGCAAGGCCAAGGGCGCGCAACACTCCCAGACGATGAAGGCCCACGCCCCCAACAGGGCCACGCCACGGTTGCGCAGCGGATGGCGGGGTGACAAAGGTCCGTGAATGGCGGCGTTCAAAAAAATGGTCATGGCTGCCCCACTGCGCCATTCGCGCCGCAGCAGTTTGACCCATCCCGACATAAAGTACGACGTGAGGGCTTGGATGGTGATGTACCACAGCCCGGCTTGCCAGCCCAACACCACATCGCCCCAAACCCCAACCACTTGCGCGATCAGCAAACCCGTCAACACCACCACCGTCAAAAAGTCGCTGCCGCCGTTGAAGGCCCCTCGCCAGCGGATCAACACCAAGACGTTGCTGGCAAACAGGCCCGCCACCAAGCCCAGCGAGCTGCCAGACAGCGCCAGCCACAGTGCAGCAGCCAAGCGCAAACACAGATGCACGCGATGCACCGCAGGTGCAAACACACCGTCCAGTGCCCGCCGCATCCAATCCTGTGGAATGTCGGCACGTTGCAGTGTCCATGACCACAGACCGTCGCTGGCGGTGGCTGGGCCCATGCGCAAAAACTCCAGCGTCTGAATGGCCAGGCTGAAGGCAAACAAGATTTCCAAGGCCCGAATAGCCAGCACCATGGGCGTGTCGATCAGCATGGCGCCACCGGTGCGGTCATCATCACTTGGGTATCGACCACGTGGGTGCGGTCTGACAATACCATGCGCAACTCAAACTGGTAGTGGTGCATGTCGGGGTGCTGGGCGCGCAGGACCTGCTGCGCCAGGCGCGACACCATGGCATAGGTCACCAGACCACGTGGATCTGCGTCGTCTGGCAAGTCATACAGATCGGCCCAAAAGTGGTCCACCAGATTTTGTTGGGCGAGCCCCAGGTTGGTGTCGGGGTTGTGCAGCAAATGAAACCAGCGTCGGGCACGACGTGGGTAAATCAACACCCAATCCGACCACGCGCTGTCACCGGCTTGGCTGAGCGTTGATGCGCGCGCGAACAACTGGGGCACATGGCCCACCGCATGAAAGAACTTCCAGTTAGGAAAAAAGGCACGCAGCAAAAAAAGCCAAGGGCCTTTGACGGTAGGGGTTTTGAAAACCAGCGTCGCCAATAAGACGACGAAATAAGCGGCAAACAAGACTTCGGTCATGCCCTTATTTTGCCGTCCAACCGCCCCCCAGAACCTTGTAAAGGTTGACCAAACTTTGCACCTGTTGGACTTGCGCCAGCACAGTGGCTTGTTGCGTGGCAAACAGCGAACGTTTGGCATCGAGCAACTCCAAGGCGTTGGAGGCACCCTGGGTGTAGCGCAGGTCGGTGAGTTGCAAGCGTGTTTCTTCAGCTGCAAGTTGTGCGCTTTGGGCACGCACCTGTTCGTTGTAGGTGTCACGTGCAACCAAGGCGTCGGAGACTTCACGAAAGCCCACTTGGATGGTTTTTTCGAACTGCACCACGGCGATGTCTCGGCCCACTTTGGCAGCGTCTAGGTTGGCTTGGTTACGACCGGCATCAAAGATGGGCATCAACACTTGTGGCGTGAACGACCACGCAGCGCTGCCATTGTTGAACAAGCTGTTCATTTCACCGCTGACCAAACCAGCGCTGCCCGTCAAGCTGATGCGCGGAAAAAAGGCGGCGCGTGCAGCACCTATGTTGGCGTTGTTGGCCAGCAGCAGTTGTTCGGCTTGACGCACATCGGGGCGGCGCAACAGCAACTCTGCGGGTGTGCCTGCGGGCAAGTCGGGCAGCAAAGCTTGTTGTGTCAGTGGCAAGCCCTCGGGCAAATCGGCGGGCAGGCTTTGGCCGAGCAACAAGACCAGTGCGTTGTTGTCTTGCGCGCGCTGACGGTTGAATTGTGCCAAGCTGGCTTTGGCACCTTCCAACAAGGATTGGGCCAAGCTCAGCTCAAGCTGCGACGCAGCTTCGTTGTTGAACTTGAGCTGCGTGAGTCGCAGCGACGTTTCGCGTGACGCCACGGTGTCACGGGCAATCTGCAGCAAGGCCTCATCGGCACGCACATTCAAGTAGGCATTGGCCACTGAGGCGACCAGGGCAATGTGCACGGTTTTGCGCGCTTCTTCGCTGGCCAACAACTGGGCTTGTGCAGCCTGACTCAAGGCGCGCACGCGACCAAACAAGTCCACCTCGTAAGAGGTCACACTCAAGCCAGCGGTGAAGGTGCTGGTGATGCTGGCCGATGAATTTGGGACGCGTGAACCGGTGACACCGGCATTGACGGTAGGCAGCTCATCGGCACGTTTGACTTGGAGTAAGGCACGCGTTTGCTCGATGTTGAGCACCGCCACACGCAGGTCGCGGTTGTTTTGCAACGCCAGTTCAATCAAGCGTTGCAGGCGTCTGTCTCTGAAAAAATCTTGCCAAGCGATATCAGCCGCTCCCGCACGTGGGTCAACAGAAGCACGGGCGGTTGCATCGGCAAATTGAGCGGGCACGGGAGCCTCAGGTCGTTCGTACTTTGGAATCAAGCTACAAGCTGTCAAACCCAAAACGGCGATGACACCAGTGGCCCAGCACAGGATGGGCATGCGTCTCAAGGTCTGATCAGTCATGCGTGTCGACTCCAATTTGATGGCCATGTTCCGCATCGAATCGATGTTGACGTTCGCTGCCTTTGAAGATGCTGCGCACCACCACGAAAAAGATGGGTACAAAAAACACCGCCAAAACCGTGCCCAACAAGCTGCCACCAATGACGCCTGTTCCGATGGCACGTTGGCTGGCAGAGCCTGCACCGCTGGCAATGGCCAGAGGCAGAACACCCAACATGAACGCCATGGAAGTCATCAAGATGGGGCGAAAACGCATGTGGGCCGCAGCCAGCGCGGCGTCCACCAAACTGTGTCCCTGCGCGTGCAAGTCTTTGGCAAACTCGATGATCAAAATGGCATTTTTGGCAGACAAGCCAATGATGGTGATCAATCCAACCTGGAAGTAGACATCGTTGGCATAGCCACGCATCCACGTGGCCAGCACCACCCCCAACACCCCCAAGGGCACCACCAAAATCACCGACAGGGGGATTGACCAGCTTTCGTACAAAGCCGCCAAACACAAGAAAACGGCCAGCACGGCAAAGCCGTACAAGATGACGGCTTGTGATCCCGCCAATTTTTCTTCGCGCGATTGCCCTGTCCACTCAAAAGCAAAACCTTCAGGCAGTTGGGTCATGAGTCGTTCCATCTCCTCCATGGCAGCGCCAGAGCTGTAACCAGGCGCAGCCGAACCGCCAATGCGCATGGCAGGGTAACCGTTGTAACGCACGGTTTGCATGGCGCCCTTGATCCAGCGCGTGCTGGCAAATGCCGACATGGGCACCGGTTTGCCTTGCGCATTGGGTACCGTCACGCGCATCAACTCATGGGGCTGCATACGCGCCGAGGTGTCAGCTTGCACCACCACCCGCTGCAAGCGGCCCTGGTTCGGAAAGTCGTTGATGTAGGCCGAACCCAAGGCGGTTGAGAGGGTGGTGTTGATGGCATCAAAGTTCACACCCAAAGCATTGGCTTTGTCACGGTCAATGTCGATTTGCAATTGCGGCGCATCTTCCAAACCATCAGGACGGATTTGTGTCAACACAGGGCTCTTAGATGCCAGGCCAAGCAGTTGGTTGCGCGCCGCGACCAACGCGTCGTGCCCTTTGCCTGCGCGGTCTTGCAAGCGGAAAGTAAAGCCTGAGGCCGTGCCCAACTCAGGAATGGGCGGTGGACTCAAAGGAAAGATGAACGCATCACGTACGCCCATGAGTGCCCCAAACGCACGACCTGCCAGGGCTTGCGCCGACTGCATGGGGCCAGAACGTTCGGCCCAATCCTTGAGGGTGACAAAAGCCAGGCCTGCGTTTTGCCCTTGGCCTGAAAAGCTGAATCCCAAAATGCCCACCATGCTTTGCACTTCGGGCTGCTTCAGGACAAAGCCCTCGACCTGCTCCATCACAGCCTGGGTGCGTTGTTGGGTGGCACCGGGTGGCAACTGTACGTTGACCAAAATATTGCCCTGGTCTTCGCCGGGCAAGAAAGACGTAGGCAGACGCTGGTACATCACCACCACGGCCACGATGATGGCCAAATAAATCAGCAAATAGCGCGCCGCCCGCTGGAGCATGCGAGCGACCCAACTTTCGTAGTTTTTGGCAGTGCGCGTGAAACCTCGGTTGAACCAACCAAAGAATCCGGTCTTGGCATGGTGGTGTCCAGCTTCCACCGGTTTGAGCAAGGTGGCGCACAAGGCTGGGGTGAGCGACAAAGCCATGAAGGCAGAGAACGCGATGGAGCTCACCATGACGGCAGAAAACTGGCGGTAAATGTTGCCCACTGAACCTTTGAAAAAGGCCAAGGGCACAAACACCGCAATCAACACCACGGTCACCCCGATGATGGCGCCTGAGATTTGACCCATGGCCTTGCGGGTGGCGACCAGAGGGTCTAGCCCCTCCTCGCTCATGATGCGCTCGACGTTCTCCACCACCACGATGGCGTCATCCACCACGATGCCAATCACCAACACCATGCCGAACATGGTCAACACGTTGATGGAGAAGCCCAAGGCCATCAGCGTGGCAAAACTGCCCATCAATGCCACGGGAACAACAATGGTGGGAATGATGGTGTAGCGGAAGTTCTGCAAGAACAAATACATCACCAAGAACACCAAGACGATGGCCTCGACCAAGGTTTCAGCCACTTGGGCGATGGAGATTTTGACGAAGCGTGAGCTGTCGTATGGAATGCTCCAATGAACCCCTTTCGGAAAATAAGCCTCCAACTCAGCCATCCGGTCTCGTACGGCTTTGGCTGCCGCCATGGCGTTGCCTGTGGGCGAGAGTTGAACACCGATACCGGCGGCGGGCTTGCCATTCAAACGCGCGGATGTGGCGTAGGTTTGCGCGCCCAATTCAATCCGGGCTACGTCCTTCAAACGAACCGCCGAACCATCGGTGTTGGCACGCAAGATGATGTTGGCAAACTGTTCCACGCTGTTGAGTTGGCCATCCACCACCACGGTCGCCGACATGGATTGGGTGTTGACGTTGGGTAAGTCACCCATGGTGCCCGAGGACACTTGCGCGTTCTGCGCACGAATGGCATTGTTCACGTCACCCGCCGACAAATTGAAACCCGTCAACTTGGCAGGATCAATCCAAATGCGCATGGCCCGCTCGGTGCCAAACAATTGGGCTTGTCCCACACCTGGCAGGCGTTGAATTTCGGGCAGCACGTTGCGAGAGGCGAAGTCGCCCAAAGCCACGATGTCAAAGTCAGGCGTGTCCGAAGACAGCATGATGAAGACCAAAAAATTGGTGCGCGTTTTTTCAACCCGAACGCCTTGTTGGGTGACGGCTGCTGGCAATCGAGGTGCTGCGCGTGAGAGCCTATTTTGCACATCGACCTGTGCGAGATCGGGGTTGGTGCCGGGTTCAAAGCTGATGCTGATCGTGCCAGTGCCGTTGGCTTGGGCGACCGACTCCATGTAGATCATGCCTGGCGAGCCGTTCATTTCGCGCTCGATCACGCTGAACACGCTGTCTTCCAGTGTTTGGGCCGAGGCACCTGGATAACCCGCCGTGATCAAGATCGACGGCGGAGCCACCGGCGGGTATTGAGAAACTGGCAACTGCGTGATGGCCAGGCCGCCCAGCCCCAAAATGAAAAGCGAGATCACCCATGCAAAGATGGGACGGTTGATGAAGAACTGCGCCATGGCTGTCGGCCCTTATTTGCTGGCTGACGGACTTGAGGCAGAGGCCGCAAGTGATGCGGGCGCAGAAGCGGGCGAGGCAACAGCATTGGGAGCTTGTGCGTTCCACGGCACGGCTTTGACAGGCGCTCCTGGCGCCATCATTTTTTGAAACCCATCCACAATGACTTGCTCACCCACCGACAAACCCTCCAAGATCAGCCACTGGTTGTTTTGGGCCGCACCGACTTTGACGGACCGGGGCACAGGTTTGTTGTCAGGCCCAATCACCAGCACCGTGTCGCCTTGGCCCGTGCGTGTCACCGCCTGCTGGGGCAACGCAATGCCCTTTGGTATTTGCGCTTGGGATAAGCGCACGCGAACAAACTGGCCGGGCAACAACAAGCCCTCGGTGTTGGGCACTTCTGCGCGCAAAGTCACTTGACCTGATGTGGGATCGACCGTGACATCGGTGAACAACAATTTGCCAGCACGGGGCAACTCACTGCCATCTTCTAGAACCACACGCACTGCAACAGAGCCGTCGGCTGCGCTGCGCATCTGTTTGGCCGCGATGGCCTTGCGCAAATTCAAAACGTCTGTCGTCGATTGGGTGAAGTTCACATACACGCTGTCGGTTTGTTGGATCAGCGCCAATTGGGTGGCCTCGGTTTGACTCACCAAGGCACCCTCGGTGACCAAGGCTTGGCCAATGCGTCCAGAGATAGGCGCCGTCACCGTGGCGTAATCAAGGTTGATGCGCGAACTTTGAAGGGCCGCAGTGGCATACGCCACATCCGCCTCAGCTTGTTTTTGCGCTGTCAGAACCGCTGTGAATTCTTGCTGACTGACTGCATTGGCGTCGACCAAAGGTTTGTAGCGAACGGCTTGTGCATTGGCTTGCCACAGATTCGCTTGTGCTTTGGCCAAACTGGCTTGCGCGCTGTCGTACACAGCGCGGTAGGGTTCAGGATCGACTTGAAACAAGGCTTGCCCCGCTTTGACCACACTGCCCTCTTGGAACAGGCGTTTCAACACCACGCCATTGACGCGGGCGCGCACCTGCGCCACACGCAAGGGGCTGACTCGACCTGGCAATTCAGTTTGAAGCGCGACGGTTTGTTGTGTGACCGTGATGACGCCCACTGTGGCGGGGGGTGGGCCACCATTCCCTCCCCCGACAGGAGTGTCAACTTTGGCGCCACAAGCCACCAACGATAATGCAATCAAAAAGGAGTAAAACTTAAAACTTCTACTCAAGGTGTGATTTGAGCGCAAAAGGGGCCGAGACACTGGCATGCGTAACCTTCTTGGTTGAGGGCATTGATTTTGCCTCACATGTTCTGATAAAAAATGTCAATGGATTAATGCAGCTGCTTATTTTGATGAATTCGCAAATGCGCTGATAACGTGAACTGATGGTGAGCCCGCAAGATCAACTGATAACAATTGATAGGAGTAGACGTAATCAATGCGTCAACCCACAAGCCTCACTTGACACATTCAAATATATATTTAATCTTATTTGTCGAGCTGACAGAAATTGCAATGGCTGACTTTCCACTTTTTTTACATTCGGATTCAGCAAATGCCAACTCATTTTCGATTTCCTTATCCGAGGCCGCAGATCGAATAATGACCGCTGTTGCACTTGCGGCGGGAACATCAGGCTTTGAGGTGGTGCAGCCGAATAACGATAAAACTGCCGCCAAAATAAATGGAGATTTATTCATCTTCATACCCTCCTTTCAAAATTATCGCTCTTTTGAGGTATCAGACATAACGGCCACACTCGATAACTTGTAGAGTGTGCAACACAATGATGACGCAGTTGCTCAGGTTGGGTTGTGCTTTTAAATTTCAAAAGAAAAAGCACTTTGTACTTGCGTACAAAGTGCTTTCAAACTTGGTGGGACCAGCGGGGGTCGAACCCACGACAAACGGATTAAAAGTCCGCTGCTCTACCAACTGAGCTATGGTCCCAACTCGAAACTACGGTGTTTCCACTGTGTCGCGAAGCCTCAAATTATAGCGCTATTTTTTAGTTTTTTCCAGAGCACCCAAAGAAATTTGATCGATCATCCACCCTGCTGCACATTGACCAAAAGTGGCAGTCACGCTGACAACCGAGCCATAGCCATGACAGTTCAAACTGCCGTCCCCAGCGACCGCACAACTGGGATCTGGAGGAGCTACGGCTTCGCGACTGAAAACGCAAGCTAAGCCCATTTTTTTCCCATCGCGTGGTGCCCCATGTTCACGACGCAAACGGTATCTCAGTTGTGCCAACAAAGGATCGTGCGTCGTGCGCGACAAATCGTCGATATCCACTGCGTGCGCCAAACGTTTGCCCCCAGCCGCGCCCACGCTGATGAACAAGGCTTTGTGCTGCAAGGCCCACGCTGCCATGGCGGTTTTTGCTTTGACTTGGTCGCATGCGTCGATCACCGCAGAAATTGGCGTACCCAAAATTTCAGGCCAGTTGGCGGGCTCTACAAATTCTTCGATGCACTGAACGTTGCAGTTGGGGTTGATGTGCGCAATTCGGTCGCGCATGGCAAGCACTTTGGCTTGTCCTACGGTGTCGTCGAGGGCATGAATTTGACGGTTGATATTGGACTCGGCCACATGGTCCAAGTCGACCAAAGTCAAACGACCTACGCCGCTGCGCGCCAGTGCCTCAACAGCCCAAGAACCAACACCCCCAATACCAATCACAGCCACGTGTGCGTCGCGGATGCGTTGGGCCCCCACCACGCCGTAAAGACGGTCAAGACCTGAAAAGCGACGATCTGAATCGTGGTCTACGTTCACGCGAGACTGCGCTCCAAGCGAGCCACTTGATGGTGAATCGACAACACTGCACCGCAGACGATGGCAGCAACCGCAACAAAAGAATTCAGACTCAATGTGGAGATGCCACTGAGGCCCTGCCCAAAGGTGCAGCCCATGGCCGTGACACCACCTACCCCCATCAACACGCCCCCCACGAGGTGCTGTGATAAGTCACTAACGTTGGCAAAACCTTCCCAGCGAAACGTGTGTTGATGCAAGGCTGAGGCAGCGGAACCCACCACAACACCGACCACCGACATCACGCCCACTGTCAAAACTTTGGATTTGTCACTGAAAAAAAGCAACCAATCCAGGGTTTGTGCGACGGGTGCCACAAAGCTCATGGCTTCGATGCGGCCAGAGCTGGTGCCCAAATAAACAGCCTCGAGGGTGTCAGGGTGTTCAGGAACAAAGCCAAGCGAGCCACTCACCCACCATGCGGCAACGATGAGAGAACCTATGCCAAAAGAAGCGGTTAAATTTTCAAAGCTCCAAAAATCGGCATGCCGCAGTACCCACAAAATCAAAATGATGCCGAGTACATAGCCACTCCAAATCCCGGCTTGAGCGGACGACGCTTGGCTTGTGGCTGCGAGCAACGCACCAAGGTCTGCACCATTAGGCATCGCCATCGCAACGGCATCCACTGTGTTGACACGCAAGACCGCAGTGATGCCCTTGAGCGTGGCGAACGCACTCAAGCCCAGCACTAAAAAAACCACCAAAGACTTGAGGTTGCCAGCGCCGATCCGCACCAAGGTTTTGTTGCCGCAACCCGATGCCATGACCATGCCATAGCCAAACATGACGCCACCCAGTGCACACGACAACCACATGAAGCGGCCGTTCGCATAAAGCGTTTTGCTCGGATCGATGGCGCCCGATTGCACCAAGGCGGCAAATCCCACCATGGCCACACCAATGGCTAACACCCATTGGCGGGCGCGGGTCCAGTCACCCATGTTGACGACATCGGCAATTGCACCCATGGTGCAAAAGTGTGTCCTGTGACTGATCGCCCCCACAGCAAAGGCGATGCCAAAAAATACCCACAAAATTTGCTGGTTCAGGGCGGAAAGTTCGTTCATTTCAATTTGGCTAATCGTTCGCGCGCGGCACTGGCAGCTTCAGATTGAGGATAAATTTTCATCACATCTTCCAGGGATTTGCGAGCTGCTTTGAGGTCTTTGAGCTCCAACTGACAATTGGCAATCGAGAGCATGGTTTCAGCCGCGCGAGGGTGATCCGGCGATTTGGCCAACAAGGCAGAAAAATTGCGAATGGACTCTTTGTAATCTCGGTTGGCGTACTGTGCGTTGCCAAGCCAAAATAAGGCCGATGCGGTGTAACCGCTGCTGGGGTAGTGCCTCACAAAGTCGCCAAAAAACAAGCTGGCATTCACGAAGTCACCTTGCCGAAAGACGGCCAAGGCCATGTCGTAGGCTTTGATTTCTGCAGGCTCGGCCAAAAATTCGACGCCATCGGCTTTCACCTGGATCGGTTCAAATTTTCGCAAACGCTCTTGTACAGCAAGATTGGCAGCTTTGCTGGCATCTTGTTGCATCCGCAACTCTTGCGAGAGCTGTTCTTTTTCGCCCCTCAGACGTGCGATCTCGGCGCGTACAGCTTCGAACTGATTTTGCTGCTCTAACAAGCTGCGCTGAGTTTGCTGAATGACTTCGTTTTGTCGCTCGACGCGTTGGCGCAAGTCCAAAATGGCACGACGTGCCTCGTCATCTTCAAACAAAGCCGCATGTGCACCAGGCCCCACAGCCAAAGCCGTCAAGCAAGCCAACGCGTGAAATTGAAAGCGCAAAGACGTGCTCATCGGTAGCTGATCTCAGCACGACGGTTTTTAGCAAATGAAGACTCGTCAGTGCCAGTAGAAGCGGGTTTTTCTTTTCCGTAACTGACGGCTTCAATCTGGCTGTCTGGCACACCCAAAACAGTCAGAGCGCGGCGCACCGCTTCGGAACGTTTTTGACCCAAGGCCAAGTTGTATTCGCGTCCACCACGTTCATCGGTGTGTCCTTCGATGGCAGCTTTGCGATTTTTATCGGCTCGTAGAAATCGAGCATGTGCATCCAACATGCTTTGGAATTCTGGCTTGATGCTGTAGCTGTCGTAATCGAAATACAAGGTGGTCTCCACGCCAGCGGGGCCGGCTTTGACGCCCCCCCCGTTTGCGATACCGCTCAAACCGCGTGCATCGAGGCCTGCCACCCCCGCACTGCCTGAGGCCGCAGTACCTGATCCTGATCGATCGTCAACCGGTACGTCATCGAGTTTGACGCCCGACGCGCAACCTGCCAAAAACGCCACAAGGGCAATGAGTAAAAGATGTTTTTTCATGGGGGTCTCGGTTAGGAAATACAAAACTAGGGTTGGGCTTTGAGGTAAGGACCCCAATGTGGTTCTCGCAGGTCACCACCCTGCCCTGACAAGCGCGCTTTGATGCGTCCGTCAAGGGTGGTGGTCATCAGGGCTTCACGGCCCGCTTGTTGGGTGGCATAGACCAACAAACGGCTGTTGGGTGCAAAACTCGGACGCTCATCGGCAGTGGTGTCCGTGATCGAACTGGCATTGCCAGTGCTGAGATCCATCACATATAGTTTGAATGCACCACCGACACGCGAGACATAGGCCAGCCAGCGTCCATCCGGGCTGAGTGATGGAGAGATGTTGTACGTGCCGTTGAATGTGACGCGGTTGGCAGGACCGCCCATGGCTGGCATTCTGTAAATTTGGGGTGAACCACCGCGATCGCTGACAAAGTAGATGGCGGTGCCGTCTGGCGAAAACACGGGTTCGGTGTCAATGCCCGATGACTGCGTCAATCGGCGGGGCTCACCACCTTGGGTATCGATCATGAACAGCTGTGAACCGCCATCGCGACTGAGTGTCGCAGCGATGGAGCGTCCATCTGGCGACCAAGCTGGCGCGCTGTTGGAGCCCCGGAAATTGGCAACCACGCGACGTTTGCCGGACGCCACCTCATGGACATAAATGACGGGCTTGCGTGATTCAAAGGACACATACGCGAGTTGTCCACCCGTGGGGGACCAACTTGGGGAAATGATGGGCTCAGGACTGGCCAAGGCAGATTGCGCGTTGTCACCATCGGAATCCGCCACCCACAGGTTGTAGCGGCCTGAAGATTTGGTGACGTAGGCAATGCGGGTGGAGAAAATACCACGTTCACCTGTGATTTTTTCGTAAATGAAGTCTGAAATTCGGTGCGAAGCCAAGCGCAAATCACCCGCAACCACGACGTAGCTCATGGCGCCTAAATCTTGCCCCTTCACCGCGTCCCACAATCGCACCCGAACGTCATAACGGCCATCGGCCATTTTGCCAATGCTGCCTGTGAGCAAAGCATCGGCACCCAGTTGACGAATCGCGGCGAGATCGGGTCGCTCCGTCTCGTCCGCAGTTTTGCCAGATGCCAAGCCACGGAACTGACCACTGCGCTCTAAATCGGCTTGAACAATGGCAGAAATCTTTTGCGGCGAGACCTCTTCGCCGCGGAGGGATCCAACGGCAATGGGGACTTGCGTGAGGCCAACGCCTGAGACTTCGACGCGAAACTGAGCGTTTGCATACAAACTTGCCACAGCGTACAAGAGCACAGCCCATAAGGTGCGCCAGATCGAGCGTTGAAAAGAATTCATAGTGAGGTGCAGGTCCCGCCCAAAGGGTGGTTGAGGTTCGATGCAGCTGATTTTAGTGGGTAGACAAGTGGCGATAATGCCGCCTATGACAAACGACCCTAGGTCCCTTCAAACCGCCTCTTTGTGGCTGAGGTTGCGCCGCGTGGCACCTTGGTTTGGCGGACACCCGGCAACATTGGCTCTGGCCATACTGGGGATTGTGGTGGGCTCTGCCAGCGAACCCGCGATTCCTGCGCTCATGAAGCCTTTGCTTGACAACGGGTTCCAACAAGGCTCTTTCGCACTTTGGCAAATTCCAGTCGTTCTTCTCTTGTTGTTTGCTGTTCGGGGATTTGCCGGTTTTGTTGCGGCTTATTGTTTGGCCCGTGTGACCAATGCATCGATGGAGCGAATTCGACAACGTTTGTTTGAGAAGCTGCTACAAGCTGATCCACAACTGTTTCAATCCCATCACGCCAGTGGGCTGACCAACACGATGGTCTACGAGGTCAACAATGGGGCCTCATTGCTGGTCACCACGCTCTTGTCTTTTGCCAAAGACTTGGTGACTCTGGTGGCTTTAATGGGCTATTTGTTATTTTTAAACTGGAAGCTCACGCTGATTGTGTTTGCCATCGTTCCCCCTGTGGCGTGGATCGTCAAGCACCTGTCGGCACGACTGGACCGTGTGACACGCGCCAGCCAAGACGCGACAGAAGAGTTGGCTTATGTGGTGGAGGAAAACGTACTGGCATTTCGCATGGTCCGTTTACAGAATGCTCAAAAGGCGCAAGCCCAACGCTTTGCGTCCTTCAACCAGAAATTGAGGCAATTGGCACTCAAAGCCGTGGTTGCCAACTCGGTCATGACGCCATTGATTCAAATGCTGGCAGCTTTGGCCTTGTCGGCCGTGATCACGGTGGCGCTTTTACAAAGCTCTGGCAACGATCAAGGACAAAACGTCACGGTGGGAAGTTTTGCCGCTTTCATCACGGGCATGCTGATGCTGATCTCGCCGATCAAACACTTGTCGGAAATTACCGGCATGTTGACCAGGGGGGTCACTGCACTCGAGCGTGGATTGGAGTTGCTCAACAACACGCCCGATGAAACTCAGGGAACCCATGCGGCCGACACAACCAAGGGCGACATTTATTTTGAAAATGTGAGCTTGCAGTACCCATCTGCCAGCGCGCCTGCTCTTGATGGCGTGAGTTTACGGATTCAACCCGGGCAAACCGTGGCCTTGGTCGGTGCGTCGGGTTCAGGAAAAACGACCCTGGCCAATTTGTTGCCCCGCTTTCTTGAGCCCAGTTCAGGCCGTGTGACTTTGGATGGTGTCGCGCTCAACGACTGGTCATTGCCAGCATTGCGTCAGCACATGGCCTATGTCAGCCAAGATGTGGTGATGTTCAATGACACCGTGGCCAACAACATTGCTTTGGGCGCTGAATATGACGCGACCCAAATGTGGAAGGCTTTGTCAGCAGCCAATTTAGATGATTTTGTGCGTGGCTTGCCACAACAAGAAAACACCTGGGTTGGCCACAATGCCACCCAACTCTCTGGCGGTCAACGCCAGCGCCTGGCCATTGCGCGTGCGATTTACAAAAATGCCCCCATTTTGATTTTGGACGAAGCAACCTCTGCGCTCGACACTGCCTCAGAGCAAAGTGTGAAGAACGCACTCAAAGAACTGATGCAAGGACGAACATCGCTGGTCATAGCGCATCGACTGTCCACCATCGAACATGCCGATGTGATCGTGGTGATGCAGCATGGGCGCATTGTGGAAATGGGCAATCACTCAGATTTATTGGCGCGCAACGGAACCTACAAAGCGCTGTACCACAGCACGGTCAATGGCAGTGACTCTGGCGCTGCATCACAGTAAGACGATGTCGTACTGCTCCTGAGCCATGGCCATTTCGCTGCGCAAGGAAATAGGCTTACCGATGAAGTCACTCAAGCCGGCCAAGTGCTGGCTTTCTTCGTCCTGCAAGACATCAATGACACTGGGTGAGGCGATGACTCTGAACTCCCTGGGGTTGAACTGTCGAGCCTCACGCAAAATTTCACGCAAGATGTCGTAGGTCACAGTGCGTGCAGTTTTCACGTTACCTTTGCCTTCACACACGGGGCAGGGTTCGCACAGCATGTGGGCCAGCGATTCTCGGGTCCGTTTGCGTGTCATCTCAACCAAACCCAGGGCCGAGTAACCGCTGACCATTGTTTTCACGCGATCACGCGCCAATTGTTTGCGAAATTCGTTGAGCACGGCATCGCGGTGGTCTTCCCGCTGCATGTCAATGAAGTCGGCCACGATGATTCCCCCTAGATTGCGCAAGCGCAATTGGCGCGCAATGGCGCCCGCCGCCTCTAGGTTGGTTTTGAAAATGGTTTCGTCAAAATTGCGCGCCCCAACAAACCCGCCGGTGTTCACATCAACAGTGGTCAATGCTTCGGTTTGGTCGATGATGAGGTATCCGCCAGACTTCAACTCGACCCGACGACCCAGGGCGCGAGCCACTTCGTCATCAATCCCAAACAAATCAAAAATCGGCCGCTCACCCTTGTAGAGTTGCAACTTGCTGGCAGCTGCCGGCATGAACTCAGCCCCAAAACTTTGCAGCGATTTGAACTGTTCACTTGAATCGATGCGAATGGTTTGCGTGACATCGCTCACCAGATCACGTAACACACGCTGTAGAAGGTTCAAATCTTGGTGAAGCAATGACGTGGGTGGAAGGCGCAAGGAAGCCTCTTTGATGCGGCTCCATGTTTTACGCAGGTAGGCCATGTCTTCACCCAATTCAGCATCGCTCGCATCTTCTCCGTTGGTGCGCAAGATATAGCCACCGGTAGGTCCACGCGCAGAGGCAGTCTCAGCCAATTGAAGCAAGCGCCGACGCAAAGCCTCGCGCTGCTCCAAAGGGATTTTTTGCGATACCCCGATGTGTTGGTCTTGTGGCAAAAAAACGAGCAAACGCCCGGCGATGCTGATTTGTGAGGACAGCCGCGCCCCTTTGGTGCCAATAGGGTCCTTGATGACTTGCACCATCAAGGATTGCCCTTCAAACACCTGTTTTTCAATCGGGATCGCAGGTGCGGGTGTGCCGCCATCGGTTTCGGCATGACGAGCGGTCACACTGCTCATCAAGTCTGCCACATGCAAGAACGCAGCACGCTCTAGGCCGATGTCAATGAAAGCCGACTGCATGCCTGGCAGCACACGCGACACACGACCCAGATAAACATTACCGACCAGCCCTCGCTCTAAGCTGCGCTCAACATGCAGCTCTTGCACAGCGCCACTCTCGACCACAGCAACGCGTGTTTCTTGAGGCGACCAGTTGATCAAAATATCCTGTTGCATGGTGGCACTCTCGGGTTAAACCTTGAAACCAAATTCGCGCAACAACAGCGCAGTTTCATACATCGGCAGGCCCATGATGCCAGAGTAACTGCCACTGATGTGTTCGATATAAGCCGCCGCCCTGCCCTGCACCGCATAGGCACCGGCTTTGCCCACCGGCTCGCCACTGGCCACATAACGTTTGATCTGCTGCCGGGTCAAGGCAGCAAAACGGACATGTGACATGCTCAGTACGTGTGCATGTTTGCGCACAGTACCCACGGCTACAGCGGTCAACACCCGATGTGTCTGGCCACTCAAGTCGGACAACATGCGTTGGGCATGGCGGGCGTTGTCGGGCTTGCCGAAAATGGTTCCCCCCAAGGCCACCGTGGTGTCAGCACACAACACAGGGGCAGCAGGCAAGCCACGCGACTTCATGCGATGCAGTGCAGCGGCCAACTTGAGTGAGGTGACACGTTGGACATAGGCCTTTGGTTTTTCAAAAGGTAACACCACTTCCAATGCCTCCGCATCTTCGCTGCCGTCGGGAAGCAGCAGCTGAAAGGCCACGCCCATTTGTTCTAGCAATTGTTGGCGACGCGGACTTTGAGAAGCCAAATAAACAAAAGGGTGAGAAGACATCACATCACTCGCGGTGGTAGGGGTGATTGGCGTTGATGGACCAAGCTCGGTACAGCTGCTCGACCAACAACACCCGGACCATGGCGTGGGGCAAAGTCAAGTCTGACAAACGAATGCGTTCGTGGGCCATTTTTTTGAATTCAGGGGCCAAGCCATCAGGGCCGCCAATGACCAAGGCCACGTCATCAGCTTCCAACTGCCAGTGCTTGAGTTTTTGCGCCAAATCAAGGGTGGTCAATTGTGCGCCGCGCTCGTCGAGTGCGACGACACGGCAACCACGTGGGATGGCCGCTTCGATGCGTTCACGTTCTGCCGCAAAGAGCGTTTCGAGTGTTTTGGAGCTGCGAGGCTCAGTTTTAACCGCCTTGAGTTCGACCTTTAACTCAGGAGGAAAGCGCTTGGCGTAATCATCCCAAGCCGTTTGCGCCCAGTCGGGCACACGCTGACCGACTGCAACCACCCACAGCTTCATGCCTTGCGAACAGATGTCTTTTTGGCTGCAGTTTTCTTGGCGGCGGGCTTCGCGCTGGATTTGCGTGCGGCAGGCTTGCCAACCACTTTGGTGACCGGTTTTGTGGCTGGCTTGCTGGCTGGTTTTGAGACAGACTTGGCAGCAGGCTTGCTTGCTGATTTAGGACTGAGCGTTGGTGAACTTGCCTTCTTTTTGGGTGCGGCAGCTTTTGATGTGGATTTTTTCGCCGCAGGTTTTTTTTCAAGCACCTGAGGCTGCACAACCGGTGCAGCGGGCTTGGCAGCACCAAACTTCAGACGCACAGGCTTCTCGCCCCAAATTTCTTCCAGGTTGTAGTACTGGCGGATATTGGGTTGCATGACATGCACCACGGCAGCACCACAATCCACAATGATCCATTCGCCATTGTCTTCACCTTCAATGCGCGGTTTGGGGAAACCCGCCTCTCGAACCTTGTCCCGCACACTGGCAGCCAAGGCTTTCGTTTGACGGTTAGAGGTACCTGAAGCGATGATCACACGCTCGAACAGGGAGGACAGGTGTTCGGTATCAAAAACAGCCAGACCTTGTGCTTTCACGTCCTCCAGGGCATCCACGATGCATCGTTGGAGTTTTTGAACATCTTTTTTAGCTGAGGTTTCGGTCATCGGTGTGTGTTTGATAAAGGCGGTGTTGTTTGATATATCGCAGCACAAGGGCTGGCAGCGAGGTTGGCTCAAGGTCAGCTTGGGCAATGCGTGAACGAATGTCGGTCGCACTGACGTCCATCGCAGACATGTCCAAGCTTTGTACTTTTGCAGGTCCCCCATTGTGCCACCGTGCCGTGTCCAACACGCTGTCGACTGACCCGACTCCGGGTCTTTGGGCCACCACCAAGGTCGCGATGTCCAAAATAGCCTCCCAGCGATGCCATGTGGTAAAGGCCTGAGCTTGGTCTTGCCCAACGAATAAAAAGAACACAGCGTTGGGATATTCGACTTTCAAATCCGACAAGGTGTCGATCGTGTAGGTGGGTCCATCGCGCTTCATTTCACGCGGATCGACCCGTACGCTGTGGATGTCATCAAATGCCAAATGCGCCATGGCCAACCGATGATGCGCAGCCGTCAGTGGCCGATTTTTATGCCAAGCCGAGCCGGTCGGGATGACCCGCAGTTGCTCCAGTTGAAATTGCACCAAAGCGCTACGAGCAAGCGCCACGTGCGCAAGGTGGGGCGGGTCAAATGCCCCACCATACAGACCGATACGCGTCACGCCAACCACTCTCGACGCACCAAAAATTCATGCGTCAACGCATGCTCAGGTGTACCAGGTTCGGGCAAGTGCTGGTAAGACCAACTGACCAAGGGTGGCATGGACAACAAAATCGACTCGGTACGCCCACCAGACTGCAAACCAAAGTGCGTGCCTCTGTCCCACACCAAATTGAACTCAACATAGCGACCGCGGCGATACAGCTGATGGGCGCGTTCACGTTCACCATAGACCATGTGCTCGCGCCGCTCTACCAGCGGCATGTAGGCCAATAAAAAAGCATCGCCTACGCTGCGAAGCATCGCGAAGCTATCTTCAAAGCCCAGCTCAGAGAAGTCGTCAAAGAAAATTCCACCGATGCCCCGTTGTTCGTTGCGGTGCTTAACGCAAAAGTAATCGTCGCACCAAGACTTGAACCTTGGATAAAGTTTGACCCCAAAAGGATTCAAGGCATCACGACAGACGGTGTGGAAATCAACGGCATCCTCGTTGAAGCCGTAGTAAGGCGTCAGGTCCATGCCGCCACCGAACCATGCCACGGTCTGGCCGTTGGCAGGGGTTGCTGAGATCATGCGAATGTTCATGTGAACGGTCGGCACGTAGGGGTTGCGCGGATGGAACACCAAAGACACACCCATGGCTTGAAATGGTGCGCCAGCCAGTTCGGGGCGGTGCTGTGTGGCAGAAGGAGGCAATCGCGGTCCACGGACATGTGAAAAGCCACAACCCGCCCGCTCGAACACATGTCCGTTTTCCAGGATCTGGGTGATGCCAGTGCCTTGAAGAAGGTCCTCAGGGCCTTTTTGCCAAGTGTCGGTGACAAATGTGCCGCCGTCTTTTTGGGCAACAGCACCCACGATGCGTGCCTGAAGCGCCACCAAGTAGTCACGCACGGTGTCTGAATCGGGATTCATGTTTCAAGTCCTCGGGGAGCCGGGGCTAGAGGATTTGATGGGCCGAATGGGAGCAGCCTGATTGGCATGAAAGCCAGTCACGCCCTCAAAGACACCCACCATGTCGGCATAGTCACGCGACTCATCGCCTGCCAATCGGATGAAATGAGAGAAGTCCACATGCTTTTGCCCATAGTCAATGCGCACCAAGCACAGAGGCACGTTGGCCTGAAAAGCCAGTTGATAAAAACCACTGCGCCAGCCATCCGTTCGCCGACGGGTTCCTTCTGGAGACAAGGCCAGCCATAAATACGCATTGTTTTGTTGGTGCTGCTTGAACAAACCGACCAGGTGCCCCACCACACCCGTGGATGAAGAACGGTCGACAGAGAGCCCCCCCAGTGACGTCAACCAACGGCCAAAAAAAGGGATGCGAAACAAACTGTCTTTGGCCAAAAACTGAATGGGCAAACCAATGCTCCATTTCACCAAGACCATCACCACGAAATCCCAATTGCTGGTGTGCGGGTAGCCAATGATGACGCCATGAATGCTGGGCAAGCCCTCAAAGCTGACCCGCCACCCAGCCAGTCCCAAGAGACCTCGGGCCAGCCGAGAGCCTTTGAACTGCACAGGGTGAGTTGCAATCGCTGCTTGTGGCATGTGGTGAATTCAATGCTTCAGCGTGAAATGGCACGATACCCAATGTCACGACGGTACTGTTGGCCATCAAAGTGAATGCCCTGAGCCGTTTCGTAAGCCAATTGTTGGGCCTGCTTCAAAGTGCCTCCCAGCGCTGTGACACAGAGCACCCTGCCACCCGTGGTTCGAAGGTGCCCAGCGCTGAGCTCTGTGGCGGCATGGAAAACAACAACCTCGTCGTTGTCTTGGGGTAAGCCTGCGATGACATCCCCTTTGCGTGGATGAAGAGGATAGCCATGCGCAGCCATCACCACGCCAACGGCGCTGCGACGGTCCCATTCAAGTTCCAAATCATCAAATCGGGTGGCAGGCTGGGGATCGGTGGCTGCTAACAACACATCCACCAGATCGGTTTTCAATCGCATCATGATGGGTTGAGTCTCTGGGTCCCCCATGCGGCAGTTGAATTCCAATGTTTTCGGCTTGCCATGGGCATCGATCATCAAACCCGCATACAAAAAACCAGTAAAAACAATACCGTCTTTTTCCATGCCACGGATGGTGGGCAAAATAATTTCACGCATGGTGCGTGCGTAAACCTCTGGCGTGACGACTGGCGCTGGTGAATAAGCCCCCATCCCGCCTGTGTTGGGGCCTTCATCAGCATCCAACAAGCGTTTGTGATCTTGACTCGTCGCCAGAGGCAGTACATTTTTGCCATCGCACATGACGATGAAGCTGGCCTCCTCCCCTTGCAAAAACTCCTCAATCACCACACGTGCGCCGCCCGCATTGTGGGTCACACCAAGGGTGTTGTCTACCAACATGAAATCAATGGCCTCATGCGCTTGCGCCAACGTCATGGCCACCACCACACCTTTACCTGCGGCGAGCCCATCGGCTTTGACCACGATGGGGGCACCTTTGAGGTCGACATAGGCATGTGCCGCCGCAGGGTCAGTGAAAGTCTCGAATTCAGCGGTAGGAATGTTGTGACGCTTCATGAAGGCTTTGCTGAAAGCCTTGGAGCTCTCAAGCTGAGCAGCCGCTTGAGTTGGACCAAAGATGCGCAATCCATGGGCACGAAATTCATCGACAACGCCTGCCGCCAAAGGGGTTTCCGGCCCAACCACGGTCAGCTCAATGCTTTCGGCTTGTGCGAACTCGCGCAGAGCTTTCACATCGGAGAGTGCAATATTCTCAAGCCTCTTGTCGCGTGCCGTGCCTCCATTGCCAGGTGCAACATAAACCGATTGGACTTTGTGGGACTGGGCAAGTTTCCATGCCAGTGCGTGTTCGCGGCCACCGCCGCCAATGACCAATATTTTCATAGTTCGGCGTTGTGATAGACCTCTTGAACATCGTCAAGGTCTTCCAACACATCCAGTATTTTTTGCATTTTGATGGCGTCATCGCCACTGAGTTCAATCGTGTTTTCAGGTCTCCAAGTGACCTCAGCCAGTTCGGGTTTGAGACCCGCCGCCTCGAGCGCTTTTTGTACAAACTCAAATTCAGTAGGCGCCGTCAGCACCTCAATGGCACCGTCATCACCCGTGACCACGTCGTCAGCACCCGCCTCGAGTGCCACTTCCATGATCTGGTCTTCGTGACTTCCGGGTGCAAAAACCAACTGTCCACAGCGCTTGAACTGGAAAGAAACGGAGCCTTCTGTGCCCAAATTACCACCATGCTTGCTGAACGCATGACGCACTTCGGCCACGGTGCGAACCTTGTTGTCTGTCATGGTGTCCACAATGATGGCCGCACCACCAATGCCATAACCTTCGTAGCGAATCTCTTCGTAGTTCACGCCCTCAAGGTTGCCCGTGGCTTTGTCGATGTTGCGCTTGATGTTGTCCGCAGGCATGTTGGCCGCTTTGGCCTTTTCAATGGCCAGTCGCAAGCGCGGATTGATGTCCAGGTCAGCACCACCCAACCGGGCTGCCACCATGATTTCACGGATGAGTCGGGTCCAGATGCGGCCACGCTTTTCGTCTTGTCGCCCCTTGCGGTGCTGGATGTTGGCCCATTTGCTATGTCCCGCCACGTGATGTCCTTTGAAGATTGAAATTGGGTGTGATTTTACGTGAGCCAACTTTGTGAAAACCAAAGAAAAAGCGGCTGTCGCCAGCCGCTTTTAAGTTGCTTCTGAATGCTTGATCAGCTGGCTGCGGTTTCTTCCGACGAATTAGGTTCAACTTTGACGCCCTTTTCTTTCTTGGGCAAAGGCTGTATGTCCAACAACACCTCCTCCTTGTCGTCAATGTCTACGCTCAAACGCCCACCTTCGGTCAAACGACCGAACAAGAGTTCATCGGCCAAGGCCCGGCGAATGGTGTCTTGGATCAGACGTTGCATGGGGCGTGCGCCCATCAAGGGGTCAAAACCCTTCTTGGCTAAGTGCTGGCGCAACTTGTCGCTGAAGGTGACATCCACTTTCTTTTCTGCCAGTTGGGTTTCCAACTGCAGCAAGAACTTGTCGACCACACGCATGATGACGTTTTCATCCAAAGCTTTGAAGCCCACGATGGCGTCCAAACGGTTGCGAAACTCAGGCGTGAACAAACGCTTGATGTCGCCCATTTCGTCGCCTGCTTGACGAGGGTTGGTGAAACCGATGGTGGCCTTGTTCATGGTCTCCGCCCCAGCGTTGGTGGTCATGATCAAGATCACGTTGCGGAAGTCGGCTTTGCGGCCATTGTTGTCGGTCAAGGTGCCATGGTCCATGACCTGCAACAGCACGTTGAAGATGTCAGGGTGGGCCTTTTCGATTTCGTCGAGCAAGAGCACGCAGTGAGGCTTCTTGGTGACTGCTTCGGTGAGTAAGCCTCCTTGATCAAACCCCACATAGCCGGGAGGTGCACCAATGAGTCGGCTCACCGCGTGGCGCTCCATGTACTCGGACATGTCAAACCGGATCAAGTCGATGCCCATGATGTAGGCCAACTGCTTGGCTGCTTCGGTTTTACCCACGCCTGTTGGACCGCTGAATAAGAACGCACCAATAGGTTTGTCGTTTTTACCCAAACCAGAACGAGCCATCTTCACCGCAGAGGCCAGCACTTCAAGCGCTTTGTCTTGACCAAACACCACGCTCTTGAGATCACGCTCGAGTGTTTGTAACTTGCCGCGGTCATCATTGGAAACGTTGGCGGGCGGAATGCGGGCAATTTTTGCCACGATGTCTTCAATTTCGGCTTTGCTGATGGTCTTCTTGCGCTTGGAAACGGGCAGGATGCGCTGGGCAGCGCCAGCTTCGTCAATCACGTCAATGGCTTTGTCAGGCAAGTGACGGTCGTTGATGTATTTGGCACTCAACTCAGCCGCCGCTTGCAAAGCGGCCACCGCGTACTTGACGTTGTGGTGCTCTTCAAAGCGCGATTTCAAGCCTTTGAGGATATCGACGGTTTGTTCGATGGTGGGCTCGACCACATCGATTTTTTGGAAACGACGGCTCAAGGCAGCGTCTTTTTCAAAAATGCCACGGTATTCCGTGAAGGTTGTCGCACCAATGCATTTGAGTTGACCGCTAGACAACGCGGGCTTGAGCAAATTGGAGGCATCCAACGTGCCGCCCGAGGCTGCACCTGCGCCAATCAGGGTGTGAATTTCGTCAATGAACAAAACAGCGTGTGGCTTGCCCTGCAAGGCTTTGATCACCCCTTTGAGGCGTTGCTCAAAGTCGCCGCGGTACTTGGTGCCCGCCAGGAGCGCGCCCATGTCAAGTGAGTACACCACAGCTTCGGCCAAAATTTCTGGCACATCGTTTTGGGTGATGCGCCAAGCCAAACCTTCGGCAATGGCAGTTTTACCGACCCCCGCCTCCCCCACTAAAAGTGGGTTGTTTTTACGACGACGACAGAGAATTTGAATCGCACGCTCGACCTCATATTCACGACCAATCAAGGGATCAATCTTTCCATCCTTGGCCATTTGGTTGAGGTTCTGAGTGAATTGCTCAAGGGGGGACGCCTTTTCATTCTTTTCCGGTATGCCCCCCCCGTCATCTCCTTCGCTTTGCGGCGCATCTGAACCTTTGACAGGCTCAGGTGGATCACTCTTTTTGATGCCATGGGCAATGAAATTGACCACGTCCAAGCGGGTGACACCTTGCTGATGCAGGTAATAGACCGCGTGAGAATCTTTTTCGCCAAAGATGGCCACCAAGACGTTGGCGCCAGTGACTTCTTTTTTGCCATTGCCCGTCGACTGCACATGCATGATCGCTCGCTGAATGACGCGCTGAAAACCAAGCGTAGGCTGGGTATCGACTTCTTCGGTTCCGGCCACTTGGGGGGTGTTGTCCTTGATGAAATTCGCAAGCGACTTGCGAAGGTCATCGATGTTCGCTGTACAAGCCCGCAGTACTTCGGCTGCGCTGGGATTGTCGAGCAGCGCCAACAAGAGATGCTCTACGGTGATGAATTCGTGGCGCTGCTGGCGGGCCTCTACAAAGGCCATGTGCAAGCTGACTTCAAGTTCTTGGGCAATCATGTGGTTTCCTTCTGGCTTGCAACTGTGGTTTGACTGTATATGGAATCGAAAGCCATTTATTCAACTGGCTCGCTGATGCATTGCAATGGATGTCCCGCTTTTCGCGCTGCATCCATGACTTGGTCTACCTTGGTGGCCGCAACATCTTTGCTGTAAACACCGCAGACACCTTTGCCGTCTAGGTGAATTTTGAGCATGATTTGGGTTGCACTTTCACGATCTTTCGAGAAAAACTCTTGCAAAACCATGACCACGAACTCCATCGGTGTGAAGTCATCATTGAGCATGACGACCTGAAACATTTGGGGCGGCTTTGTGCGTTGCGTCCGGCGCTCTAAAACAACCGAACCACCGTCGTCACGGTCGGGTAATTGAACTTTGGGCGTTGGTTTTTTGCTTGGCATGGATTGATTCTATCGATGCACTCTGAGAAAAGGCGCAATCAAAATTGATGACCTTTTCTGGTTGAAGACTTGAGGGGAGCTCAAATGTGCTCAATCATGATTTGACCAAAGCCAGAACAGCTGACCTGTGTAGCGCCATCCATCAAACGAGCGAAGTCGTAGGTGACGCGCTTGGCGGCAATCGAAGACTCCATCGCCTGAAGAATCAGGTCCGAAGCTTCTGTCCATCCGATATGTCGCAACATCATTTCTGCAGACAAGATCATTGAACCAGGATTGACATAGTCCTTGCCTGCATACTTTGGTGCGGTGCCATGGGTGGCTTCAAAACAGGCCACGGTGTCTGACAAATTGGCGCCCGGGGCAATGCCAATGCCACCGACCTGGGCCGCGATGGCATCTGAGATGTAGTCGCCATTCAGGTTCAAAGTGGCCACCACAGAGTATTCTGCCGGACGCATCAGAATTTGCTGCAAAAAAGCATCGGCAATCACGTCTTTGATGATGATGCCCTTGCCTGTCTTGGGGTGGGTGATGCGGCACCACGGCCCTCCATCGATGAGTTTTGCATCGAACTCTTTTTGAGCCAAAGCCAAAGCCCAGTCACGAAATCCGCCTTCTGTGTACTTCATGATGTTGCCTTTGTGCACGATGGTGACGCTAGGCTTGTCATGGTCAATGGCGTATTGGATGGCTTTGCGTATGAACCTTTGGGTACCCTCAATCGACACAGGTTTGATGCCAATCGCGGAGGTATCGGGAAAACGAATGGTCGTGGCGCCCATCTCATGGTTTAAAAATTCAATCAACTTTTTAGCTTCTGGACTTTCAGCCGCGTACTCAATGCCCGCATAGATGTCTTCGGAGTTTTCCCTAAAGATGACCATATTTGTCTTTTCGGGCTCTTTCAATGGAGACGGAACGCCCTTGAAGTACTGAACTGGGCGCAGACACACAAACAAGTCCAAAGCCTGACGCAAGGCGACATTCAATGAACGTATCCCGCCCCCGACAGGGGTGTTGAGCGGGCCTTTGATCGACACCACAAAATCACGCAGAGCCTGCGTGGTTTCTTCAGGCAACCAGACGTCTTCACCATAAATTCGCGTGGACTTCTCTCCAGCAAAGACCTCCATCCAATGAATTTGACGTTGACCTGCATAGGCCCGCGCCACCGCCGCATCGACCACCTTGCGCATGACGGGTGTGACATCTTGCCCCACGCCATCACCTTCGATGAAAGGGATGATCGGTTGATCAGGCACATTCAAGGACTTGTCAGCGTTGACTGTGATTTTTTGACCTTGGGCTGGCACTTGGATGTGCTGGTATGGCATTGAAAGCGCTCCGAACGGTATAGACTCATTTTGATTCTAGTGATGCCAACTCTGTCGCACCTCACCAAACCTATGCGTGTGCGACAGTCACTCAACGCATAATATTTCAATGAAACGAAGTATCACCCTGATTTTCTTGGCTTTGGTCAACCTGTGTGCAGTTGCGCAAGAGGGGCCTCAAACGAACCTGCCTCGCCTCAAGCTGCAAGCGGGCATGTACCAAATTGATGCGCAGGTCGCTCAAACCCCTGATCAGCGCAGCGTTGGACTGATGTTTCGCAATGAGATGCCAGCCCACGAAGGGATGTTGTTTGTATTTGAACAACCCAGCGTGCAGTGTTTTTGGATGAAAAATACTTTGCTCCCACTGACTGCTGCCTTTGTGGCTGACGATGGAACCATTGTGAACTTGGTAGACATGAAACCGCAAACGACGGATGCACATTGCTCCACCAAGCCAGTGCGCTATGTGCTCGAGATGCACCAAGGTTGGTTTACCAAAAAAGGATTCAAAGCGGGAATGCGATTGGGTGGCACCCCTTTCAAACCTTGAAATCCACATGCCTTCAATGAAAAAAGCCGACCAGAAGTCGGCTTTTTCGATTTTCAATTTGAAACTTTATGCAAAGTTACTTTCGGCAAAACTCCAGTTCACCAACTTGTCGAGGAAGGTTTCGACGAATTTGGGGCGCATGTTGCGGTAGTCGATGTAGTAGGCATGCTCCCACACGTCAACGGTCAACAAGGCTTTATCCGCAGTGGTCAGTGGGGTGCCAGCAGCGCCCGTGTTCACGATGTCTACTGAGCCATCGGCTTTTTTGACCAACCATGTCCAACCAGATCCAAAGTTACCCACTGCGCTCTTGACGAACGCCTCTTTGAAGCCTGCATAGCTGCCAAACTTGGCATGGATGGCAGCAGCCAAAGCTCCGCTAGGCTCGCCACCCCCTTGGGGTTTCATGCAACTCCAGAAAAAGGTGTGGTTCCAAATTTGAGCCGCGTTGTTGTAAACACCGCCGCTGGATTTTTTGATGATCTCTTCCAGAGACATGTTTTCAAATTCAGTGCCCTTTTGCAAATTGTTGAGGTTCACAACGTACGCATTGTGGTGCTTGCCATGGTGGTATTCCAAGGTTTCTTGGGAGTAGTTGGGGGCCAATGCATCAATGGCGTAAGGCAGTGCGGGGAGCGTGTGTTCCATGAGGTCCTCTGTGGTGAAAAAAATTGAATTGTAAAAACTAAAACTGGCGAGACGCCAAAACCTGCAATTCAACCACGCCATCGGCAAGGGTTGCTTGCAAGGCTTGACCAGGCTTGGTTTGCGTCACAGAGGTCAGGGCTTCGCCTTGTGCGTTGCTGAGCCAAGAAAAGCCGCGTTGGAGTACCAAGCGGGGATCCAGTAATTCAAGCCTTAAAGCGGCTCTCTGCAAGCGCTCACGCGCAGTTGCAGGGGCTTGTTGCAGGCCTCGGTTGAATGTGCTGGTCAAACCCATCAGGGCATGTTGTTGACGTTGTATTTGAGATTTCAAGGTGGATTGAAACCTTTGCTGCAGGCCTAAGAGCTCCATTTTCTGCTGAGAAACGCCGTGAGAGGGGCGTCCTAATCGTGTTTGAGCACGGTCCAAGCGTTGGATGTGCGTGTCTAGCTGACGACCCGCGACGGTTTGCATGACTTCAGCCCAAGATTGCAAGCGGTTGAGCAATTCCTGTCGGGGCACGGCACACAGTTCGGCGGCGGCTGTAGGTGTTGGAGCACGCAGGTCAGCGCAAAAATCTGCGATGGTGAAGTCAGTTTCATGGCCCACACCAGCGATCACAGGAACAGGACTTGCCGAAATGGTGCGAGCTAAAGCTTCATCGTTGAACGCCCACAGATCTTCCATCGCACCCCCACCCCTGACGAGCAAAATAACGTCCACTTGCGGTTGACGAATCAGGGACTCAAGGGCGTGCAAGAGGGACTTTGCTGCATCAGGGCCTTGCACTGGGGAGGGCGCCAGTAAGACAGGGATGTGAGGGACCCGACGTTGGAGCGCTGTCGCTACATCGTGCAATGCTGCGGCGCCCAAAGAGGTCACAACGCCAATGCATCTGGGCTGATCAGGGGGAGCTCGTTTACGTTCTGCAGAAAACAAACCCTCCGCTTCAAGCTTGGACTTGAGGCGCAAGAACTGCTCAAACCATGCGCCCTGCCCCGCTCGACGCATGCTCTCGACGACCAATTGCAGTTCACCCCTCGGCTCGTAAACGCCAATTCGCCCGCGCAACTCCACAAGCTCGCCATCCGTTGGGGAGAAATCTAGCAAATGAGCTGCTCGTTTGAACATGGCGCAACGCAATTGACCTTGACCGTCTTTGATCGAAAAGTAGCAATGCCCACTGGATGCGCGTGTAAAGCCCGAAACCTCTCCGCGCACCGCGACCGGATTGAACCGCGCATCTAAAGAGTCAGCAACGGCGCGGCAAAGCGCACCAACGGACCACATCCGTGGCGTCAAACCTAGAGATTCAGAAGGTGACACGGAGACATTCATCCACAGAAGGAGCTAGCAGTAGCCCTAACAGGCACGACAGCCAAGAATATCGGAGTTTCGTTACAAGCTGTTGATTTCATTGGTTATTTCGCTGCTTAAAATCATGACATTGTGGGCGGATCAAGCCTGGATGCGTTTTGTGCGGAGTCGGCATAGAACTTACCCACAAAGTTATCCACAGAACATGTGGATGAATCGGTGGTTCATAATGAGCGTTGTGATTTCAACGGAGTGGCGCATTGCTTTCGATCATACAAGCGGCTGGTTGGCCGATTTGGCCTTTACTGGCTTGCTCTGTGGTGGCCTTGGCCTTGATCATCGAGCGACTTTTGAGTTTGCGTGAACATTTGGTGGCGCCACCCAGTTTGCTAGAACAAGCCATACAAGCTTCGCTCCAGAGCATTCCTCAGGCGGACGTCATTGCACAGTTGGAGCAGCATTCATCCTTGGGACAGGTTTTGGCCAGTGGCTTGCACGCTCTGCAATCGAGCCCCGCCATCAACGACGTGGATTTGCGCTACAGCATGGAGGTTGCAGGGCGCCGAGCTGCCCACACTTTGGAGAAGTACCTGTCCGCTTTGGCGACCATCGCATCGGCGGCACCTTTGTTGGGATTGCTGGGGACCGTCATTGGCATGATCGATATTTTCGGATCTCAAACGCCTGGTGCGGGCAATCCTGCGCAACTTGCGCAAGGCATTTCCATGGCCTTGTACAACACAGCTTTTGGTTTGATTGTGGCCATTCCAAGCTTGATGTTCTGGCGCTATTTTCGCGGGCGGGTTGACGCTTACGTTCTGAGCTTGGAGTTGGATGCTGAACGGTTTGCCAGACATTTGTTGGTATTGCGCGGCAAGTTGCGTTGATGGCCTGTCGCTGACCATGAAATTTCATCGCTCTACCTCGCCTGAACCGGAGATCAACTTGATCCCGTTCATTGATGTGTTGTTGGTGGTCTTGATATTTTTGATGCTATCGACCACCTACAGCAAGTTCACGGAAATGCAACTGAATTTGCCAATTGCCGGTGACACACCCGTCAAGGACCGCCCCAACGACATCGTGGTGGTGATTCACAGCGATGGACGCTACACCATCAATGCCATTCCTGTGACAGGACGCGACATTCAAAGCTTGAGCCAAGCATTGACTCAAGCATCACAAAATTTAGATCATCCCCTGGTCGTGATCAGCGCAGACGCGCAAGCCCATCACCAATCTGTGATGTTGGTCATGGAGGCCGCTCGCCGCAACGGATTGAGTCAGTTGACGTTTGCTGCCCAACTAGGGCAGTGACCAGACTGAGCGTGATTGAAGCCCTAGCATGAGTCGTCTTCGTCACATTTTGACCCGGGCTTGGATTCGCCGAGGACTTTTAGCCTGGGCCCTCAGGCCCATCAGCCTGTGCTTTGAAGGGCTGGTGACATGCCGGCTTTGGCTTTATCGGCAAGGCGCGCTTCAACCTCAGCCATTGAAAGTGCCCGTGATTGTCATAGGCAATGTGATGGTGGGGGGCGTTGGAAAAACACCTGTGGTCATCGCTTTGGTCCAACACCTCCAAGAACGCGGGATTTGCGTCGGGGTCTTGTCAAGAGGTTACGGCCGCGTCTCGCGCGACTTACGCGAAGTTCACCCCACCAGCCGGGCAGAAGATGCGGGGGACGAACCCTTGTTGATTTCCCGTGCCTGTGGCGTGCCTGTTTGGGTTGGCGCCAATCGCATCGAAGCTGGCAAGTCATTGCTTGAGCACTACCCAAAGACACAGGTGCTGGTGTGCGACGACGGTTTACAGCACTTGCCACTGGCGCGCGACATTGAACTTTGTGTTTTTGATGAACGAGGCATCGGCAACGGATGGATGCTGCCAGCAGGTCCCTTACGTGAGCCATGGCCGCGGGCTGCGAACTCAAGCATCGACCGATTTGAGTTGAGCAGTGCCTCATCGCCTATTTCGGGACGGTTCCAAATTCTCAGGGAATTGGCTGATTTTGCAGTTCGGGCAGACGGGACTCGTCGCCCTTTTCCGATGGGATTTGCAAATCCAGTCCAGGCTTTGGCGGGCATCGCCAAACCCCAAGTGTTTTTTAGCATGCTGCAAGATCTTGGCTTGACATTGACACATACCCAAGCCATGCCAGACCATGCAAACCTGCATGGGGTATCGATTGATGCGTCCTTAGGTGAGTTGCTGTGCACTGAAAAAGATGCCGTGAAACTCTGGGCAGATCATCCTGGTGTTTGGGCAGTTCCATTGATCACCACCTTGCCAGCAGAGCTGCTTGAAGCCCTGGATGCCTGTCTAGACAGACGGCTATCATCACACCATGGACTCAAAATTACTTGAATTGTTGGTGTGCCCAGTGACCAAAGGCCCACTTGATTACCACCGCGACCGTCAAGAGTTGGTCTCTCGAAGTGCACGATTGGCTTATCCCGTTCGCGACGGAATTCCAGTGCTTTTAGAGCATGAAGCCCGCGTTATGACCGATCAAGAGCTGGAATCCTGAATGGCTTTTTCTGTGCTGATACCTGCTCGCATGGCATCGTCGCGTCTGCCAGACAAACCTTTGGCTGATATCGCAGGATTGCCAATGGTGGTGAGAGTCGCGCAACAAGCGTTGCGTTCAAAAGCCAATCGGGTGGTCGTGGCCGCAGATGACGAGCGTATCGTTCAAGCATGCAAACACCATGACATTGAAGTCATCCTGACCCGAAGCGATCATCCTTCCGGTAGCGACCGCTTGGCAGAGGCTTGCTCGCTGTTAGGGCTAGATGATGGGGCCATCGTGGTGAATGTCCAAGGGGATGAGCCTCTGATTGATCCTTCTGCGATTGACGCGGCAGCCACCTTGCTACAACAACGTTCGGATTGCAGCATGAGCACATTGGCGCACCCCCTCGACAACATCGAGGACTTTCAAAATCCCAATGTGGTGAAGGTCGTGTTGGATGCTCAAAGCACTGCGCTTTACTTCAGCAGAGCGCCAATCTCTTGGTGGAGAGATGGCTTTGCTGATGGAATCACCCAGCTGCCTCAACCCCATCCTCTGCGTCACGTGGGCTTGTATGCCTATCGGGTTGGTTTTTTGAGAGCGTTCCCAAAAATGAGTCAGGCGCCCATTGAAATCACCGAATCCCTGGAGCAACTACGTGCCATATGGCACGGCCACCGAATCGCTGTGCATGTCACAACCACCTCACCCGGGCCAGGGGTCGACACCCCAGAAGATTTAGACAGAGTTCGCGCCATCTTTGAGCGTAAGTCGTAAGACTTTGAAAGGGGATCGCATGCTATCCTCGCCAACAAAAGAACCGGGTCATCACATTCGAGGAACAAAAAGCATGAGACTGATTTTGTTAGGCGCCCCAGGGGCTGGCAAGGGAACGCAAGCCACCTTCATTTGCCAAAAATATGGGATTCCCCAAATTTCTACGGGTGACATGTTGCGTGCTGCTGTCAAAGCTGGAACTCCTCTTGGTTTAGAAGCCAAGAAAGTCATGGATGCTGGTGGCTTGGTGAGTGATGACATCATCATCGGCTTGGTCAAAGAGCGCATCACACAAGATGATTGCGCCAAAGGTTTTTTGTTCGACGGTTTTCCACGCACCATCCCCCAAGCAGACGCGATGAAAGCTGCGGGGGTGAAATTAGATTACGTGTTAGAGATTGACGTCCCGTTTGATGCCATCATCGAACGCATGAGTGGTCGACGGGCACACGTGTCAAGTGGTCGCACCTATCACGTCAAGTTCAACCCCCCCAAAGTTGAAGGCCATGACGATGTCACCGGAGAGCCCTTGATCCAACGTGATGATGACAAAGAGGAAACCGTGAAAAAACGGCTCGACGTCTACAGCGCGCAAACCCGCCCCTTGGTAGATTACTACGCCAATTGGGCCAAAACTGGCGATGCTGCGGCCCCCCATTACCGCGCCATTGCGGGCATCGGAACGGTCGATGAAATCAAAGACCGGGCATTCACTGCTTTAGCCAGCTAAGGCTGCTGAAAAGCCAAACAAGGCCGCAGATCAGCGGCCTTTTCTTTGGTAGATCAATTCCAGCATCAAGCGCACCCGGGCTTGAACCGCCGTCATCAAGCCGGCATGTTGAAACACATCATCTGAACGAGACTGCACACCTCCTTGGGCACAGCGTGAAGTTCTCATCACCACTGCACCTAAGGCTTGGGCATTCTCAAGAGCATGTTGCAAGCTTCGATGCAAAGTGCCGTTTCCAGTTCCCGCAACCACCCAACCATCAGGCGGCTTGTTTGCCAACATGGCAAGAACCAAGCCCCCATTGGTCGAAGCGTGGCTCATCACCAGTTCCACATGGGGCCAAGGCTCACACGCTAAGACGGTAGACAGCGATGGCACCCTCTCAAGACAGTTGAGTTTGGACGGTTCGCGCAACCTTTCAAAGACGCCATCTCTCATCAAGCCTATTGGTCCTGCCTCGCCAGAGGTAAAGGGATTCAGTCGTTGGCTGTGTGTCTTTTGTATTTCATGTGCAGCATGAACCTCGCCTGCACAGACCACCAACACGCCAGTCGCAGATGCGTTTGCGACCAAATCGAAGGCGCTTTGCAGATTTTGGACACCGTCACTGTCTGGTGCGTTTGCCGCCCTCATGGCACATGTCAGCACCACTGGCTTGTCATCTGGTAAGACGGCATTCAAAAAGAAAGCAGTTTCCTCAAGCGTGTCCGTTCCATGCGTCACCACCAAACCTTGAACGCAGTCTTGTGCCAACCAATACGCACATCTTTGGGCCAATTTCCGCCACAAACCTTCATCCATGTCTTTGCTGTCGATCTGTGACACCTGTTCAGTCACAACTTCATGCGCTTCGGTATCAATGGTGTGCATCAAATCGACCACAGCCAACTGGCCAGATTGGTAATTTTCAGGTGCCGTCGGATCCTGAGCCACACCTGCGATGGTGCCCCCTGTGGCCAAAATCACGATTTTTTGAGTATTTTTTTGAATCATCACTTGCCAAACGCAAAAAGCTGGTTAAAAATACAGTTACTGGATGTGCGAACAGCCCCATTCATTCAAACCACATTGTGCAGGAGTTAGAACGATGAACGACATGCCGAAACTCACACCACGCCAACAGCAAATACTGGAGCTGATTCAATCGGCCATTGCGAACACGGGCTCGCCCCCAACGCGTGCAGAAATCGCCAACGAGTTGGGTTTCAAATCTGCCAATGCTGCCGAAGAACATCTACAAGCCTTGGCCAGAAAAGGCGTGATCGAGTTGGTCAGTGGCACCTCACGAGGCATTCGACTGAAGGGGCAAAACCTACGCGCCATGCAGAGCTCCATGGCCCAGCAGTTCACACTTCCCCTTCAAAGCTTGGCTCAATTGGCCCTGCCTTTGGTTGGGCGCGTCGCAGCAGGCTCGCCCATCCTGGCTCAAGAACATGTAGACCAAACCTATTACGTCGAAAGCAGCCTGTTCCAACACAAACCAGACTATCTGCTTCGTGTCAGAGGCATGTCCATGCGTGATGCCGGCATCATGGATGGTGATTTGTTGGCCGTTCAATCGACCCGCGATGCAAGAAACGGGCAAATCGTGGTTGCCCGCTTGGGAGATGAAGTCACTGTCAAAAGATTTCGTCGTACACCCACCCGCATTGAACTAGAAGCCGAAAACCCCGACTACCAAACGATAGTGGTCGAACCCGGTGAACCCTTTGAAATTGAAGGCCTCGCAGTAGGCCTGATTCGCAACACCATCTTGATGTGAAGAAAGATTCTTATGAACCTTGCACTTTTTGGCGCATACCGCCTGATCAATCCATTGCAAAACACCCTACGTGGATTTTTGCCCGCCCAGGCACTGCAAAGTGCACCTCCTGTGGCAAAACCAAGCCGACCGCTTCGCGTGGCGCGGGTCATGGAGGCTCAACAAAGTAAGCATCAGGCAGGACGTATGGTCATCTCTGGTCGAATGGCCGATGTTTGCGCTGAACTTGATCGACTCGCTGGGCTGGAAAACAACCCTTAAGGTAGACAAGATCGGACTGAGAGGTGCATCTGCCTGATGCCCTTGTCAGTCCGGGATCAAGGGTTCGAACCGAGCAAGTAATCTGCTTTGCCAATGTCTACACCGTTGTGACGCAAGATGGCATAGGCAGTGGTCACATGGAAGAACACATTGGGAAGTGCCCAGTGCTTCAGATAGTCCTCCCCGGTCATGGTGCGAGTTTTGTCCTTGCCGACGGGAAATGTGATGCTTTTGAGCTCTGTTCCGTCCAAAGCAGATGCTGGCACTGTCTTGAGCCAATCGAGGATTTTCTGAATGCGAGACATCAACTCCACCAAGTTGGTTTCTGTGTCTTCAAACTTTGGAGCCTCTAGGTCAGACAACCTCGCAACACACAATTTGGCCGCATCACAAGCAATCAGAACTTGACGGGTGAATGGCAGCATATCAGGGGCCAATCGGTATTGGGTCAACACAGATGGGTCAAACTTTTTAGCCTCGGCATGCGTTTGCGCTTTGGCGAGCAAATGACTCAAGTTGGTCAACATGGTCTGAAAGATGGGCAAAGATGCCGAAGACATAGAAATGGACATGGCGTACTCCAAGCGACAATTGCCTCATCGACTGACAAGGCACAATTGCATTATGAACATCGTGATCCTAGACGACTACCAAGATGTCGTCCGAAAACTCCACTGCGCCTCCAAATTAGAAGCCTACCAAGCAAAGGTTTACACCAATACCATCAAAGGCATTGGGCAACTTTCAGTTCGCCTCAAAGATGCTGAAATTTTGGTGTTGATTCGGGAGCGAACTCAAATCACCCGCCAGTTGATCGAAAAGCTGCCCAATCTCAAGCTCATTTCTCAAACAGGCAAGGTGGGCAGCCATGTGGATGTCGCTGCATGTACTGAGCGAGGTATCGTGGTGGCAGAAGGCTTCGGGTCACCGATTGCTCCTGCGGAGCTGACTTGGGCCTTGATCATGGCCGCCATGCGCCGCATTCCTCAATACATGAGCCATTTGAAACATGGCGCTTGGCAGCAGTCTGGCCTCAAATCCGGCTCAATGCCCACCAACTTTGGCTTGGGTCAGGTGCTCCGGGGTAAAACATTGGGTATTTGGGGCTACGGGAAAATTGGCCAACTTTTAGCCGGTTATGGCAAAGCTTTTGGTATGCGTGTTTTGCTTTGGGGCAGCGAAGCTTCTCGTGAACGCGGACTCAAGGATGGCCTGAATGTGGCGGCGTCACGCGAAGAATTTTTTGCTGAATCCGACATTGTCAGCCTGCACCTGCGTCTCAATGATGCCACGCGTGGCATCGTGACGGCAGCTGATTTGCAACGGATGAAGACCACGGCCTTGCTGGTCAACACCTCAAGGGCTGAGTTGATCGAACCCGATGCGTTGCTGGGGGGATTGAACCGCGGACGTCCAGGGATGGCTGCGATCGATGTGTTCGAAAGCGAACCCATTTTGCAAGGTCACGCCCTGCTTCGCCTTGAAAACTGTATTTGTACGCCACACATCGGCTATGTGGAACAAGACAGCTATGAGTTGTATTTCGGCACAGCATTTGACAACGTGGTGAACTTCATCAAAGGCACCCCCACCAACATCGTCAATCCAGGCGCTCTTCAAGTTCGACGCTGAACATGAACCTGGCCACACCGGCAGTTTTGTGGTGCTTCCTGTTCGGGAACTTCGTCATTGGCTTTGGCGTCCTCATGGTGCCTGGTTCTCTGAACGACATCAGCCGTGATTTACAAATTTCAGTGGCTCAAGCTGGCGGGCTGATCACGGCGGGATCTGTGCTGATATGCCTGAGCGCTCCTGTCTTTGCTTCCATCCTTGGAAAATATGACCGACGCCAATTGTTGGGTTGGATCATGCTTTGGTACGGATTTGCCCATGCGCTGTGCGTGTTGATGCCTAGTTTCGAAGGTGTCCTGTGGCTTCGTGTGATGGCCATGATTGCCCCGGCCATCTTCACCCCCCAAGCAGCGGCTTGCATCGGTCTGTTGACCAGCCCTGCTGAACGAGGTCGGGCCATCACCTTTGTATTTTTGGGCTGGTCCACGGCCTCCGTGCTAGGGATGCCCGCTGCGGCGTGGATTGGAGAGGTCTTTGGTTGGCGCGTTGTCTTCAGCGTGTTGTCGCTGTTGGCTTGTTTCAGCGCCGCATGGGTGTGGTTGGTGCTTCCCAAAGGCCTGTCCCCGCCCGTGATGTCCTTGTCTGCATGGCGCAAAACATGGGGCTCTTGGCCATTGATGATGACCGTCGGTGTAACCGTGCTCAGTGCTTCAGGCCAGTTTGTTCTGACAGCCTACTTTGCCCCCTATTTCAAGCAAACGCTTGACACCAGTCCGCATGAGTTGAGCCTGCTCTTTGCAATTTTTGGCGCCTTTGGCTTGATGGGCAATATGTTGATGTCACGCCATATTGACCGCTGGGGCGCCGCCAAGGCGGTGAACCTTTGCTTGATCATGATGTCTGTGAGCTTGTTGCTGTGGTCCCTTGGCAGCAATTTTTGGCTCGCCGCCATGATCTTGATTCCCTGGGGCTTGGGCATGTTTGCCTGCAACTCAGCACAGCAAGCGCGCCTGATACAACTCGCCCCTGCCTTGGCATCAGGTTCTGCTGCGCTCAACACATCCGCCATTTATTTAGGGCAAGCCATTGGTTCAGCCGCTGGAGGCTGGTTGATCAGCCACGGGGCGATGAATGAACTGCATTGGTTTGGTTGGATGGGTGTTTTGTTGGCCTTGGGGTTGAGCCTGCAAGCAGCGCGTCTTGCACGTCCACTCGATGTATCGCGCTCCATCTAAGCCGATGGCTTGGCGTATCGCGCGGCCATCTGATCAGCATTGGCCTTGCGATCCGCATTGACCTTCTGAACGGACGAGCGTTCAGCCATTTGTTTGCCATAGGCTTTGACAGGAAGTGCTGCCAGCATGTCCTCTCCCAGCACGATTTTTGTGGCCATCGACACAACAGGCAAATGAACAATGGCTGCGCAATCGGCCAAAGTGAAATGGTCCCCTGCAACATAGGGTGCGAATTTGGCCAGCTTAGAAAACCCCTCTATGCCCTTAGCCAGTTGTTTGCGCACCCGAGCTTGAGCCGCCTCAGAGGTTTGTCCGCCAAAGAAAGCTTGTCCGTAAAGTTCACGCGCAACCAACTCGATGTGCGTTTCCAAATACACAATCAGCTCACGCACTTTCGCAGCGGCAAACGCATCACTGGGCAACAAGGGAGCTTGCGCGTAGGTTTGTTCGATGTACTCAGCACATACGGCAGACTCACTCAAACACCCTTGGGGGGTCTCTAAAAAAGGAACCTTTCCCATGGGAGAACGGGCATAGACCGATGGGTCGACAGGATTGACCCACACCAGCTCTTCATCAAATTCAACTTGTTTTTCAAGCAATTGAATTTTCAGTTTGTTGTAGTAGTTGCTGACAGCAAAACCACAGAGTTTGAGCGTCATGGCGAGTCCCCATTTTGGCAAGTTGAAAAGAATATTCTGTCACAGACACTTGGCGTGGAAACTTAAAAAATCCATGGTCACACGCCAAACAAGCCCGCTGGCAGATCGACTTGCTCGGCGATAATACAAACCATGAATCCGATTTATAAAAAAGTAGGCGTCGTCGGCGCTGGCGCCATGGGACGAGGCATTGCTCAAATAGCGACGCAGGCAGGAAGCCTTGTCAAACTGTTTGACATGCAACCCGAGGCCGTCAGCAAAGCGATCTCCTCAGTTGGCGCGCAATGGGACAAATTGGCCGATAAACAAAGGCTGACCTCGGAACAAGTCGCTCAGTACAAGCTGTCCCTTGAAGTTGCGACTCAAATCAACGACCTGGCCGACTGTGACTTGGTCATTGAAGCAATCGTTGAGCGCTTGGACATCAAAAAGTCCTTCTTCGCGGAACTCGAAGCCTTGGTGCAGCCCTCCACCGTGTTGGTCACCAACACCTCGTCTTTGTCCGTCACTGCCATCGCCTCAGCTTTGAAGCGACCAGAGCAATTTGCGGGCTACCACTTCTTCAACCCCGTGCCTTTGATGAAGGTGGTCGAAGTGATTGCGGGGATCAAAACCAATCCTAAAATTTGCCAAGACCTCTCGCAATATGCCAACCAAATGGGGCACCAAGCTGTGCAAGCTCAGGACACGCCGGGCTTCATCGTGAACCATGCCGGACGTGGCTATGGCACCGAAGCCCTGCGCATCGTCTCAGAAGGCATCGCTGACTTTGCCAGCATTGACCGCATCTTGAAAGACCAAGTCGGCTTCAAACTAGGCCCCTTCGAACTGATGGATTTGACAGCTCTCGATGTGTCTCACCCCGTCATGGAGTCGATCTATCAGCAGTATTACGAAGAGCCGCGATACCGCCCCAGCGTCATCACAGCCCAACGTCTGGCGGGTGGCATCGTAGGGAAAAAAGTCGGCGAAGGGTTTTACAAATACATCGACGGTGTGGCTCAAGTGGCGCCAGAACCGCCCGTCCCTGTGGTCGACAACATGCCCCCGGTTTGGGTCTCTACGCGCGCAGTTCGTCGCGCGGAGTTGCTGCAATTACTGAAGGACTTGGGCGCCAAGATTGAGACGGGCGCCTCCCCTTCTTCACAAGCCTTGTCTATCGTTGCCCCTTTAGGTTTTGACGTCACCACAGTGGCCGTTGTTGAGCGGTTGGACCCGGCTCGAACCATTGGTATTGACTTCTTCATTGACGACAAGCTCACCAAACGTCGTGTTCTGGCGACCAACCCTGCCACCCGATCTGACATGCGGGATGCTGCCCATGCCTTGTTCGCGAAAGACGGCAAACCCGTGAGCGTGATCCGAGACAGCGGTGGTTTTGTGACCCAACGCGTTGTGGCCACCATCGTCAACATTGCGTGCGACATCTGCCAACAAGGCGTCTGTACCCCAAATGACCTTGAAACAGCCGTGACCTTGGGACTTGGATACCCCATGGGTCCCTTGATGATGGGCGACAAATTTGGGCCTACAGAAATTTTAGAAATACTGTTCAATGTTCAGACCGTGTATGGCGACCCACGTTATCGCCCCAGTCCTTGGTTGCGTCGCCGGGGGGCGATTGGACTGAGCCTGAGTCACGTCGAATCTTGAACATCACACCGCGATGACAGCACAACTCAAAAGCACAAGCCAAGGTCAAACACTGATCCTGACCTTGTCCGACCCCACACTACGCAATGCCTTGGGTCCGGAAATGTATGCTGCGGGCATAGAAGCCCTGAACGTCGCCGAATCCAACCCGGAAATTCGCAGCGTCATCATCACAGGTGAGGGTGCCAACTTTTGCGCAGGCGGAAATTTACGTCGCTTGCAAGGCAACCGCGACAAAGAACCCGAGATTCAGGCCCAAAGCATTGAAGGTTTGCACAGTTGGATCGAAGCCATTCGGACCTTTCCCAAGCCCGTGATTGCCGCTGTCGAAGGCGCTGCTGCAGGCGCAGGTTTTTCTTTGGCAATGATGTGTGACTTGGTGGTCGCAGCGCGAAACAGTGTTTTTGTCATGGCCTACAGCAGCATTGCCCTTTCGCCTGACGGTGGAGGCAGCTGGAGCCTAGCTCAAGCACTGCCACGGCAATTGGCAAGCGAATTGCTGTTGCTAGGAGAACGTATCGGTGCAGAACGCTTGCATGCCTTGGGTGTCGTCAACCAAGTGGTCGACAGTGGTCAAGCACTTGATCACGCGCTCAGGCTGTCTGAGCGCATCAACGACCGTGCCCCCAATGCGATGAGCAGCATCAAAGAGTTGCTCAATGAAGCGTCAACACACAACTTGACCACCCACTTGCGACAAGAACGTGATCACTTTGTGAAGAACTTGCATCACGCCAACGCAGGGATTGGCATCACAGCTTTCTTGAACAAAGAAAACCCTCGCTATAAATCTTGAACAGGTCGCACGGGCGACAATTTATCAACCACAGGTCACACAAAAGACAGTTTATGGACGATCCCATTCTTAATATCGAAGAACGCGAGTCAATCAACGCTGGGCGCTGGTTCTCATCACTCTCTCCTTCACTCAGACACGATATTCTTCGATGCGCTTATGTCAAACGATGCAAAGACGGCGACTTGATCGCAGCGCGAGGCGATGCGCCCGAAGAATGGATGGCATGCGCCAAAGGTGCAGTGCGTGTGAGTTCAACCTCACTCTCAGGCAAACAAATCACCTTCACGTACGTGGAGCCAGGAATTTGGTTTGGCGATGTGGCCATTCTGGATGGGGATCGCCGCACACACGACGTTTACGCGCATGGGGACACCACGATCTTGTGCGTCGCCAAAGCCGATTTCCAAAAAATCTTGACACAGCATGTCGAGTTTTACGAAGCGATGTTGCGCTTGCAAGCCCGTCGTATTCGCCAACTCTTTGGTTTGGTGGAAGACCTCAACACCCTGCCCTTGCGCTCACGCTTGGCCAAACAACTTCTGCACTTGGCGCGCAGTTACGGTGTACCGTGTCTGACCAATGCACAAGAAACGCGCATCGGCTTGCACTTGGCGCAAGAAGAGCTGGCCCAATTGCTGGGCGCGTCCCGTCAACGGGTCAACCAAGAACTCAAAGCGATGGAGCGGGAAGAGGCCATTCGCATCGAAGCGGGTGGCTTGGTCATTCGCAACCGGGAAGCCCTGCTTCACATCAGCGAAGCCGACCACTGAGCGGAATTGGCCTATGAGCCGGGATGACGCATTCGTCGGCACCCGTGCTGTCAGCGAGACCCACCGCTTTGATGTGGGGACCTTGCAAGCTTGGCTAAGTCAACACCTGCACGGCTTTGCAGGTCCATTGAACGTGGAAATGTTCAAAGGTGGCCAATCCAACCCGACTTTCAAGCTCATCACGCCAAATAAAAGCTACGTGATGCGGGCCAAGCCTGGCCCGGTGGCCAAGCTACTCCCGTCAGCCCATGCGGTGGAGCGTGAGTTCAAGGTCATGGGTGGCCTGTACGGCACAGATGTGCCCGTGGCCCAAATGCATGTGTTGTGTGAAGACGAGTCCATCATTGGGCGGGCGTTTTATGTCATGGAGTTTGTGCAGGGGCGCGTGCTGTGGGATCAAACACTCCCCACCATGAACCGACTTGAACGTGGCGCTATCTATGACGAGATGAACCGTGTCATCGCGGCACTGCACACCGTGCCTTTTGCTGACCGCGGTCTGGCCGATTACGGCAAGCCCGGCAATTACTTTGAACGGCAAATAGGTCGCTGGAGCAAACAGTACTTGGCGTCGGTCACACAGCCCATCCCAGAAATGGATCAACTGATGGCATGGCTGCCTGCGCACATGCCAGCCAGTGCACTCGACGCGTCCAAAGTCAGCATCGTGCACGGTGATTACCGACTCGACAATTTGATGTTCCACCCGACCGAACCGAAAGTGTTGGCTGTGTTGGACTGGGAACTCTCCACCATCGGGCATCCCTTGGCAGACTTCAGCTACCACTGCATGGCTTGGCACATACCACCAGGGACCTTTCGAGGCATTGGCGGTGTTGACTTGGCATCCCTGGGTATCCCCAGCGAATCAGAGTACATCCATCGCTATTGCGATCGTACGGGTTTAGCCCGTGCGCAAGATCTCAAAGCGGATTGGAACTTCTACCTGGCCTACAACATGTTTCGCATTGCTGCCATTTTGCAAGGCATTGCCAAACGCGTAGAAGCGGGCACCGCATCCAGCGAACAAGCCAAAGCGTCTGGCGCTGGCGCTCGACCTATGGCTGAGTTGGCTTGGAAATACGCACAACTCGCATGATCAAACCACAACGATAACTCTAAGGAAAACACCATGAATTTCGACTACACAGACAAAGTCAAAGTCATGCAAACGCGCTTGCTTTCATTCATGGATGAGCACATCTATCCGAATGAAAAACGCTTTTATGCTGAAATTGCCCACAACCGTGCCCAGGGCAACGCGTGGATCCCGACAAAGATTGTGGAAGAGCTCAAACCCAAAGCCAAGGCGGCGGGTCTATGGAATTTATTTTTGCCGCACAGCCCGCGAGCACCCGAAGGTTTATCCAACCTCGAATACGCCCCTTTGTGCGAAATCATGGGTCGAATTCCGTTTGCTGCTGAAGTATTCAATTGCTCGGCCCCAGATACAGGAAACATGGAGACTTTTGAACGCTATGCCAGCGAATCCCTGAAGGACGAATGGCTAGAGCCTTTGCTGCGGGGTGAGATTCGTTCGGCCTTTTTGATGACCGAACCTGAGGTAGCTTCCTCTGATGCAACCAATATTCAGTGTCGCATCGAACGAGATGGCGATCACTACGTCATCAATGGTCGCAAATGGTGGAGTTCAGGCGCAGGTGACCCACGTTGCGCGGTCTACATCGTGATGGGGAAAACCGATCCAGATGCGCCACGCCATTCTCAGCAAAGCATGATCATCGTGCCAAGCAACAGCCCCGGCGTGACCGTCGAGCGCCCCTTGACCGTATTCGGTTACGACGACGCACCCCACGGCCACATGGAAGTTGTCTTACGCAACGTCCGCGTTCCAGTCGGCAACTTGTTGCTGGGCGAAGGACGAGGTTTTGAAATCGCGCAAGGCCGTTTAGGCCCAGGCCGCATTCACCATTGCATGCGCACCATCGGCGCCGCAGAACGTGCTTTGGAGTTGATGTGCCGCCGCCTCAACAGCCGTGTGGCATTTGGTAAACCGGTCTCTGCCCAAGGCGTCTGGCATGAACGGATTGCAGAGTCACGCATCATGATTGAGCAAGCACGTTTGCTGACCCTCAAAGCGGCTTACATGATGGACACGGTGGGCAACAAAGTGGCTCGTGCTGAAATTGCCATGATCAAAGTCATCGCCCCCACGATGGCCACTCAAATCATTGATTGGGCCATACAAGCACATGGTGCGGCAGGCGTCTCTGACGACTTCCCTTTGGCTTACTCGTACGCCCACCAGCGCACCTTGCGCTTGGCCGATGGCCCTGACGAAGTTCACCGCAATGCCATTGCTAAACTGGAACTTGCACGGCACATCGCCGCTGCGCCCCAAGAAATTGAAATGCCCATCACCCGCGGCTGCTAAGGAATACCCATGATCGACGTTTACACATGGCCCACACCCAACGGGCACAAGGTTCACATCATGCTCGAAGAATGCGGCTTCAAGCTCGGCCGTGATTGGCAGGCACATGCCGTCAACATTGGACAAGGTGACCAATTCAAGCCTGAGTTCTTGAACATCAGCCCTAACAACAAAATTCCTGCATTGGTCGACCCACATGGCCCGGACGGCAAGCCGATCAGCCTGTTTGAGTCGGGCGCCATCTTGTTGTATCTGGCGGCCAAAACAGGCAAATTTTTACCCAAGAGTGATCGGGCTAAATATGACGTGCTGCAATGGCTGATGTTTCAAATGGGAGGCGTGGGTCCGATGCTGGGGCAAGCGCACCACTTTCGGATTTATGCACCCGAAAAAATTGACTATGCCGTCAACCGTTACACCAATGAGGCCAAGCGTTTGTATGGCGTGATGAACAAGCAGTTGGAAAAAACCAAATTCATCGCAGGCAACAGCTACAGCATTGCGGACATTGCCATCTTTCCGTGGCTGCGAAGCTGGCAAAACCAAGGCATTGACTGGGCGGATTACCCGGACCTCAAAATCTGGTTTGACCGCATCGGCGCTCGTCCTGCCGTTCAACGTGGAGTTGAGGTATTGGCCGGTTTGCGCAAACCCATCACCGATGACAAATCACGTGATGTGTTGTTTGGCAATACGCAATATAAAGCGCGCTGAGTTCAAGGGACAGTTGCCAAGAAGTTGCAACGGCTGGCACTAGAAGCCGTTGTGGTTGACGTGTCAGCACACTTACCGTCGTAGGGTACAAATCCTGATGAAACCAATTTGACCTGCTTGGGAAATGCAGTTGGCTGATTGTTCGTAGGTTGCACGCTGCTCAAAGGCAAGGCACTGGTCACCGATGATGAGACGGTTGTAGGTGCATCAAATCGCACAAACTGCTTCAGCGCTTGATCCAAAACATAAAAATAATTCCCTGACTTGATAAAGTCTGACGGCATCAACGATCCTCCGCCAGTGATCGGGTTGGTAAAACTGCGGGACCACCCCGCAGTTGTTGTGTTGAATTTTCCAGCCCCATCATTTTTTAACCACATCAGTGAATAACCATTCGTGAGGCTACCCGCCACAACCAAATCGGGGCCTTCGGTGGCACTGGCAATGGTCGATGGAATTAGGAAAACCCGTTGCACCGAGTTGGGCAACCCGGCTGGAATTCGATGCGTGGCTGAGTTATCGTCTTTAGAAAAAACAGCGCCCCCCCCGTTGATCAAGACATTGATTTGAAAACTTTCATCGACAGTGATGATGTCCATTCGACCCGTCGCGTCACGATCTAAATTTGCAGCAGAAGCATGCAACGCGGCAAAGGAATCTGTGGTGGTTGAACGGGTGTATTTGTTTTGGTTGGCACTGCTCAGGTAAAGCACTTGCGGCACGGCCACACCCATCAATGCGCCTCGACACACCAAATAAACATCGGGCTTACCGTCACCATTGAAATCTGCGGTCAAACTTTGTCGAACAGTGGGACAAGCATCGGCTTGTACAGTTTCAAGCAAGGTGGGGGTTGCGTCATGCCATCCCGATGCATCTTTCTTGAGGAAATGCGCCTGATAGCCCGACGCACTGACAGATGACTGAGCTACCAAAAATGCCGAATGGGCACCTTCTTGAAAAAAATCACCGAAGGTAATTGACTCAGGCACCGCATCGACAACGACCGTTGATGGAATTTGAGGTGCTTCCAGTGCGATTAAGTTTTTGTTTGCATACGATGAATCGAACAATGTCAGTGGTGGCGGAGGCAGGCTGCCACCACCGCCGCCACACCCACTCAATACAAATAGCAACAGGCAAATCCATTTTGAAAAATATTGGGTCATGGTCAGATCATCGGTTTTTAACCACTTTACTTGAGTTGAACCCAGCGGCCAGCGTGGTTGCTGATAAAGTTGACCTTGTAACAACCGATGCGATCCTCTATGTTCAAGATGTTTTGTCTTTTGACCTGCCTGATGCTCAGCTTCGGGACAAGCGTTTTCGCCCAAGACAAGCCCGAACCAAAATACAAACCCTATCCTGTGACCAAAGGCGATACCCCCGCCAGCAGCAGTGAGTCAAATTTCAGCAAGGCCACGCCTCCCACCGCCTCGCGCGCGATTTTGGCAAGACCGCCTCAGTCAGGCAAAGAGCCCATGGTGTTGTTGGGCCCCAAGAATCGTCCTTACACAGAGGCCATTGCGCACACCATCAAACTTGAATACTTTGAGTGTGACGGCATCGTAGCCCCGTGGTTCCGTGAACTGTTGGTGGCAGAGATGAATTACTTTGCCGAGCTCAACGACATCCCCTTCGTCAAGGGTGACGCCTGTGTGGTCAGCATTGGTACTGGGAAAAGTTTGACACCAGGGCGGATCAGCGTTCACCTGTATACCAACAGCCAACGCCTCACGGCATGTGTACGCAATGAGCAATGTCCCGTTTTTCGAAGCATCAGCCTGATTCCCAAAGGTGAAGTCCTGTACCGGTCCTATTTCTTATCGGACATGTCTCGCAAGTTGATTGCCCAACACTGCGTCACCGACAAGGGCAAGTGGCACAGCGACACCACCTGCTACACCGTCGATTGACGCACCTATTTCTGCAACTCAACTCAAGCGAACACTCGCGGTGTCGATGCTGTAGGAATAAGCATTGATTGCCATGAAGTTTTCACCCATTTTTTCACGTGCTGTCGTTTTTTCTAGCCTCCTCATTTGGATGGGCGGTTTTTCTGTGTCTGCTTGGGCCAATGAGCCTAAAAAGGCTGAGCCCGTGAAAGAAGAAAAGAAATTCAAATATGTCGAAGAACCGGGAGAAGAAGGTCGAGGGTACACCTACAAACGGGTAGCGAAAGAGGCTTATGAAGAGCCCAAGCCTGTTCCCAAGGAAGAGCCTAAACCGCCACCTAAAGCGGAAGCAAAAGACGCCCATGGCAAGCCGGATGCGCACGGAAAGCCCGATGATCATGGCAAGCCTGCTGAAAAGAAAAAAGACGATGGCCACGGCGGGGGTGACCACAAAGAACCCAAAAAAGAAGAAAAGAAAAAAGACGATAAAAAGAAAGACGATGGCCATGGTGGAGGCCATGGAGGGGGTCACGGCAAAGAAGTCAAGAAGGAAGAGCCCACGCTAAGTGCACTTTACGAGTCCAAAGAAATCAAATTGGATGCCAACAATCGCCCCTTCAAGCCTATTGCCAGAACAACCAAAAAGGCCGATTACTATTTGTGCCGCGACATCGTGAGTACGAAATACCGCAACACCGTGCTGGCAGAAATGAACACCTTTGCCGATCGCATGGGCTTGCCGCGAGCACAAGACATGCCCTGCATGGTGAAAATTGCAAAAGCAGACACCAAGTTTCCGGGCGCCATTTATTTAGAGTTTTATGTCAACGACAAAGCCGCCGTTGAATGCATGAAGTTGGGCGAATGCGGCAGCACACGTTTGGTGATGTTGTTCCCAAAAGATAAAACAGGGAAACAAAGCAAAGACATCTACCGCTCATATGTATTGACGGACGAACGAAAATTTCAACGCGGTGCGTTTTGTGTCAGCCCTCAGGGGCAACTGCTGGGTGAAAAAAATTGCTATGTGGCGTTGAACCCCGATTGGCTGTTCAACTGAATCGCGCCACCTGGCCTGCCCGACAGGAATCGAACCTGTGACCCACAGCTTAGAAGGCTGTTGCTCTATCCAACTGAGCTACGGGCAGAAACCATCAAAAAAGGCCCCAATAGGGGCCTTTTTCATCAAATGGTCGGGGCGATAGGATTCGAACCTACGACCCTCTGGTCCCAAACCAGATGCGCTACCAGACTGCGCTACGCCCCGAAGCATCATATTGTAGCCTGACTCGAATGCGCCAACGAGGCTAAGTTCATAAATCTTCCCGATCCATGCCTCACTCAATCACCAAACAGATGAGAGATCAAACTTCAATCGGGTCGAATATTGCCCTCACGGATGATGCGCCCCCACTTGAGCGTCTCAGACTTCATGTACTGACCAAACTCTTCTGGCGTTGACCCCACCGGGTCGGTGCCCATGGCCACCATCTTGTCGCGAATCTCGGGCAGTGCCATCACCTTGGCAATCTCTTGCTGTAACTTGCGAATGGTCTCCTTGGGTGTGCCTGCGGGCGCCACCAAGCCATACCAATTGAGCACCTCAAACCCCGGCACCACTTCTTGTACCGCCGGCACGTCGGGCAAGAAGGCAACACGTTTGTTGCCCGTCACACCCAAGGCCTTGAGTCGACCTGCTTTGAGCTGCTGAGCGCCAGCTGCTGCGGCTTCAAACGTCATCTGCACCTGCCCGCCCATCACATCGCTGATGCTGGGCGCACTGCCCTTGTAGGCCACGTGGACCATCTTCGAGCCCACGGCGGAACTGAACAACTCACCCGCCAAATGCGGCAAGCCCCCAGCCCCGCTGGACGAGTAATTCAGCACACCCGGATTGGCCTTGGCGTACGACACCAACTCAGACAAAGTGTTGGCAGGAACCGCTGGGTTCGCAAACAAAACAAACGACAACGAAGCCACCTCGGTCACCGGCACAAATTGTTTGTCCACATTGAACGGCAAGTTGGCATAGAACGAAGGGTTGATGCTCAAGTTGCCCAACGTACCCAAAAACAAGGTGTGACCATCGGGTGCTGATTTGGCCACGTGGTCCATCGCCAGCACACCGTTGGCGCCCGGACGGTTGTCCACCAGCACCGATTGCCCGAGCGACTCAGACAGCTTGGGCGCCATCAAGCGTGCCACCATGTCGATGCCACCACCGGGCGGGAAACCAATCACCACACGCACCGGTTTTTGAGGGAAGGCTTGTGCGAAAGCGCCCAGCACACACCCCAAAAACAAGGCCCCTCCAACTCCCCATTGTTTGAACTTCAGCACGGCTGTCTCCTTCATGACGGTTGCAGTTTTTATAGTCTCTATCATCCAGCGCACGCAATTTACCACCCCGCGCAAGGCTTGAACTGAGTATGAATTTGCAACCGCATGTCTATGTCGGCACCGCTGGACACTCCGCTTGGTTCAGCGAGGACGGTGGCCTGAACTGGGTGCACCCCAACAGCCACTCCGGCATGTACCTCGAAGCCCGTGTGTGGAGTTTCGCCAGCCACCCAGAGCATCCCGACTGGCTGCTGGCTGGTACCGACATGGGTTTGTTCCAATGGCACGAAGCCAGTGCGCGGTGGACCGCCATTGCGTCGCCGCTGCAAGACGTTTGGGTGGCAGCCATCCACCCGCAAGACCCTCAGTTGTGGTTTGTCGGCAGCCGCCCTGCGGGCATTTGTCGCAGCCGTGACGGCGGCAAAACCTGGCAAACGCTCAACGTACCAGGCTTGCAACAGTTCTCCACCATCAACATGGGTGCCACGCGGGTCACGCAAATTTTGTTCGACCCTTTGGATGTACACACGCTGTGGCTGAGCGTTGAAATTGGCGGCATCTTTGTCAGTCATGACGACGGTGACACCTGGCATGCACGCGACCAAGGACTGATTTCTGCGGATGTGCATGGCATCGCCATCCTCGACCAACCCAACCACCAACGCCTGATGTACGCCACCACCAACCAAGGTCTGCACCGCAGCACCGATGGCGGTTTGCATTGGGAGTTCCAAACCATCGACTCGCCCTGGCAATACACCCGCGCCATCGTGCCCCGGCTCGATCACACCGGCGTGGTGTTTCTCACCAACGGCAATGGCCCTCCGGGCAACCGGGGACGCCTGCTGATCAGCGAAGACCACGGCGCACACTGGCAAGAGGTGCACTTGCCCGGCACCGTCAACAGCACGGTCTGGACCGTGGCCACCCATCCCTTGCAACCCCTGCATCTGTGGGCCTGCACCAACTTGGGCCAGGTGTTCGCCAGCCAAGATGGCGGCTGGCATTGGGAGCGCTTGCCCCAGGAATTTGGCGAAATCCGGGCCCTGCACTGGCGACCCTTGCGTCCTGGCATACGCCAACAAGACCACTCCCTCACCCGTCGTGTCGAACCTGTATGAACAACCCACCTCACATTGCGTTGATGGTTCCCATCAACAACACCACCATGGCCACCGAGTTGGTGGGCTGGCTGCCTTCGGGCACCGATTGTCAAACGCTGAAGATTCCGCGCGGTCAAGGTCTGCTCACGCGTGAGACCATTCCGGCCTACAAAGCCCAAGCGCTGGCACTGGCACAGACTTTGGTTGGGCAGCCCATTCAGGCTTTGGCCTACGGTTGTACCGCCGCCAGTTTTTTGTCCGGTGCGCAAGGTGACGCCGAGTTGTGTGCAGAACTCACCCAGTTGATTGGCAAGCCCGTGGTCACCACGGCCAGTGCCATGGTGAAGGCCTTGCAAGCGCAAGGGGCCCAACGCATTGGTTTGGTCACGCCGTACCACGACGAAGTCAATGATCAGCTCAAACGTTTTTTGGCCGATGGAGGCATTGAAGTAGTGGCGTTTGACAGCTTGCGCGCCCCCAACGTGGACGCATTGGGGCGCATCACCTCCACCGAAGTGGCGCAGATGGCACGCCAAGTCATGACCGATGGTTGCGATGCCATGTTCATTGCCTGCTCGCAACTGCCCACCTTCGATATCTTGCAGGGCTTAAGCGCCGAATTCGGTCGCCCAGTGTTGTCTTCCATCCAGGCCACTGCCCAACAGTTGCGCACCACCCTCCACCTCTAAATCATCAGGAACACCATGCACCGTTTGATGTTGCGCGTTTTTCATGTCGCCCTCGGCCTGCTGCTGATGCACAGCGCCATGGCGCAAAACACCTGGCCCAGCAAACCCATTCGCATCATCGTGCCGTTCGCTGCCGGCTCATTCACCGAAACAGCGGCACGCACGCTCGGCGCGGAACTGACCAACCAATGGGGGCAGCCCGTGATTGTCGAAACCAAAGGCGGTGCAGGCAGCACAGTAGGCACCGACATGGTGGCCAAGTCAGCCCCCGATGGTTACACCTTGCTGGTCACCGACAACTCATTTGCGGTGTCGTCTGCGCTCTACGACAAACTGCCGTATGACCCTGAAAAAGACATCGTCAAAATCAGCACCATTGCCGAAGCACCTGCGGTGCTGATGGTCAAAGCTGACGCGCCTTACAAAACCTTGAAAGACTTGGTGGACCAAGCCCACAAGAGCCCGAAAACCTTGACCTATGGCTCAGGCGGTCAAGGCTCTTCCGCGCACTTGGCGACTGAACTTTTTTTCATCCAAGCCAATGCAGAACTCACCCATGTGCCCTACCGGGGCGTCGCCGCCGCCTTGCTCGACTTGATGGCCGGCCGCATTGATGTGGGCTTGTCCAGCGCAGGTTCCGCCGCACAGCACATCAAAGGTGGCAAGTTGCGCGGCCTGGCTGTGGTGGGCAAAGAGCGTCATCCACTCATCCCCGAGGTGCCCACCTTCACCGAAGCCGGCTACGGCAGCTATGAGATGGTCTATTGGTTTGGCCTGATGGCCCCTGCTGGTTTGCCGTCCGCCGTGCTGACGCGCATTCAGCAAGGTGTGGCGCGTGCTGTGGAGCAACCCAAAGTGATCGAGGTGTTTGCCGCCACAGGCGCGCGCGCCGTGGCACGCAGCAGCGCAGATTTCAGCAAAAAAGTTCAAGACGAATCACGCCTCTGGAAAAGCGTGGTGACCAAATCTGCCATCAAAGTTGAATAACCTGAAAGAAGAAACTGTCATGACCACACCCACCTACCAAAACAAAGCCAAACAAGCCCTGCTCGCCGACCAACTGGTGTTGTGCATGGGCTTGCGCCAAGCGCGTACCGCAGACATCGGCCCGATGGCCGCTTCGTGCGGCTTTGATGCCATCTACGTCGACATGGAGCACAGCGCCATTTCGCACGACACCACCTCCGCCATTTGTGTGGCCGCCATGGGTCACGGCATCACCCCGTTTGTGCGTGTGCCCGGTCACTTGGCCAGCGACATGAGCCGCGTGCTGGACGGTGGAGCACAGGGCATCATCATCCCGCACGTCAATACCGCAGAGCAAGCCCAAGCCATCATCTCCGCCAGCAAATTCCCGCCCATCGGTCACCGCTCGGTCATGGGCGCCAACCCAGCCTTGGGTTACCAAGCGATTCCACTGGCTGAAAACAACAGCCGCCTCAACCACGACACGCTGGTGATCGTCATGCTCGAAACGCCCCAAGGCATCGCCAATGCAGAGGCCATTGCCGCCGTGGAAGGCGTGGACATGCTGTTGATTGGCTCCAACGATTTGTGTACCGAGTTGGGCATCCCCGGACAACTCAAGCACGAGAAGATCCGACAAGCTTACGAAACCACGGCGGCAGCTTGCCGCAAACACAACAAATTCTTGGGCGTGGGTGGTATTCGCGGCGACTTGGAATTGCAAAGCCAACTCACTCAGCTGGGTGCTCGTTTCATCATTGCCGGCAATGACGTGGCTTATTTGATGTCTGCCGCACGACAAGACGTTCAAGCACTGCGTAAGGCCTGCGTAAAATAGTAAGCATGCTTACACACCACGACACAGACCCTGCTTTTCAGTCGCCAGCCCTTGCTTGCGATGCCCATTTCCATGTGTTTGGTCCGGCAGAACGCTACCGCTACGCCGGTGGCTTGCGTTACACACCACCCGTTGCTGAGCTGAGCGATTACCTTGGCTTGGCCGAGGTGCTAGGCATAAAACGCTTTGTGTTCGTGCAGCCCTCGGCCTATGGCCGTGACAACAACTGCATGTTCGATGCCATGCGCCACATGGACCCTGCGCTGCGACGCGCCATTGTCGATGTGGACGAGCACATCTCAGACGCAGAACTCGCTGTCATGAACGAGTTAGGCGTGCGAGGTGTGCGCATCAACGTGTCGCCGGTGCACCCTTACGAAGAAGGTTTGCTGGAGCGCATGCTGCCGCGCATTCAGCGCCTGGATGCGCGCTGCGCCGAACTGGGCTGGCACCTTGACTTTTTGCTGCCCGGCTGGTTGACCCACCAAATGTTGCCCACCTTGGCACAACTCAAAGTCGACCACAGCTTGGCCCACATGGGCATGTTCTTGGGCGCGCAAGGCCCACAGCAAGACGGCTTTGTGCAGTTGCTCGACTTGCTGAAAAACGGCCCTGGCAAAACCTGGATCAAATTCACCGGCACCTACCGCATGGCCACAGCCCCTGCGTTTGCCGACGCACTGCCGATGGCACAAGCCATCTTGGGCGTAGCCGCAGACCGCGTGATCTGGGGCAGCGACTACCCGCATTTGTCTTTTGCTGACAAAGTGGGTTCGGTGGCCTTGTTCAATTTGCTCAAAGACTGGGCCCCCGATGCCGCGACGCGGCAAAAAATTCTGCAAGACAATCCAGCCCGACTGTTTCGCTTTTAAGGACGAGGGATGAGTACCGATGTACTGGTGATAGGCGGCGGCAATGCCGCCTTGTGCGCAGCGCTGATGGCTGCAGAAGCAGGAGCGCGTGTGACCTTGCTCGAGGCTGCTCCCAAAGAATGGCGTGGCGGCAACTCCATGCACACCCGCAACTTGCGCTGCATGCACGATGAGCCACAAGATGTGCTGGTCGAGGCCTACCCAGAAGAAGAGTATTGGCAAGACTTGCTCAAAGTCACCGGTGGCATCACCAACGAAAAACTTGCCCGCTTGGTGATTCGCGCATCGTCTAACTGCCGCGACTGGATGCGCCAACACGGCGTGCACTTTCAGCCGCCGCTCTCGGGCACACTGCATGTGGCCCGCACCAACGCCTTCTTCATGGGCGGGGGCAAGGCCCTGGTCAACGCCTACTTTCGCAGCGCCGAAAAACTGGGCGTGAAGGTGCGCTACGACGCCCCCGTCGACCACATCGAAATCGAAGATGGTCGCTTCGTGGCAGCCTATGTAGGCCAAGAACGCATCACCGCCAAAGCCTGTGTACTGGCATGCGGCGGCTTTGAATCCAACCGGGAGTGGCTGCGTGAAGCCTGGGGGCAAAACGAATGGGGCGAGTGGACGGCGGACAACTTTTTGGTCCGTGGCACCCGCTACAACCAAGGCCTCATGATCAAAGACCTGATGGCCCATGGGGCCGACATGATTGGCGACAAAACCCAAGCCCACATGGTGGCCATTGACGCGCGCGCGCCTGAATACGACGGCGGCATTTGCACCCGCCTAGACTGCGTGTCACTGGGTGTGGTGCTGAACCAAGAAGGCAAACGCTTCTACGACGAGGGCGAAGATTTTTGGCCCAAGCGCTACGCCATCTGGGGCCGCCTGGTGGCGCTGCAACCTGGGCAAATTGGCTACACCATCATCGACAGCAAAGCGATTGGCCGCTTCATGCCGCCGGTGTTTGACGGCATCCAAGCCGACACCCTGCCCGAACTGGCCGCCTTGCTGGGCTTGCCTGTCGACACATTCATGCACACCATCACCGAATTCAACCAAGCCTGCCGCGTCGGCACCTTTGACCACAACGTGCAAGACGACTGCCACACCGAAGGCATCACCCCTGCCAAAACGCATTGGGCACGCCCCATCGACACCGGGCCTTTCTACGGCTACGCGCTGCGCCCTGGCATCACCTTCACCTATTTAGGACTCAAGACCGACGAGACGGCAGCCGTGCGTTTCCAAGACAAACCCAGCGAGAACTTGTTTGCCGCGGGCGAGATCATGTCGGGCAATGTGCTGGGCAAAGGCTACACAGCCGGTGTTGGCATGTCCATTGGCACGGCCTTTGGCCGCATCGCAGGCAGCAACGCGGCACGCGCGGCGCTCGGCCACACACAAGGGGCAAACCATGCAAACGCTTGAAGCCCTGACCCAAGAAGCACGCGCTTTGGCGCAAGGTGCTCTGCCCCTGTCCACCGCCGAAACCGAAGTGGCGCGGCAGCTGCAAATCTGTAATGCCTGTCGCTACTGCGAAGGGTTTTGCGCGGTGTTTCCTGCGATGACCCGTCGCCTTGAATTTGGCAAAGCCGATGTGCATTACCTGGCCAATCTGTGCCACAACTGTGGTGCCTGTTTGCATGCCTGCCAATACGCACCACCCCATGTGTTTGCCGTCAATGTGCCCCAGTCCATGGCTCAGTTGCGTGGCCAAACCTACACCGACTACGCCTGGCCACCTGCTTTGGGCGCGCTCTACCAGCGCAATGGCTTGACGCTGGCGCTGGCGCTGGCAGCTGGCTTGACCTTGTTTTTGCTGCTGGCCTTGCAGTTCAATGGCACGCTGACAGCCCAAGGCTTGGGTGGCAACTTTTACAAAATATTCCCGCACAACCTGCTGGTGAGCTTGTTTGCCCCCGTGTTCTTGTTTGCTGCCCTGGCCCTGACATTGGGTGTGCGCCGTTTCTGGCGTGAGGTCACGCCCGCCACCAGCGGGGCTGCGCTCTCACCACCAGCCACCGCCGAAGCCGCACACGATGCGCTGCGTCTGACGTACTTAGAAGGTGGTCACGGCCAAGGCTGCAACAACGAAGACGACGCTTTCAGTCTGTCGCGTCAACGCGCCCACCACCTGACTTTCTATGGCTTCATGCTGTGCTTTGCGGCCACCAGCGTGGCCACGCTTTACCACTATGTGCTGGGTTGGCAAGCGCCCTATGACTTGCCCAACCTGCCCAAAGTTTTGGGTGCAGTCGGCGGCGTGAGTTTGTTGCTGGGCACCGTGGGTTTGTTCAAACTCAAATGGCAGCGCCACCCCATGCACGGGGACGCGGCACAAAAGCCCATGGACTATGGCTTCATCGCCTTGCTGTTTTTCACCAGCTTGACAGGCCTGGCCCTGTGGTTGGCACGTGACAGCGCGGCCTTGCCGGCCTTGCTGGCGGCTCACCTGGGCGTGGTGATGGCCTTGTTTGCCACCCTGCCCTACGGCAAATTCGCGCATGGCGTGTTTCGCACTGCAGCATTGCTTCGCAATGCCGTGGAAAAGCGTCAACCCAAAACCATCGGCTTAAGCGGCGAGTAAGCTCTCGGCTGACATGACCGTCAAGAAAGTTCCCATGATCACCACCACACGTCGCCATCTCAGTCTGTGCTTGCTCAGCGGCTTGCTGGCCTTCTCGGCAAACGCGCAAGACTTTCCTCCCAAAAAGTCGATCACCATGGTGGTCGGCTTCGCTGCGGGTGGTGCCGCCGACACAGCGGCACGCATCATTGCCAAGAAGCTCGGCGAGAACATCGGGGCCTCGGTGGTCATCGACAACAAGGGCGGCGCTGGTGGCAACATTGCGCACCAATACACGGCCACAGGCCCCACCGATGGCAGCTTGATTTTGTTTGGCTCGGTCGGCCCACTCACCATCGCACCCCACTTGGTGAAGTTGCCTTATGACCCGGTCAAAGACTTGGCTCCGCTGACCATGGGCGTGAACTTTCCCAACGTGCTGGTGGTCCACGCAGGCACAGGCATCAAAAACTTTGCCGAGTACATTGCCTATGCCAAAAAGAACCCTGGCAAGTTGGACTACGCATCCACCGGCCCAGGTTCCGCTTCTCACCTGGCCGGCGAACTGCTCGACGACATGGCCAAGATCGAGACCGTCCACGTGCCCTACAAAGGCGGTGCGCCAGCCCTGCAAGACTTGTTGGGTGGTCGTGTGGCGTCTTACTTCTCGACCTACTCCACCTCACAGGCCTACATTGACAACGGCAAGCTGATTCCCTTGGCCAGCACGGGCACACAACGCCTGCGTTCGTTGCCCAATATTCCGACCATTGCCGAGTCGGGCTATCCAGGCTTCAGCGCTACCAATTGGTACGCGTTCGTTGCTTCCTCCAAAGTGCCGACGGCCATCTTGGACCGCTGGAACGTGGAGTTGGTCAAAGTGCTGAAATCTCCGGATGTGGTGGAGCAACTCAACAGCCACGGCCTGACGCCGCTGCCCGGTAGTCGCAATGAGCTGGCCACCTACATGGCCAAAGAAACAGCCACCTGGGGTCGCGTGATTCGTGAACGCAAGATCACTGCTGAGTAAATTTTCTTTATAAAACTGAGACACACCATGAACCTCCGTTCTTTCTCTGCTCCTACATTCACGCGCCGCTTGGGCCTGCTTGGCCTGGGTCTGTTTGTCTTTGCAGCCCAGCTGGTGCACGCCGCAGAAATTCGCGTCATCACCTCCGGCGCATTCACCGAGGCCTACAAGCAATTGGTGCCCATGTACGAACAGGCGTCCGGCAACAAAGTCATCAGCGCGTTCGGTGCGTCGGTGGGCAATGCGCCTGACTCGATTCCCAGCCGCTTCGCGCGTGGCGAAAAGTTTGACTTGGTGATCTTGTCAGAAGGTGGCCTGGAAGCACTGATGGCCGAAGGCAAATTGGTCAAAGGCAGCCGTGTCGACTTGGCCCGCTCGCAAATTGGTGTGGCCGTGCGCAAAGGCACGCCCAAGCCCGACATCAGCACCGTCGAAGCATTGAAGAAAACCCTGCTCGAAGCCAAATCCATCGCTTACTCGGCCAGCGCCAGTGGCACCTATTTGTCGACTGAGTTGTTCCCCAAGCTGGGCGTGGCTGAGCAAATGAAGGTGACCGCCAAACGCATCATGAGCGAGCGCGTCGGCGCGGTGGTGGCTCGCGGCGATGCCGAGCTGGGCTTTCAGCAAGTGAGCGAATTGATTTACTTCAAAGAACTCGACTTCGTGGGCACCTTGCCCGATGCGGTGCAGCAAACCATCTTCTTCTCGTCAGCTTTGGTCGAAGGTTCGCAAGAACAAGAAGCGGCCAAGCACTTGGTGCGTTTTCTGAGCTCTGCCGCCGTGGCCAAGCTGGTCCGTGAGACCGGCCTCGACCCTGCCAGCCGCTGATTCGCCACAGATAATCGGGCGCATGACGCTGCCCACTTCCGCCTCTTCCAAACCCGCCCCTGTGTCGCCTCTGAAAGGAGTGCGCATTCTCAGTCTGGCCCTCAATCTGCCAGGCCCTGCAGCCCTCATGCGCTTGCGCGGCATGGGTGCCCACTGCACCAAGCTTGAACCGTTGGCCCCAGCCGACACGACCACTGCCGACCCCATGGGGCTGTACAAACCTGCGGCTTATGAGGCCATGCACCAAGGCGTGCTGGTGGTGCAAGCCGACTTGAAAACTGAGCGTGGTCAAGCCCGATTGCACAAGCTCTTGACACGCACCGATGTGCTGATCACCTCGTTTCGTCCCTCTGCGCTGATCAAACTTGGACTCGGCTGGAGGGCGCTGCACCGCCAATACCCCGCCCTGTGCATGGTCAGCGTGGTGGGTGCTTCGGGTGTGCGGGCCGAAGAACCCGGACACGACTTGACCTATTTGGCCGAGAACGGCTTGGTCAATGGCTTGGACATGCCTGCCAGCCTGTATGCCGACATGGGCGGCTCTTTGTTGACCACCGAGGCGGTGTTGCAAGCGCTGCTGATGCGCCAACGCTCGGGGCGTCTATTCGGTCGCGGCGTGTTTCAAGAGATTGCCTTGAGCGATGCGGCGGCTTATTTGGCCCTGCCACGCAGCTGGGGCTTGACCACGCCAGACGGGGACGTGGGCGGTGTCCATGCGGGCTACCGTGTTTATGCCTGCAAGAACGGCCGGGTGGCGGTGGCGGCCTTAGAGCCTCACTTTGCCACCCGCCTGTGCGCAGCGGCAGGCCTGCCTCAAGGGGCCGCGCAGCAGATGCACGAACGCAGCACCCACCACGCTTTGACCACATTTTTTGCCAGCCAAACACGGCAACAACTGGATCGGCTGGCGCGCAGCAAAGACATTCCACTCCACAGCTTGCCACGCTGACCAACGCAGCGTTTGGCCACCTCGCTTATGCCAGAGGCCGAAGCGGATGCGCTTGTTCAGGCCATGGGCTGGCAAAAAACGGTGCCACCATCTCAGGCGTGACATCTTCGATGCGCGCAGGTTGCCACTGGGGGTGACGGTCTTTGTCAATCGCCAAGGCACGAATGCCCTCCACGGTTTCTGTTTGGGCGCCACGTCGCTGGAGGTGATCGGTGTGAAAGCAGTGGCGCACCAAGTCGCGCTCCATGCGCAAGTCATCGGCCAAGCTCAAATGCCTGCCACGGCGTATTTGCTCAAGGCTGACTGCCAGCATGAGCGGCGAGCGTTGTCGCAGCGCCTGCAAAGTGTGTGCGGCCCAGCCCTCGGCTTGGTCAGACGCCAAACGTGACAAGACACCCACCATGTCGCCCACGCTGGGCAGGGCAAACACGCGGTCGAGCTGTGCGTCATGCCAATTCGGCGTTGGGGCGTTTTGTAAAGTACACGCGCCTTGCAGGTCTGCCGCTTGCGCATGCAGACTTTCTAACAAGGCCTCGCCACTGATCCAGTGAGGGTGGCGCAAAGCGGCCCACAAGGCAGGCAAAGCGTCTGAGGGAACGCACACATCGGCCAAGCCGACAGTCAAGGCATCGGCACCGTGCAACACTTGGCCGGTAAGTGCCAGGTACTCACCGCTGTGGCCTGGACAACGGCTTAGAAAGTAACCACCGCCCACGTCTGGGAACAAACCAATTTGGGTTTCAGGCATGGCCATCAGGGTGCGCTCAGTGACCACACGCCATGCAGCGCCCTGGCTGATGCCCATGCCACCGCCCATGACGATGCCGTCCATGAACGCGATGTAGGGTTTGGGGTAGTTCTGAATCAAATGGTTGAGGCAGTATTCCTCGGTGAAGAAGTCTTCCAGCGATGCGTCGCCTGCCAAAGCCGCTTGATGGAAATAACGAATATCGCCACCTGCACAAAAAGCACCAAATGGGCCTTGTTTGTTGCTGCCGCGCACAGCCACGACCCACACCTCGGGGTCATGCTGCCACTCAGTCAGCACATGGGTGAGTTCACGCACCATGCCAAGCGACAAGGCGTTCAGGGCCTGCGGGCGATTGAGGGTGATCCATCCCACATGCCCTGCGCGTTCATGCAATACATCGGATGAGAAGCGGTTCATGCAAGCTCCTGGGGTTCAAGGGGTGAAAGCTTGTGAAAAAGCCGAAGGAACACCTTCGGCTTTTTTGAGGATCGGAGGTCCGGAGCCTTCGGTGTTTACTTGTTGCGCTTGCGCTCGTGCTCTTTCAAGAAGCGTTTGCGCAGGCGCACGCTCTTGGGCGTGATCTCGACCAATTCGTCGTCCTCAATGAACTCGACGCCGTATTCGAGCGTGAGGTCGATCGGGGGCGTGATCTTGACGGCATCTTCTTTGCCTGACACACGGAAGTTGGTGAGCTGCTTGGTGCGTGTGGCGTTGACCACCAAGTCGTTGTCACGGCTGTGGATGCCCACAATCATGCCTTCGTACACAGGGTCATTGGCCTTGACGAACATGCGGCCACGGTCGTCGAGTTTGCCCAAGGCATAGGTGAAAATTTCACCATCGTCCATGGAGATCAACACGCCGTTCTTGCGACCGCCAATCTCACCTTTATGGGGCTCGTAGCTGTCAAAGATGTTGGAAATCAAGCCAGAGCCACGGGTCAAGTTCAAGAACTCGTTGGTAAAGCCAATCAAACCACGGGCAGGAATGCGGTATTCCAAACGCACGCGACCACGGCCATCGGGTTCCATGTTGACGAGCTCACCCTTGCGCTCACCCAACGCTTGCATGACACCCCCTTGGTGGGTTTCTTCGATGTCGGCGGTGACCAACTCGATCGGCTCATGGCGCTCGCCATCGATGTCGCGGTAGACCACGCGAGGCTTAGAAACAGCCAACTCATAGCCTTCACGGCGCATGTTTTCCAGCAAGATGGTGAGGTGCAATTCGCCACGCCCCATCACTTCAAACACACCTTCTTCGTCGGTTTCTTTGACACGCAAAGCCACGTTGTGTTGGAGCTCCTTTTGCAGACGGTCCCAGATTTGACGGCTGGTCACAAACTTGCCCTCACGACCGGCCAAGGGGCTTGTGTTGACGCAGAAGTTCATGGTCAGCGTGGGCTCGTCCACTTTGAGCATGGGCAAAGGCGCGGGGTTCAAGGGGTCGGTGAGGGTCACACCAATCCCAATGTCGGCAATGCCGTTGATCAACACAATGTCGCCAGGACCGGCTTGTGTGGCTTGCACGCGCTCCAAGCCTTGAAAGGTCAACACTTGGTTGATGCGGCCTTTGACCGCCTTGCCTTCAGGACCTTCCATGACCACCACATCCATCATGGGTTTGATGGTGCCTTGGCTGATGCGGCCCACACCGATGCGTCCGACAAAGGTGGAGAAGTCAAGGGCAGAAATTTGCAGTTGCAGAGGTGCGTCTGGGTCACCCTGTTGAGCCGGCACGTGCTGGAGTACGGTATTGAACAGGGCAGACATGTCCGGTCCCCACTGTTCGCCCGGCGCCCCCTCCTCCATCGACGTCCAACCGTTGATACCGGAGGCGTACACCACAGGGAAGTCGAGTTGCTCGTCGGTCGCACCGAGTTTGTCAAACAAGTCAAAGGCAGCGTTGACCACAAAGTCAGGACGGGCACCGGGCTTGTCCACTTTGTTGACCACCAAAATAGGACGCAGACCCAAGGCCAAGGCTTTTTTGGTCACAAACCGAGTTTGGGGCATGGGGCCCTCTTGAGCGTCAATCAACAGCACCACGCCGTCGACCATAGACAGCGCACGTTCCACTTCGCCGCCAAAGTCCGCGTGGCCTGGGGTGTCGACAATGTTGATGTGGGTACCCTCCCAGCTCACGGCGCAGTTCTTGGCCAGAATCGTGATGCCACGCTCGCGTTCGATGGCGTTGTTGTCCATCACAGTGTCGACCACTTTTTCGTGCTCGGCAAAGGTGCCCGACTGGCGGAGCAACTGGTCGACCATGGTGGTTTTGCCATGGTCAACGTGGGCGATGATGGCGATGTTACGGATTTGTTTACTGCTCATAGTTCACTTTCAAACACTAACTTAATTTCTGTTGCATCAAGGATTCGCTGACTTCCAGCGGGCTCAGGAGCCGCGAAGGAATCAATTCACCCGCTTTCACATGGGCGCTACCCAGTAGAGCCCGCGGTTGCTCGGCGAACACCGCCACCGCGTCTGCATCGCGCCAGGATCCTCGCCTGCGCATGCCACTCAAAAACCGTGCCGCATTCTCGCTGTCCAGCGTGACTTCGTCATGACCTGACAGCAACACCTGCGTTGGCTGCACACAGGCCATGCGCTGCGCATCATCCATGGCCTCCAAGGCCTGCACCGTGACACAGTGCGACTCCTTGAATCCGCCAGTGCCAATGCGCCGCAGCGCACTCAGGTGCGCACCACAACCCAGCGCTTCACCAATATCTTCACCCAGCGTGCGGATGTAGGTGCCTTTGCTGCACTCCACGACCAGATCCACTTCGGGCTTCTCACCCTCAAGCCGGGCCTGCACGATGCGAATGCCGTAAATGGTCACATGGCGCGCTGCGCGCTCCACTTCCACGCCAGCACGCGCATATTCGTACAAGGCTTTTCCATCCTTCTTCAGCGCACTGTGCATGGGCGGCACTTGCGCTATCGGCCCGACAAACCGGGCAACCACTTGCTCCAGAAGAGCACTGTCCACATTTACGGCCCGCTCGCTCACCACATCGCCTTCCGCGTCTGCTGTGCTGGTCTTTATTCCCAAGCGCAGCGTGGTTGCATAGGCTTTGTCTGCATCCAAATGCATCTGGCTGAACTTGGTTGCAGCGCCAAAACATATCGGCAACACACCCGTCGCCAAGGGGTCCAACGTGCCTGTGTGCCCCGCTTTTTCCGCACGCAGCAACCACTTCACCTTCTGCAGTGCCTGATTGCTGGACAGCCCCAAGGGTTTGTCCAGCAAGAGCACTCCGTGCA
>NZ_JAVLFP010000034.1:0-17225 GCF_046052825.1 Limnohabitans sp.
CGCCTGAGATGTTCATCCGCCAGGGCGACGCCAGCAGCTACGGCGAAATTGCCAAGCTGCAAGCCGAAGTCATCTCCAAAGTCCCCGATGCACAGGTGATGGGCGACTTGGACGCCTGTGTGGCCTGGGCCAGCGGTCAAGGTGGCAACACACAGCGCATTGGCATCACCGGGTTTTGCTGGGGCGGCCGCATCACGTGGCTGTATGCCCAACGCAACCCCAGCGTCAAAGCCGGTGTCGCTTGGTATGGCCGCTTAGAGGGTCAAACCAGCCCCATCACCCCGAGCCACCCCACCGAACAAGCGGCCCAACTCAAAGCCCCGGTGCTGGGTTTGTATGGCGCGGCCGACACTGGCATTCCCGTGGCGTCTGTCGATCGCATGAAAGCCGCACTGGCCCAAGCCGCAGCACAAGGCAATGCCGCCGCCAAGGCCAGCGACTTTGTGGTCTACCCCGACACCCCACACGCTTTCCACGCCGACTACCGCGCCAGCTACCGCGCAGGCCCTGCCACCGATGGCTGGCAACGCGCCGTGGCATGGTTTGCCAAAAACCTGTGAGCCGCTAGGGCCTAGGCAGCGGCCTATGGCCCCTGCTTACGCCGCCACAAAGACCCGCGCCTTGCGCGGCGTCAGCACCAAGGTGTCGCCTTCGGAAAAGCCTTGTTCGTAAAACTGCGCTGCTGGAATCTGCGCCTCGATGATTTGCTCTTGCGACGGGTTGTCGCCTTCCACGGCCACCAACTCCAGTCTGGCAGTCGGGCCCACCACGATGGCGCGGGTGAGTTGCGCCACGATGCCCCCGTCACCCTGCGTGTAGCGGCGCACATCCAGGTCGTGCGGACGCACAAACACAGAGGCTTTGGCATCTTGGACGTTGTGGTGCTCGGGGCTGGGAACGCGCACGGTCTGGCCTTCGATGCCAATGTGCATCTCGCCTTCGTGGGCACGGCCATGGAACAAATTCACGTCACCCAAAAAGCCATAGACAAACGGGCTGGCCGGGTGTTCCCACACCTGTTGGGGTGAACCCACTTGCTCTACCTGGCCCCGGTTCATCACCACCACACGATCGGCCACTTCGAGCGCTTCTTCTTGGTCGTGGGTCACAAAAATCGTGGTCACGTTCAAGTCATCGTGCAAGCGGCGCAACCAACGGCGCAACTCTTTGCGCACCTTGGCGTCCAAGGCACCAAAGGGCTCGTCGAGCAACAACACCTTGGGCTCCACCGCCAAGGCACGTGCCAGCGCAATGCGTTGGCGTTGTCCACCTGAGAGCTGTGAGGGGTAGCGGTCGGCCAACCAATCGAGTTGCACCAGGCTCAAGAGCTCGTGCACTTTGTGTTGGATCTGCGCCTCGCTTGGGCGTTGGTTGCGGGGTTTGACGCGCAGGCCAAAGGCCACGTTTTCAAACACCGTCATGTGGCGAAACAGCGCGTAGTGCTGAAACACAAAACCCACCTGACGCTCGCGCACATGCACATGGGTGGTGTCTTCGCCGCTGAACGAAATGGTGCCGCGGTCAGCCGTTTCCAAGCCCGCAATGATGCGCAGCAAGGTGGTCTTGCCACAGCCCGAAGGGCCGAGCAAGGCAATCAGCTCACCGGATTCAATGTCCAGGCTGACGTCACCCAGCGCTTGAAAGTCGCCAAACTGTTTGTGGATGTTGCGGATTTCAATGCTCATGGCTGTGTGCTCTTGGAAAGGTGTGGGGCAGCGACGGGGCGCTCAGGTGGCAGATCGGCCGAGGCTTTGAGTTCGCGTGCATGACGCCACTCGACCGTCGACTTGATGGCCAAGGTCACCAAGGCCAATAAGGCCAACAAAGAGGCCACGGCAAACGCCGCCGCCGATTGGTATTCGTTGTACAAAATTTCAACGTGCAAAGGCATGGTGTTGGTTTGCCCTCGGATGTGGCCCGACACCACCGACACCGCGCCAAACTCACCCATGGCACGCGCATTGCACAAGATGACGCCATAAATCAGGCCCCATTTGATGTTGGGCAGGGTCACATGCCAAAAGGTTTGCCATCCTGTGGCGCCCAGCACGATGGCGGCTTGCTCTTCGTCGTTGCCCTGAGCTTGCATGAGGGGAATCAACTCACGCGCGATGAACGGGAAGGTCACAAACACCGTGGCCAGCACAATGCCAGGCACTGCAAAAATGATTTTGATGTCGTGGGCTTGCAACCAAGGACCAAACCAACCTTGGGCACCAAACATCAAGACATAAATCAAACCCGCCACCACCGGTGACACCGAGAACGGCAAGTCCACCAAGGTGGTCAAAAACGCTTTGCCCGGAAATTCGTATTTCGCAATCGCCCAAGCTGCTGCCACACCAAACACCAAGTTCAAGGGCACAGCAATCAAGGCGGTGAAAAAGGTCAAGCGGATGGCCGACCACGCATCGGGCTCTTGCAACGCCAACCAGTAAGCGTCGACGCCCTTGCGCAAAGCTTCGGTGAACACCGCAGCCAAGGGCAAGACCAAAAACAAGAACATGAAAGCCAGCGCCAGGGCAATCAAACTCCAGCGCACCCAAGCGGGCTCGGTGGTGCCTGCACGCTGGGCTTTGGCCGTCACACCCGAGGTGGAAGAAGGGTTCAACACGGCACTCATGCGGGCGCTCCGGTGTGGCGACGCTGCCAGGCTTGCAAGGCGTTGATGACCAGCAACAACACAAAGGAGATCACCAACATCACCAAGGCCACCGCAGTGGCACCGGCGTAGTCGTACTGCTCCAACTTGCCGATGATGATGAGTGGCGTGATCTCTGACACCATGGGCATGTTGCCCGCAATGAAGATGACCGAGCCGTACTCACCAATCGCGCGCGCAAAGGCCATGGCAAAGCCGGTCAACAAGGCCGGTGCAATGGACGGAAAAATCACCCGACTGAAAATTTGCCAGCGTGTGGCCCCCAGGCAAGTGGCGGCTTCTTCCAGTTCTTTTTCGGCATCTTCCAACACCGGCTGCACCGTGCGCACCACAAACGGCAGGCCAATGAAGATCAAGGCAATCACCACCCCGTTGGGGTTGAACGCCAACTGGATGCCCAGCGGTTCAAGGTACTGGCCGATCCAACCGTTGCCCGCCAGCAAAGCTGTCAGCGATATGCCAGCCACCGCCGTGGGCAGCGCAAACGGCAAGTCCACCAAGGCGTCCACCACCTTCTTGCCAAAGAAGTTGTAGCGCACCAGCACCCAAGCCACCAGCAAGCCAAACACCACATTCACCAAAGCTGCCAGCAAAGACGCACCAAAGGTCAAACGGTACGAAGCCATCACACGCGGGCCTGTGACAGCAGCCCAAAATTGGTCCCACGTGAGGGTGAAGGTTTTGAAAATCAGTGCCGACAAAGGAATGAGCACGATCAAGCTGAGGTAAGTCAGCGTGAAGCCCAAGGTGATGTTGAAACCCGGCAACACACGCGCCGGCGTGTGCCGCTTGGAGAGAGAGAACAAGGCCATGCGTACTTACTTCAGCGTGTAAATTTTGTCGAACTGGCCACCGTCGTTGAAGTGCACCTTCTGCGCCTCACCCAAAGAACCGAAATACTCGCTCACGGGCACCAATTGGATGGGCTTGAAGGTATCCGCGTATTTCTTGAGCAAGGCCGCAGAGCGTGGACGCAAGGCATGTTTGGCCGCAATTTCTTGTGCCTCGTCCGAGTACAGGTAATCCAGATAGGCCTTGGCCAGTTCAGCCGTGCCCTTTTTGGCCACGGTGCGCTCCACCACTGCCACTGGGTTTTCTGCCACGATGCTTACCGAAGGGTGCACGGCATCGACCTTGCCGGTGCCGAACTCACGGTCGACCGAGATCACCTCAGACTCAAAGGTCACCAACACATCGCCGATGTTGCGTTGCAAAAAGATGGTGGTCGCGTCGCGCCCGCCTTTGGCCAGCACCGGCACATTTTTGAACAACTTGCTCACAAACTCAGCCGCTTGTGCGTCGGTGCCCCCTTTTTTGCGGACATAGGCCCACGCGGCCAAATAGGCCATGCGGCCGTTGCCACCGGTTTTGGGGTTGACGATGATGACCTGTATGCCCGGCTTGATCAGGTCGTCCCAATCCTTGATGCCTTTGGGGTTGCCATTGCGGGTCAAGAACAACATGGTGGACGTGGTGGGTGCCGCGTTGTTGGGAAAACGTTTGGCCCAGTCTTTGGCCACCACACCGTTGTTGGCCAAGAACTCGATGTCGGTGGTGGTGTTCATGGTCACCACATCGGCCTCGAGCCCATCATGGACGGCACGCGCTTGCGCACTCGACCCCCCATGGGCTTGGTCCACCTTGACGTCTTTGCCGGTGGTCTTTTTGTAATGCGCCACAAAAGTCACGTTGTAGTCTTTGTAAAACTCACGCGCCACGTCGTACGAGGCGTTCAGCAGGGTTTGTGCCGATGCCCAAGAGGTGGCGGTGAGCAAGGCCAATGCCCAAATAGCGAGAATCAAATTTTTCATGCGGATTGAAGGTGGAGATGGGTCAGAGATGCGGGTGATTGAACTGGCGCATTCAAGGCCAGCGGGGCACCCACCAAAGATTGCAACAGTGCGAGCCCCAATGGCCAGTCGCCAAAACCCGATTCGACATTGATGTGCCCGGCGTTTTGCAACCGGACAAATTCACTGCCCCACGAGCGGGCATAGGCCCCTGCGGTGCGAACTGAACAATAGGGGTCGTTGCTGCTGGCCACCAACACACTGCGGTAAGGCAAGGGTTGGTAAGGCACGGGGGCAAAGTCGACCAAAGGCGCACGACGCTCTGGATCAGCCGGTGCCACCAGCAATGCCCCTTGAACACGCGTGACCGCCTCAGGCGGCAAATGCGTGATGGCAATGGCACCTAGGCTGTGCCCCACCAACACCACCGGGCCGTCTTGCGCCTGAATCGTGTGGGCAATGCTGCGCACCCAAGCGCTGCGGGTGGGAGAAATCCAATCGTCTTGCTGCACCCGAACAGCATGCGTCAAGCCGTCGGCCCACAGGCTTTGCCAGTGGCCAGGGCCTGAATCGCGCCAGCCTGGAACGATGATGAGCGTGGGATTGGAAGACATGGCCTGCATTGTGCGAGGCCAGTCTCCGATCAACAACGAATCAATTGTTGTTTGCTTATGTGCAGCTTCGTATAAGACGATCAAACCCACTCTGAAATTGATCCCAGCTTCTGGTGACAACACACTTTGACAGACAATGGGCAAACTGTTTTTCACGTTGGAGATACCGCATGGCAAGCCTTTCAATTCCCGCACCGTTGCGATCTTTGCTTTTGATCACAACGCTGAGCCTGTGTGTGGCCCACGCCTGGGCGGGCAAAACACTGGACGCGGTGAAACAACGCGGCCAAGTGGTGTGCGGGGTCAACACCGGCTTGGCAGGCTTTGGCGCTGCTGACAGCCAAGGCAAGTGGAGTGGCCTAGACGTGGACGTGTGTCGCGCCGTGGCCGCTGCGGTGCTGGGTGACGCCAACAAAGTGCGCTTCGTGCCCTTGTCGGCACCGCAACGCTTCACCGCGCTGCAATCGGGCGAGGTGGATGTGCTGTCACGCAACACCACCTTCACCCTCACCCGCGATGCGTCGCTGGGCCTGCACCAAACCGCCGTGACGTTTTACGACGGCCAGGCCTTCATGGTGCCTGCCAAAGCCAACTTCAAAAGTGCCAAGCAACTCAAAGGGGCCACGGTGTGCGTGCAATCGGGCACCACCACCGAAAAAAACCTGAGTGACTTTTCACGCGCCAACAAGCTCGACCTCAAACCCGTGGTGTTTGAAAAGTTTGACGCCGCCAACGCTGCCTATTTTGCGGGCCGCTGCAAGGCTTACACCACCGATGGTTCAGGCTTGGCCTCGATCCGCGCCAAAGAAGCCAAGAACCCCAAAGACCATGTGATCTTGCCCGAGCTCATCTCCAAAGAGCCCTTAGGTCCATTGGTGCGTCGAGGGGACGATGAGTGGCTGGCGATTGTGAAGTGGACCATCTACGGCTTGATCGAAGCCGAAGAAGTGGGCATCACATCGGCCAACTTGGAAAGCCTCAAAACCGACAGCACCGATCCGCTGGTGCTGCGCTTGCTGGGCAAATCTGACGACACCGGCAAACTGCTGGGGCTCGACAAAGAGTGGTTGGCACACGCCATTGCGGCAGTGGGCAACTACGGCGAGATGTTCGAGCGGCACTTGGGTGAAAAAACCCCGCTGGGCCTCAAACGCGGACTCAACGCCCAGTGGTCCAAAGGCGGCTTGCAATACGCCATTCCCATTCGTTGAATTCAATCTCAGTGGGTTGGGGACAACCACCAACTCGCGCCTTGCTGGCTAGAGAAGGTTCAAAGGGATCTTGAGATAACTCACACCATTGCCCTCAGGCTGAGGAAATTTACCTGCACGCACATTGACCTGAACCGAAGGCAAGATAAGCACGGGCATGGCGAGGGTCTTATCACGCGCTTTACGCATACTGACGAATTCCGGTTCAGTGACGCCATCGTGGACATGGATATTTTCTTTTCGTTGCATCTCCACCGTACTCACCCACATGGGTTCGCGACCATCGGGTGGATAGTCGTGGCATAAATGCAGCCTGGTCGCAGGATTGAGCGCCAAGATTTTTCGAATAGATTTAAAAAGTGTGGCGGCGTCTCCCCCTGGAAAGTCACAACGCGCCGAGCCATAGTCAGGCATGAACAGTGTGTCGCCAACAAATGCGTCCAAACCGCACACAAACGTCATGCAAGCCGGTGTGTGACCCGGTGTATGCACGACCTTCACTTCAAGCTCTCCAATGCGCAAGGTTTCGCCATCGTCAAGCAGGCGATCAAAGTCAGCGCCGCTGATGTCCATATCGGGTGCGTTGAACACTTTTTGAAATACGGTCTGGACGGCACAAATATCGCGACCGATGGCAATGCGTCCGCCCAGCTTTTCTTTGAGATAAGGCGCAGCAGACAGGTGATCTGCATGGGCATGGGTCTCCAACAGCCAGTCCACCGTCAGGCCAGATGTCATGACATGCGCCACCACTTTGTCGGCGCTGACCATCGAGGTGCGACCTGACTTCGGGTCGTAATCCATCACACTGTCAATGATGGCGGCACGCTGGGTGACTGGATCTGACACGACGTGTGTGACCGTGAAGGTCATCGGATCAAAAAATGATTGAACGTTGGGTGTCTGCATGATTGATGCGTTTATTCAAATACAGGTGTGGCCGCTTGAGCAGTTGCGTTGCCAGCAGCCACCCAGGCATCAAATCCTCCGGCAATTGAACTGACTTTGAGGTAACCCATCTCCTTCAATTGAACGGCGGCAAGTGCTGCACGGCCGCTGGTTTTGCAGTACAGCACGATGTTGAGGTCGCGCGCTGCAAGCTCTGGGCTGCCACTTATTTTGAATTCGAGCAGACCGCGTGACATGTGCACGGCACCTGGAATATGGCCTGCCGCATATTCGTCGGCCTCGCGCACATCAATCAAAACATCCGCATTGCGAACAGCGCCATCGGCCAGAGCGATGGGGATTTCTAGGGTGTGAGACTTGGCCTGGACAACAAGATCATGTGCAGTTTTCATGGGTGTGACTCTTGAAATTGGTTGACCCGTTGAGATTTTCGGCGGGGTGGCATCACGCATGGGTATTTCGTTGCTTAGCCAAGTCTAAGCATGCGCTTAGGAATTTTCAAAGCATCCACGCATTGCTGGTCATTTCCACGCGTCAATTGCACATAGGCAATATTGCGATGAAAGCTGATCTCTTTGATTTGAGCTTTGGTGACGATGGCATCTTTGCGCAATTCAGCGCCAAGGCAAACGGGGCAGCCTAACATCGTCCACCAAGTCAAATCTTCACCGTATTGTTTTCGAATTTTTTGATCTACTGCGGACATCTCAGTACCACAGCGACCTGCCCACACAGGATCAGCGACACTGGTCAGAGCACCGAACATGACCGTTACTGCAGATAAATTTTTCAACGAATATTTCATATGACTCAGGTGGCCAGTGAGTCCTTGAGGATGACCCCTTTGGAGTCCAGCACACGGGTGTGAATGGGTATGCCCTGGCCCACACTTTGCGTGACAGTGCAGAACTCCTCAAACTGAGCGAGGACTCGGTCGAGTTGTTGCAGCTCATTAGCCTCAACACCCAAATGCAGCTTCGCCGTCATGCTTAAAACCCGTATCCGACCTTGCTCATTTCGCCCCACCTCAGCCTCAACCAGGGTGTGAATGGGTTCAGGTGACTGCTTGAATTTTTGCAAAGCAAAAAACAATGAATCGCTCAAGCAGTTTCCCACCGCCGCCGCAAGCAACTGAACTGGCGATGGGCCCTTTCCTTCACCCAACGGCGCAGGCTCATCTCCGAGTAAGGTGGGTATTTGTTCATCAAACGCAATGACGAATTGATAGTTGGATTGCTGCGTCAACTCAACTTTGACAGTTTTACTCGACATATTCGGCTCCTCAGTGTGGTTCAAAGCTGGCAGATCAAAGATCTGCTCGGCACTTGCTGAACCATTAAAAACTGCCCAACGGCCTGAACCGATCAAGACACCCGACCGATGGCACAGCTCACAAATGACTTTGCATTGGCAAGGCCGGCATCAAGGCCGCCGACGCTCCCATGCTCGGGATAACCCATGGATTTGAGCCTTGACAGAAGTTCTGTTCGCAACGATTCATCTGCGTCCACGCTCACCAACTGCTGATCACGATTGATGGAGATATTGGAAATACCCTCGATGGCGGACAGACCTTTGACGATGGATTTTTCGCACCCACCGCACTTGATGTTCTCAACGTGAACTTGAATTTGATTGACGGTCATAAGAACTCCTTTTAATGACATCCGTTGTGCAATTTCCATTGCTGCTCGTGACCCAACTTTTTTGCAAACTCTGGCACGCTACAGCGCTCTTGCTCTGCGGGGTCTTGAGAAACAGTTGATGCATTGAGATCAATGACCATTCGGTTCGCTGTGGGGTGTTCATAGACCCAATTGGCCACACCCATCACAAGCACCAAAAAAGCCACCAAGACCATGCCTTGGCTAAGACTTCCGCCTGCTCCGGGCTTGGACGTGTAGCTGCACACATGACCTGGACAGAGCTGAACAGGCTCTTTGCTGAAAAGGTCATAGAGCTTGCATCCGATGCAAATACCAAACGAAGACTCAAAGAACAGCAAGAGCAGGCATGTGCCACACACCAGCATATTGACCGGACCAACAACGCCCTTGATAACAATCAAATAAAGCATCAACAAAGCCAGCGTGAAACCAATTGCCCAGGCAAATCGTTTCTGTGGGGCTCCCACATACTCTGGCTCTTGTTGACGCACGACCCATTGCCCAAGGATGAGGCTGGGCGAGAACTTAGGGTTGACAAAAATTCTGAGCGTGAAGTCCATCAAAAATGCAACAACAAAAACCCGCGTGGGCTGAAAGTTGCCCAACAACATGGCGTTCATGAACGAGACGATGGCGATAAAAAACAAGATACCGGCCGCGGCCCTGACCGCGCGCTCATTCATCACAGCCAAGTTGTAGCCAGGAATGCGTTCGCCAAATTGGAAAAATGTGTTCGACATGACTTTCTTCTGTGGTTTAGGTGTAGTTTGCGCCGAGCTCCAGCAATAACATATGATTTAAGTCATATGTCTGAAGATTCTTTACAAGTCCACCCCGCCCTGAAACTCTTGCTTCCTGAGACTCTCCATTCAATGTGCAAAAGCGCATCGGTCAAGAAGGGGTCCCTGCTATTTCAAACAGGAAAGAAACCACAGTGGATGTACTTTGTTGTGAGTGGCGAAGTCACGCTTGAACGCATGAGCCAACAAGGTGACCCTGTGGTGCTTCAAAGAACACGCTACGGTTTTGTGAGTGAAGCAAGTCTCCAATCCCCAAAGTACCACTGCGACGCACGCGTTGTGGCCAACTCGGACATCATTCAAATTCCACTGACGTGCCTTGCTGACGCATTGAACAAAGATCCCGCCTTTGCCGGTCGGTGGATCCGTATGCTCAATCAAGAAGTCAAACGCCTTCGGTTGCAGTGCGAACGCCTGAACATGAAGTCGGTCAAGGATCGGGTGCTGCACTTGATCAACACCGAAGGCAAAGACGGGCAATACCACGTCAACACGGGCCTCAAATCTTTGGCTGGTGAACTGGGTGTCACGCACGAAGCCTTGTATCGCACGCTGGCCAGCCTTGAGAGAGAAGAACTGATAACGAGAGAGTCAAGCCTGTTGGCGTTGACATGAATCCAAGGTCTCGAATGAAACGATGCCTTGTCAGGGCTGCGTGGGCAACAACACCGACTTCTCAGACTGGCCATTGGCGTCCAACGGAAAAAAGCCCGGCATGTTGAAGGCATTCAGGTACCGGTAGCTGCTGAACGCCATCGACCACTCGGCAAATCGCCGTTGCGTGATGGGCGATCTCTCTTGCACCCGGATGACTTCATGCCTGGCGTCTTTCATCAGCGATTGCCACAAGCTTTCAATCGCTGCCGGCGTGCCCTCGATGCATTGTGTAAAGACGCCATCCGCGTACAACAGATGTCCGGTGATCCCTAGACGCGCATTGTTGTGCCGCGCATGGTTCAGGATGTTGAACAAATCCACGGTGCCCAGTGGCTCCGTTGCTCGCGAGGTGTAGACCAGGCGCTCCAGGGTTGTGGGGGTCTCAGAATTAGGCATGGGGCAATGCTCGCGTTCAAACTCATGTCAAACAGGCGAGGATGGATGCGAATGCTGACAGCAAGTTGTCAACTTTTGAAAAACTGTCGCCAATTGAACCAAAGTTCAACCATCCACACGCAGCCGCCATGAATGCCAACGGCGGCTTGCCCAGTTAAAGTCACGTCCTATGTCTTTTTTCTCATTGCAAAGCACGCCAAGCCACCTGGTGGCATTCACCCTCACTTCCATTGGCGTGATGAGGTCTGCGGCATGAACTGGAACAGCCGCCGCACCCGCGCCCTGATTTACCAAGCCGCGCTCATCGCCGTGTTTCTGGGCGTGGTGGGCTGGTTGCTCAGCAACACGCTCACCAACATGCGTGCGCGTGGCATTCAAAGCGGGTTTGATTTTTTGTGGGACACCGCAGGCTTTGACATTGGCGAATCGCTGATCCCCTTTGATGCCACCCAGCCCTACTGGCAGGCGTTTGGGGTGGGCTTGCTCAACACCTTGCGCGTGTCGCTGATCGGCATCGTCGCTTGCACGCTGTGGGGCACGCTGCTGGGCATTGGCCGCTTGTCTGGCAACGCCCTGGCACGTGGTTTGTGCTATGCCTACACCGAGCTGTTTCGCAATATTCCCTTGCTGCTGCAACTCTTCATGTGGTACGTGCTGTTGGTCGAATGGATGCCTGACAGCGACACACCGCTGCATGTGGCCGACCTGCTGTTTTTGAGCAAGAGCGGCCTGACCCTGCCCTGGCTGGTGCACCTGGATAGCCACTGGCTGTGGGACTTGCCAGTCTGGCAAGACGGCAATGTGCTGGGCGGTGCCAGCCTGAGCCCTGAATTTTTAGCGCTGACTTGGGGCCTGAGCTTGTACACCTCCGCCTTTGTGGCCGAGGTGGTGCGCGCTGGCTTGCTTTCGGTGCCCCAAGGACAGACCGAGGCGGCGCGCAGTGTGGGCCTGTCGCCGTGGCTGACCTTGCGGCTGGTGGTGCTGCCACAGGCCATGCGCCTGATCGTGCCGCCCATGACCAACCAATACCTCAACCTCATCAAAAACTCGTCGCTCGCCGTGGCCATTGGCTACCCGGACTTGGTGAACATCTCCAACACCGCACTCAACCAAACCGGTCGTGCCGTGGAGTGCATTGCCTTGGTGATGGCGGTGTACCTGAGCTTGTCGCTGTTGACCGCCGCGCTGATGAACGCCTACAACCGCCGCGTGGCGCTGAAAGAACGGTGATGGCGCAGCCTGCTGAACTGATCGCCGCCCGCACCCCGCCCGCCCAACACGGCAGCATGTGGGCCTGGTGCCAGCGCCACCTGTGGGGCACGCCCGGCAACGCACTGGTGTCAGCGGTGCTGATCGCCTGGCTGGCCTGGTGGCTGCCAGCGGCTGTTGAATGGGGCCTGTGGCACGCGGTGTTCCGCCCCGACGCCGACAGCTGCCAAGCCGTGCGCGGCAGTGGTGCCTGCTGGGGCGTGGTGGCTGAAAAATACCGCCTGATCTTGCTGGGCCGCTACCCGTTTGATGAACAGTGGCGCCCGGTGTTGGCCACGCTGGCGTTGGTGGTGTTGCTGGTGCTCAGCTGTGTGCCGGCCTGCTGGAAGCGTGGTTTGGCCGTGGCATGGGCGGGCGTGTGGCTGCTGTTTTTTGGCTTGATGGGCGGCGGCAGTGGGTGGGGCGTGCCGACCGGCTTGAGCCCCGTGTCCACCGACCAGTGGGGCGGCCTGCCTCTGACCTTGATGCTGGCCAGCTTGTCCATCGGCCTGGCATTTCCGCTGGGGGTGCTGGTGGCGCTGGGGCGGCAAAGCCAGATGCCCGCCATTCGCAGTGTGTGCATCACCTACATCGAGTTGGTGCGCGGTGTGCCCCTGATCTCGGTGCTGTTCATGGCCAGCTTCATGTTTCCATTGCTCATGCCCACGGGCACCTCACCCGATGTGCTGCTGCGGGTGTTGGTGGGCATCACCTTGTTCTCGGCCGCTTACACCGCCGAAATTGTGCGCGGCGGCTTGCAAGCCATTCCTCGGGGTCAGCTGGAAGCCGCGGCCACACTGGGCCTGGGCTATTGGCAAACGCAACGCTTGGTGGTGTTGCCGCAAGCCCTGGCGCATGTGGTGCCGGGCCTGATGAACAACTTCATCGCCATCTTCAAAGACACCTCGCTGGTGACCATCGTGAGCTTGTACGAGCTGTCGGGCTCGCTCGGGCTGGCGGTGCAAGGCGACCCGAACTGGCGGCCTTTCAAGATCGAAGGCTACCTGTTCATCACGCTGATTTACTTTGTGTTTTGCTTGAGCCTGTCGCGCTACAGCCTGTGGGTTGAACGCCAGGTGTCACACCGTTGACCCCCAAGGAGTGCCCAGTGGCCGACCCCATCATCCGTTTCGACCAGGTCAACAAATGGTTTGGCGACTTCCATGTGCTGCGCGACATCAACCTAGAAATTGCACGCGGCGAACGCGTGGTGATTTGCGGCCCGTCGGGCTCGGGCAAGTCGACCCTGATCCGTTGCATCAACCGTTTGGAAGAACACCAAGAAGGCCGATTGGAAGTGGCAGGCATTGAACTGCGCGACGACGTCAAAGCCATCGAGCAAGTGCGCCGCCAAGTGGGCATGGTGTTTCAGCAGTTCAACCTGTTTCCGCACCTGAGCGTGCTCGACAACCTGACCCTCTCGCCCATCTGGGTGGGCCAACTCTCCCCCGCCCAAGCGCGTGAGCGTGCCATGCAGCAACTGGAGCGTGTGCGCATTGCCGAGCAAGCGCACAAGTTTCCGCTGCAACTCTCAGGCGGCCAACAGCAGCGCGTGGCGATTGCGCGCGCGCTGTGCCTGACGCCACACATCATGTTGTTTGACGAACCGACCTCGGCCCTCGACCCCGAGATGGTGCAGGAGGTGCTGGACGTGATGGTGAGCCTGGCCGAACAAGGCATCACCATGCTGTGCGTCACCCACGAGATGGGTTTTGCACGGGCCGTGGCCGACCGCGTGATCTTCATGGACCAGGGCCAGATCGTCGAGCAAGCCCCGCCTGCGGTGTTCTTTGACCAACCCCAGCACCCGCGCACCCAGGCGTTTTTGGCCAAGGTGATTGGGCACTGAAGGCCTTATTTCTTCAGGTAAATCTGATCGAAGCTGCCGCCATCGGCAAAGTGGTCTTTGTCGGCTTTGGCCCAGCCGCCAAAAGCTTGGTCGATGGTGAACAAAGGCAGCTTGGGCAACTGCTTGACGTACTTGGCCTGGGCCTTGGGCGAGATGGGGCGGTAGAAGTTTTTGCCCGCAATGTCTTGGCCTTCGTCGGTGTAGAGGTAGTTCACATACGCCTCGGCCACTTTGCGTGTGCCTTTGCGGTCCACGGTTTTGTCCACCACCGTCACGGGGGGTTCAGCCAAGATGCTGAGGGACGGGTAGACGATGTCGACCTTGTTGCCGAATTCTTTTTCCAACAGGTGCGCTTCGTTCTCCCACGAGATGAACACATCGCCTTGGTTGCGTTGCGCAAAGGTGATGGACGAGCCACGTGCGCCAGTGTCGAGCACGGGCACGTTTTTGTAGAGCTGGGCCACAAAGTCTTTGGCTTTGGCGTCCCCGCCGTATTTGCGTTTGGCAAACTCCCACGCCGCCAAGTAGTTCCAGCGTGCGCCACCCGAGGTTTTGGGGTTGGGCGTGATCACGCTGATGCCGGGCTTGACCAGGTCGTCCCAGTCCTTGATGCCCTTGGGGTTGCCCTTGCGCACCAGGAACACGATGGTGCTGGTGTAGGGGCTGCTGTTGTGCTTCAGGCGCTTTTGCCAGTCGGCGGGCAGCAGCTTGGCGCGCTCGCCGATCTCGTCGATGTCGTAGGCCAGGGCCAGCGTCACCACGTCGGCCTCCAGGCCGTCGATCACCGAGCGGGCCTGCTTGCCCGAGCCGCCATGGCTTTGCTTGATGCTGACGGTGTCGCCGGTCCTGGCCTTCCACTGCGCAGCAAAGGCCTTGTTCACGTCCACATACAGCTCGCGCGTCGGGTCGTAGCTGACGTTCAGCAGCGTGATGTCCTTGGCCAGCACGGCACCGGCCACGGCAGCCAGGCCCAGGGCCACAACGGTATGGCGGAAAAAGCGAAGCGAAGTCATGCGTGAAGCCTGGACAGGCAGTGAGGAAGGAATGCTGCGGATGCTAGGCAGGCCACCTATTTCGACAAACGAAGCGATCCACGCTTGTTCATGCCAAAAACAGATATGCAGACGAATGACGCCTGCACAGCGGCCCCAGCTGCCGCCCGCTACACAGCAAACCGCCAGCCGGGCTCGGCCGGCGCGGCGTCGCTGACCTGCCGACGCTCGCGCGCCAGGCGCTGTTCCATCGCCAGCACCCAGCGCCGCGCAAACGGCAGCGGGCCAAAGCCGGATTCGGCGTTGATGTGGCCCACATCGCCCAGATTGACCCAGTGGCTGCCCCAGCGGCCCGCCCAGCGGCGGGCGCTGAGCGCGGTCATCCAGGGGTCGGTCTCGCTGGCCACCAGGGTGCTGAGCACTGGCAACTCGGTCTGGGGCAACTGGTCGGCCAGGCCGAACTTGTCGGGCTCGGCCGGCGCCACCAGCAAGGCGGCCGCCACACCGTGGCCAGGCCGCGTCGTGCTGTGGGCCAGGTGGTGGGCCAGCGCCAGGCAGCCAAAGCTGTGCGCCGCCACGATCCACGGGCCCGGACCGGCACGCGCCAGCGTCTGGCCAATCTGGGCGCTCCAGCGGTCAAGATCAGGCGTGTGCCAATCGGCCTGCTGGACGCGCACGCTGTGGCGGTACAGCCCCTGCAGCCAGGTCTGCCAATGCGCGTGCCCGCTGTCATGCAAGCCCGGCACGATCAGCAGCCGTGGCGCGCGCTGACCCTGCGCCGATGCCGAAGGGCAGAAGCAAGCCATGGTCGCGGGCGAGCGGCTGGACAGGCCAGGCTCAGAGCGTGGCGATCGAGACCTCGGTCGACTTGACCAGGGCCACCACGTCCTTGCCCACCACCAGGCCCAGCTCCTTGACCGAGCGCGTGGTGATCACCGAGGTGACGATCAAGCCACTGGGCGTCTCCACATCCACCTCGCTGACCACCGGGCCCTCGATCACCTCGCGGACGACGCCGCGGAACTGGTTGCGAACATTGATGGCGGTGATGGTCATGGCGGTGGCAAGCGGCAGAGGCAGGTTGACGTTCGGTACTGCCGGCTCACAGCCCGCAGCAGACAGGTCAACAGTAGGCCGCAGCCGGCAGCATCGCGTGAACGAAGCGATTCGGCCTTGCTCATGCGGGCGGCGCATATGCCACCAACGACGCGGCCGGGGCCGCACGGCGCGCGGCTACTTCAGCGCCTTGACCAGGGCATCGAACTGCGCGTGCAGCGCGTGGTCGTGGGCGGTCACCGGCGGAATCGGCGTCGAGAGGCCGAGCAATTGGACCACCGCCGTCTGCGCCGCCCGCACCGAGAACTCCACCGTGAACACGCAGTCCAACGGGAGCTCGACGAACTGGCTGATGAAGGCGAAGTTCTTCGTGCCCGGCGGCACCGGCAGCGGGCGGTCGCCCGGCGCACGGGGCATGAACATGCTGGTGATGTAGGGCATGCGGCAGGGGATGCAGTTGGCCGCGCTCACGGTGTCCAGGTCAAAGCGCAGGTGGCCGCACAGTTCCTCCAGCAACTCCGCACCCGTGCAATCGGCCATGGCCTTGGCAACGAAGTTGCCGACGCGGTCGGGGAACAGCCCGTAGCCCCAGAACACCTGCACATCGGCTGGCTGGTTGGCAAAGTGCGGCTGGTGCGCCAGCACGATCGACATCAGCCAGTTCGAATCCTTGAACGTCACCAGGCCGCCGGTGCCGGCCTCGTTGCCGCTGAAGCGCTGCATCTGGTCGAAGAACGCCGGGTGCTTGAGCGTGACGGTGAACGAGGCCCAGTCCGACTGCGCGACGCAACTGTTGAACGCCGCCGGGTTGCCGAACGACGGCCGATCCTGGGCCAGCTTCTCCCACAGCGTCCAGCTGCCGTTGGGCGCCTTCTTCAGCTTGGGCGGCGCCGCCGTCATCGAGCCCAGGCTGGAGGCGTCGGTCATCGAGCCGTTCTGCAGGAAGACCAGATCCCCGTCCTCCAGCTGCTTGATCTCGGCCTGGCCCTGCACCGTGCAGTGCAGTGCGATGACCTCGAACGGGCGGTCGGCGCCGCGGTGGTCGATGTCGGTGACGGTGCAGTCGGTGAGCATGCGCACGCCTTGCCCGGCCAGCCACTGCTGCAGCGGCACGACCAGCGAGTCGTACTGGTTCAACACCGTGCGCTTGACGCCGGCCAGTGTCTCGATTCGCGAGAACTCCAGCATGAAGCGGTGCAGGTAGCGCCTGAACTCCACCGCGCTGTGCCAGGGCTGGAAGGCGAAGGTGGTGACCCACATGAACCAGAACTCGGTCTCGAAGAAGGCCGGCGACAGGTGATCGGTGATGCAGCTGGCGCCCAGCGATGCCTCGTCGGCGCTGACGAGCTTGAGCAGTTCCAGCCGGTCGCCCAT
>NZ_JAVLFP010000035.1:0-3714 GCF_046052825.1 Limnohabitans sp.
TTAAGTCGTCGGCAGCGTCAGATGTGTATAAGAGACAGCCGAAGTACAAGTCGCCATAGGGGTCGTCTTCCACCACCACGGTTTGGTATTTCACGGCCAACTCCAGCACGCGCAAACGACGCTCCAAACTCAGCATGGCGCCGCTGGGGTTGCCAAAGGTGGGGATCAGATACAACAGCTTGGGTCGATGCTGCACCATCATCTCTTCAAGCTTGTCCACCTGCACGCCATCGGCGTCAATCGGCACACCCAACACCTGCGGACCATACAAACGGAAGCACTGGATGGTGGCCAAAAACGTAGGACCTTCCACCAGCGCCACGTCGCCTGGGTTGAGCAAGGTCTTGGCAATTAAGTCGAGTGCTTGCTGGCTGCCCGTGGTCACGATCAAGCCGTCCGCAGTCAAACCCGTCACGCCCTTGCTGGCCATGAAGTGGGCCAACTGTTCGCGCAAAGGGTTGTAACCTTCGGTGGCGCCATATTGCAACGCAGCACCAGGCTCTTCGCTCAAGGCACGGGCACTGGCTTCGCGAATGCCCTCCACATCAAACATCGCGCTGTCTGGAAACCCACCGGCAAAACTGATGATGCCGGGCTTGCCCAACAGCTTGAACAGTTCACGAATGGCAGAGGTTTCTACGTTGTTGAGGCGGTCGGCAAATTGCATAGGAAGATAATTGGGTTCTGACCCCAATTGATTCGATGGAATATGAAAAAAGAGCACATTGAGCCATTTTTTGCGACGCTGAAAGCAGCCAATCCGCAGCCCAATACCGAATTGGAATATACCAGCGTGTTTGAGTTGCTCACCGCTGTGCTGCTGAGTGCGCAAGCCACCGACGTGGGGGTGAACAAGGCCACGCGCAAGCTGTTTCCGGTGGCCAACACGCCGCAACAAATTTTGGATTTAGGGCTTGAAGGTTTGGAGCGTTACATCCAGACCATTGGCCTGTACCGCAGCAAAGCCCGTCACCTGATGGAGACCTGTCGCATCTTGGTGGAACAACACCACAGCGGGGTTCCGCGCACACGTGAAGCCCTTGAAGACCTGCCCGGCGTGGGCCGTAAAACCGCCAACGTGGTGTTGAATGTGGCGTTTGGCGAACCCACCATGGCGGTGGACACACACATTTTCAGAGTCGGCAACCGCACCGGGCTGGCCCCCGGCAAAACGCCGTATGAGGTGGAGATGAAGCTGATGAAGCGCATTCCACCCGAGTACTTGGTGGACGCGCACCACTGGCTGATCTTGCATGGCCGCTATGTGTGCCAAGCCCGCAAGCCTTTGTGCTGGCAGTGCGCGGTGTCTGGCTGTTGCAGCTTCAAACCCAAGACGACCAAGCCTTAAACCAACTCTTTTTCGTGCATCCAAGCGGCATGCTTGGGCGCGCGCTTGGTTTGGCTCCACTCTTCGAGCATCGCCCACTTCACGTCGTCGAGTTGTTTGTACATGTCAGGCGTGCCAATGTCACAGGCCAATTCGAGGCGATGGCCGTTGGGGTCGAAGAAGTAAATGCTCTTGAAGATGGTGTGGTCGGTCACGCCCACCACGACAATGCCTGCGGCTTGCAAGCGGGCTTTGGCTTCTTCCAATTCAGCCACGGTGTCCACCTTGAACGCCAAGTGCTGCACCCACTCGGGCGTGTTGGTGTCGCGCCCCATGGCGGGTGAGTTCGGCAATTCAAAAAACGCCAACACATTGCCATGGCCCGCATCGAGGAACACATGCATATAAGGGTCGGGGGCATGGGTGCTGGGCACTTGGTCTTCGGCAATGGCCAACACAAAGTCCATGTTCAGGTGTTTGACGTACCACTCGACCGTGGCTTTGGCGTCAAGGCAGCGGTAGGCCACGTGGTGAATTCGGCTGATTTTCATGGGGGTTCTCCTGTCAGGGTTGAGGGTCTGCGGCCACATCGGCACGCGCCAGGCTCAAGGCGTCACGCAGCACATGCATGTCGCCTATGTGGTTGGCCAAGAGCAAGATGAGCTTGGCGTTGACCAAGGCACTTTGTTCATCGCTCAAGCCACGGTGGGTGTCGATGAGGGCTTGGTAAAAGTCATCGCCCGGCGTGAAGTCACGGAAATAGCGCTTGCCGGGTTCGTTGAAATTGGGGGCGAGGTTCAGGGTCTGTGTCATGGTCTGCTCCGAGCGTCAAGCATTGCACGTGGCACGGTCACGTGCGGCAGCGATGGCGTCGCGGTGGATGCCGCGCCAACGCGCCACCACATGCTGGTCTGGGCGCACCAGCCAGGCACTGCCCGGTTGTGCGTCATAGCGTTTGGCAAACAAGCCTTGCGCATCGACCAGCACGCTCACGCCCCCGATGGCGCCCGCCTGACGGCTGACCACGATGGGCTGCACCGCCACTGCGTCTTGCGCCAGCGTTTGCAGCTCACGCAAGGTGTGGGCATCGAGTTGCGCCACATCGTCCACATACACCAAGCATTGAAACCGATGACCGAGTTGGTCGAGCAACCAGCCGTTGTGGCCGTTGCAGGTGATGGGCGCATCGTCCATCGGCGCACCGGGCAGCATGTCGCCTGCAAAGGCGCCCACGTCCGGTGTGTTGAGCACCGAGTGGGTGATGAAGCTGGGCACCGACAAACGGCCCGAGTTGACCAACTTGCGCGCAAACGGGTGGTGCCGCGCCAACTCCAGCGCCGCTTGCCTGAACAGCACGCTGGTGGGGCTCTTGGGTGTGATGAAGTCGGTCGATCGGGTCGAGTTCAAGATGTTTTCGTCGGCAGCGTAGACACGCTCATCGTTGTAACTCTCCAGCAAAGACTCGGGGGCTAAGCCTCGCATCACCAGCGCCAGCTTCCACATCAGGCCATCCGCGTCTTGCAGGCCTGAGTTGGCACCGCGTGCGCCAAACGGTGACACCTGGTGCGCGGCATCGCCCGCAAACAACAAACGCTGGTGCTTGAACTTGTTCATGCGCCGGCACTGGAAGGTGTAGATGCTGACCCACTCCAGAGTGAACGGGCGCTCGTCGCCCAGCATGGCTTGGATGCGCGGCACCACGCGCTCGGGCTTGGTTTCTTCCTCGGGGTCGGCGTCCCAGCCCAACTGAAAGTCGATGCGCCACACGTTGTCGGCCTGCTTGTGCAAGAGCACACTTTGGCCCCGGTGAAACGGAGGGTCAAACCACAAGCGACGCTCGGCGGGAAAGTCGGCTTTCATCACCACATCGGCAATCAAGAAGCGGTCTTTGAACACCTGGCCTTCCATGTCCAAGCCCAACATGCGGCGTATCGGGCTGCGTGCCCCATCGGCCACCACCAGCCAGTCGGCCTCGATGCTGAACTCGCCCTCGGGCGACGCGATGCGCACCACCGCATGGTCGGCCTTGTTGCTCACGCCCACCGCTTTGCACTTCCAGCGGATGTCCACACCCAATTCCAGCGCACGCGCCACCAAGGCTTCTTCCAAATAGTATTGCTGCAGGTTGATCATGCCGGGGCGCTTGTGCCCGGGCTCTGGCACCAGGTTGAACTGGTAGACCTCGTCTTCTTGCAAAAAGGTGCGACCGATGTTCCAACTCACACCTTTGTCACACAGCGGCTGGCCAATCCCTAAGCGGTCCAAAATTTCCAAGGTGCGTTTGGCGTAGCAGACAGCACGTGAACCGACAGACACCGAGTCGTCCTCGTCAAACAGCAACACCTCCAAGCCCTGCAAGCGCGCATCCACGGCTGCGGCCAAGCCCA
>NZ_JAVLFP010000036.1:0-23520 GCF_046052825.1 Limnohabitans sp.
GCACGCACAAAGCTGGGCACACCGGCAAGGGTGGCCAACGCAGCGGCCCCCTTGAGAAGGGAACGACGCACGGGGGTCATGAAGAGATCTCCGAAATAGGATGAAGACCTGTCGGCACACACGAGGCGCAAACAGTGTTGCACCAATGCCCCGAAGGCAGGTCGCTCTGCACAACCGCGCAAGAGCGGGTGGATTATCGCTTGGGGGCCGAGGCAGGTGCCTGAAGGCGAGGCACTTGCGCCAACTGGGTCAGCCAAGTCTGCGCGTCACGCCCGCTCCAGTCCACATCGCCCATCACACGCCAGCGGGCTTGGCCATCGGGCGCGATCAGCACCGTGGTGGGAAACACCGTCACACCCCAGCGCTTGGCCAGCTCGCCCTTGGAATCGAGCATGACCGGAAAAGTCAGCCCCGTGGCTTGAACGTAACGCGCCACGCGCAACGCAGGCTCGCGCACATTCACGCTCAGCACCAAGGTACTGCTGTCGCTGATGTCGTGCAAGGTTTGCAAAGTGGGCAACTCTTCTTTGCATGGCGCACACCAGGTGGCCCAAAAATTCAACACCACCGTGTGGCCCAGCAACTCGGCTTTGGACCAGACCTTGCCTTGCATGTCCACCGCTTCCAGCAGGGGTGTTGGGGTGTTCGTCGGCCAGGCCGACTTGTCAAACTGCGCCAGCGCGGGCTGAAAGCACAAAGCCAGCAGCACCGCTGGAAGCCAGCGCATCAAGTCCCCCATCAAAGGCGTTCGGCCACCCAGGCCTGCACGCTGGCCAAGGCCTTGTCCACACCTGCGGGCTGGGTGCCACCGGCCATGGCCATGTCGGGCTTGCCGCCGCCCTTGCCACCCACTTGCTGGGCCACAAAGTTCACCAGCTCACCGGCCTTGACGCGGCCCATGCTGTCGGCGGTGACACCCGCGCTGAGGTGCACTTTCTCGCCATCGACCGAGGCCAAGACGATGGCCGCGGTTTTGAGCTTGTCTTTGAGCTTGTCCACGGTGTCACGCAAGGTTTTGGCATCGGCCCCATCCAGCTTGGTGGCCAACACCTTGACGCCTTTGACGTCCACCGCTTGGGTCATCAACTCGTCGCCTTGGAACGATGCCAACTTGCCTTTGAGGGCCGACAGTTCTTTCTCCAACCCCTTGACTTGGTCCAGCACCTGAGCAATGCGGCTGTTGAGTTCCGCCGTGGGTGCCTTGAACGCCCCAGCGGCATGGGCCACGGTGTCTTCCAGCGTTTGCAAATAGTGCAAGGCGTTTTGGCCCGTCACCGCTTCGATGCGGCGCACACCAGCGGCCACACCGCTCTCGCCCACCACCTTGAACAAACCAATGTCGCCCGTGGCTTTGACGTGGGTGCCCCCGCACAGCTCGCGGCTGGAGCCGATGTCGAGCACGCGCACGGTCTCGCCGTACTTCTCGCCAAACAACATCATGGCGCCGGTTTTTTGGGCGGACTCAATGTCCATCACACGCGCAAGTGCAGCGGCATTGGCCAAGATTTCGGCGTTCACGCGGGCTTCGATTTCGCGCACTTGGGCGTCCGTCACGGGCGCGTTGTGGGCAAAGTCAAAGCGCGTGCGTTCGGCATTCACCAAGCTGCCTTTTTGCTGCACGTGGTCGCCCAGCACTTCGCGCAAGGCCTTGTGCATCAAGTGCGTGGCCGAGTGGTTGCGCACCGTGGCGGCGCGGGCTGCGGTGTTCACCTGGGCCTCCACATGGTCGCCCACGGCCAAGGTGCCTTGGGTCAGGGTGCCGTGGTGGCCAAACACATCGGCTTTGATTTTTTGGGTGTCGGCCACCGCGAACTGGGCTGAGCCGCTCACCAACACACCTTCGTCACCCACCTGGCCGCCGCTCTCGGCGTAGAACGGGGTGGTGTTCAACACCACCACACCGCTTTGGCCGTGCTTGAGTTCGGCCACCGAGGTGCCGTCCAGGTACACCGCCACCACTTGCGCCGTGGCTTGGAGTTCGTCGTAGCCCACAAAGGTGTTGCCTGCGCCGGTGTAGTCCAAAGCCTTGTCCATCTTGAACTTGCCTGCGGCACGGGCCTGGTTCTTTTGCTTTGCCATCGCGGCGTGAAAGCCGGCTTCGTCCACGCTCAGACCGCGCTCGCGGCAGACGTCAGCCGACAAGTCGAGCGGAAAACCATAGGTGTCGTGCAACTTGAAAGCCACTTCTCCGGGCAACTCTTGAACGCCACCGTCCAGGGCTGCATCCAAAATTTGCATGCCAATTTCAAGCGTCTCAAAGAAGCGCTCTTCTTCCACACGCAACACGTCGGTGATGCGCTCGGCTTGCGAGGCCATGTTGGGGTAAGCCGCGCCCATGAGCTGGACGAGGTCAGGCACGAGCTTGTGGAAGAACGGTTTTTTCTGACCCAGCAAATACCCGTGGCGAATGGCCCGGCGGATGATTCGGCGCTGCACATAGCCACGCCCTTCGTTGCTGGGCACCACGCCGTCGCTCACCAAGAAGGCGGTGGCACGGATGTGGTCGGCAATCACGCGCAAGCTCTTGTGGCCCAGGTCTTGGCAGCCCGTCTCGCGTGAGGCGGCTTTGATGAGCGCGTCAAAGATGTCGATTTCGTAGTTGCTGTGCACGTGCTGCAAGATGGCTGCCAAGCGCTCCAAGCCCATGCCGGTGTCCACGCACGGGGCAGGCAAGCGGGTGACCGTGCCGTCTTCGGCCATGTTGAACTGCATGAACACGTTGTTCCAGATCTCGATGAAGCGGTCGCCGTCTTCGTCGGGGCTGCCGGGTGGGCCACCGGGGATGTGGTCGCCGTGGTCATAGAAGATTTCTGAGCACGGGCCGCATGGTCCGGTGTCGGCCATCATCCAGAAGTTGTCGCTCTTGTAGCGCCCGCCCTTGTTGTCGCCAATGCGGATCACACGCTCGGGCGGCAGGCCAATTTCTTTGGTCCAAATGTCATAGGCCTCATCGTCTTCTTGGTACACGGTGGCCAGCAAACGGTCTGCGGGCAACTTGTAGACCTCGGTCAGCAACTCCCACGCCCAATGGAGCGACTCACGCTTGAAGTAGTCGCCAAAGCTCCAGTTGCCCAGCATTTCAAAGAAGGTGTGGTGACGTGCGGTGTAACCCACGTTCTCCAGGTCGTTGTGTTTGCCACCGGCCCGCAAGCATGCCTGCACCGAAGCGGCACGCACGTACGAGCGTTTGTCAGTGCCCAAAAACACGTCTTTGAACTGCACCATGCCCGAGTTGGTGAACATCAAGGTGGGGTCATTGCCGGGCACCAAGGGGCTGGAAGCCACCACGGTGTGGCCTTTGGAGGCGAAAAAGTCCAGAAAGGTTTTGCGAATGTCCGCGACGGTGAATTGGGGGGTAGTCATCCTCAAATTATAGGTTTGGCCACTTCGCAAACATCGGCCCCAAGTCTCACCGCCGAGTCTGGCTTGAAGCCAGCAAAGGTATGCTTGCGGCATTGACCGGAGACACCCCATGATGAACACCCCACTCGCTTTGCTCAACGACCCCAGCTTGCTCAAAACCGATGCCCTGATCAACGGCCAATGGGTCCAAGGCAACAGCCGCTTTGACGTGCACGACCCGGCCACGGGCGCCAAACTGGCCGATGTGGCCAACCTCGGGGTGGTGGAGGCCGAAGCGGCGATTGCTGCAGCCAACACCGCATGGCCCGCCTGGCGCAACAAAACCGGCAAAGAGCGCAGCATCATCCTGCGCAAATGGTTTGATTTGCTAATGGCCAACGTGGACGACTTGGGCCGCCTGATGACCGCCGAGCAAGGCAAACCCTTTGCCGAGGCCAAAGGCGAGGTGGTGTACGGCGCCAGCTTTGTGGAGTGGTATGCCGAAGAAGCCAAACGCGTCAACGGCGAAACCCTGCCCCAGTTCGACAACAACCGCCGCCTGATGGTGCTGCGCCAACCCATCGGTGTGTGCGCCGCCATCACGCCCTGGAACTTTCCACTTGCCATGATCACCCGCAAAGTGGCACCGGCGCTGGCCGCAGGTTGCCCGGTGGTCATCAAGCCCGCTGAGCTCACGCCCCTCACCGCCCTGGCCGCGGCTGAACTGGCCCTGCGTGCAGGCATCCCAGCGGGTGTGCTCAATGTGCTCACCGCCGACAGCGACAACAGCGTGGCCGTGGGCAAGGTGTTCTGTGCCAGCGATGTGGTGCGCCACATCAGCTTCACAGGCTCCACCGAGGTGGGCCGCATCTTGATGGCGCAATCTGCGCCCAGCATCAAAAAACTCGCGCTGGAGCTGGGCGGCAACGCCCCCTTCATCGTGTTTGACGACGCCGACATCGACAGCGCCGTGGACGGCGCCATGGCCAGCAAATACCGCAACGCAGGGCAAACCTGCGTGTGCGCCAACCGCATCTATGTGCAAGACGCGGTGTACGACGAGTTTGTGCAAAAGTTTGCCCACAAAGTCAAAGCGCTCAAGGTGGGCAATGGTTTTGAAGACGGCGTGGCCCAAGGCCCACTGATTGAGCCCGCAGCGCTTGAAAAAGTCGAGCGCCATGTGCAAGACGCGCTCAGCAAAGGCGGCAAGCTGCTGACGGGCGGCCACAAGTTGGAGGGCCAGTTCTTCCAACCCACGGTGATCGCCGAGGCCCGTGCCGACATGTTGTGCGCCCGCGAAGAGACCTTTGGTCCCTTTGCCCCGGTGTTTCGTTTCACCCACGAGCAAGACGCGATCGATGCCGCCAACCACACCGAGTTTGGTTTGGCGAGCTACTTTTACAGCCGCGATGTGGGCCGCATTTTCCGCGTCAGCGAAGCGCTGGAATACGGTATGGTGGGCATCAACGTAGGGATCATTGCCACCGAGCACGTGCCCTTTGGGGGCGTCAAACAATCAGGACTGGGACGCGAAGGCTCGCACCATGGCATGGACGAGTATCTGGAAATCAAGTACCTGTGCTTGGGAGATATATTGAAATAAGCACGATCAGGATCGTTTGTAAACTTGTTATTCATTTGAAGGCAACAAGCGTTCGAAGCGATTTCCTCCGTATACTGATAGAAGTTATTTTTTTGTCAATTTCGACAATTCCGTCATGCCCACGAAACATATCTATTTGCGGTTTTTGAACCTTGTCCATGCGCTTGAGGGGAGTCAAAAGACCCCTGCAATGGATTTGGACGCCAAAAAATTGCTTGAGGTGATTGCCGTTCGGTTCGCCGAACAAAAGCCCCTCACGGTGACGGATGCGATGGCGCTCAACACCATCGCGTCACCCGCCACGATCCACCGCAAACTCGACCAGTTGCGTGAATTGGGCATGGTCGACACCGTGTTCGAAGGCAAGAACCGCCGCACCAAGTATTTGGTTCCAACCCAGGTTGCACACGATTACTTTGAAGACATCAGCCAGGTGATGCACCAAGCTTTGACTCAAACCGCCTGAGCCAAGTCCACCATCCAAAAGAGATCGCAAGACACGCGATCTCTTTTTTTATGTGTCGGCCAATTTTCAGACCATGCCCCACTCGCGGCGAAACAGGTCTTCCATGTCACGGCGCACTTGAACCACTTGCCGGCTGGCATCAAAGTCCACATCACGCCAAGACACCACCTGCCCGGCCGCGATATCACGCTTGAGCACCATGTGGTGCGCCAAGCCGATGGGCAAGCCGCCTAAGCGCAAAGAGTCTGCCGCCGGGATGACCTTGCCGTAGACGGTGAAGCCACCTTCGCCATCCAAGGTCTCACCCGCTTTGAGGGCCCGCTTGGCTGTGGCCACCACGTCGCCTCGCCAATCGCCCGTTGCACCTGTGGCTTCGCCACGCAGGGCGATGCTGGCCACCGAAATGCCCAACTCCAAACCAATCAGGTGGTAGGGCTTGTACATGGCGGCATAGCGGCCTGTGCTGTCGGTTTTCAAGCCGTATTGAGCAAAGCAGTCCATCACGTAGGGGCTGGGTGCCTCGAACACAGCGTACACGCCCCAGCGCAAATCGCGAAATACCGGGCGACCGTCACGCTCAATGGAGGACACCACTTCGACCGTGCCTTTTTGGGCCAAGATGCCGCCTTCGCTGGCAGGCCGCAAGATGTGCGGCAAGTCGTCCACACCACAGGGCGGAAAAAGCAAGCCGTCAGGGGGTGGCAACAAGTCGCAACCATTGGCCACTGCCGCCATTTCCAAGGCTGACTTGGTGCCGTCCAGAAACGAGTTGAACATCTGGGCATTGAAGTCGCCGCCGGCCACCTGTGCTTCGCTGAAGCCATAGTGCCCCCACACCGTCTCGGGCGTGGACTGGTGGTAGATGGGCAAATACTTGGTGCCCTTGCCCGCACACACCACCTCCAGACCAATGGTGCGCGCCCAGTCGACCAACTCAGCAATCAACGCAGGTTGGTCGCCCGAGGCCATGGAGTAAATGATGCCGGCCTGCGCGGCCCGACGCGCGAGCAAAGGGCCGGCCAACACATCGGCCTCGACGTTGACCATGATGATGTGTTTGCGGTGCTCACAGCACAAGAGCGCGTGGTGCACACCCGCAGCGGGGCTGCCCGTGGAATCGATCACCATGTCGATGTGGTCGCTGGCAATCACAGCCTGCGCGTCATCGGTGATGAAGGTGGCACCCGTCTTGCTGGCTTCAACCAAGGACTTGGCGCTGTATTGGTCCTCTGACCAACCCACGCGGGCCAAAGATGCTTTGGCACGGTCGGGCGACAAGTCGATCACCGCGACCAGGTGAATGCCGGGGGTGCGCGGCACTTGCGACAAATACATGGAACCGAATTTGCCTGCGCCAATGATGGCCACGCGCACTGGCTTGTGGGCGGCGGCACGGGCCTTGAGTTGCTGAATCAATGACATGGACTCACTCTTTCAAATGGTTGCGAAGGCTGGAATTCACAGGTCCAGCACCAAAACCCCGGACCGGGCGCGCGAAACACAGGCGGTCAAGCACTGGCTTTGCTCGTCGGCACCCAAGATGTGGTCGTTGTGCTCGACGTCACCCGACAGGTAACCTACCTTGCAAGTGCCGCACAAACCGGAAATGCAGGAAGTGGCAATGTCAATCCCCTCACCGGCCAAGGCGTCCACCAAGGACTGGTGAGCGGCCACCACAATCGTTTGGCCTGTGCTGGCAATTTGCGCCACAAAACTGCCGTCACCCGTAGCTGGAGTGGGACTTGCTGACGCATCCGCCACAGGTGCTTGAAAGTGCTCTGAATGAACCTGCGCCGCAGGCCAATGCGCGGTGGCAGCCTTGCAGGCTTTCATGAATCCGGGTGGGCCACAAAAATACACATGCGTGCCCTCTTGCGGCGTTTGCAGCAAGGCGGCGATGTTGAGCCCTTGGCTGGGGTCGCCTGCGTCCACATGACACTGCGTAACCGCCAGAGCTTTCAATTCGTCCTTGAACGCAATGCGGTCATCGCTGCGCACGCAATAGTGCAAAGCAAATGAAGCCCCTGCCTGCGACAAGGCATGCGCCATCGCCTTCAAGGGCGTGATGCCAATGCCGCCTGCCAACAACACCGTGCGCTGTGCGTTGGCCGCCAAGGCAAAGTTATTTCGCGGTGGACTGACTTTGAGCAACTGCCCCACACGGGCATTGCCCGTGAAGCTGCGCGAACCACCACGCCCTGCCTCGTCGCGCAACACGCCAATCACGTAGCGGTGTGTTTCTTGCGGGTCGTTGCTGAGGCTGTATTGGCGAATCAAGCCATCGCCTAGGTGCACATCGATGTGCGCCCCAGCGCTGAACGCTGGCAGCGCCTGGCCCTGCGGGTGGACCAGCTCAAACGCAAAGATGTCGGTCGCTTCCCATCGAATTTGCTTGATTTGAAGGTCTAGGGTGGGAGGGTTCGCTGAATCGGCCATGGTCACGCGTGGTAGGCCTTCTTCACGGTTTGCTCCAACTCTTCGAATCGGGTTTTCACAAACTCGGTGCGGGCCGGGCCAGACATTTTGTCGCTTTCGTTCAAGATGGCAATCACCTGCTTAGACAGCATGCGGCGTTGCGCCACTTCGTCTTCCACCGTCTTGGCCAGCGGCAAGTGGAACACGTTGCCCGAGCAGAAGCTGTTGGGCGCGCCGTTGCTGTCTTTGAGCCATTGGGCAAAACGCTCGGCGCTGGCACCGGGGTTGCTGCCACGGATGGCGTCACGCAACAGCTTGCGGAACATGTACAAGCCCGCATCAAACTTGGTCGGGTTCTCCAAGGCATGCACAGCGATGGGACGCTGGCTGATGATGGCCTCGTAATCGCCTGGTGCGTATTGGGCGTCTTTGTAATTGGCGCGCTCTCGGTGGTTGGGTGGAATCGGTGGCATGTCTTCCAGCTTGTACTTGCCAAAGCGCTCGGGGCGACGCATGGCCACCTGGCCTTCTAGAAAGTCGATGGCCTCAAAGCCCACCATGTTTTTGTCGCCCACACCGCGTGTGTCAATCGTGGGGCCCAACACGCGCCAGCCAATCATCTTGCTGTTGACATCGTCCACCGGCACCGTCCAACGCACGATGTTGAAGCGGCTGAAGAGTTTTTTCTTCAAGCCATCTTCTGAGGTGTAGGCATGCAGGCTCAGGTTGGGCAACACCTGGTGTTGCACCCGCACAAACATGTGCTGGTCGTCCGAGCGGCGCGCACCGGCACAGGCCAGTCCACGGCCTTCGTGAATTGGCACAAACAACATGTCGGGGGCAACTTCCATCGAGGCCGCGCCCACTTCGTTGAAGGTCGTGCCCTGGAAATGCCCACCCACCACGCTGGACGCTGCGTGCAGCGCAGCCGTGTGGTAGTTGTCGGCTGCGTTGTCTTGCACTTGCAACCAGTTGCAATGCTGGAAGTTGCTGTAGGGCACCAGTTCGTCGCCGGGGGCCACGGTGAAGTCTGTCTCCCACTCGGGGAACGGAGGCTCTTCTTCAGGTGGCCCCATGTAGGCAAACACCAAGCCATTGCGCTCCAAGGCTTTGTAAGCCCCTTGGCGGATGGTGCAAGCAAAACGTTCGGCTTCTTTCTCTTCGCCCTTTGGGTAAGGCACATGCAAGCAGGTGCCGTCCACGTCAAACACCATGCCGTGGTAGCAGCACATGATGCCGCGCTCTTGAATGGCGCCGTACTCCAGCGACGCACCCCGGTGCACGCAATGTGCATGCAGCACGCCCACTTGGCCACTCTTGTCGCGGAAAGCCACCAGCTCTTCGTTCAAGATTTTCAAGAAGCGTGGCGTGTCGGTCAGCTCCATCGACATGCAGACCGGGTGCCAAAAGCGGCGGAAATACTCACCCGCAGGTGTGCCGGGGCCCGTCTCGGTCAACTCCGGGTCGTGGGCCAATGTTTGCTTGGCGTAATAGCCGCCATAAGGGATGAGTTTTTTCACTGGAGCCGAAGCCGCGCTGGCGCTCTTGGCTTTGTCCATTTGCTCTTCTTTTTTCATATCAGGCCTCTTTTTGTCTCTTCAATCACTGGAGCATGTCGGGTTGGGTCACCACCAGGTGTTCCCAGATCGGCTGGAAATGCAGCCAACCAATGTATTCGCTGCCCACGTGTTCACGGCTGTAGCGTGATCGCTCGGGAGACACCAAACGCGGCTTGATGCCTGTGGCTTCCACCGCCATTTGCTGCTTGCAGCAACGCTCCAAGGCAATGAACCAAAACGCCGCAGCCTCAATGCTGTGGCGACTGGCCGTCAACAAACCGTGGTTTTGATGGATGGCGGCTTTCACGCCCTTGAAGGCGTTGGCCACTTTGTGCCCACCCTTCACCTCCACGGCCACTTGGCCCGCTTCTTCGCTGATGACCACATGGTCTTCAAAGAAGGCGGCGGCATCTTGCGAAATCGGATCCAACGGACGACCCAGTGAAGCGAAGGCTGTGCCGTAGACCGTGTGCGCGTGGCACATGGCCACAATCTCGGGGTGTGCTTCGTGCACTGCCGCGTGCAACACAAAACCTGCGCGGTTGATGGCATGTTGGCCCTCCACCACACGGCCTTCATGGTCGGCCAAGATCAGGTTGGACACCTTCACTTGGCTGAAGTGCACCGCCATCGGGTTGGTCCAGTACAAGTGGGGCCGCTCTGGATCGCGGAAGGTCAGATGACCGGCAAACCCGTAATCAAAACCTTCTAACGCAAACGCACGACACGCGGCCACCAAACGCTCTTTACCGTGCTGTCGGGCTTGGGCATGCGATGTGAACTCAGGCACTTGCGGAAAAATCAAACCTTCTTGCTCGGGCTGGTAAATCGACACCCGCTTGTCGACCAGACTCAGTGGCGGGGACGTGTAAGAGGTTTGTTTTTGATCAGCAAGCACAGCAGACATGGTTTTCCTTGAACACAGAAAGAAAGAAGCTGCGAATGGTGACGCCTCAATGCATGATTGACAAGCGATGATTTCTCACAAAAACATGAGCACAGCTCATCTAAAATGCAGTGATGCGCCGTATCCCCAAATTTTCTTTGCTGCATGCCTTTGAAGCTGCCGCCCGCAGCGAGAGCTTCAGTCTGGCCAGCGACGAGCTGTGCATCACCCCCTCGGCGGTCAGCCATCAGATACGCGAATTGGAAACTTACTTTGGGCGCAAACTGTTTGTGCGGCAAAACCGCCGGGTTGAACTCACCTCAGAGGGCCGACGCTTGCTAGAGAGCTTGAGCCGCGTGTTTGAAACCATTGAGACCGCTTGCGACGAGGTGCGGCTCGCGCCGCAGGAGCAAATTTTGGCCATCTACTGTGCCGCCAGCTTCGCGGTGAAATGGTTGGGCCCTCGACTGCCCGAGTTTGTCAAAACCTACCCGGACATCACGCTTCGTTTGACCTCAGGGGCCGAGCAAATTGACTTGACGCGTACCAAAGAACTGGATGTGGTGATTTCGTACAACGAGCCCCCAGCGCGCAAAGGTGTGGTGTCGCACGCTTTGGGGCAAGAAAAAATTGTGCCCCTGTGTGCCCCATCCTTGCTTTCGCCCGGGCGCACAGCGCGCCAGCAACTGCCCGAGTTGGTGTTGATTGAATCGCAGCTGAACCGCGTCAAGTGGTCCAACTGGTTTGCCCTCAATGGCTTGGTACTGCCCAACCGACCCCGCCCCTCTTTTGACCGAGCCGCCATGTCCATCTCAGCGGCAGCCGATGGCATGGGCGTGGCCTTGGAGAGCACGCGCTTGGCAGAGCGCGAGATCAACCGAGGGGATCTGTTGGTGGTCGGCACGGATGAGTTTGAACCCATCTTGCAAGAAACACACTTCCTGTCGTACCGCGCGATCGAACAAAATTTAGAGAAGGTGCGTGCGTTTCGTGAATGGCTGTTGAGTCAAACCGACATCGCTGTAGCCACCCACTGAATCGCTACAATCGCGCTCACGCGGGTGTAGTTCAATGGTAGAACTTTTGCTTCCCAACGGCCTAGAAACGAGTCGTGGTCCTCACTGGATGACTTCAGTGACTTGAGTTTCAGAGTTCCATCAGAACCACTCAGACAGGTGCAGGATTGGCACCACCCAGTCCACCACCAGCTTGGATTGCCGCAGTGTCTGAACCACGACAGTCAACTCCACACCAATGACTTTGGTACGTCATTAAACCTACTTCGTTTGCTTAAACAGGTATGAACCTAGGCCGTGACCATCGCATCAACAGCAGATGTTCCAGCCCTATCACTGGCTGACTGGTAGTGGATTTTGAACAAATTGGTCATCTTTGCCAGTGGTCCCTCACTTTGTTTCAATGATGGTGACAGAAACAACTCTAGAGCCATACTTGGCAACCTCTTTGGCTACTGTAACTGCTGGTCCTGTGTGGGTGGCAAGGACCGCAAAGTCCTTTTGTTGTTTTAGACCTGCAATCAGTTCGTTTTTGTTCTTGGCTGTTGTAATCATTTAGCACCTCCTGTTGATTGGAGGTATTTAGTGACATTTGAAAAATTTGAGGTTCGGATTTTGTTTACCAGGCACTTCTTTGGATTTTCGTCCAGAAAGCAAACAGTTGCATTTAAGACAAGCAAGAAAGTAGAATCTGAAATCAGGTGTAATTTACACCTACTTGAGAAGAAATAGTGTCAGTGCTGTTTATGCTTTTTTACTATTTCCCCTTATGATTTTTTAAAACTTGGGGGCAAAATGAATTCAAAACGAAACCTTCTCTTGGCAATGGGTACCGGGCTTGTCACATCTGCTTTTACCCAGCCATCGAGCCAAACTCCGTCCAAAAATAAAGGACCATTAGTTTGGCTTGATATGGATCAGGAGCAATTAGACGCATCCTATGATCAGAGTGTTTATGCCCCAAATATTCGGCAGGTTCAAAGTAGGTATGCATCCAATAGCGACATAACACGTAATCGTCTTGGTAATCCAAAACGTTTTGCCTATGGACCAACCCAAATTGAGGGGCTTGATGTTTATCTATGCAACCGACCCAAAGCACCCGTAAATATTTTTATACACGGTGGCGCTTGGCGTTCCGGATTAGCCAAGAATTTTGGCTTCAAAGCTGAGACATTTGTGAATGCAGGCGCCCATTTTGTTGTTCCTGATTTCATCAACGCTTTTGAATCTGGTGGCGAGTTAATGCCGATGATTGAACAAGTTCGGCGATCTGTGGCTTGGGTTTATAAAAATATTTCCAGCATTAATGGAGACCCAAATAGAATTTATATTTCCGGTCATTCTTCTGGCGCCCATCTTGCTGGGGTTACCTTGGTTACTAATTGGCAAAAAGAATATGGTCTACCTATGAACATCATCAAGGGTGGGCTTTTATGTAGCGGAATGTATGACTTAAAGCCTGTTCGTCTCTCTGCAAGAAGTTCTTATGTCAAATTCACTGACAGCTTAGAACATGCTCTGAGTACTCAAAGACATCTTGAGTTTTTAAATGCCCCAATCATTGTTGCTCATGGAAGTCTTGAAACACCTGAATTCCAAAGGCAAAGCCGTGACTTTGCTAAAGCAGTAAAAGATATGGGGAAACCTGTTGAGTATGTTGTTGGACAAAATTACAACCATTTTGAGATGCCTGAAACCATTGCTAATCCATATGGCATCTTAGGTAAGTTAGCTTTAGAACAAATGAAAATTTCCTAACTTTCATGTCAACTCACTTCAAGGGTAGTGCTTTTGCCCATCAGAGCAATCAGCACCCATCAGTAACCGATCAGCCAGTTTCAGAACAAGCCAAACCACACAAAAACAAAGTCAAGCACCCGCCAATGCCAATCGCCTCAAGGGTTTTGCAACAGTGTCAGGATGTAGGCCCCGCTAGAATCCACACCATGCGGGTGTAGTTCAATGGTAGAACTTTTGCTTCCCAAGCAAATAGCGTGGGTTCGATTCCCATCACCCGCTCCACATTCAGCACTGCACCACAAGCCTCTAAGGACAAGCGAGTACTTAGAGGCTTGTTGCTTTGTGCCATCATCTTTGCATGCACAAATTAAAAGCCATGCGACACACCCCATATGACTCACACGTCGCCTGGACGCGTCGTCTGTTTCAAGACAGTCTGCTCGCGCTGACCGCCGCCTGCCTGGGGCTGATGGCCACCGCCAGTCATGCGCAAAGCAACTACCCGACCAAACCCATTCGCCTGATCGTGCCGTTCACGCCGGGCGGCGTGACCGACACCAGCGGTCGGCTGATTGCTGAGCAACTCTCCAAACGCCTGGGCCAACAAGTGGTGGTCGACAACAAACCCGGCGCCTCGGGCAACATTGGCACGCAGATGGTGACGGCGGCAGAACCCGATGGCTACACCTTGTTGTTGGGTTTTGATGGCACCTTGGTGATCAATCCGCATGTGTTTGCCAAGGTGGGTTATGACACCGTCAAAGATCTCGCCCCCATCGGCAAGATTGGCGATGCGGTGTTGATCTTGGTGTCCCCCCCTGGCTTTCAAGCCAAAACCCTCAAAGACGTGATCGCCCTGTCCAAGAGCCAGCCCGGCGGTTTGTCTTACGGCACATCGGGCACCGGTGGCACACCGCACATTGCGGGGGAGTTGCTGAAGATGCGCACCGGCGCGAACTTGGTACACATTCCGTACAAAGGCGGCGGCCAAGCCATGACCGATGTGCTGGGTGGCAACATCCCACTGGTCTACACCGCCATTGCAGGCGCCATACCGCACGTCAAGTCTGGCAAGCTGCAAGCCATTGCGGTGTCCAGCGCGCAACGCGCCACCTCGTTGCCCGACGTTCCTACCTTCATTGAAAACGGCGTGGCCGATTTCGACATCAACTCTTGGGTTGGTTTGCTGGGTCCGGCCAAGATGCCCAAAGCCATCGTGGACAAACTCAACGCCGAATTGAACCTGGTGTTGAAAGACCCCGAGGTACGTGAACGCTTGAACGGCATGGGCATCACGGCCACCCCGGGCAGTGCCGACAAATTTGGCGACGACATCAAGCGCGACCTGGCACGTTTTGGCACCGTGGTGAAGGCCGCCAACATCAAGGCCGATTGATCGCCAAACCAACACAAGCCCCAAAGCAAAACGCCCGACGATGTCGGGCGTTTTGCATGAAACATATGACGATGTCGTTAGATCAACGTCACACCAGTTTTGCTTTGCACAAACTCACGCGTCACGCCGGGCGCCAGCTCGACAATCTTGAGGCCTTCGGGCACCACGTCCATGATGGCCAGGTCGGTGATGATGCGGTCGACCACACCCAGGCCCGTCAAAGGCAAGGTGCAGCTGGGCAAAATCTTCAGGTCTTCGGTGCCATCTTTTTTCTTGGCCACGTGTTCCATCAAAATGATCACGCGCTTGACGCCCGCCACCAGGTCCATCGCGCCGCCCATGCCCTTGATCATCTTGCCGGGGATCATCCAGTTGGCCAAGTCGCCCTTCTCGCTCACCTGCATGGCGCCGAGGATGGAGAGGTTGATCTTGCCGCCACGGATCATGGCAAACGATTGGTCGCTGCCAAAAATCGCCGAGCCCTTGATGGTGGTCACGGTTTGTTTGCCCGCGTTGATCAAGTCAGCGTCGACTTCATCGTCGTAGGGAAAAGGGCCAATGCCCAACATGCCGTTTTCGCTTTGCAGCCAGACTTCCACATGGTCAGGCACGTGGTTGGCCACCAGCGTTGGAATGCCAATGCCGAGGTTCACATAAAAACCGTCTTGCAGTTCGCTTGCCGCACGTGCGGCCATTTCGTCTTGAGTCCAAGCCATGTCAATTCCTTATTTGCGGTCGCGGGTAGTGCGTTTTTCAATGCGCTTTTCGGGGGTTGGGTTGTGCACGATGCGGTGCACATAGATGCCCGGCAAATGGATGTCATCCGGAGCCAACTCACCCGTGGCCACAATGCGCTCGACTTCCACCACACAAATCTTGCCTGCGGTAGCCGCTGCGGGGTTGAAGTTACGTGCCGTCATGTTGAAGCGCAGGTTGCCTGAGCGGTCGGCCACATCGGCCTTGATCAAGGCAATCTCGGGCACCAACGAGCGCTCCATCACATAGGTTTCGCCATCGAACTCGCGCAGCTCTTTGCCTTCGGCCACCAAGGTGCCCACACCGGTTTTGGTGAAGAAGGCTGGAATGCCCGCACCGCCCGCACGCAGCTTTTCAGCCAAGGTGCCTTGGGGGGTGAACTCCAACTCCAACTCACCCGCCAAATACTGGCGCTCGAACTCTTTGTTCTCGCCCACGTAGCTGGAAATCATTTTTTTGATCTGGCGTGTTTCCAACAACTTGCCCAAACCAAAGCCATCAACCCCAGCGTTGTTTGAGATGACCGTCAGGTCTTTCACGCCGGAGTCGCGCAAGGCGTCAATCAGCGCTTCGGGAATGCCACACAGGCCAAACCCACCAACGGCCATCAGCTGACCGTCGGCCACGATGTCCTGGAGTGCCGCCTCAGCGGATGGAAAAACTTTGTTCAAGAGATGCTCCAAAAGGTTCTACAAGATGGCGCTACGATACTACGTAAGACGCTACGTAGTTTTCCGTAAGCACAGACCCCCGCTCGCCATGAAGATCGATTACCGACTCGCCTTTGACCTCGCCCCAATCGGCTTGGTGCTGTCACGCAACCGCACCATGGTGGACTGCAACCAGCGCCTGTGCGACATGTTTGGTGCCCCGCGTGAGCAGTTGATAGGCCAGTCGTTTCAGGTGCTTTACCCCAGTGCCGACGAGTACGAGCGCACGGGGGCTCGCATTGAACCCATCTTGAATGCCAAGGGCCTGTACGCCGACGACCGGGTGATGAAGCGCATCGATGGTCGCTTCAAAGGCGAGCCCTTTTGGTGCCATGTCACCGGCCGCGCACTCAACCGCGAAGCCCCGCACGAAGCGGGCATTTGGAGTTTTGAAGACCTGAGCGCCCACCGCCCGGTACGCGCCGAGTTGACCGCCCGCGAGCGCGAAGTGGCCGCCTTCTTGATGGACGGCATGACCTCCAAAGAAATTGGCAAAGCCCTGGCCATCAGCCACCGCACCGTTGAGATTTACCGCGCCAAGCTGATGCGCAAATACAAAGCGTCCACCACGGCAGACTTGGTGCACAAGTTGTTGGTGGGTTAGTGAGCGGTGGCGTGCAGTTGTATCCCAAGTGCAGACGTCACTTTGAGAATGGTGGCAAAGCTTGGATTGCCTTCCCCAGAGAGGGCTTTATAGAGACTTTCACGTCCAAGCCCGGTGTCTTTGGCCAGTTGTGACATACCCTTGGCCCGCGCAATATTTCCAAGCGCTTTGACGATGAATGCCGCATCATCCCCAGCCTCTTGCAAACTGGCTTCAAGGTAAAGCGCTATGTCCTCATCAGTTTTGAGATGTTCGACACTGTCCCATTTACGAAGGCTTGGTTTGTTCATGAATGACTCTCCTTGATCTCTTGCGCCAAACGCAATGCGCTTTTGATGTCTTTGTCTTGCGATGTTTTGTCACCGCCAGCCAGCAAAATCAAAACGTCCAAGCCTCTCTGCATGAAATACACACGATAGCCTGCGCCATAGTGAATTCTCATCTCTGAGACGCCACCGCCTACCGGTTTGGTATCTCCGAAATTTCCATCTTCAGCACGATCGACACGAACTTGAATCAGCCGAGCCAGCCTACGATCACGCAATGCGGTGTACCACGCGTCAAATAGCGGGGTTGTGTAAATAGTTTTCACATGAACACCTTTTGATTGTATCAAATGGGATACATGCCATTCCTCAAAATGCCTGATGGATGCATCAAAAGATACCGACAGGACAACGCGTCAGTCATGTGTTTCACGCAAATATTTTGATAGATAGATGTTCGAGGCTGCTCAGCTAAAAATTGCATCCAGCATGTGCAAACACCCTAAGCCTGAAATGACTTACTGCATAAATTGTTGGTGGGGTAACAATCGAGTCAGAGAAACAACACAAGGAATCAGGACATGACAAGCACAACCCGCTACCCCCACCCTGAACTCACAGACCTGCCCGAAGACATTCGCACCAAAATCTTGGAGGTGCAAGACAAAGCGGGCTTTGTACCCCATGTGTTTTTGGCCTTGGCACGCCGCCCGGCCGAGTGGCGTGCGTTCTTTGCCTACCACGATGCGCTGATGCTGCCCGAGACGGTGGGGCGCGACAGCAATTTGACCAAGGGTGACCGCGAGATGATCGTCACCACCACCAGCGCCGCCAACAACTGCCTGTACTGCGTGGTGGCCCACGGTGCCATCTTGCGCATTTATGAAAAGAAGCCATTGGTGGCCGACCAAGTGGCCGTCAACTACCGCAAGGCCGATATCACACCACGCCAACGCGCCATGCTCGACTTTGCAATGAAGGTCTGCTTGCACAGCGACACGGTAGAAGATGCCGACTTTGCCGCCCTGCACGCCCATGGCTTTGATGACGAGGACATTTGGGACATTGCCGCCATCACCGCCTTTTTTGGCCTGAGCAACCGCATGGCCAGCTTCAGCAGCATGATGCCCAACCCCGAGTTCTATGTGATGGGCCGGGTACCCAAACAGAAGTAGGTCGCCCTCAGCTGAGCCAAGCGCAGACCCGCGCTCAGGGCGTGACGATGGTGCGCACCCAGTCGGGCAACTCAATCGCTTTTTGCTTGGGAAAGTCCACCCAGATCGTGGTGGCACCCCCCGCCGCATAAATCACCCCAGGCTGATCCACCAACTCCATGGTGGCCCACGACTCAAAGGTGGTACGCCCGGGGTCGCTGGTGTACATCTTCATGAGCACATCGCCGGGGTATTCAAGCTGTTTGTAAAAGTTGCAAAACGCATTCACGATCACGGGGCCACAACCTGTGGGATCGGGGCCTGTGCCAATGGCATGAAACCAATCGATGCGGATGGTCTCTAGGTAGCGGAAATAGGTGGTGTTGTTCACGTGTCCCATGGCATCCATGTCGCCCCATCGGATGGGGATCGTCATTTGGTGGACCAACTTTTTATGGTCTGGAATGTCAAACTTCATAAAGAAAACCCATCGTCGGCCGTCATGATCGCGCCATTGATGAAGTTGCTTTCAGCGCTGGCCAACATCACCAGCAAGGCATCCAGGTCTTGCACCTGCCCCACACGTTTGCGGGGAAACATGTTGATCAGCTTTTGTCCTTGCTCGGTTTCCCAATGGTGGTGGTTGATCTCGGTGTCGATGTAACCTGGGCAAATGGCGTTCACATTGATGCCAAAACGGCCCCACTCCATCGCCAACACCTTGGTCATTTGCACCACTGCGGCCTTGCTCATGCAATAGGCACCGATCTGCGGCAACACTTTGAGGCCGCCGACTGAAGCAATGTTGATGATGCGCCCACCGGTGTAGCTGCCCGGTGCAGACCCCTTCGCGCGCGCCAACATGCGCTTGCCCACCTCTTGCGCTACAAAGAAAGAACCTTTGACGTTGGTATCAAAGATGAAGTCAAAGTCTTCTTCGCTGATGTCTTGCACGCGCTGCATGGTGCTCACGCCCGAGTTGTTGACCAAGATGTCGATGCTGCCCACCTCGGTCTCGGCATGCGCCACGGCGGACTTGATGCTGTCTAAATCAGTGACATCCAAGGCCACCACATGGGCGTCGCCACCTTCGGCCTCAATCTCTGCCCGCAAGGCTTTGAGCTTTTCGACCCGTCGACTGGCCAGCACCACGGCGGCACCGGCGCGCGAGAGTGTTTTGGCAAACTGCATGCCCAATCCGCTCGATGCGCCTGTGACCAAAGCCACGCGACCTGATAAATCAATGCTGTACGCCATGAATGCCTCCTGCTGTTGTGTCGTTTCATTATGACAAGCACGCATGTAGGCCACCCGATGACACCGCATAAAATCAGTCGCAATTCTGACAACTGCTTGAGACTCTCCACATGACCCCACAAGACATCCTCGCCCAGTTCGGGCCGCGTGAAGCCATGGAATACGACGTGGTCGTGGTCGGTGGCGGGCCTGGCGGTTTGGCCACGGCCATTCGCATCAAACAACTGGCCAACGAAAGCGGCAAAGACGTGTCGGTGGTGGTGCTTGAAAAAGGCTCAGAGCCCGGCGCGCACATCTTGTCGGGCGCGGTGATGGACCCCCAAGCCCTGACCGAGTTGATCCCCAATTGGAAAGAACTAGGCTGCCCCTTGAACCAAGAGGTCACAGGCGACGATTTGTTGATGCTGACCGAAGCCGGTGCCACCCGCACCCCAAACTGGTTGATGCCACGCAACTTCCACAACGACGGTTGCTATGTGGTGTCACTGAGCAATGTGGTGAAGTGGATGGCGGCACACGCCGAGTCGATTGGCGTGGAAATCTTCCCAGGCTTTGCCGCTGCCGAAGTGCTCTACCACGACGATGCTGCCGCACACGGCGGTGTAGCTTCCGTCAAAGGCGTGGCCACCGGCAACTTAGGTCTTGGCAAAGACGGTGAACCCACCGACAACTTCCAGCTCGGCATGGAACTGCATGCCAAGTACACCGTGTTTGCCGAAGGCGCACGCGGCCACTTGGGCAAGCAAGTGATTGCCAAGTACAAACTCAACGAAGGGCGTGACGCGCAAACCTACGCCATCGGCATCAAAGAGCTGTGGGAAGTGGACCCTGCCAAAGCCAAGCCTGGCTTGGTGGTGCACACCTCCGGCTGGCCCATGCAAGACGACACCTTTGGCGGCGGCTTTCTGTACCACTTGGAAGAGAACAAGGTCACCCTGGGCTTCGTGCTCGGTCTCGACTACAAAAACCCCTGGCTCAGCCCATTCGAAGAAATGCAGCGCTGGAAAACCCATCCCGCAATTCGCGCCCACTTGGAAGGCGGCAAACGCATTGGCTATGGCGCACGCGCCATCAACAACGGCACGCCTCAGGCCTTGCCCAAAACGGTGTTCCCCGGTGGGGCATTGATCGGCTGCGATGCGGGCTACCTCAATGCCGCTCGCATCAAGGGCAGCCATGCCGCCATCAAGAGCGGCGCCTTGGCCGGTGAAGCCGCGTTTGAAGCCGTGGCCGCAGGCCGCAGCAGCGACGAATTGAGCGCCTACCCCCAGGCCTTTGAAGCCAGCTGGCTGGCCCGCGAGTTGGACAAGTACCGCAACTTCAAACTGTGGTTCAAAAAAGGGATGGCTGTGGGCACCCTGATGACGGGCATTGAGCAGTGGCTGTTGCCCAAGATCGGCATCGACACGCCACCGTGGACCCTGCATGGCCACAAGCCAGACCACCTGAGCCTCAAGCCCGCCAACGAGTGCGCCCAGATCGAATACCCCAAACCCGATGGAAAGCTCACCTTTGACCGGCTGAGCTCGGTGTTCATCAGCAACACCAACCACGAAGAGAACCAGCCCGCGCACCTGACGCTCAAAGACGCCACCGTGCCCGTGGCCATCAACCTGGCGCAATACGCAGGACCCGAGAGCCGCTACTGCCCAGCCGGTGTGTACGAATACGTCAAGAACGACGACAACTCGGACCGCTTGCAAATCAACGCACAAAACTGCGTGCACTGCAAAACCTGCGACATCAAAGACCCCACCCAAAACATCGTCTGGGTCACACCCGAAGGCGGTGGCGGCCCCAACTACAGCGGCATGTGATTGTTATGACCCACAAATACCACCAAGAACACACCTGGGTTCGCATCGACGGCGGCTCGGCCACAGTCGGCATCACCACCCACGCACAAGACACCCTGGGAGACATCGTGTTTGTCGACTTCGCAGAGGTGGGTAAAACCTTTGCCCAAGGCAGCGTCGCCGGTGTGGTGGAGTCGGTCAAAGCGGCCGCTGACGTGCACATGCCCGCCAGCGGCACGGTGACGGAAGTCAACGAAGCCTTGCGCGCCGACCCGTCATTGGCCAACAGCGACCCGGAAGGCGCAGGCTGGTTTTACAAAGTGCAGTTGAGCGCTCCGCACGAACTCGACAGCTTGATGGACGCCGCAGCCTACCAAGCACACACGGGTTAAACACCCACGCCTTGGGCTTGAATCAGCTCTGCGAGCACGGCCAAACCACCCTCGGTTTGTGCTTCGTTGGCATGGCTGAAATTCAAACGAAGCTCGCCTGTGGCCTGCGTGGGTGTAGGTATGAACGGCTCTCCCGGCATAAACGCCACACCGCGCTCAATCGCCAACTACACCCCCGCCCATGACGGGCGCGTACGCCAATTGGTACTGACCAAAGCAGGACCGAAGGCCCAAGCCGGTTGGCTGGCGGTGATGGGTGTTTTGAGCAAGCAAGCCAACAGTTAATACCTAGCGCGTGGCAAGTTTAGAACGCGTCCAAGCGGGGTCACGTCTTGTGTCTAAAACTGCGATCACAGTGACCGGATCACTTTGAAGAAGGTAGTAAATGGCTTAGGGGAAACGGCTTGCAAGACTACGGTAAACACCATTGCTGTGAACATGAACACCCGCATGAATGATGAGCGAGTCAATGTCTGCAGATAAGCTGTCAAGAAAGTAGGCCCCAAACCCGCAAGCTGAGCCTGATAAAACCCAAAGCCAGCCAATAAATCGTCTTGCGCAGCATCTGTGATGCTGATGCTGTTGCAACCATTCAAAAGGATTTCTCCTCTTTGCCAACAAGGCTCAGGTAGCAGCTCGGGTCAGGTCACGCAGGCGGTCTTTTGCGGTCTGCCATGGCGTTGTTTTTTCAACCCCAGCTTGCATGCGGGCCATTCGGTCATTCAGCACTTGCTGATGCCATGCTGGAATCAGATCAACACCTTGATGCTCTGAGAACGACTGCCATAGCAACTCCATCGCCTGTAGGCGATCTTGCGTTGAGAGTTGGGTTAATTCGTGAAGTTCCATGGCGTCCCCTCGTGTGCGAATCATCTTAAATCACAGCGCCGTTCCCAACCGCGCGATGCCTTCTTGAATTTTGGCCACATCGGCGGTGGCAAAGCTCAAGCGAATGGCGCTGGTGTCTGGGTCGTTGGCAAAGAACGGCGCGCCTGGCACAAAGGCCACGCCTTTTTCAATCGCACGCTTGGCCAATTCGTTGCCGTCTTTCACTTTACCGCCTGCCCCGGTGAGATTGGCCCAGAAAAACAGGCCCCCCTGCGGTTGGGTGAAGGTCAAGGCGTCGCCCATCTCACGGCGCAGCGCTTCGCCCATGGCATGCGCGCGCTCACCATAGACACGACGCACCGTGGCCAGCGTGGCAGGCATGCGGCCTGCCTTGAGGTACTGCGCAGCCGTGGCTTGCGCAAAGGTGGACGTGTGGGCATCGCTGAACTGCTTGCACATGGTGGCGCGTGCCAACAACTCGGGCGGGGCAATCATCCAGCCCAAACGCAAGCCGGGTGACAGCACTTTGCTCAGCGAGCCGCAGTGCACCAACCAATCACGGCTGCCCGGCACGCGGTCGCTCAAGGCCAGCAACGAAGGCGGCGGCGCGTCGCCGAAGTACAAGTCGCCGTAGGGGTCATCTTCCACCACCACGGTTTGGTATTTCACGGCCAGTTCGAGCACGCGCAAACGACGCTCCAAACTCAGCATGGCACCGCTGGGGTTGCCAAACGTGGGGATCAAATACACCAGCTTGGGTCGGTGCTGCACGATCATCTCTTCGAGTTTGTCCACTTGCACACCGTCGGCATCAATGGGCACACCCAACACCTGCGGACCATACAAACGAAAACACTGGATGGTGGCCAAAAACGTAGGGCCCTCCACCAACGCCACATCGCTGGGGTTGAGCAAGGTCTTGGCAACCAAGTCGAGTCCCTGCTGGCTGCCCGTGGTCACGATCAGGCCTTCGGGTGACAAACCCGTCACGCCCTTGCTGGCCATGAAGTGGACCAACTGTTCGCGCAAGGGGTTGTAGCCCTCGGTAGCGCCATATTGCAAAGCGGCGCCGGGTTCTTCGCTCAAGGCGCGGGCGCTGGCTTCGCGAATGCCTTCTACATCAAACATGGCGCTGTCTGGGAACCCACCGGCAAAACTGATGATGCCGGGCTTGCCCAAGAGCTTGAACAGCTCACGAATGGCAGAGGTTTCTACATTGTTGAGGCGGTCGGCAAATTGCATCAGGCAAACTTTCAGTGGGTTGTGACTCGTAGTTGGGGTAAATTGTCGCCGAACACTCTCCCTGTCTCTTATACACATCTGACGCTGCC